>DASVOE010000104.1:0-108665 GCA_036383515.1 Chitinophagaceae bacterium | reverse complement strand
GCATTGGCAGCATCAGAAGATGTTCTGAATATTCCCATCCCGATCACTAATCCAACAACGATCATCGTAAGATCAAACAGCCGGAGCTTTGGTTTTCCTGTCATGCGTTGAAGATAGGAAAAAAACAATCTACCTTTATTATACTAATCTCACCCGATGTTTATAAAAAGATTTATCTGTAGCAGTATTGCATGCCCTTTTTTATCCCTGTTTTGTTTTTCGCAAACCGAACCCGCTGATTCCGCTAAAGCATTGGGCGAAGTTGTTATCAAAGCATTTGAACAAAACCGGCAGTTGAAAGAAACTGCAGTTGCTATCAATCATATCAGCTCACCACAATTAGAACGGTTCAATAATACTTCCATTTTACCAGCCCTTAATAATACGCCGGGTATAAGAATGGAAGAACGATCACCGGGCAGCTACCGGATGAATGTAAGAGGAAGCACACTGCGGTCTCCCTTTGGTGTCCGGAATATAAAAATTTACTGGAACAATATTCCTTTCACCGATCCCGGTGGTAGTACTTACCTGAATCAACTGGGTTATTACAATTTCAATAACATCGAAGTAATAAAAGGACCGGGCGGAAGTTTGTATGGCGCCGGCACAGGTGGAGTTATTCTTATTAATGGTCAACCTGAAAAATGGACACAGGGCTTTAGCGTTAATTATGGATTGGGAAGCTATCATTTAAATAACCTGAACGCTGAAGTAAAAGCCAGTAATGATGATCACCGGAATACGTTCAGCTATACGCACCAGTCAAGCGATGGCTACAGGAATCATAGCCAAATGCGTCGTGATATTGCTACCTGGCAAACACAAATAAAAGCGAATGACAGGCAACAGCTCAGTGCTTCTATATTATATGGAGATCTTTATTACCAAACTCCCGGAGCTTTAACAAAGGCGGAGTATACTACCAATCCAAAAGCAGCCAGGCCAGCGGCAGGAATTCTTCCCTCTGCTGACCAGGCCAGGGCAGCCATCTACCAGAAAACATTTTTAGCAGGCATTAATAACGATTATCATTTCAGTGAGCATTTTCAAAACAGTACAGTTGTGTACGGAGCTTTTTCCCAAATTAAAAATCCAACATTCAGGAATTATGAAAGAAGATCAGAACCGCATTTCGGTGGCCGTACTATTTTTAAATGGGATCATGATCTGGCAAGCTCCACACTTCAGTTTCTTTTTGGCGGAGAAGCACAAAAAGGATTTTTTAATACAAAAACATTTACCAATGTAAATGGCAATCCCGGCAGTATTATAACGGATGACGATATCAATAACTGGATCTATTCGGTTTTTGCACAAGGTGATCTCCGGCTGCCACATAACTGGAATGTTACTGCAGGAGTGAGCATAAATAAATCATCCATTACTATTACCCGGCTATCCGTTCCTTTATTTACGCCGGTAAAGAAAACCTATAACAGTGAATGGGCACCAAGACTCGCTATATCTAAAAGACTTGTTGCCGGGCTTTGGATGTATGCCAGTATTTCAAAAGGCTTCTCTCCACCAACTGTTCAGGAAGTATTGCCTTCTACCAGTGTGATCAGTACCAATCTTGAAGCTGAACATGGCATTAGTTATGAAGCAGGTTTTAAAAGCAACTGGCTTCAGCAACGATTGTATGTGGAAGTGAACGCATTCACTTATCAATTGAAAAATGCTATTGTACAACGCAAGGATGCGAACAATGCTGATTATTTTACCAATGCCGGCTCTACGCAGCAAAAGGGTCTCGAATCACAGGCTTCTTTCCAGCTCTTTAAAAATCCTCAGGGTTTTATTACAGGTGCAACTGCAGGAATAAGTCATACCTGGAATGATTTTCATTATAAAGACTTCAAGCAAAGTGGTAATGATTATTCCCGCAAACAACTACCCAGTGTAGCAAGGCATACGGTAGCAGCAACCATCGACATGGCAACAAAGCCAGGCTTGTATATTTCGTTCAGTTATTTTTATAGCGACCGTATTGCACTGAATGATGCCAATGCTGAGTTTGCAAGTTCTTATAACTTACTGGGTGGCAGGGTCGGCTGGAAAAAAACAGTGGCCCGCAAATGGAACCTGAACATTTTTACAGGGGCAGATAATTTGTTTGATATACAATATAGCCTGGGTAACGACATCAATGCTGCCGGTAACCGTTTTTATAACGCAGCTCCACGGCGAAACTATTATGCAGGTCTTGCTGTGCAATGGGTAAAAGGAGTTAAATAAATAGCTATCACCATTTTTTATAGCGCTCAATATCTCAGCACAGGACAAGCCAGTGTATTTTTTTTACCAATGCGATAAATAGCCCCTGCCGATATTGTATGATAATGATCATTCTTATCGGGATTGGCAGCCTGGCTAAACCCATCGAGGTAATCGGTAAATACAACCCGGTATGCTGATTCAGCATTCACCGCCCACCGGGACGATAAATTGTATCGCACACCAAGACCGACAGGTATTACTGGAATTATTTTGGGTACTGAATGGGCTGCATCTACCACTAATCGGGCAGCTACATCTTCGCCCAATGCACCAAAATATTCAGCATTGAAATTGGACCAATCCCTTTTAATTTTTAAAAAGCTTATTCCCACTCCGGCAAATACATAAGGAGAGAATCCCTTATCTGCATGATTTTTTCCCAATGGATTCCAAGCTAACTGTTGTGATAGTTCTATCACCGGTGAACGAAAATTGAAATTACGCTGCTGCCTGTATTCCGGGTTATCATATGTTGCATCGTTTCCTCTCAGGCCACCAATTGCAAGTTGAGTACGCAAAAAAAAAGAAGAGCCTAAGATTTTACTGCCGTGAATATATATACCCGGTCGCATTGTTCTGAATGACCCGATGGAAGAAGGTGTCAGGTCGCCCTGGTAAATAAAACTGGTAAGCCCGGCACCAATTTCATATTGGATTGTATTTGTTTGTGCCTGGGTAATCTGATATAATAAATTAGAAAAGATGAAGTAAGCTATTGCTGTTTGGTTTCTGCTCATGTTAAATCATTTTTTAACAGGGTTAAAAATCACAGCAGTTTGGTAGAATACTTTTACTGGAAAAGTTTGAGAAAAAAGTTGGAAGAAATCATTTAACGCAAAAAATCCTGGAACGATTACAACTTGCGTGTTAAAATAAGAGGAGGGTTTTTAGAATTGTTTCATGCGCTGCGAACATGGACTACATAAAAGAAATAAAGTTTATCCTATGGTCTCATTTCCCTTAAAAAATAATTTGTCGGCTACGATATTAATTCTCTCCCTACATTTGCAGCGACCTGGTTCCCGATTAAACATCGGGATTAAAAGGGAAGTCCGGTAAAATTCCGGCGCTATCCCCGTAGCTGTAAACCCCCGCCCCTGAAAGGGAGGAAAGAATCAGTTTTCAAACAACCACTGTCCGTCGCAAGACGGATGGGAAGGTGAAACTGATGGGCAAGCCAGAAGACCTGCCGTGTCAAACAAACAACATTCAGCTTTCGGGTGAAAGGCGTGAAATGTAAAAGCTGCAAAGCGTTTATATTTCCATCTCTTTATTTTCCGGAAGCAGTCACAACAAATTTTTTTTAACCAACATGAAAAAAAGATTTTTTGTAGTGGCTGCGATCATGATCAGCAGTCAGCTACACGCACAACAGGACACAACAAGTAAAGTATTGGACGAAGCAGTAGTAACGGCCAACAAATTCGAACAGAAACAAAGCCAGACCGGCAAAGTAGTTACCGTAATCAGTAAAGAGCAATTAGAAAAAAGTACCGGGAAAACATTGGCGCAGGTATTGAATGAACAGGCAGGTATGAGTATTGCCGGAGCTTACAACGCATTAGGCAGTGTGCAAACAGTGTTCATGAGAGGCTCTTCATCAGGAAGAACATTGATATTAATCGATGGCATCCCTGTGAATGATCCTTCGATGATCAATAACGAGTTTGACCTGAATTTATTTTCCATAAATGACATTGAGAGGATAGAGATCTGCAGGGGTGCCCAATCTACTTTATATGGAAGTGATGCAATTGCAGGTGCTGTGAATATCATTACCGTAAAGAAAGATGTAAACAGCCCTTTTAATCTCAAAGCGACAAGCAGCTTTGGAAATAAGAATACAACCCGAAACAATGTGCAGCTTTATGGTAAGGTTAATAACAAGCTGACTTACACAACACGATTCGGTAAATTAAGCACAAACGGGTTTTCTTCTGCACATGATAACAGCGGAATAAAAAACTTTGATAAGGATGGCTACGACGGTAATGTAGCTAATGCTGCGCTGCAATATCAGATCATCCCCTCTTTGTCAGTAAAAACTTTTGTTCAGCATAGTAAATACAAAGCTGACATTGACGCGGGAGTGTTTATTGATGATAAAGATTATACGATCAACAATAGCAACCTTAGTACTGGCAGCGGATTGTACTTTAAGAAGGGGATTGTAAGTATTACCGGTAATTATCAATATGGAAAATTGAAAAGAAAATATCTGAATGATAGCTTACATGTGTCGGGTTACAACAAATTTGAAAGGAACGAATATACTGGTCGCACAAATTATGCAGAGCTATATGGCAATGTGAAAGCAACTGATTGGTTAACGATACTTGCCGGTTATGATTATCGAAAAGGGAATATGAACCAACAATATTTTTCTATTCATGATTTTGATCCACCTTACGCAAATAAGTTTGCAGACAAATCACTTCATCAAAACTCCTTCTACGGGTCGCTTCTTTTCAGTGCATTGGAGAAAAAATTAAATGTTGAATTAGGCGGTCGCTTTAATAAACATTCCCGTTATGGAAAGAACAGTACCTACACTTTCAACCCATCTTATGTAATCAACAAGAATTTTCGGATGTTCGGTAGTATTGCTTCGGCTTTTAAAGCCCCTTCGATTTTCCAAATATTCGACGTATACAGTGGTAATGAAGACCTGAAAGCAGAAAAATCGACCAACTACGAGATCGGCATTCAGCAAAGCCATGCGGCGATCAGCAGCCGTATCGTTTACTTTAACCGTGAAATAAAGAACGGTATCGATTACAACTACACAACTTTTAAGTATTTCAATTTCGTAAAACAAAAAGTAAATGGGTTGGAGCTGGAGTTAGCAGTAAAACCTGTAAAAGCGTTAAATATAACGGCTAATTACACCCTGATCACTGGCGAGGAGCAAACCCAAAGTCGCAAAAGTTTTGCTGATACCACTTATGAGCATTTGCTTCGTCGTCCTAAACACAATATCAATATTAGCTTCGGCTACCAGTTTTGCCCTGACCTTTTCATAAGCATTAGTGGCAAGTCAGTAAGTAGCCGGTATGATGTTGGGGGTTATATGAAAAACGATGTATTGCTCGACAGTTATTTCTTATTGAATGCTTATGCAGAATACAAATATGGCAAAAACATAAAGTTCTTTGCTGATCTTCAAAATATCACTGGCAAAAAATTTGTTGACATCCGGGGATATAATGCTATTCCGTTTATGATTAACGGCGGTATTACTTTCGAGTTATAATAACCCTGTTCTATGTGCCAGCATGAAATAAAAAACTGTCCCCGGTGCAATAAAGCTTTTGAATGCAAGCCCGGAAATATCACCCATTGTCAATGTTATGGTTTGACGTTAACAATAGAGCAAAAGGCTTTTATTGAAGAGCGATATACAGATTGTTTGTGCAGCAATTGCCTGTTGCAATTAAAAAACCAGGTAGAACTTTTTAAAGAAAAGTTTATTTATAGGCGGCCATAACTGCTGCAAGCCCTTCTGGTAATTCCGGAAGGGCTTTTTTATTTCCTGGCAGAGAGATAGCCGTTGCTACGGGTTGATGAGATTCAAAATTTTCACCTACAGCATTAGCTATTGTTTGTGCTAATTGCTGCTGATATAATTGTTGTTCGTTTTTCATTTCCCCTGAGGGTTCAATACCCGGCCCTGCTATAGCCAGCCAAACCTCTGAAGAACCTTTTATCCATGCACCATGTGATGACCACTTATGGACTTTTTTACCCCGGCCATGATCTGTAGTAAAAATAAAAGTTGTATTGTCTTTATATCCCGGAGTTGTTTGCACCCAATGCCATACTTCAGCCAGCATCCTGTCAACATTGTTGATCTGCTGGAGATAAAGATCATACCGGCTATCATGTGCAAATTCATCTGTTTCGCCAAGACCGATATATACTACTCTTGGCTGGTGATGCTGTATGTATTCCTTCGCTGTAATAAAAGTGAGCTGATCGTAGCGTGTTGCTTTTTTATCAAGGATGGCTTCGTCCTGTACTTTATTCAGGAGTGTTTGCGTTGGTGTTAATGTAAGGTCATCATTTTCATACCCGCTGTTAACATATACTCCACTTCGCTTTTCGTTTAATATATACGGAAACACATCCCACGAAGTAAAAGCTGCTACTTTGTTTTTGAACTCTTCTTTCCCGTTAAGGTACTCAAGCACATTCACATTCGGGTTAGCGTATTTATTGTTAGAGCAAACAAAAGCATCGGTATTGCCAGTAAATATTTCATTGTATCCCGGGTAAGAAATAAGATAGCTATTAGCAACATCTACTTTATTATTAAAGCTTCGGTTCCCGTAAAGCTGTCCTTTTTTGGCCAGCACATTCCAAAAGAAGGGCATTAGTTTCTTTCTTCGCTCATCAGCTGATGAATCCCAGAACAATAATTTCATCATCTCGCTGCCGGGTGTCTGCTGTTCATCATTAATAAGAATAGAATCAGCCCCTTTAAAAATTTCCTGCCAGCGAAGGCCATCTATGGTAATGACAAAAACATTTCGGGAAACAGGGAATGCCGTGACAGTACCATTTCTTCCTGGCGGGGTCGGGTGCTGTATAAGAGTCAGCAACATGATGCTGACCAGAATATTTTTCATGTGTAACGGGTTTTGCAAATATCCAAACCCTGTTTAAACTCAATATAGTCCCTGTATTACATAATAGTTATTACAATATGGCTGTATTGTTAATTGCAGTCTCCATTACCTTTGCCCAAATCCACAATATGAATATTGATTTCAAAGAACTGCTCACGGTTACTTTTACGTTGTTTGCGGTAATTGATATTATTGGATCTGTTCCCATACTTATTTCGCTAAAAGAAAAGATGGGAGGTATGAATGAATTCAAGGCCACGCTGGTATCCGGCGCCCTGATGGTATTATTTTTATTTATTGGCGAAGCTTTTTTAGGGTTACTGGGACTGGATGTTGGATCTTTTGCAGTAGGCGGTTCGATTGTGATCTTTATACTTGGATTAGAAATGGTGCTGGGATTAGAATTTTTTAAAAGCGAAAAAGATGTGAAAGCAGCTACTGTTGTTCCCATTGCTTTTCCGTTGATTGCCGGCTCCGGAACATTAACCACCCTGATGTCTTTAAAAGCTAATTACGGCGAAACCACCTTGTTAATTGCGATCCTCGTCAACCTGATTATTGTATATCTCGTTTTAAAATCATTGGGAATGATAGCCCGGTTACTGGGACCTGCAGGGCTGTTGGCGGTAAGAAAATTTTTTGGCGTAATATTGCTCGCCATTGCGGTAAAGATCTTTGCATTAAATGCTCCCGGGTTGATAAAATAGCCCCTCTTTTTGAAAGAAAAAATGGCCTCGTAGTACAATGGATAGTATAAGAGTTTCCGAAGCTCCAGATACAGGTTCGATTCCTGTCGAGGCTACCCAACCGGAATTTTTGAAATTTATTTCAGAAGTTCCGGTTTCATTTTGCTCCATATTGCCTTTAATTGAAGCAATTACCTGAAATATGGAGTTCATTTTTGTGGTTCGAGGTTGATCATTTTTCTTATTGTAATAGAATCCTTGCGGAAAAATAATCTTTTGAAGTTTTCTTTTACCAGCATAATCGCTGGAAGCCCACACAGACGGGAGTTCCAGCACATGGTCAAGTGATCTTTCCATGTATTTTTCGAGGTTCGAGGTGCTATAAACGGTATTCTCCAAATAACCACGAAACTCCTCTCTTTCAGTCTTCAGCTTTTCGGTATGCTTGTAATATAAATCTGCCTTTAATTCTTCATTGATAAACCTTTCTTCCAGCCTCTCCAATTTGCAATCCAGCTCTGTGATCTTTGCCTTAAAGTGTGTTACATTAACTTCCCTATCTTCATTTAGGGTAGCATAAATCTTTCGCAATTCCATTTTGTATAGTTCTATATAGTCTTCTTTTAAAGTAATATCTTCTAAGAGCGTCTCAAATTTTTTATGAAGATGTTTCGCACTGATATTACAAGTACATTTTCCTTTACCATCACATTTATAATAATAGAGATTCTTTTTCTTAACGAGATAACCACGTAGATTTTCACCACAGCCCTCACATTTTGCATATAGTTTTAAAGGAAGGTTATCGTTGAAGGGGTTGGCCTTATAACCATTCGGTATTTTTCCTTTCTCCAAATTTGCTCTCAAAAAAATTTCCTTTGATACCAATATCTCATGTTTTCCCTCCGCTACTTCGCCTTCAAGTAAGCTATGACTAATCATTCCGCAATAAAAAGGATTGGATAAAATTTCACTGATCCTATTATGCTTGATTTTAAGCCCGTGAGCTTCCAGGCGTCTGACAATTTCAACCATTGTGATACCTTCATTAGCCTTCCAAAGAAAAGCTTTGCGTATCAGCTTCCCCTGATCATTCATAACAACCGATTTCTCGCCGTTGATAGTAACATTATCATATCCAAATGGAGCCTGACAACACCAAATACCTGCTTCTAAATGTTCTTTCATGCCCGTTATTGTCTTCCCTCGTCGTAAATCATTATCATACTGGCTAAATAAGAACAGAATATTCTGCTGCAATACTCCTGCTGGATTGTTGGTATCTATGGGCTGCGTAACAGATACGATCTGGATGCCTAACTGTCTTAGTTGACGGGATAGCCATATAGCATTATCTCCTGTACGACTAAACCTTTCAAGACTATACACGATAATTTTTAATGCACCCCTTTTATTCTGTTTGCAGAAATCAATCATTCTCTTAAACTCCTTTCTTTCATCACTATCTGCTGATTCATACGTGCCGCCAAAAAATCCGAGAATATTAAACTGCATCTTACTGGCATAAATCTTACAGGCTTTCATTTGGGATTCCAAACTCATGTTCTCCAGTTGCTCTTTACTGGACACCCGGGTATAAATAACACAGTCCAATGCTTCGGCCAGCACCACTCGCTTGCCTTTGGCATATTTTGAAAAAATTTTCAATGTTTCCATAGATGAACGGTTTAATTAAGAACAGGCCTATTCAACACAATACTATTGATAATCAATTTATTATGCAAGTACTATTTGTTAAACCTATGCGGCCTTGCTTAAGTCGTTGTCTTTCTTTGTTTCCCGGCAGAATAACTCATAGGAAACCAAGGCCAGATGATGTAGAGTATGAATAATATTTTGAACTTCTTCAGGAGGAGCTTCTTTGAACTGAGGAAATGATCTCACCTGGTCTTCTGTAAGAAATAGCCGCTGATCGGTCTCGGAATGTTGAGGGCTTTCATCAAGCCACTCTTGCAGGCTAACAATTTTTGACATAGGATTGCTTTCAGCAAAACTATATCTCTGTAAAAAACACTGTCTTAATTGAGACAGTTAATGCAGCTTAATACAAAAAATAATCTTGAAAAATTCAGCTTTCAGGGTCAACGACATACCCTTTTTTACGCAAGGCTGCTGATTCTTACCGTGCCGAGTTTTACCCTCAATTGCAACGACAATCGAAGTTGGCTAAAGATTTAATGGATCTGATTAAAAAAGAATATCGTCTGAAATAAGTTTTATGGAAGTACCTCATCATACTCATACACCACAAAAAAATGGAGGAATTATTACCCCTGCATTTGTTCAAACTTTAGTTCTGTGTTTGTTATCCATAGTTTTTGAAGCCTTTGATACAAGTAAAAAAGAAGAAAGTGGTTTGAAAAACTGAAACAGCCGAAATATTCCTTTCCGATTTATAGGGTTTAATGGTTAATGATTAAGAATTTGATCATCACAATTGAATACAAAAAAAATTTGCGTAAGTAAATACTTACATATAAATTTGCGTAAGCATTTACTTACATAATATGCCTACCGAAGTAAGACGAGATGTTTTTCAAGCAATCGCTGACCCAAACAGGAGACAGATCATAGACCTTCTTGCAAAAGAGCCTATGACACTTAATGCCATCGCTGATAAATTCCACATAAGCCGACCGGCAGTTTCCCAACACATAAAACATTTGACTGAATGTGGAATAGTTGAAATAGAACAAAAAGGAAGGGAACGTTACTGCAAAATCAAACCGCAAAGTTTAATTCCTGCTTTTTTGTGGTTAGAGCAGTATCAAAAACAATGGACAGAAAGAATTGACTCCTTTGAGAGGTATGTAAACAAGTTAAAAAACAAAAAATAAATAAAATGAGTAATGCAAATAATGCAGCAAATAGGACACTAACCATAAAAAAGGTAATTGAAGCGCCAGTTAAATTAGTTTGGGAGGCATGGACAAACTCTGACCATGTTGTACAATGGTGGGCCCCGCCCGGAATGAAAATAAATGTTGTTGAACACGACTTTAAAGTTGGCGGCAAATGGAAATACACTATGCCAATGCCTGATGGTAATTTATTTATTTCCGAAGGGACATACTTAGAAATTGAACCCAACAAAAAAATTATAACCTCCGCAGATTTTAAACCCATGACCGAAGGTGTTGAATTGCATGTGGAGTTTGAAGCTGATGGAGATAAAACCAATTTTACTTTTAGCGTTATTCATGCTACGGAAGAATATTGCAGACAACAAGAGAAGATGGGCTTTTATAACGGTTGGGGTTCCGCATTTAACAGAATGGAATCCATAATAATTAAACAACTGAAAAAATGACATCATGCCGCTACACATAAATTTTATCGCAGTAATAGTAGCCGTTATCATCAATTTCATTTTGGGTTTTATTTAGTATTCTTCACTCTTTGCAAAGACATGGACAAAAGAAATGGGTTACGACCCCAACATGCGACCAGATAAAAAAGCTATGATGAAAGGAATGATACTGATGGTAATTGGAAACTTTCTTTTTACCTGGGTGCTTGTATTTTTTTTGGCAGGATGGCAATATATCCCTGGCGCAAAAGAAATGAGCCCCTTTGTGGTAGGCCTAAATTCGGCAATCTCTGTTTGGGTTGGATTTTTTGTTCCAGTTCATTTAAGCAGAGTTGTATGGGAAAAGCATTCCTGGAAGTTATTTTTTATTAATAGCGGTTATCACTTAGTTGCGACAATAATTGTTGCACTCATTCTTTCATACTGGACATAGACCTAATAGAACAATGACCCGCTAACTTCTCGCTCGAAAAAAGGTACGCCGTGAAATTTAAAAGCCATCAAACTATGATAGAAAAACTTTCACTTAGATTTCCAACAAATCCTATCTTAGAAATGAATTTTCATAGGATAAGGTTTAATGGTAAATGGTTTTTGATTACAAATCCCCGCATTAGTGCGGGGATTTGTATATCGAATGCTTGCCATTCTGCCACTTTTGATACAATTGGATTAAGCCCAGGCCGTGGTTGAAACGTCTCTCATTACCTGGTCAATCAAAAAATCTTTATCCAAGCTTAAAATTTCTCTAACTGGTTTACCATCTGAGAGGTAATATCTCAACTCAACAAATAAATCTCCTACCAAAATTTTTTCAGGTTGTTTAAAGGAAATGTCTAAGGTGTTTAGTTTATTAAGTTCTCGCTCGAATTTTGCACGAACATATTCCGTTCCTTCCACTCTTCTTCCATCAACAACAATTGGGTCTAAAAAACTATGTAAGGTTGCAAGTCTTGAATCTTTTGCCATCAAACTCATCAACGCTTCAATATTCCGGTCATTCCATCCTTTCCACCACGCAGAAGCAATAATTACCCTTTTATCATTCTTAAGGTCTTCTTTATTCTGCTCATCCATATTCTCTATTTGATTTTAGTTATTAATTACTTACTATTTCTTCAACCTTCATTTAGACGATTTTAATAGATCAGATCAATCAGTTCTGCTTTTCATAAACTACTGAAAGAATTTCACCAACCGGGTTATTACAACCCAAGCAGCGAAGTTCAAAGTTGTTTTGGATCAATTGGCTTCCCGTTAGTGCAGCAATTTGATTGGAGGGTTACGTTTCTTTTCAAATAAATTATTTATGACTTGCTTGCGTAAAAGACTATCCAGTTTAACCACAAAATAATTGTCAAGCTTACTGTTAATAATAATCTTTGAATCATAGTACGCTGTGTAATTTGGGCAGTGAGGGCAGCCTCTATATCGAACACTATCCTTCACATTGTAATTGACCAGACCACTTAAGTTGATTGTACTATCCCATGTACTTTTGTTGATCTCAAAACTAAAACCTTCATGATAAAGTAATTTTGTTGATTCATCCATATAGTCATTAAATCCTGTCACAGTATAAGGTAGCAACTGATTGTAATAACCCCGAATAATATTACCACTTCTGCTAACTAATAATGTCCATGAAGTATCGTAATCAATAGAACCTTTATTAAACCCAAATACCAGAGTGTCCTCTGGAGTATAAATGAGTGATGCGTAAGGAGGAACGGTTTTAAAATACTGTTTTAGGACCAGGTTGTTCTCTTTGTTTTTGCTGGATGTTTCTTTACCCTGATTAGAACAAGAAGCAAATACAAAGACAAAAAAATAAATTATTCGGTATTTCATCTTTTAAGTTGTTGATATAAGTTATAACTGTTATACTCATTTGGTTTTACTGGATTCTGTACGGCATTATTTAATCCGCCATAACCAGTTCCAGTTCCATAAGTACAAGCACCGTATGCGGATATAATAAACGCAGGGGTTTGCCCCTTATTATAACTGTTTGTTGATGCATTGTAGCGATACAGGAAGGGCTGAAAATCAGGATAAGTTTTTTCGCTGCCATTAGTTGTTGAAGGACGATTAGTAGCTAATAATTTTGCCATTATTCCTGTGTACCCATCATAGCCCGTTACATCGGCAGTGTGTTTTTTATTATGTACGTGGCCCGCAGCAAATAGACCTGCCTGTTGCTCTTTGGTGTATGTGTCGTCAATAGCTTTTATAAGATCATAAGTGCGGTCTCCTGTAGCATATTTATCTGGCAATGCAGTTAATCTGATTTCTTTCGACTCACTGATATTAGCTACAAATCCCAACTCAAATCCTTTTTTATCAGCATCACCTGCAATCTTTTCCATGTCTGCAACAGTCTTGCTTCCGACAAAAGCAAATGAAGCACCTCGGAAGGCTTTTCCCAGAGCCTTAGCATCTTTAGCACTTAAGCTACTTGCATCAAAAGGAGTTCCGGGATCTCCCTCAGTGTTTATAAAATGAATTTGATTTTTCAATTTATCATTAACAACACCACAGAAAACCCCATTTTGATTATATACCCAAGTGGTGTCTCCTAATGGATCACTAAATAAAATAGGGTTATTTAGCATTGCAGAATAAGGACTGGCCATTTCCAGGGGCTTAGGATCAATCTGCCAGAACCTTCCTATTTGGGGATCAAGATTACGGTAAAAGGCATCGTACATGTTTAAGTCGAAGTCATTACTTTGTTCGATACCATTGAATTTTGCTTTGTTTGCAGGGTTTCCAAAGTTTAAGGCCTTGCTTGATATTCCTGCCATCGTCAATCCGAACGGATAATAATGTGTTTCTTCTAATAAAGTACCTCTTGTATGAACTACTGATAAATCATCAAAATAAACGTTTCCCTGGCTCTCATTGCTTACATAAACGTACAGGTATCCATTTTTCTTTACTTCAATATCATTACCACCGTTGGCTACCATTGTTTGTTTTTCCATCAATCCGGTTATTTCTGGAATCTGTACTGCCCCGTAATTATCTGCCACAAGTTTAAACTGTTGTTCGTCCAATATAATCCAGTTAAGAAAAGCCTTTGGTCTGCTACCTGATGGATTATTATTGTTAGTTATAAATGATGTTAGCGGAGTAGATAGCTCACCAGAACCAGGGACAACTCCACCAGTACCGTGACCGCCTCCAACTGGCATACCACCAGTAAAAGCTCCAATCAACGCTGTAATAATACTGCTTGCTCCTGGCAACTCATTAAAATTTGTTGACCCCGGTTGATACCACCCTTTCACACCAGCCCTGAACTTATCTCCTGCCATCACTTTCAAAACAACCCCCGTACCAACTCGTTTATCATTACCACTGGCATTAAACAATTTGCTTACATAGCTGTTCGAGCCTTCGCTGTCAAACCCGCCTGGTTTAGAAGCAGCTGTTTCGGATATTTGGGTAAACAACTGTTCTTCAACTGTTCGGCTACCAGTTTCCATTGTTGCCTGATAAAGTGCGCCGGGAGGAGTTTCCTTTGTAAGTACCATTCGAACATTACCTAAATGATCTTTGATAAAAAAATCATATACTAATATGCTATCGCCTACGGGCCTTATTCTTCCTTCTTCGTGTGTAATTAGTTGAAGTGTGTCATTTTCATAAATTATTCCACTTAAATAAAGGGTTGTCTTATCTGGCTTCCCTGTTTCTTTAACAGTTTTAGAAAGTTTATTTCCTGAAGCATCATAAATAAATTCGATTGTTCCTTTATTTTTTACTCTAATCTTAGTTGGAAGATTAAGAAGATTATATTCAATGCCGTCATAAGTATTATCGTCTATATCTTTATTACGATCTTTCGTCATATTACCATTATCATCAAAGACATAATCTACAGCACTACTTGTTTTAGTTCCTCCCAATGAAGTCATGTATGATTGTGAACTTCTAAAATCACCCAACACTGTTGTTGGTTCATTCTGGCTGTCAATAGTGTTTTTCAGCTTGTTGCTGCTACTTGAGTAAGTATATTTCAAGTCGTCAATTCTGGAGCTGCTGAATCCAGCTAATCCCCATTGCTGCATCCTTAAAATATTTCCGTTATAATCATAAGCCGAATCAGCACTCAAACCATCTCCCATTTTTACAGTAAAGTCTATACCGGCTGTTTTATTAAATGTGCCTGAGGTGTATTGATTGAAGTCCGCCATAAGAAGTCTGTTAGAAGCATCATAACTGAAATCATACTTTCTTTTTTCATTGTCTCCCTTGCTTTTCCATACTGTGCCACTAATGTTGCCATTAAATTGTGCCGTTGAATAACTTGACCCATTAATAATTGTTCCTGTGTTATCATACCCCAATTCAAAGCCAAAGTATCGATTGTTGTCTACATCTTTAACAAAGTCACGGTTCATTCCTAAAGTCCACCCCCGAATATTATAATCATAGTGTAATGTCTCCAGTGGATCGTTTCCAAGTTCTTTGATTACAATCTGGCCTAAAGCATCATATTTAATTGAGGAGATCGTTGTCCATGAACCAGGCATACTTCCACTTGCTATGGTTGAGTGGCTTATCTTTTTTTCAACTTTTACTAATCTGCCTAATGTATCATACGTAAACTTATTAATTTGTACGGTTGTTTGTGAATTGGCTCCATCCTTTTCCTGCGAATTAATAACCATCAAAGGTTGTCCACTCCAATTATATTGAGAAGTCAGTATGCTTGTACCATCTGTTACATTTTGTGATTGCACTTGTATAAGTCTTCCTTTATCATCATAAATATTTACTGTATATAGCCAGTCAGATGTTCCTAATATTTTAACTCTCGAACCAGTTATAAGGTTTTGGGTTGCGATGCTTTTAGATACTGCCTGCGGATAAGGCCAGACGTTATCATTTGGAGAAAGAAGATAACTATTATTGGCTGTGTTAATGGCATCACTTAAAGGATTACCATTTGTGCTTCTCCAACTATAATCATCATAAAAAGTACCTGTTAATTCAACGTGAGTATATGAGCCTAAATTTGGATAATTGGTGCTGTTATATGCCTGCCCAAGATGCCACTCATGATTGTCATAATTCGTAGGATCTGTGAGATAACCTGTGACTATTGGCCTATTCAGGTTGTCATATTGGGTATAAAGCCATTCGTGTCTGCCCCGCTGGTTTCCGTCTTGCGACAATACCATGCGATCTCGGGCATCATATACCATTCGAATCTCTGCTGCGCCTGGTAATTTCTTTACTATAGGTCTAAGCCTTTCATCATACTCATATCTAAAACAAAGCTCATCGAGAATTGTGGAAGTTAAAGTCCACGAGCTTGCAGCTAGTTCCTTTGTAGCTTTCGGAGGTATTACAAGACGCAGGGAATTAAGATCATCGTAAACATAATAAGTACATAGCCATCCGGTATGCCCTTCTGCAGGTGAATCTGAAATCTGAACTTTTCGCAATACAAGACGCCCTTCTTTATCCTTATACTCAATAATTTTTTTCTTGTTTTCATCAATGGTAGTTGTTTTATATAACACACCTGCTAAATATATAGAAGGGGTTGAAGTAACGCCCGATGAGTTCACGTCCCATATCCGAACCGAATCTAAAGCTGTATTGATTAAATATTCTTTGGCAATGCTATGTCGATTATTCTCACTACCTGCGCTTTCACTACCTGCCCAACTATCTCCTGGTGCATAAGAGTTAAGAATTCGATTTAATGGAGATGCTTCATAATTGATTTTGCCATAAAAAAAACTATCTGTAGGAAATTGAGAGGCAGCAAATGAAGCTTGTTGTTGAAAAGGATTGAGTTTAAAGAAGCCATCGTTTAAAGAAGTATTTCCTCCTGTGTTATTTGCTGCAAAGGGAATGTATTTGTAAACTTCTCTGCCGAACTCGTCATAAAGAACTGTGCTTACCAAATCCTTTGCAGTACCTCCGGTTTCGAGTGACCCCTGCTTACTCACGATTTGGAGTGATCTTCCCAACCCGTCATAATATTGGGTTGTCATTTTTGCATCCTGCAAGCCTGTTGACACTGTTAGGTCGTTTGGATTGCTCGTTGGCTTTACGGCATCCCATACTCGTATGTAATTTACCTTAACAGTACCGGCATAAGCAGCAGGAGGTGTTACTTGTGAGTTGGCAGAAATAATACTGAAGAATGCGATTAAATAAAAAGCTGCTGAAGCAGTAGCTTGTTTTCTCAATAGCATAAGGTGTTGGTTTAATATTCTAAATATAAGAAATTTAAATTCGCACCGTTCATTGAATAAATTAATATTTTCATTATCAATTTATAGATTGCTAAGAGTTATCACCTATTCATTTGAAGATGAAGACGAAGACCTTATACCCTTATCTTGATAAATCTGAAAGGAATCGTCCTGGAGAAATCTGGAAGAATGTGACTGGCTTTGAAGGTTACAAGGTATCAAATCAAGGAAGGGTTCGTTCTGTCGATAGGAATGTATTTCATAGTCGGTACGGATTACAATTTGTCAAAGGCCGCATTCTCTCTCAAAATCCCAAAAAGAACTATAATCAGTACACTAATGATTATGCAGTGATATTGCAAACAACACTCATGCAAAAGAATGTTCGCTATGATGTAATTGTACGCAGGCTTGTTTATGCTGCTTTCAAAGACCCAGGTATTTTGTATGATCGTATGCGCATGGTTATTTCAAGGGATGGCGATGGATATAATACCCAGCTTTACAATTTAAAGGCAGTTGATAATAGTGAAAGAATGAGGTTAGTCTCTAAGCGAAACCGAATGCCTAATACGCTTTCAATATTAGATCACCGAAAATTCAAGCCCACATTTAGTTTATGGAAGCCGGTTCATCGCTGCGATCAAAAAGGAAGAGTATTGAAGACTTATCTTTCTATAGTGTATGCAGTAAAAGAAGGATATAACGAGAAAGGAATCATAAATGCAGCAAAACGAAGAACAAAAATGTATAAAGGGTTTAAATGGAAGTATGCAAGTCGAAGGGTTTTGAAGAAGGTGAAAGATTTATGGAATGAAAAGTATTAAACAATAAAAGCTCACAATAATGTTCTTACGAAAATATTTATTGAAACATTCATCTAAAAAATAAATCACTATTCTCATGGAACAAATACGCTTGCCACTTGAAAGAATCGATGAAATAAAGACACTATACCACACCGGTTGGTTAGTAAATGATTCAAAGGGAAAAGAAATAGTATTGGAGGACACCAAATTAGATCACAGTGATGCTTACTTTAAAGCAGTCTTTATCACACTCAGCGAAGGAGTGTTAAACTCGAATCCTAATATTAGCCCGGAAAAAATAACCCATATTAACTACGATGATTTAATAATTCCTGATTTTCCTACATTGGTTAACAAGCTAACGGAGGTAACAGGAATTAAATTCTCGTATGCTTTAACCAAATCAGATTAATTCTTAATAGCGTCTCACTTAATTTTTGATAAATGGATAATCAGCTTGATCGCCTTGATGTGGAGATTACTAATATATCTACCAAGCAAAAGGGAAATATCTCCGAAAATCGAATTTCAGAAATTGTTACTTTAAGTTCGAAGGGTAAATTGACATGTTATACTCCAAATTCAGATGATGATGGTATTGACCTTGTCGTGAATCCAAGAGGCGCTATTACACCCATTTTTATACAAATAAAAAGCCGGTTTGTATTACAGAAAAATGGCCGATACATTCATAATGTAGGAAAGAAAACATTTGTTACACATAAATGTTTTTATTTATTGTTTGTATACTTTAATCAACTGACCCTTGAAGTAGATAAGCTATGGCTGATTCCTTCTAATGATTTTGCAGTATTAGCTTATGATAAAGCAGAAGGTAAATCATACAAGTCCTTCTACCGATTTAATGCAGGTCCTCAAAGCCAGGGAGATCGATGGGCAAAATATAGCGTAGATAAATCTGAACTTGGAGGCCAAATTATAAATATAATTTTGAAGCTCTATCAGGGTAAATCTACTTTATCCTAATGCTATAAATTAAAAGCCTCGATCCCCTCAATAAATCCTACCCCTATTATTAGCTGAATCAGTTTATCTTTCATTCTTCCCAGGAAAGTATCTTTAAAGATTGCCCCAAGAGGTAAGTGTTTACTATCCTTTTTTAATATCAGCTCGTTGTTTTCCAACGATGAAACTTGCCGAAGAGATACGATATACGATTTATGTATCCGCATGAACTGGCTTTCTGGCAACTTTTCTTCCAGTTCCTTTAAAGAAAGATAAGCAACAACTTTTTTTGTTGTAAGATGAAATGCTACATAGTTGCTCATACCTTCTATAAAGGCAATATCATCGAGGTCAATTCTTAACATTTTTCCTCTTTGCCCTGTCTTTATAAAAATGTAATCATTGGGAATGGGTTGATATGCAGTATGCCTTGACAATAAAACATCATTCACCCGTTGAACAGCCAATGCAAACCGTGGAAACTCTATTGGCTTCATCAGGTAATCCACTGCATCCAGTTCATAGCTTTGCACAGCAAACTCCGAATAGGCAGTACAAAAGACTACCTCTGAATATTCCGATATAATCTTCATTACGTCAATGCCACTCATTTGATCCATCTGTATGTCAAGAAAGACTACATCAGGCTTTTCTTTTTTTACAATTTCAATCCCTGTAATTGGATTAATGGCCGTACCTCCTAAATCCAAATTGGGCAATCGCTCAATGTACCTTTTAATGACGGCAATGGCCGGTCTTTCATCATCAATAATTACGCATTTCATATTGGCAAGGTTTAGCTGAAAATCCTTAGTTCGAACGTGTACATCTCCTTTTCATCTATTGCGTCCATCTTGTATTTCCCTTTAAAGGCTTCATCCAGGCGTTTGCTAAGATTTGTCATGCCTATATTATTAGAAGATGGTTCAAAATGAGTTTTTCTTTTTTTGTTGCGACAAAAAAAATAAACATAGCCTGGCTCCAGCGTTATCCTGATTGTAAGCGGATATAAAGGATCTTTCAAATCGCCGTATTTGAAAGCATTTTCAACAACCGTGATCATTGAAAGTGGCGGCAGCATTTGTCCTTCTTCCCGCCCCTGAACCTTATAATCAATTACCATTGATTCTTCAAAACGGATGTTATTTATTTGGATCAACAATTCAAGGTTATCAATTTCCTTTTGTACGGGAACCTTATCACTTTCATATTCTACACTTTCCATTGAATAGCGCATCATCCTTGACAATTTGGAAATATTACCTGCCAATTCCTCTGAACAGTTCAATGCCTGGTTATAAAGAACATTCAATGTGTTGTGCAGGAAATGAGGGTTTACCTGTGAACGTAGAAAGGCATATTCCAATTGGAGCTTGTCTTTTTGCCCTCTTAACTCCTGCTCCTTAAGCCTCGCATTCTCCAACTCATTTTTCAGCTTCTCCTCCCGCATAATCAGGAGCTCTTTTTGTCTCTTTATTGCCCTGTCAGCATAGAAGTAAAGTACAGCATACGAAAAGTATTGAACATAGCCCAGCAAGGCAGCCTTAATAAATTCTTTATATGAATCAGTGGAATACATGACAATGCCTATCCAAGGAAGAAAAAGATAAACAAAGCAATACCCAATAGCGGCCATTACAAAAAATCCAATGAAGAATGCTGCAACGCTCCATATAACTCCGATCCGGCTATACAGTTGAAGGCAATAAACACTAACGTAAAAGGTAAGACAATGAGGGACGAGAAAGAGTACTATCGTTAATACCTTAATATCGGGTCTTGTAATGTAATTAGCGATGTAAATAAAACTTGCATAAACAATCCATGCACTTGCATGAATTAGAAGGGCAGCCGATTTCTTGTTTTCACCTGCGATTGGAGAAAGCATTACTTAATGATTTAGTGAAAGAGATTCAATTCTATGTTATGCTATAATCAGAACCCTCCTTCCTAAGAGATCATTAAACAAATGCTCATCGATCTTTTCTGTCCCTATGGGCTTAGAGATACATTCACCGAGAAACTGGTATAATTCCCTGTCTATCGGATAAGAAAAGTAAGTACTTTTTTGGAATAAAAACGGGCGACCAGAAATTTTATATAGTCCAAATCGTTCGGCATTGAACAATACCTGCTCTGGCCGATTGAAAGATACTTTTTTATTTTGATGCTCGTCTACCTCATGGTTAATTATATGAGCAATTTTGTGCAAATACAACCATGCTTCCCACTGTTCCGGATATTGGATGATGAATGGAGAAACAAGATCATACAAAAATTGAGTGATCTTTTCAGCATACTCGTTTCTTGGAAAATCGCTATTTGGGTATATAGGATTAAAGAACTTTAGGTATATATCTGACCAGGATTTGCGATAACATACTACCGGGATTATTGGTACTCCAGCCGCATGTGCCAAATATCCAACTCCTTTACGGGCATAGATTTTTTGCTCTAAGAAATTTATAAGGCAGTTATTATCGTTTTGAATTGTTTGGTTGCCCGCACCTACATTACCATCAAGATATATCATCAGGTTATTTCCGCTTTTTAATTGCCGGAGCATTTGTAACGCTGAGTGTGGATCTTCAGCATCAATTATCCTGAATCCATTTTTATTGCAAGAATTATCCTTATACAGAGATAAGAAATCCCCTCCTTCCTGGTTCATTACTTCTTTTCCAATTACGAGTGAAAAGGGAATTCCTTTTTTGGCAAGATAGAGATTGATTAACCTGTACGATCCTGTATGGAATGTGCAGATAATTGCTGCTTTGTTTTTGAGTATATCCTCAATCTCATCCGTATAATCTTCAATAGTAGTAAGAGCAAGTGCATCGGATGAACCTTGCTCCAATGCACTTAATTTTTTATGAAGCAACAAGGTTTTAAAAATTTCTTCGTGCTGTTGGAAACTAATAGATGGAAGATAATTGGACAGCCCTGCGCTAATCAAAGTAAACTGTCCATTCAACTGCTCGTTTTCATTGATGCGAAATCCCTTTGAAAAATTTTGAAGTAAGGATTCCTTCGCCTGGAAGTATTCAGTACGTAACATAATTGAAATATAAAAAGTGAAACTTTTTTTAAGACATAGTAATAATGGTCATCAACTAAAAAGGAATCTTGAGGGATTCCTTTTTAGTTGACTATTTGCCTCCCCCGCCGGGTATAGGCGGCCAGGTGTCAACACAAGAGCTTTCAATAAGAAAAGCGATCTTTCGGGGTGTGCGTTTGCCAAACTGGGCAATTAGCTGATCGATGCTAATGCCACTTGCAAAGATGTTTTTTGTGCGTGCCATGTGTAATTGGTTAAGGTAGTTAATAGCTGCATTTACAGCAGCGGTTGGTTACCACGCAAACATCTTATTGGCAGGTATGAGCAAAAAACCAATTATGCTAATTCAATTGCTTGTTATGTGAACCACCATATAGCCGATGTTTTGTTTTCGGCCAATGATAATAATGACCATGCATACATAGGATCAATTGTTCGAAATGAAGTAATAAGATTATGGAGGGAAAACTGCACTTATAGTATAATACTGTAAACGACCTGACTACTTTTTATCGAAAGTCAATGATAAAGCATATCAGATTATTTTCAATAGTGAGCGTAGCAGAAAACTCTATATTATGTGCTGGATTTTATCTTCAGTTATCGTTATATAATATTTCTCGTGATTGTTTCTCGAACTCGGCTCTTAGCTCCTTGAGATCTTTTTTATAATTGTCACCTAAGGCATTTGGAATAAAGACGTTTACATCGTTTAAGTTTTTTGTTTTCGCTGCAAACTCGTTTAAGACTGCCACATAACCATTGTATGTTTTTTCCAAATGGTTTACATAAAGAGAAATTGTCTTGTCGCTTAAATCTCTGTCAAGTAAAATACTCCTTTTCTCTATGAATAATAGTGTGTCAAGTAGAGGTGAAGCATCAAAACTCCATTTTTTATTATTGTTTGCTTCATTAGCTTTCATAACTTGTTGCGGAAGTCCATGTCTCAAAAAATATTCTGTCTCTATTATTTTCTCCCAAATTTCTTGTAATGTTCTTAGCAAAGTGTCATACTTCTCTTTGCGAATTGTTATAAGTGTTTTCTGAAATTCTTCAATTTTATTAAATCTTTTGTCTATATGCTTTTGTATAAAATATGTCGCTATACCAACAATAAAAGTCGAGGTTAAAAAATTGAGTACTAAGGTTTGATATTCCATAAGCAAATCTTAAAAATCAATTACTGCATGTTATTATCATTTTCTTGTCTGAAGATTCAAATTTGTTCCTGCACAATTCTGTATAAAGAGTATACCTGATAGTCATGGATATGCAAAAAGCCTACCCGAAATTTCGATTCTAGTGCTTTTTCATGTATGTTTTTGTAATTGAATGTTACATGAATCGTTGGAAATGGATTGTCATTGTCTTTTAACCTGCGAATCAAATTGTGAAGTTTAAATGCACTCATAATTTGACTTGGAATAACTACCTGTTCTACTTCCTTTTTATCAAGTACACCTAAGCCAGTCCGTTCCTTTCCCCAAATTTTAAATGATCCCTGGTAGTTAAAATGGTCTGATTTGATAGAAACAACTATAAACCTTCGCCCATCTTCATCTGTTTTTATTTCGCCTGGCGTTGCTTTAATTTTTGGATCATCAATAATGAGTAGTTGCCTTAATTCATTTAAATCAATCTCAAAGGTTACGCTAACCTGGGTTGCAATACCAAGACCCTTGTTGCTGATTTTAAGGTAAAACTGTTTTGATAGATAGTCATGTGAACCTGCAGGTTGTTGTGGGATAGTATAATCATAGAAGTCCTTTTCTACTGATAATTTATTTATTGAAATGTCTGATGAAAAAAAATCACCAGTTCCAATTGTGAAAAGTGGCTTTACGGGGCTGTGGACAGTCTCATCATGATTGCGCTTTTCAATCCTGCTGATATTAACTGCAATGATGATAGTAACAATCAAGGTCAGAAGGGAAATAAGAGGATTTAGAATCCCTCCAAAAAAGTCTCCAAATGTTCCCCAATCAGATGGATTAGCAGAACGTGGTAGTTCGTTAAAATCTTTCACATAATAGTAAATTGGAGCAGCGATTGCTATTAAGACAACCAAGCTTCCTATTCTAATAATCCATTTAATTCGTTTAGACATTTTTAATGTGGATTCAAGAATTTCTTATTGAGCAGGCATATCGTCTAACCTCATTTCAGGTGTGTTCTATCTTTTAGAGCCTTGTCTTGAAATCGTCCCTTTTAATTGAGTAGTGTCATAATTGAACTCTACTCCTCCGAGCATTACTTCACCTTCCTCATAAGCCTTAATTAAATCACCTATCGAAATTTGTTTTGCTTGGTACTTTAAGTATGCTGCATTAAGATGCCGCCATCCATTTCTTACGCCATTCCCCTTTTTACTGAGATTAAAGGATGTCAATATTGTTAAAAGTAAGGTTGTGATGAACGAACAAATTTTTATGGTCAGCACATTATCCTTACTTGCAAAAGTGGTTATAAAGAGGGAGGTTCCAATAGCGCCCACTCCAAGGATTACAAATGTGGTCAGCAGACTATTGGCAAGCCTATGCCAGACTTGCAGCAATTGTTTTATGTGATTGATTATTTCTTCATGCTCATTATTGGTTAAGTTATCCATTGTATTGTTATTTGATGTTTGGTTGTATCATTTCAGTTGAGGGCATAATGAGGTCTCAACTCTTAAATTTATGTCTTTATCATTTATGGTTGATATATTCCCAAGTCATCAAGTCTAAATAGACACCTTCCAGCTATTGTAAATCAGTAAATTATAACTAAATTTGAAACAAATACCAAGCATACATAATGCCTTTTGATTCAATGAAAATATCATTAGCACATTTACCGGAGAAGAAGCAATTTGAGATTAACCTGATTGCAGATGCTATTAAAGAAGTGGTGAATCCTGAAATGATTATTCTTTTTGGCAGCCACGCCAAAGGCACATACGTGGAGCATCGGTATGTTTCAAAAGGCACTACCTACGAATATATAAGTGACTACGATATATTGGTTGTTACAAAAAACAATCCTGAAAAATCTTATAGCCAGGAAAGCCGGGTAATGGCAAAAGTGGACAGACTAAAGCCTTCAGTAAATCTCGAAATTCATGACATTGATTACATCAACAAAGGTCTTGAGTGGGGCGAATATTTTTGGGTAGATATTATAAGGGAAGGCATTCTCTTGTTTGACAAAGGCACTATTCATTTTTCAGCACCAAAAGAATTAACCGCTGCTGAAAAAAAGGAAAAGGCGCAACGATATTTTGATACATGGTTTCATCAAGCTCCGGCATTTCTTGAAGGAGCTAAATTTCACCAACAAAAAGGCAATTTAAAAATTGCAACTTTTGAATTGCATCAAGCCACAGAAAGTCTTTATTATGGTTTCCTTTTAGTGTTTACTGACTACAAACCCAAAACGCATAACCTATGGAAGTTGCGTAAGAAGGCAAAGCCTTATTCAGAAGAACTATTTCATGTATTTCGTGCAGAAACGGATAAGGAGGAAGAGCGGCTATTCGAATTGTTGAAGCAAGGGTATGTAGATGCCCGCTATAGGGAGGATTTTACAATTTCTGCATCTGATTTGAATACATTAATCGAAAGAATGCCTTTGATGATTCCTATTGTCGAAAGAGCATGCAAAAAAAAGATTGATTCTTTCAACTGACGAATGTAACGCTGAATTTAATTCTTTTGCTTTCTGGTAGTAGTAGTAGCACTTTTCTTTAGGCTCTCATTTTCTTCTTTCATGAGGGCAATTTTTCGCTCATAGTCTTTAACCAAATCTTCCTTTCTCTGGATAGCCAAATGCAAATCTTGATTTTCTTCCCTAAGTTTTTTTATTTCACTTTTACTAAGTGATTTTAAAGGTTCTACATTATAATAATATTGAAAGAAATCGTGTTTAAAGGCAGAACAAAATTTAAGAAGTACATCAGTATTTATCGTTTCCTCTTTTATAATTCTATAATAGTTTTGCTTAGTCATGTTAAGATGTTCGGAGCAGAACTTATCCATGTTCTCTATCTTAACTGTTTTGGCAACCTTTTTTATTATCTCTCCTATATGCAACTTCATAATTCAAAATTTGCCAATGCCTTTCGCTTAAGCTAAGATTTTGATAAACAATGTGTTTACGATTAGTAAATAATTTGTTTACTATAAATTGATTTTTGCTTATATTTGAGAGGATATAGTCAAGATTTACTTTACTCTTTGCCGGGCGTGAGAAACTCAAGCAATGAGTTTTGTAGAAAGAAGACATATCAACGATACTAAGAGCGAGGCCTCTTTTTTCTCTTCTGCCCGGTGCATTTTCTCACGCTACGGCAAAAAAGAAAAGAGCCTCGCCTTACTTACTATTTCACTTCCATTATTTCTTTTAAACTCTCTGGTTCTTTTCATTCGCAAGCCAAAAAATCCTGTTTAATTAAGGCCCTCGGAATACCGGCGGCGGGGGCTATTACTCATGTGTAGCCTCTTGCTTGCCGGGTTAAGGTTCTGTTCTTTTTACTTCACTTCTTTAAATAAACTGCAATGAGACTTCTAATATATTGCTTCCTGGCCTTGCTATGGCCGGGGGTAAAATCTATTGCTCAACCTGAAGCTACAAAAATAAAGGCGCTTAGTGTTGGAGATACCCTTCCTAACCTTGTACTTGAAAACGTATTAAACTCTTCCTACTCTAAAATTGAAACTGCTCATTTTGATGATAAGCTGCTGGTACTCGATTTTTTTGCAACATGGTGCGGGAGCTGCATCCAAGCCTTACCAAAATTAGATTCACTTCAAAAAGAATTTGCCGATGACCTAAATGTTATTGTTGTTGCTTACGAACGAACAGAAAAGATTGATACCTTTTTGAATACGAGGTTAAAAAAGCTTGGTCTTAACCTCCCTTTTATCGGCTCTGATTCCATACTAATTAAACTGTTTCCCCATCGCATACTGCCACATACAGTTTGGATAAAAAATAAGAAAGTCTCTGCTATCACCTATTCAAGTCTTATAACAAGACAGAATATACAAACTGCTTTACTTGATAATCCTCTGATACTACCTGTAAAGAAAGATGTATTGGATTTTGATAAAAGGCAAAGGCTCTTGGTAGATGAAAACGGAGGAACATATAAGGATCTATTGGTTCAATCTTCTGTCATAAGAAATCTGGATGGCATATCATCCAAATTAGGCTCAACTGAAGAAGTTGAAAACGGAGTTAAGAGAAAATATTATATCAATCTATCCATACTCCAATTGTATACTATCGTTTTTCCTCAAGCAGCATCAAACAGGGTGCTGCTTAAAGTAGATAATCCTGATAAGTTCATATTCAAAGCAAGCGAATGGGACTTGTGGGCGAAAGAAAATTCATTTACCTACGAGATTATTTATAATACTGCTATGGATGAAAGGATGATTAAGAAAAGGATTCTGGGAGACCTGAATTCCTTTTTCGGATTATCAGCAGCTATAGAATCTAAATGGATAGATTGCTGGATACTCACCCGTAGCAATAATGCACCGCTTTCCTTAACTACAAAGGGTGGTAAAGCTGAAGTACAGCTTTACAATAAGCAATTACCTGACAAATACATATATAATTCTCCTCTCTCGAAATTAATTGATGCCCTGAACTATCAGATTCCTGGACAACCCATCAACCCTATAGTTGTTGATGAAACCAATTATGTGAAACATGTTGACCTGGAACTGCCGGTTGCCGACCTAAGAGATTATTCGGCATTATCCAAAGCATTGATGCCTTATGGATTGAAACTGGCGAAAGGCAAAAGACTAATAAAAGTTCTTGTCATCAAAGACAATTCTTGAACTCTAAAATTAACAACATGAAATCATTCCTCATACTCTTATCACTACTAACAATACTCGTCCCCGATATTTTAAGCCAGCAAAAGACAGATACGATTCCAAAAAGTCAGATGCTCGATACAGTATCCGTTATTAGTAACGGCTACCAAACGATAGCCAGGGAAAGGATAACCGGGTCATTCGAGGTTATAAAGGAAAAACAATTGAATCAAAGATTCACCCCTGATTTACTTAGCAGATTAGAGTCAGTAAGTACAATTCTATTTGATAAATCAAATCTACCTCTGCGTCCGAAAATAACGATACGTGGTATAAGCAGCATTAATGCCTCCAAAGAGCCCCTGATTATTCTTGACAACTTTCCATTTGAAGGTGATCTTTCTACAATCAATCCAAATACAATTGAGAGTATCACAATTCTTAGGGATGCAGCGGCGGCCTCTATTTGGGGTACAAGGGCTGGAAACGGGGTAATAGTAATAACGACCAAAAAGAGCAAGTATGGTCAGCCTTTGCAAATGGACTTAACAATCAACACTTCAGTAATTACAAAACCTGATCTTTTTTCGATGCCAATAATGAGCAGCGAAGAAGTTATAGAGTTTGAAAAATGGTTATTCGCAAAAGGATATCGGTTTTCTGATACATCCAGTGCAAGCAGACCAGCTTTTTCCCCTGCTTATGAAATATTATTTAAGCAAAGAAGCGGTTTGATTTCGCAACAAGATGCGCAATTGCAGCTTGATAATTTAAAAGCTGCTGATATTAGAAACGATTATAAGAACCACGTCTATCGTACTGCAATCAATAAGCAATATGCAATTAGTGCAAGCGGAGGCTCCCAAAGAATAGCATACCGTTTTACTGGTGGTTTTGATCATAATATTGACCAATTAGGTGCAAAGTATCAAAGAATAACACTTAGAGCAGAAAATAAATTCAGCATCACCAATAAATTATCAGCTTCAGTTGCTATCGCTTATACCAATAATATTACAAAATCGGGGCAAACAGGATATTCGCCAACAAGGGAATACCTCTATTTGAACTTGCTTGATGACAATGGTAATGAAATACCACGCTATAGGTATCGGCAACCCTACATCGATACTGCTGGCCAGGGAAAACTTTTGGATTGGAAATATTATCCTCTCAGTGATTACAAGTTTAATGTGAGAGAAAACAAATCAGATCATTTACTTACAAATTTTATTCTTCAGTATCAGTTGCTTGATGGATTACAAGTAAGTGCGAACTATCAATTAGAAACTGAAAAATCAACAATTACAGATCGTCAGGGTTTGTCATCCTATTATGCACGAGACTTGATAAATAGATTTTCTCAGATTAACCCAACAACCAAAGCTGTTACCTATATCATACCTAAGGGTGATATTGTTGACAGAAGCATGAGCAATTTGAATAGCCGAAATCTGAGAACGCAGCTAAACCTGAATAAAGTAGTTTCATCATTTTCATTTAATGCAGTGGCCGGTGCGGAAATACGAGAGAGAAAAGATGTTGGCAATAACTATAGAATTTATGGATATGATCCCAGTTCCTCAAGCTTATCCAATGTGGATTATGTAAACCCTTATCCAAATTATATTACTAAAGCAGGAGAACGGATACTGAGTAATTTATTTGAGGGTTCTGAGAATATCCGATACGTTTCAGTATTTGCTAATTCAGCAATCACGTTTCTTCAAAAATATACCCTTACTATGAGTGGCAGACGTGATGCTTCGAACTTATTCGGAGTGTCAACTAATGAAAAATGGACGCCACAGTGGTCAATAGGCGGTGGCTGGACTATTTCTAATGAGAAGTTTTTTTCATCAGAGGCCATCCGTTTACTGAAACTTAGATTCTCATACGGAACAAGTGGAAATGTAGATCAAAGCAGGGCCGCCGTTACAACAATCAGGTATCTTAGCTCAACTTCGTTAGCAGGTTATTCACAGGCTCTGATAAGTCAGTTTCCAAATCCTTCTTTGAAATGGGAGAGAATGTCAATGGCTAATGTGGCACTGGATTTTAATTTTTACAATGATCGGTTGAATGGGAGTATTGAATATTATTCTAAAAAAGGCACAGACCTGTTTGGTACTGCACCTATAGATTACACAACTGGCTTAGGAGTATTAAACTTAACCCGAAATATTGCCAATACAAAAGGTAATGGCGTCGATATAATACTTAATGGTTGCCCAGTTGACAGAAGTTTAAAGTGGGATATTTCGCTGCTATTTAGCCTGTCTAAATCAGAAGTAACTAAATATAATCTCACATCTGATGCCGGATTCAATTATGTAAGCAATGGCAATTCTATAAATCCGATAGAAGGAAAACCGGTGTATAGCATTCTTAGTTATCCCTGGGCTGGCCTTAACTCGCAAGGCAACCCTCAAAGTATCCTTAATGGTCAGGTTAGCACGGATTATGCAGCTATTACGGGTAGCCAGCTAAAGGTTACTGATTTGTTTTACAGCGGCCCTGCAATAGCGCCTGTTTATGGTTCAATTGCCAACAATTTAAGTTATAAAAATCTGGAATTGACCTTCAATATTGGTTACAAGTTTGGATATTACTTTAGAAGATCATCGGTTTCCTATAGCCAGCTTTTTCAGAGTAGCATAACACATTTTGATTATAGCCTCAGGTGGCAAAAGCCAGGTGACGAAGCTTTTACTTATGTTCCGTCGTTGCAATATCCCAATGACATCCGAAGCAATGCCTTTTTTTCAAACTCTGCTATACTTGCTACTAAGGCTGATCACATTCGCTTGAGCTTTGTTAACCTCTCCTATATTATTACTAAACGGGAAGTTAGAAAACTTCCTTTTCAGCAAATACAAATTACTTTAAACGCAACCAACCTCGGGCTACTATGGCGTGCCAATAAGTTTAATATCGATCCCGAATACCCCGATCTACTTCCTGCAAAACAATACAGTATTGGAATAAAAGCCAGTCTATAAACTTTAAAATTATTTAAATGAGAAATATTATAATATTAGGTTTGATTTCGACATCTCTTTTCGCCATTAGCTGCCGAAAATTTCTTGACCAAAAGCCAAACGATGCGCTTACGATTCCTCAATCCTTAAAGGACTTGCAAGCATTATTAGATAATGCTGCTGTTATGAATAATGCAGTATTCGATGGACTTGGCGAGGGCAGCGCTGATAATTACTATATAACCGATGCAAATTGGACTTCGCTAAGCAGTGAAGCTGATAAAGCGGTATATGCCTGGGGAGATGAAATTTTCTTTGATTATTTCCCTAATGAGTGGTCAAAGGCATATAGGGTAGTCAATTTTTCCAACTTGGTTTTGGAAACATTGAATAAAATAGAGAAATCGACAGTCAACGAATTTGATTGGCAGAATGTAAAAGGCGCAGCCTTATTCTACAGAGCAAGAGTATTCTTAAATTTAGTAGCTAATTGGGGAAAGGCTTATGATCCCACTACATCATCCGTTGATTTGGGTATTCCATTGCGGTTAAGTTCTGATTTTAACCCTCCATCGGTTAGATTAATGGTGGCTCAATGTTATGATCAGATTTTGCGAGATCTTTCGGAAGCCTCAGGGTTATTACCTGTAAATGGTGGTCACGTTTTCAGACCTTGCAAACCAGCCGCATTTGCGTTACTGGCAAGAACTTATCTTTCCATGAGGAACTATGTTGCCGCAGGAGATTATGCCGATAGTTCTTTAAAGTATTTCAATGTTCTGCTAAACTATAAGGATGTAAATAAAACAGCCAATTTTCCTTTCCCTCAATTTAATAAAGAAGTTATTTTTCACAGTGTAATTACTCTTCCCCAGAATTTGACCAATACAAGAGCGGTAATTGATTCGAATTTGTATTCCAGTTATGAGACCACAGACATTCGAAAAATTGCTTTCTTCAGAAGCAATGGAAATGGAACGTTTGGATTTAAAGGAAGCTATAATGGTTCGATAATCCTGTTTGATGGAATTGCTTGCGATGAAGTTTATCTTACAAGAGCTGAATGTTTTGCAAGGAATGGCAATCTCACAAAAGCCCTCAATGATTTAAATGCTTTGCTGGTTACCCGGTATGAACCGAACACATTCATAAATTTCACAAGCAACAACCAGGGAGATATAATAAGAAAAATTCTTTTAGAACGCAGGAAGCAGCTTTTGATGCGAAATATACGATGGCAGGATTTAAAAAGACTTAATATGGAAGCAGAACATAAAATATCAATAAAAAGAAAACTGAATGGAACTGAGTATATATTGTTGCCAAATGACAATAAATATTCGCTGCCGTTGCCTGGATACATACTGAATTTAACAGGAATGCCACAGAACCCAAGATAGATATTATGGGGCTTGCTTATGCAAGCCCCATAATAATCATAACTCAGGGCTGATTTGATTGCCTGAGCCTATGGCTGGTTTCTATTTCCAGGATTTACTATCCTGAGTTCTGGCGAATACTCCTCATAATCCTCATTCGATGGTATTGGCACACCATAAGTTAATGCAGGTTGACCGGAAGTAGTCCCTTGAACATCCATAATTGAACATAAAGGTCCATTGCCACCACAATCAAATTCTTCGGGTGGATCGAGTTGATATTTGGCAGGCTCGTCCTCTTCTCCAGGTACACCCACGAAGTACCATTTTACCGGGTTTGTATTTTTAGCAATTTCAGAAGAGAACTTTACCGAAGCTTTCTTATTGGATTTGAAAGCACTCGTTCCGAGAACTATTGCAAAAACTGCTATAATAGTCAGCATTGGTAATACAAAAAGTTTTTTCATCTTAAAAGGTTTAAAAATTAAAGAATAAAATTTATGTCCTCATAGTTGGTTAAGGGTATATGACCTGGTTCGGGGCATAACTTCTTCTAAAAAGATGCGCATATCCTATCAAAATGCTGGGTAAGTATACTTGGCATGTACTTATCAAAAAATGAAATACTCTAATCCTTTTTAATGAAGAAGTCCTTACATTAATCAAAGCATAACCTTACTGCAAATCCGGGAAATTTGCAGTTTGCCACTCATGCTCCCGTAGCATGAATAGTCTTGTTGCAACAATTTGGTGATTAATCAGAGTAAAGGTTATAATATTTCCAAGAATAAAAATTGTCATTTTGGGTCATTTTAAGTTGTCATATTAATCCCAATTCAATATTGAAAACTGTTAAATCAACTCAATCGAATCATTTTCTTTTTGATCTTCCAGGTGAATAACCATATTGCTTTTTAAATCTCCGAATGAAGTTCGCAGTATCAGAATACCCAACAATTCTGGCAATCTCAAAAACACGCATATTCGTGCTTGATAATAATTCAATTGCCCATTGCATTCGCCGGCTTGCAATAAAATCTGGAATAGATTGCCCCGTTAAACTCCTGAACTCTGCGCTAAGAGATTTTCTTGAGATATAAAATACCTGGCTAAATTCATTTAAGCCACCTAATTCAGGATTACCTAAATTATTCAGAATATAATCTCTAACGAGGTATGCTTTCTGTTGGGTGGTAGCAGGAACTGATAATTTTTTTGTTCCTGTTAAATGTTCATGGTAGTTAGTCAGAAGTTTAAGGAGATGCTGGCGAATGACCATAGTAATTGCAGCTTGTGAATAATGCCTTTCTTCAATTTGCATGATAGTTTTGAATACATCTCCACCAAAATGGAAACTATCCATCATATCACCATCATCGCTACTCTTTTCAACCTTCTTCAGTAATTGCAGGAGTTTAGGATTTTCAACTGCCATTTCTTCGAGATACACACGAGGAGGTACAAAGTATAGTACAATGTAATCGTCTTTTAAAAGAGAAATTTTGTGATCCCCTTTTGGTAGATAGAATATTTTTTCGGTTCCGGCAGTAAATGAAAGTTTTTGATTTCCTAATTTCTGCTCATTCATATCACCCTTAAGTAGGAGAGCAACACAAATTAGCGGGTAATCTACAACAAGAGTTAATTCAGTGTCTTCAGCTATGCTAAGTGTTAAAAGCTCCGCCCAATAATCAAAACCACTGATATATTGAGAGACGATTTCAGCCTTTTTATTCGATATAAAATGGGGGACCGCAAATGAGACTTTGTATTTGAAATTCTTTGGATGACCGGCGTTCCACTTGGTTGGTTTCCCAAAATGCCCAGGCGGTAGAACTTTCAAGGGTGATAGCATATAGAATAAGGTTAGATTAATACAAATCTATTTTACTTCTTCTCCTTGTTTAAATAGGAAGGTTCATTTTCACATCGGCTATCGCCGTGTTCACATAATTTTATTTGAATTTAATGTTGGAAGCGCAAGATTTATAGTCAAATAACATCGGCGTGTCAGTGTATTCGGAAAGATTGAATTACCGATGAAGCCATTATCCTAACTGTGAACCCAATTAATTACCATATAAAGCGAATTGATGAAAGGTTTTCCATGAGCCTGCTGTTAAAGCAGGCTTTTGCTTTTTGGGAAGAAGACCCCGCCAAATACTTTATAACTATCAAAATCCTACACAATGAAAACAACCATTCTATCTGCTCAAGCAACGGTCATCAGGCCGTTTAGCAAAAAGGAACTTACTGGAATGTATAAGGTAAGTCAAAAAACAATGACACGTTGGTTAAGGCCTCATCTTCAAAAGATAGGTAAACGAGAAGGCCGCTATTATACTGTAAAACAGATTTCTTTAATCTTTGAGCTGCTTGGCCCGCCGGATTGTTTCGATACTTTGTAATTCTTCTTTGAAGATTACACTATTGCATTACTCAACTCATACACATCAATTGGCATTACACACACATTACTTGCACATAAGTTTCACATCGAATTATTATACGGTTAAATTGTCTTAAGATGATTTAACCGTTTCTCTTTATATAAGAACCCATTTTGTATTCTGCAACATTTCCTTGCTTAATCATTCCTATTTACTCCCAAACAGCCCAAAGCATTCCCAAACTGGGACAGTGACACATTTCAGTGATTGTATGTTTGTGTTGTTAAGCGAAAGCATCTTAAACCAACCCTTTGAAAATGGCCAAGCACGAAAACAAAAAGTATTTCGATGATAAAGGAAACCTGATCATCAAACCGTACCGGATGACTGATCTCGCTGCCATCTTTGATGTTAACTATCGCACCATGAAAAGATGGATGAGCAACTTTCCAAATGATCTTCATAAAAAGGAGGGTAAGTATTATTCGATACAACAAGTTGAATTCATGATTGGTCAATTTGGACTGCCCCGAAAAGTAAATACAACTCTCATAGAGCAAGAATTAAATAAGGCCGCCTGATAACCTTTAAGCAATACTGAACTATGAAAACTGATAATACATCGCAAAGCATCTTTCTTACTGGATTTATCCTTCTTGCCAACCTGGATTTTGCAGGTCTTCTTGAATATGGTTTGAAGGCGGCCATTGGAGGTGGTATCTGGTTAGCATTTAAGCTGGTTGCTGACCGAATTGAACGCAACAGAAAAAATAGCGCAAAGCATGAGTAGAAGTTTGCTCACGATAACGCTTATTGGTGGTGGGTTGATAGCTGGCGTCAACTACTACGTAAAAATGAAAAAGACATCGGCCGAGCTGGAGGTTATTCCAGAAGCCACTATACACTCTTTGAATTTGGACGGTATCACTATACGGTTAAACCTGTTATTGAAAAACCCAACCAGGGGGAGCTTTTCGATTAAGTTCCCCTTTATGAAACTTACTTACAAAGGTGCATTGGTGGGCAGCTCGGATGTGAAGAATACGGATATAAAAATTCCAGCATACGGGCAGGCAAAGATTGATGGATTGCTGGTGAAAATTCCAATACTAAGCATTTTTTCAGTGTCCACTTCTATCCTGAAGGCAATACAGAACAAAGAGCTGGTGATAATTAGAGCTACGATGATAACAACGATTGACCTGGGACTGATTAATGTTCCGTTCGAAGAAAGCCATGAATTGACATTGAAAAAATAGTATGGAAGCAATCACGAAACGAATTATTCTGGCAGGTGATGAGTATGATAAGTTCTTTCCCGTTGCAAACAGGCGGGACAAAACAATCAAGCGTAATGCGAACCTGGGTCATACGGTTGCCTTTATTCCAAAAGTTGTCAGAGATACACTATATCACACAGAGGCAATTGCGAAAAAGTTAAAGACCGCAAACATTTATGATACCTCTAAAAAGATCTGGCATTTTGTTTATAAACACATTAACTATGAAAAAGACAGAAAAGGTTTCGAGCAGATCAGGAGTCCGGCAAGAACCTGGTATGATAGAAAAAAAGGAGTGGATTGTGATTGCTACTCGGTGTTTATATCGAGCATTCTTACAAATCTCGGTATTCCGCACCTGTTACGGATAACCAAATACCGCCGCAACGAATTCCAACATATATATCCTGTAGTGCAATTGAGCGATAGCCGATACATTACGCTGGATTGTGTGACGGACTGGTTTGACTATGAAGTACCCTATTCAGAAAAAAAAGATTACCCTATGGATCTCCAATATTTAGATGGCTTCGATGGCACTACACTTGGATTGTTTGGTAAAAAGAAAAAGAAAGCAGCAACTGCTGATGTGAAGAAAGCTAATCCTTCAACACCGGCATCGACAGCATCTGCTGTTCCTGCACCTAAGAAAAAGAAAAAAGGGATATTAAAGAAAGTGTTGAATGTTGTTAATAAGGTGAACCCTGCCACCTTATTATTACGAAATGGCGTGTTGGCTGCCATGAAACTCAATATCAAAAATGTTGCGCAGAGGTTACGATGGAGTTATTTATCGCCTGATAAAATTGCACAACACGGCATCGACCCGTTGAAGTACCAAAAACTTGTTACCACCCGGCAAAAACTGGAGAATATATTTTATGGCGCTGGCGGTAAGCCTGAAAATCTCCGCAAAGCCATTCTAAATGGTAAAGGAAATAAGGATAAATCTGTTAGTGGTTTGGGTATGCTTTCGATGCAGGAATGGAGTGGCTACATGAATGAGCGTACACCACTTGTCCAATTACTCGGTAATGATATATATCACTCAGAGAATATTGAAGGAATGGAAGGCTTCCAGGGATTTGGTGAATTGGGCGAGCCGGTTACACTGGCCAGCGTGGGAGCCGCAATGGGTGTCATTGCAGGAATCGTTGCTGCGCTAAAACAGATTGGTAGCATTTTTAAGAAAGGTTCTGCTGGTGACAGTGACTTTGACGAAGCGGCTACTGAGGCACCAGAGAACAATGTGAATGAAACAGCAGCTAAGCAGGCCGCAGCAGTTGCAGTTGCCAATGCTGGTATCGCTCCTGTTACTGATACTTCAACTTCGATACCTAATACAAGTAAAGAAATTATTGAAACCAACATTCCTTCACCTGTTGTTTCTTCATCGGCCACCAATAATAATATAAGCACCACGCAAACGAATGAAAGCGGTGAAGAAAATTATGATACAGAAAACGAAGCAAGCATTTCAATTGTACCCACGCAATCATCTACACCAACCAGCACTACAAAAAGTGAGAATGCAACACCAGAAAAAAAAGAAGGGTTTTGGGATAAAAATAAAAAATGGCTAAAGCCGGTGGCGATTGGAGTAGGTGGGCTTATAGTAATAGCTGTTGGTGTAAAACTGATGAAAGGGAATAATTCGAAATCAAAATCAACAGCGAGAGATCATTCATTATCTGGCCTACCAAAAAAACGAAAGAAACAAAAAGGCAAGAAGAAAAAGCATAGCAACAAACAGGCAATCGCCCTTCTCTAAACACTATTCACCTAACACATTAACTTATCATACCATGTCAAAAAAGAAAAACCGCTATTCGAAAAAAGCTATAAAGAAAAACTTTCTTGCGCAGTTGAATGAAGGGTTGCCCGCAAAAGGAGATGTAAAAAACAGTTTACTGGAAACTGGTAAAGATGTGCTGATCGGTGTATTAGGTGGCGGGCTGCTTGGAGCAGCAATTGGCAAGCCATCACTTTTAATAGGAATCGCAACTACAGGAGCTGGCCATTTTTCAGGCAACAAACTGATACAGCTTATGGGTATTGGCATGATGGCTTCCAACGGCTTTCAAAAATCAGGTACAGTAAATGGCCTTGAAGGTTTAGATGGTATTAAGGAGCGCCTGCAAGCCTATAGAGAAGCAATGACAGAAAGGCTTTACCTCGATAAGATCCTAAAGAAAAAGCAGGCAACTACCACAAATGGATTCGGCGAGTTGCAATATTTCACCTACCCTGATCAATCTATGAACGGCGCACTCGCTGCACTTGATGTAATCGAAGATCAGATCGCTGAATCTGCCCGGCAGTTTCAGGGTCAGCTAAGAGGAGGAGAAGAAGAACTTTTACTCGGTGATGATTTCGACATCGGTGAATTGGCTAGTCATATCCTTTGATTCATTTCACAATTATCTGATACCCTTTAAATACATTTTTTAATCCATAAATCTTTAAACTATGTTAGGCATACTTGAAGGCATTGAAGAATATAACAATGCAGGTGCATTAATCGGAATTGATGGTATTGAGGATGGTGAGCTGCTTGGCGCATTGCGTCGCATGAATCCCGTTAAACGCCAGCGCACCGTAAACAAACTGGCAAACACCGGAGCTGCAAGCAGAGGTAGCAGAGCCGAAATGGAAAAACATTTTGGTGAACTGCCTGCCCATATTAAAGAAGGGCTTGCAAATGGCACTTTACGTTTGGCGGATGCTACCATCTACTCCATTAAGGCAGCAACCTCAAAGACAGTAAAAATGTTTGAGACGCAGGATGACAAGGAAATTGGTTTGCGAAATATTTCAAATGCAAAGCTACCAAAGAATCAGGCCTTTCTTGTAAGTGGTATCTATTTGCTTGCAGGAGTATCAGCAGATGGAACAAAGGATAAGATCATCGCAACCGAATTCAAAGGGCTGGAAAATTTTAATACGATCGCTAATGGTGAGTTCTCTCTCAAGTGTAATAAGCGTTCAATCGTGCCGGAAACTTCCAATGCCGTTTTCAAAACATCAGCTTATCATCAGGTTCCTATCGGTTATTATAAACTTGCCAACCCTCGCCTCATTGAAGATGATCTATTGATCGAAATGACTATTGAGTTAGGAACAATGGATGGTATTGCAGCCAACTCCTACATCTTCGCCGGTTTGCATGGCACAATTACTACTCCGTAGGAAATGAAGCTATCAGTTAAGGAATGGGTTGCACTTGCAGCAGCCCTTCTCCTTCCTACGGTCTTATTTGCTGCTTCAAAAAAAAGCACAAGTAATACCACAGCTCTTTCAAACCTGAAAGCCTTTTTGCTAATGATACAATTCTCGGAAGGGACATTGGGTAACAAGGCTTATAGAATGCTTTATGGTGGTAACCTGTTTGATGATTTTTCAAAACATCCAAACATCCCTGTTACCAGGTGGGGAATAACCAGTACTGCTGCAGGTGCATATCAATTTTTGTATTCGACCTGGACAGAGTTGCAATTATCACTGCGGTTACCAGACTTTTCCCCTGCATCACAGAATAAGGCAGCAATTGAATTGATAAGAAGAGGAGGCGCAATTGATGATATACTCAGAGGCCATGTTCCACAAGCAATTAATAAATGCAGGAAGATTTGGGCTTCCTTTCCAGGGGCGGGGTATGGTCAGAGTGAAAAGTCATTGCAAGACCTCCTGCTTTTTTATGAAAAAGCAGGAGGCCAAATGGCAACAACATAAATAATAAACATGGGCAAGAGAATTAAAAAAAGATATGATATAGATGTTACTACGGCTAATACTCTTCATTCAAAAAGTTTTGAGCTGGATAAGAACATTACAGCGATACATGGGCTATTGTTTACTTCTGATCGTGACGATCTGATGTATTACAGAGGCTCTCAAAAAGTTGAAATCAATCGGGAAGAGATTTTTCCAGAGAATTACGAAAGCAAACTATTGATGACAGGCTTGAATGTTTCTCCCAATGAACGGTTTTACAAAATCAATGGTATGCATCCCGGAAACGGAACTATTAAAGTTGACTATAAGGATAGCAATGATGACAGGCTGCCATTTGCCTCATATCGTGTATCTCTTTATGTGGACTGTGAAATATCAGAGCAATGATAAAAGAGAAAGTGCTGGTTTTAACCATATCAATAACAAAGCCAAAGGAAATTAAAAATTTCCAGATCATTCTGCCTGCTGACACAAAGAGAATCATTGGTGTTGAATTCGGAACGATAAGAACCTTTTATGCAGAGACAGGAAATTATAATGATCCGGAATGGATACAGTTTCCCAATACCAATGATTCATTATTTCATGTAAGACCAAATAAAACTGTCGGAGAATTCAGCCTGTTAACTCTTGGAAAGGAAAATATCTTTCTCAAAAGCGAAGTGAAGGACAAGGAAAGCAACACGTTCTGGGCGGATTTCAGCAAACCAGTAATGAATCAGTTTGCTGAATGGACACATTGCACCAGAAAGGAAGAGTTTGATGTAGATGTAAATGGAAATGAAATTGTTGAAGGCTGCTTTAAAGATCGCTGGGGAATTATTAATGAACTAATCGTCCGATACACCTTCCACCTTTATTTATGGATAGAAAAAATTTGTAAGAATGACATTTGATTTTGCTCTGGAATATATCCCCCGCCGTATGAAAGAGTTGGGTTATAGGGATGATTATCATTTACGGTTAAAGTACTTGTTGCTGGGACCAATTGAAGTAAGAACACTTGAAGCATACGGTCAGTTGATTATTCTTGTTGACACAGGATGGAACGCAAGAGTTGAATCAGATATGGGCGTGATGGATTGGAATGATGGCAATTTAAGAGAGTATCAATTCGAGCACCAGGGACATATAACCTTTACGAATAAATGGGAGGGATTAAACGGTATACAATATATACAGGTAATTCCAAAACGACAATCAATATGCCTGTGACCAATGATAAATATGATCAACTGAAAATAGATAAGCTCAAACATTTCCTCATCGAGATGGCAGCGAAGGGACAAGTGCGGCCTTACGAAATATTCGTGGATGGGCTGAAAGTTGTACCAAAGACAGAAGATCCAAAGGAGTTTGACAACTATGAGTATTACATGAATGAGGACACAGAAAAGATTCGCATCCTGATTTATTATTCCATGACCTCACCTCGCAATGACCAATATTGCTACTATGTACAGCAGCATAAATCAGAAAAGCCACTGAATGGTTTGGGTGAGCTTGACAATATTATACAGGAGAAATTGGAAGCGAGAGACAGGGAACATGAAGTAAAACAGATGAGGGAAGAGTTGCAGGAGATTAAGCAACAATTGGAAGAATCTGAAGAATATGCAGAAGAGTTGGAGCGGCAGTTGGAAGAAGCAAAAGACAATAAGCACAAATTAGGTAAGCTCGATTTGGTAGAGTTGGGTAGTGCGGTGCTTGAAAGAATGGCAGCCAGGAATGCAGGTGTATTTGAAAAAATCGGTCTTTCAGGTCTTGGACAACCATCCCAAACAGTTCCAATAGAACATACCGAGGCCACCTTTGAAAAGAAGGATCATCATAATAGCGAAATAGCACCTGAGCTATTGCAGTATCTCCCGGTGCTGGAACAACTCGACAAAGCGTTTGAAGAAGAACAGTTGAAAACAGTCATGGAGATCATCCGGCAATTTACCATTGAGCCGTCCCATTTGCAAACCGTTGCTGAACTATTGAACATTAAAATTATTAAGGAATGAAAACGTATCAGTACACTATGAGCATTGAAGGAAAGACAGAAACTGAGACCGATGCCAAGATGAAGGCACTTACTATTCTCGCTTCCCGGTTGTCAGAGAAAGAACTTTCAAAGCTGGCGCATGTAATAAAGCATGACCCGCTAAAGACTGCTCTTGCTAAAAGATATTTAGGTGTGTAGGTAAACTCAAAATCTGTTTTTTGTATTCCCTTCCCTATGAATCCAAAAACTTCCACCCAAGACCAAGACCAGTTCACACTCGAAGAAAAGATCAAGTATGGCATACTCGGTCTGGTTGTAATTGGTGGAAGTTTCTTTATCGGACGAAGCCTGGTACGCAAAGCAAGAGCTACCGCTGAAGAAAGAAAAACATTTGAAGAAGGAACGCCTGCCACATACGCCAAACAGATTAAAATGGCATTTGAGAACGATATGTGGTGGGGATGGGGTACTGATGAAGAAGCAATAAGGAAAACAATTATCTCAATACCAAGTAAAGAAGTTTTCAAGAATGTGATTAGCTCTTATCAAAAACTTTATGCCCGCAGTATGATGGCTGATATGAAAGATGAATTGACAACAAGTGAATACAATGAAATGCTGGCCATCATTGCTGCGAAACCAGAAAAGGGAACAGCAGAAATACAAATTCTGCCTACACCCGGACAGTTTCAGTCATGGGCAAAGAGATTGCGGGAGGCATTTAGAATAACCTATTGGATGTTTCCCGGAACTGATGAAGATGCCATCAAATCAGTTTTTTTGGAAATACGCACACAAAAGGATTTCTGGCAAACAGCCAAAACATATAATGAATTGTATGGAGATGATCTTGTGAAAGACCTGAAGGGAGAGTTGGAGTGCTGGGAGTATGAGCCTATGATGTCGATAATTCTAAAAAAGCCGACCGAATGAAAACAAAATCAAAGAATAGAAGAAGCATTGCAGCATCATCAAAGAAAAAGCGGGCGAAGAATATCATCATTGCATCAGTCGCAGTAAGTGCTGCCGGTATTCTTGGTTACTTCGGGTGGCAATACTTCAAAAAGAAAAAGGAGCAAAAGAAAAATGGGGACATTGACAAATTGCTGCTGCCAACAACATCTCCCGCCATTTCTGCCTATCCATCCATCGATCCGGTATCTGTGCAATCAAAAACCAAAACGGCTGTTCCGAAAATATCAACATCACCATATACTACCAATCCTGCAATAGCCAGTACCAGTTCGTCCTCATCAAGTTTCCCTCTGAAGAAAGGAAGTAAAGGAGAATATGTTCGCCTGCTTCAACAAACACTTATTGCAAAGTATGGCAAGACAATCCTGCCTCGATACGGAGCTGATGGAGATTTTGGCTCAGAAACTGCCGCCGCTCTGAAAAAAATTGGTCTGCCAGAGCAAATCAGTGAAAGCATGTTCAATGTGCTAACCCAGGCGCAAAAACCGGATGGGGCAGCCATTGGAAAGGAACTCTATAATGCTGCATCTGCAAAAAACTATAGCAAGGTTCTATCGCTACTAAAACAAATGCAAACGGTAGATGACTATACAAAAGCTAATGAAGTATTCAAGCAGTATCGCCTGGGAACTGTTCGACAGACTATTGTTAATGGCTTGCTTAATGTTTTCACCAGCACTACTCAAAAAGAAGCGATTCGCTTGGAGTTTCTGCGCATAGGACTACAATATGATGGAGACAAATGGAGCTTATCGGGTTTTGATGGCCGACCTATTGTAACGAAAGAAACAACTACTGTATGGATCAATGCTACTGATGGAGTGAATGTGCCAGCCAGGATGGTGTTGGGAAATGAAGTTTCCCGAAGGTTGGACTATACCTTATTTGAAAACAATGGTAAGTACTTTTTAGTATATACTAAATCTGTTCAATACCTCAATTAAAAACAACAAGTAAAACGTACCTGCATGAAACGATACATTAAACACATTGTTGTGCATAGCACGGCAACATTCGACCCGAAGATCAGTCAACACTATGGCTCCTTTCATTACGTTGTAGAGCGAAGTGGTGAGATCAAAAAAATTCATCCTGAATCCACAGTTGTCAAACATCTTCCTGAAGTGGATAGCGAAGCAATACATATTGCTTATGCTGGCGGAAGAAACAAAACCGGAGCGTTGGGTGATACTCGAACACCTGTACAGGAGGAATCTTTATTCAATAAGCTGGTGGCCCTTTCAGTAAAGTATCCCGCAGCGGCTATTATCGGTCATAATGAACTCGATGCTACTGCCAATTGCCCAGGTTTTTCAGTAAAAGAATGGTTGCGTAATTATGAGCCTGATCTGCTGCTAAGAGCCTAAGCGTTTTTTCCAATTAGAAAATCATACCCAATGAGAACGATAAAATATATCGTGGTGCATTGCACTGCCACGCCTGTTACTGCAACGATAGAAAATATTCGCCGCTACTGGAAGGAGGTATTAGGATGGGCAAACCCCGGTTATCACTACATCATTAAACGAGACGGAGAAATTATCAGCATTACCGATGAAGATCGCATTGCCAATGGAGTAGCCGGAAATAACAGGTATTCCATTCACATTTCCTATATCGGTGGAGTTGATGAAAAAGGAAAACCACTCGATAACCGCACAATGGAACAAAAGGAAGCCATGTATGGCAAACTGATAGAGTTGGCCAAAAAATATCCAGATGTAATTATTCGGGGACACCGGGACTTTAGTCCTGACAAAAACAGCAACGGTATCATTGAACCTTTTGAATGGATAAAAGGATGCCCGTCATTTGATGTAACGGAGTGGCTGGAGAACTATCAGTCACTCAATAAAGCAGCGTGATATGTTGGCTGCAATTGTAAAAGCAATTGCCTTCTACTCTTATGAAGTATATGTAAGACCATTTGAATTAAACATCGTTGGCATAAGGGCTGACAGCATTATTGCAAACAAGTTTGATGATGAGATCCATGTATTTTTTAAAAACAGTCAGCAGCAGTGGGTGCATTATCGGTTTGCAGCAACAACCGATCCGGGGACCTACTGGTTGCAATCTCCAATGCACCCGCAGGGAACGGCCATTCTTTCCCAAGGCCAATACCCAGGAGCCTACCAGATCGGTTTACACCGGGGTAAATACAATGCACTTGTTCAGCGAAGACCGGTTAAGGTGTTGAGAGATTATGATCGCAATGCAGTGCTGGATTTTATGAATGGAATATCCGAAACCGGAATGTTTGGTATTAATATTCACCATGCTTCTGTGAATGGAACTACAAAAGAGATCGATAAATATTCTGCGGGCTGCCAGGTGTTCGCCAATATCAATGATTTTAACCTGTTCATGCAATTGTGTGAAAGGCACAGGCAGTTGTACGACAACAGTTTTACATATACGCTGATTGATAAAAGAGCCATAGCCAGGAATGAAAAGAAGAAAATGATTTTCAGTGTTGCCGGCATCGGGGTGGGTATTGGAGCAGGTATAATTGTTTATCAACTGGTCAAATGAAAAGAAAACGTATCATATTATTCTTATTGCAATTGCTGAAAGACAAGAATGGTTGCTTCAGTCTTCGGGAAGCGGCAACGGCTTTGTTTATTGTAGCAATGATTGTGAGTTGGATAGCACAACAATTCTTTCATCTCGATATACCTGAATTTATGTACTGGTCTTTTGTAAGCCTGGTAAGTGCCGGATGCTTCGGTTATTCCATTGAAAAGAAAACAAAATTATAAACCATTAAATCCCTAACCTATGATTTCATTACGACTTAAATCTTCTATTGCTATTATTCTTATTTCCTTTATTCTTGGTTGTTGCACGGCACTACTTTTTATTACTGATTGTGGAAGGTCTGCAAAACAACCAACAATGTCAGTAACATCTTTGCTGAGGTCACAAGCAGATAGCATTCATGCGACTTACCACACAAGAATTAGGGAACTAGAACAAGGTAACCGGCAACTTCAAGTAGAATTGCAAAGCACAAAAGCAGAGCTTAAAGCTGCGAAAGAAAAAGCAGGTGCAAAAGCTGCACAATTAAGAAAGATCATCAAAGCTCCTGGCTTTCCAGCAAAGGAACTCCTTAAAAAGACATCAGTTCCTTTTACTCCCACAAATGATGGGCTTCAAAATTGTGATTCCCTGGCATTATTGGCTGGTGAATACTTACAGTTTGTAGAACAAAAAGACAGTCTATATGAAATCCAGATGACGCAATATGATAGTCTGCTAAGTCGCAAAGATGCCATCATAGCACTAAGAGAGCACGAAAATTTAAGCCAGGCTATCCTTTTTTCACAATCGCTGAAACAGCAAACGGTACTGGAGAAAAATAACTTTCAACTCAATAAGAAATTAAAACGACAACGATCGGCAAGAAAATGGCTTGTTGTTGGCTCTGCTCTCTTGTCCGGGATCATCACTCACCATATTTCTAATAAATGAGTTTGATGAAAGAAAAAGCTATTGTATCAACCAGTACTCTATTGGTCTCACTTATTGCATATTGGTATGCACAGTCCGCAAAAAGAGATGCTGTGCCTTACGTAATGCTCGGTGGTTTCATCGGCTCCATTATTGGGGAAATAATTACAAATGATATGACCGAAGAACATTCCCAACCCTGATCGAATCTGAATACTAATTCAGTATGTCATGAGAAAAGGTAAGCAATTGAAGAAAAGAAAATATCCTCAAGTTCCGGAAATAGTCTTAGGCGATGTACCTGAAATCTATGTCCCTGAAATCGAGATAACGTATAATCGTGATAGGGCAAAACTTTTTGGAGCAGTTTACACCTCAAATGATGTCATTAAGTTTTTGCGGCGAACTTTTGATAAAGGCGATATTGAGCTCCAGGAGCAAGCAATAGTCCTATATCTTAACAGGGCAAATGACATCCTTGGTTACTATCGCCATTCAAGAGGTGGAATTAATATTGTTGTTGCTGATATGAGGCTAATATTTGGGGTAGCTCTTAAGTGTGCTTGCACATCATTCATTTTATGCCATAATCATCCTTCTGGAAGCACGCACCCGAGTAGAGCTGATAAGGTGTTAACAGAAAAATTAAAAGAAGCAGCCTATTTATTTGATTTAAGGCTTCTTGATCACATCATTCTCACGTCAAATGACCACTATTCGTTTGCAGACGATCAATTACTCGGATTGGAAGGGATTAATGATCTTAAAAGTAATGCAGACAAGTTTATTTCAATTGTAGAAAGAGATTTGATACAAGGCAAGTCCCAGAATAAAAAGTCCATCGAAAAACTTGCTGCATCTATTGGGTTATTAGATAAAACAGAAGTAAAAGAACTTACCGAACTGGCTATCGTTCGAAGAGCAAGGGAACTAGCAAATAGTGAAGGAACAATCAAAGAACGTTTTAATAAGATCGTGGAGTTGTATAACTCGCAGGTTAATCTTTCACATAGAACGTCACAATCTATCTTATTGCAGCAATACTCTACACCTGCACCCATTGCTTACCTGGCTGGTGTTTTTTGTGGTATACATAAGCCACTTGCCGGACACAAATATTTTGAACCGTCAGCCGGAAATGGACTATTAACTATTGCAGGCAAGCCGATAAATTTTATTGTAAATGAAATCGGCGAATTAAGAAACCGGAACCTTCAGACACAAAGTTTTTATAAAGTAATAAATGAAGATGCAACCAAACCTTTCAAGGAATACTATAAGCAATTTGATGCTGTTTTGACAAATCCTCCGTTTGGTATCAACGAAGATGAAATATTGTATGATACATTTCGCATAAAATCTTTAGAGCATGTTATGGCTCTTCGTGCATTGGATTGCATGAAAGATAATGGCAAAGGTGCTGTTATCGTTGGTGGCCATACACGCTGGGATGACAAAGGACGAATACAAGCGGGCAAGCAAAGAGTTTTTTTTAACTACCTGTATAGTCGTTTCAATGTTGCAGATGTAATCAATATCAATGGGCAAAAACTCTATTCAAGGCAAGGGACATCTTTTGATGTTCGCCTTATACTAATAAATGGAAGAAAGCCTGTGCCTATTGGTGCTTCTCCTGTATTTAATCCGGCAAAAGATTTCGAAGTAAAAACCTTTGACGAACTCTTTGAAAAAGTAATTGATGCAATAGAAAACTATAATCCTATGAAATCAATTGGTGATCTTGAAAAGGAAGCATTGGATTTGCAAAATTTATTAGGTTTTGAGGAATTGGGATCGCCTTATGAGCCAGCTTCTGACGCTTGCATCGTTCTAAATACACAGGTCCCCGATAGCATGGCATTTGAAACTAAAACGGCAATTGAAAAGATTAAAGAAGAAGTTGGTGGGGATATCGACAACTTCGTTCGGCATCGTTTAAAATATCCGAACAAGGCTGCACTATGTAAAGTATTATCAGCAGAGCAAATTGATGCCGTTGCAATGGCGATATATAACATTGAAGCCAGAGACCAGGGAATGATTATCGGTGATCAGACAGGTATTGGAAAGGGACGTGTAGCCGCAGCCATGATTCGATATGCCGTGAATCAGGGAGTAAAACCTATGTTCCTGACCGAAAAGGCAAACTTGTTTTCTGATATTTACCGGGATCTTTCGGCAATTGGGTCAGGAAATTTGAAACCATTTATCGTCAATGGCCGGGAATCCAAGACCGATATTAAAGACGAAGATGGAAATGTTATTTACCAGGCGCCTTCTTATCCTGAACAACAGGAAATATTTACAACCCGTGTTGTGCCTTCGCAGCATGACTTTGTCGTAGGAACCTATTCGCAATTCAATTCACCAGAAAAGAAACCTGAGAAGCCAGGATTTCTGATGTCACTTGCAGAGGATAATATTTTTATCCTTGACGAAGCGCATAATAGTTCTGGTTCTTCAAATACAGGTAACTTCTTACAGGGAGTAGTTAGTAAAACAAGAGGGGTCGTGTTCTTATCTGCCACCTTTGCCAAACGACCGGATAACATGCCGATCTATGCGATGAAAACAGCTATTGCGGACTGCAATATGAGCCGTGATGAACTGGTGGAAGCTATTACAAGAGGAGGCGTGGCCTTGCAGGAAGTTTTATCATCACAACTTGTTGCCGAAGGTCAGATGCTTCGCAGAGAAAGAAGTTTTGAAGGTGTAGAAGTAAACTACATTAATCTCGATGATAAAGCCGAAGAGCATAAGGCCATTGCCGATAACATTACTGAAATACTTCGTGACATCATAGCATTCCAATCCAGTCACGTTGACGAGCAGGTAGAAGAACTCGATAAGATCGCCGTAGCAGAGGGAAAAGAAATTGAAATCAGGGAAGGCACTTCCCAGGCTGGTGTTGACAACCTTCCTTATTTCTCCAAAGTATTCCAGGTCATTAATCAAATGCTCTTTTCCTTAAAAGCTGAATCAGTTGCAGAAAGAGCTATTCAAAGATTGCGGGAGGGAAAGAAACCCATTATTGCTTTTGCTTCAACGATGGGCAGCTTTATTGAGGCGATGGAAAATGAGCAAGGAATGCCAGTCGCTGATGACGATACGATCAATGCTGACTTTTCCGAAGTCTTAAAAAGAGGATTAGATGGAATTCTTCGTTACACTGAAAAGGATGTTGACGGAAATCCGATATTCAAAAAATTTGAAGTAAGTGAATTGCCGGTTGAAGCGCAAGCCGAATATCATCGCATTTTAAATAAAATAAAAGCTGCTTCCACAGGCATAACTATTTCACCTATTGATGTTATTATTCAGAAATTAAAAGAAGCAGGTTATTCGGTAGCAGAGGTTACCGGCAGGAAACTGGAAGTACAATTAAATTCAAAAACCGGGAAAGGATTAGTGTTATCGAGAAAAAAGATCAACACGAATGATGCCTTTCGACAGTTTAATAATAATGAAGTAGATGTATTGATGATTAACCAGTCGGGTTCCACCGGGGCATCCGCACATGCTATACCTACTGCTAAAGTTCCGAAAGAGCAGGTGAGGCAAAGAGTGATGATTGTTTTGCAGGCAGAGCTGGATATTAATACTGAAGTTCAGAAACGTGGCCGCATTAATCGAACCGGGCAAATCTTAAAGCCAATCTATGATTATGTAACTTCAGCAATACCGGCAGAGAAGCGGTTAATGATGATGCTGCAAAAGAAACTGAAGTCTCTTGATGCGAATACCACATCCAATCAAAAACAATCCACCAAGATTTTAGATGTTCCTGATTTTCTCAATAAGTATGGAGATAAAATTGTTCGTGATTACCTGATGGAAAATAAAGAGATCAATGAACTTCTTGATGACCCTCTATCACTTGAAAACTCAAAATCAGATAATGGTAATCAGGATGCTTTGATAATGGAAGAAGCTGCTCATAGAGTATCTGGCCGTGTTGCCGTCCTTTCTACCAAAATGCAACATGATTTCTATAATGATATTTCAGAACGATATAATGATTACGTAGACTACTTGAAACAGGTTGGTGAATATGATTTGGAAGTAGAAGCAATGGATCTGGAAGCTGAAACTCTTTCATCAAAGGTCATCAAGATGGGAAAAGGAAGCGATAGCGAATTCGGGGATGACAGTGTGCTGGAAACAGTTCGTGCCAACGTTTTAAAAAAACCATTTACAAAAACTGAATTGAAAAATCTTATTAATGAATCGTTACAAGGGCAAGATGCTAAAATGTTGCAGGCAAACTTAGCAGAGGACTACATATTGTTCCAGGAAAAACAATTAGAACTGGAGAATGATGAAATAAATGCAAAGTATGATGATCTGATTAAGAATATCCCGCAGGAGAAAGCAATTAAAAAACTTCAGGAAAAGCACGGAATCGGTGCAGCTCAACAGGAAATTGCAAAAAGAACGCAGGAATTAGAACAGGCGAGAAAAGATAAGTTCGATCAGGTAAAACGAATTTTTGATAACAGAAAACAATACCTATCGAAAATATTTGGCTTCTTCTACGTTGGGCAAGCGCTTCAATATCCGGTAGAGACTTACAATGCCGGCAATGAATTAGTGCCTTCTTTGTTTCTCGGATACGTAGTTGATAAGAAAAAGAAAAATCCTTATGCACCATCTGCAATTAAACTAAGGTTTGCCATTGCCAATAGCGGTAAGTATCTCGCTATACCTGCATCATACTCTGAAGATATAATGGCAATCATCGGGGCAAGCTCAGATATAAAGGAAATGCCGATAGATGATTTTCTAAATGAATGGGAAAGTTATACCAAGCAAAACAATGTAGACCGTAGAACACGGCACATCATAACCGGAAATCTTTTGCAGGCATTCAGTGATTTCAAGGGAAAACTTGTTAGCTATACAACACTTGATAAGAGAACAATAAAAGGAATCCTGATGCCAGAGAACTGGAATCCCGGAGAGCAAATACAGAATCGTGTTGTTGTACCCATTTTAAAGGCTCTTCCACTTATTAAATCTCTTACGCAGAATAATCAGATTGTTACCAACAATGGCTTATCAATTTTCAGAACTGGAGAGAATTTCAAATTGATCATTGCAGCTTCACGAACAAGAGGTGGAGATATTTATCTTGATAAGCAGATTCTTGAATTAGTAGAAAAAAACAATTTTGAAAAAGTTGCTGATAAAATGGTGGCCGTTTTACCAGAAAGGAATATTGGAAAACTAATAGAGCTACTACAAGATAATCACAGTTGTTCTGTTACGATTCACTCATCGCAACTTAAAGATTTGAAAACGGCAAACATCCGATACTCCAACAGAAAGAAAATTGAATTACCCGATGAGGAGAGAGAAATTGATGATAGCATCTCAATACTGGAACTGGAAGCCGAAGCACTTACCCTTGAACTCGAATTATTAGCAGCATAATACCTATCCTATGTTAATCGCCCATAATAATTATTTTAAAAAAGTACAGAGTATTGACTTTTCATCTTTGCCAGAAGCCTTTAGAAAGGGACATGAGTTTCTTGTAAAGACAACGAATAATGGCGAAAATTGGAATTCATATCAATCAAGTGATACTGTTAAGAAGACCATCGACATCTATCTTGCCAAACTCAGTGAATTTGTGGAAGCAAGTAAGAAGGCTGAAAATAAACAGCGTAAAAAAGAAGTCCAGCAACAGGCCAATAAGGAGATAATGCAGGAAGCCATGATCAAACAGGGTTTAGTTAATCCTGGCGGCTCTCCAAAAAGTAAATCACCAAAGATACCTAAACCAAAAAATGACGAATCAAAGCCAACTATGGTGGAAAGAATACCTGAAGAACTTCGGTTTATCAGGCGGTTTGTCAATTTGAATGGTAAAACAAAATCAAAGGATGATATTCTCCGCTTTATAAATTCATTACAAAAGGCAATTGTGGAAAAGCGAATTCGTAAAACGTCACAATACGCTGAGCATATCCGTTTTATTCAGGGAAAACTTATTGATACTTATAACAACATGAAGAGTAAGATAGCGATTGAATTAAAATCTGATACTTATGATAACTTAAAAAAGCTGATTGGTGAAGAAAAAGTATTGACGTCAGTTGGTTTTATTAAACGGTACATATCGTTAAATGGCAAATTGGGTGTTAAAGAAAAAGCAAAGCAATTATTGCAACATATCAATCGGGCAATTGAGAAAGGTCGAATCCCTGACAACGATCCGTATATCGTAGAGATGTATGAAATTAAAAAGAACCTGAAAGCATTTGTTACTCACAAATTGGCCAAGACGTTACAAATAGAAACGGCAACCTTAAATGGTCTTGAAGGGATATTAGGGTGCGGCTGCCATGAAAAGGAAGGGACACCCAAACCTACTATTATGAACTCAATGGATTTTGCCGATCTGGAATTTGATACTATTGGTTTTCGGGGAAAATGGTTTCAGTTGATAGGTGATCCGTCACGAGGATTCTCAGGCATGGTTTCAGGCAAACCAAAGATGGGCAAGTCTACACTTTGCATTGAATTTGCCGGTTACTTGGCACGCAATCACGGGAAAGTACTTTATGTAGCGAAAGAGGAAGGACTGGATTATACACTACAAGAAAAACTAAAAAGCAGTGATGTAGCTCATCCTAATCTTGATGTTGCTTCTGAAGTCCCGGAGAGCTTGGCTAAATACGATTTCATATTTCTTGATAGCGTAAACAAACTTGGCCTAAAACCTGATGATTTGACCAGGTTGAAAACTGCGAATCCAGGAAAATCAATCATCGGCATTTTTCAATCAACAAAGAATGGAAAGTTCAGAGGGGCTAATACATTTCAGCACGACGTAGATGTTGTGATTGAAATACCTGAAAAGGGTCAGGCTGTGCAGATGGGGAGGTTTAATCAGGGTGGGGAGATGGAGATATTTTAAACATCTTAACAACTTGAATGTGTCTGAAAAATAAAAGCTAATAATTAGTATTTTCACTGTAGAAAGTAAGTAAGGGGCTTTAGCCCCTTTTTCTATAATAGTAATAAAATATAGTGAGATATGAACAAGATTGAATATAATGAATTTTTAAGAAGTTTTTCTGTTAGACCTAATGGAAGTTTAGATTTTTTCTTGGGAGCAGGGGCATCTGTACAAGCAGGTATTCCATCGGGATGGGCATTGATATGGGAGTTTAAAAGAACCCTTTATTGTCAGTCGAATAAGATTAAGGAAGAGAAATTTAAAGATTTGGAATCAGAAAGAAATCGAAATACACTCCAATCTTATTTCACTTTGCAGAGCGGTTATCCTGCTCTCTACAGCCCTGAAGAATATTCTTTTTATTTTGAAAAGTGTCATCCAAATGCAATGGATAGAAAATTTTTCATGCAAAGAAAAGTTTCAAACATTCAACCTTCGATTGGTCATAAATGTCTTGGCGCCTTATATGATGCAACTAAGATTAATTTGCTTTGGACTACGAATTTTGATGAATTAGTTGAGAATGGGATTAAATCGGTAAATAATACTTTGAGTTTTGAAGTTCTTTCTGAGGACAATAAGCACCAGATTGATAACCTAAATCATTACCCAAGAGTAGTAAAATTACATGGTGATTATAGATATGATAAGCTACAAAATACTACAGATGAATTAAAAGAACTCCAAAAAAATTTGCTGGACTATTTCACAAAAATCAACACCTCTAAGGGGTTAATAGTTGTAGGTTATAGCGGGAGTGATGATTCAATAATGAATGCATTTGAAGAGTGTATTAAGAAAGATAAACCTTTCCCGTACGGATTGTATTGGTGTATCAGGAAAGGGCAAATACCTAATGATAGAGTAGCTAAGGTTTTGGAAGACTTAAATATACTTGAAGAGAAAATACATAAAAAGAAATTATCAGGGTTTGTTGAAATTGAAGGCTTTGATGAATTTCTGTTTGACCTCTATTCAATATGCAATCTTGCACATCCTGAAATAGAAAGTATTGCCAGAAATCTTTTTGAAAAGAGGAAGCCTTTTTCAGCTCCTCAAGCCAATAGCTCTTTTAATCCGATCAAATTAAATGGAATAAAGGCAAAATCATTTCCTAATACAGCTTTTAGTTTTGAATCATCGGTTCAGGGTTGGAAAGAACTCCGTGAGTTAATTGAAGGCACAGAGCTTATTGCAGCATTGTCAAGAGGCAAGACTATTGTATTTGGGGATATTGCTACAATAAAGAATAAGTTTAACGGGAAGATTAGTTCTGAAATAACAACTGTCGACTTTGATCCTCACCTTTTTTCGCAAAAAGATTCATTCTTTATTGGCATGTTGTATGATTTAATCAACTTTTCATTATTGAAGGATTATAAACTTAGCAATGTTGGTAACAAAGTTTTTAGAAAATACTATTCAACTGAAAGGAGACTGAACGCTAACGAGGATTTAAAATATATCAACTTCCCTAATGGTATTAATAAATTCAATGTGGCTATTTATGAAGCCTTCGAGTTGCAAATAGAATTTTTTGATAAGGAACTTTATATAGTTATTCTTCCGAGTGTACATTTTGAGGATAATTCAAACCTTACCAAATTTCAAAAGCAGGAATTAGCTAATAAAATTATTTCCAGCAGGTATAATCAAAAAGCAAACGAAAAGTTGCAGCAATGGCTGGACTTTTTTAAAACAAAAATGGGAAGTTTAGATTTCTCATTGGGCAATTTTAAAATTCAGATGGATGAGAATTTATCATTTGCAGGAATTGTTGCTGATAGATTTACAAGCTTCAAAGGAGCCTTTAAAGTAAATGAACCGGTGTTAGATTTTCATATATCTGACAACAATTATTCTTCAATCCACCCATTAAAAGGGCTAAAGAACTTTGGACCACTTGATTATTCTTTTGAAAATAAGTCTATCAATCCTTCACCCATCAAAATAGGGCTAATCTCCCCTAAAAGCGGATTGCAAAAAATTACAACACACTTAAATGGGTTAAATATTTCGTCAACTCCCAATTCTGAGTCAGAATATTTAATAGAATACTCTTCTTTTTCGTCTGAGTATAAAAGATATTTAGAGATACCAAATGGTGCTGATAATAAATTGTGTGCCATAATTAATGACCTCGATGTTGCTAATCTATCACAGCTTCAATTTTACGACCATATAAAAAGAACGATAGATTATTTTAATGGAATAAGAGCTGAGTTCGATTTATTGGTTCTTTACTTTCCTGCCTCATGGCAAAAATTTCGGGAATTAAAAAATGATGAGTATTACTTCGACTTCCACGATTCACTTAAAATTTATTGTGCAAAAAAGGGCATAAAAATTCAATTTGTAGAGGATAAATCAATTAACTATACAGACCCTTCAAAAGTTAAATGGTGGTTGTCATTGGGGATGTACGTTAAAGCTGGTGGCACGCCTTGGAAGAATAGAGTCAATACTGATAGTACCGCATTTATAGGGTTAAGTTATGCACAAAAGAGTTTAGCTAATAGAAATGACATTGTTTTAGGCAGTAGTCAGATTTTTGATTCTTCGGGTCAAGGGCTTCGTTTTTTACTTCAGCCAATTGACAAGCCTGTGTTTATAGGGAAGAATCCTTTTATGAGCAAGGAAGATGCAAGAAGATTAATTCTGAAACTCAAAGAAGCCTATTTTAGAATGGATTCAAATGCTAAGCTTGAAAAACTGGTTATTCACAAAACTACTCATTTCACAAGAGCAGAGATGGAAGGAATAGCGCAAGCTCTGGACGGCATTTCTAATGTTGAACTATTGCAGATCCAATTTACCAATTGGAGAGGAATTAGAGGGGATGTTGCAAAAAGATTACCACATGGCTTTCCAATAGAAAGAGGAACAGTTGTACAATTAGATGATTACAGTTTTTTACTTTGGACACATGGTACTGTGATTCACAATGAAATAGAAAATGGCAGGAAGAACTACTACCAAGGAAAACGAGGAATACCAGCACCATTATTAATTAAGCGTTTTAGGGGGCAAGATTCTATTGAAACAACTGTTAAGGAGATATTAGCGCTTACAAAAATGAATTGGAATGGCGGAGAGTTATACAAAAGCCTTCCTGTTACACTTGATTTTTCTAAGAAACTTTCCAAAATGGCTAAACAGACGGAAAGTTTGCAAGCTATACCTTACGATTTTAGGTTCTTTATGTAAAAGTAAAAGATCACAATATCCTAAAAGATGTGATAGTCCTTTTCGGCTGTTTTGAATACTTAGCCTATAATTTTGATTCAGCCCATGCTACTAATGATTTAGAAGCACATATATTTTAATTACAATTAATTTGAAACCAAACATTTTTGATATTGCAACAAAGGAACTTCACCAGGATGCTTTTATCACATGGTTAATACAATGGGGAAATAATGAAAATGAGAGATTCGATAGAAATTTATTCCTGTGCGGACAGGAGTTTATTTCTCTATTAATAAAAAATCAATACAATGTAGATGTCATGACAATTGACAAAGTTGAAGCTGGCAGGCAATGGAAAGGAATAGATGTTTGGGCAGAAGTTTACACTCACGAATGTAACTACTTAATTATTATCGAAGATAAAACGTTCACATCTGAACATTCTGAACAGTTATTAAAGTACAAGCAAACTGGTGAAGAGTTTTGTACTGAAAACAATTTTAAACTTGTTTGTATTTATCTTAAAACAGGTAGTGAACCCGAAAAGGATTTAAAGGCTATTAGGGCTAAAGGCTTTGCTACTTTTAGCAGATCCGATTTTTTAAAACTTCTCTTAAATTACGCTCAGGTTACAAATGATATCTTTTTTGATTTTAAAAATAGATTGGAAAGAATTGAATCTGAGCATACAGCTTTTGGAATTACTGAAATTGGCAAATGGAACGATGCTTGTTGGATTGGGTTTTATCAATTTTTGGAGAATGAAATTGGAATAAATACATGGCACTATGTAAACCCTCCTGGTGGAGGTGGCTTTTGGAACGCAAGTTTAAATTGGGAAGATTGGGATGGCTTCCCTGTTTACTTGCAAATAGAACAGGGTGACTTATGTTTCAAAATTGCTACACACCCTCAAGAAATATATTATGAAGGTGATTTCAATAGAGGCGAAAAAAGGAATCAGTGGCATAATATTTTAATTTCTCAGGCTACTAAAGTCGGATTGCCAGAAATCAAAAAACCACAAAGGTTTGGTAGTGGTGATTACATGACTGCTGCGATTGTTAGCAGAAATATTTGGTTGGGCAAGGATGAAGAGGTAATTGATAGATTACTGGTAACAGAACGACTAAGAAAGTATAAACAATTTTTGAAAGATTGTTTGTAAAAACAAAGAGAAAATTTTATTGACGATGACAGCAACAGAAATACTTGTTTCCGATCTATGCAAATCAACTTTCCTTTCATTTTGGAGTTTCCCTAATCCAATTGGTAAGAAACTGGATAAAGAGTTGTGTGATATTCTTGTTGTTTGTGACCCGGACATTATTATATTTTCTGTTAAGGAAATCAACATAAAAGACAGCGGAGATCATGACATTGATTTCGATAGATGGGAAAGGAAAGCTATTGATGAATCTGTGGCACAGATTTACGGAGCAGAAAGAATCATAAAACAAAAGGAAGAAATTCTTTTAAAGGATAAGACGACAAAAATCAAGTTGCCTGGACATGGTATAAGAAATATCTACAGAGTGGCAGTAGCCTTTGGCCGGGGTGATAGATTTCCCTTAAAAGTGGGAGATTTCGGGAAAGGATTTGTTCATGTCTTTGATGAGCGGTCAATTAAAATTGTACTTGAAGAGCTTGATACTGTAACTGATTTTATTAACTTTTTGAAAGCGAAAGAAGAATTTACTGCAAAAGGTATCAGACAGATTGCATTTTCTGGTGAAGATTATCTGGGAATGTATCTGGATAATGGTTTTGATATACCAGGACAAGTAGACCTGCTTTTATTAGATAGTGATTATTGGATCAATTTTTCTAATTCTAAAGAGTATAAAAAGGAAAAAGATGATAACGCCGTCAGCTACTTGTGGGATAAATTGATTGAAACGCTCTGTAAAGATTTTGAAAGTGGAAGTTTACTTGACGACATAAAGAGAAATGAACTTGAGATTGCAATACGGCTCATGAACAAAGAAACAAGGTTTGGGAGAAGACAAATGAGCAAGATGATAAGTGAGGTTATTGGGGATGGTAATATTAAGCCTAAAGTAAAAGCAAGAATTGTATTTAGCGAATTAGAAAATGCACCTTTATATGTAATAATGGTAAGACCTTTAAGTGACAGAGAATTCGGTAGGAAAGAACTTCATTTACGATGCTTGGTAGCTCGTTCTCTATTTAAAGACAGAACAAAAGTAATTGGGCTGGCTACTGAACATTACGAGAAGGGCAAAGGATATTCACTTGATTTGCTTTATATGGATATGCCTGAATTAACAGAGGAGCAAATTAATGAGGCGGAACAGATTAAAAATGATTTGGGCTATTTCAAGTCGCCATCAACAACAAGACTTAAACCTAATGGTGATAAAATCAAGTAGTTTCAAAACATTCTGATTTTATCTAATTCGCCAAAAACCAAGTTAGAACGTTGTCTATCCAAGCCGTCAAAAATTTACAAGAGCTCTCAAGTCGAAAATAAGTTTAATAAAACGTATTGGAGCAATTTGAGAACAAAATTTAAGTCACATTATTAAAACTAATTAATAAGAACTAATGTATAGCGATGCTGTATTACTGCTCTGTTCTTCTATTCATTGACGTTTATATTTTTTATCATGCCTGACCAAACGATAAGTTCATTTTTGCACAAAATATTTGATTGGAAAGAATTTGAGATATTAGTGGCTGATCTGTATAAAGAATCAGATGAGATAATTGCAGAGCATAATGTCACCGAATATGGCAAATCCGGCTCAAAATATCAAATTGATGTTCGGGTTATTCAGAAGATTAAATTGCATGAGATAAAGATTTTAATTGAATGCAAGCGGTGGAAATCTAAAGTGGATCGTCAGATAATCAATGTCATGGCGGCTACTATAGACGATTTAAACGCCAATAAAGGTGTAATATTTACAACCAAGGGATATGAGGAAGGGGCTATTCAATATGCAAGAAGTAAAAACATTGATATTTTTATTATTCGAGATGTCGCAGAAGATGAATGGGGGAAGCCAGGCCGCTTTGTTTGGTTTTATCTTCAAACCTTCAATGGAAAAATAACAAATATTCGTCCAGAAGGAACCCGTTTTTATCCTACGGGAGATGGGCGGCCACAAGAATTGGAACTGGCAATACCTTTTACAAAGGAAGCTGGACTTACAGATCAATTTCAATTATATTCTTACCCTGAATTAAAAAGGGGAGACAATTTGATGAGGTTGCTAAGAGGGATTAGAAACAGAGTACTTCAGAAGTGGTTAAATTATTTCAATTATCGAATGCAGCCTGAAAATGGAAGCCTCGAAATCGCTGTTGAAACCCCAGTTGTTGTCAAATTTGAAAACTATCCTTTTAAATTTTTAAAAGTCGAGCATGGCTTCATAAAATTTGAAACTATTCATTTTAATTTTCTTCAGAGTGTAGTTCAAACAAAATTTGATTTTGATAGGGCAGATTCATCTGATTTTGTATTAGTAGTAGAGAATTATATTACACAACAAAGAAATTTTATTTCAAGATCCAAGGAAGAAAGTAAAGTAATTCTATCTGAACCAATAGTAAATCAAAACAACGATGATGATCAGATAGTGAAGAACGGAAGTATTTTAAAGATCATGATGGATTACTATGTGAACTTTGAACTTTTGCCCGGTACTAAAGTTCAGAAAACTCAAACAGTAACTGTGAATATTCAAAATCCAGAGGCTAAGCATGGTTAAAACATCGAACCTTTTTATGACCAATTAATGTATTTAGTTATTCGGTAATGCACTCTATTCCTTAAATCTTCCAAAATTTATTCAGCTCTCTAATTTTTCATAGTATCATTTAAACAGGAAGTTACTTTTTACCAATAGGATAATAAGTAGTCACTTCTGGGGATAGTCAAGGCCAGTCGTCCAGCATGGACATACTGATACCGATAGTTAATAACATTCCTGTGATAAGCTGCGAAATGCCATCGGAGAAATAATAAAATACCACAAAAGTGGTATTGACTTCAGCATGTTTATAAATTACATTTAGTGTCTCTTAGGTTCCCTCTATAAGCACTGGTTTCATTTTGTAATACTTGTTCACTATAAATTCGAAGCCATGCCAAGTAAAGTAGTTGACTTTTCTGCGAGATCAAAGATAATGAACCATTTCATGTTCATTTTTGGGAATGTCCCCAAAGAGTATTTAAAATTTCACTCAATCCCCGAAAATTTCTTTCCTCCTTCGGAATTAAAATCAAATAATTATGGCCACATTTGAATTACTCTCCGCCAGTTCTGAGATTCTTGCAATTCACGCAGCATTGCTGCCTATAGGAGCAAAGGGTAAGGTCATTATTTTTGGAGGTGATGAGCATAACCAGGCTCAGGCAGGGAGAGATGCTACACCAGCCATAGCGGCAAATGTAGATAACACAAGAATTTATGATGTGGATGCGCAAACAATTACCTATACTACTTCACCGACAACAGATGTATTTTGCAGCGGACATGCCTTTTTGGGTGATGGCAGGTTGGTTATCGGGGGTGGAACTGAATCCTGGGAAGGGGGAGGTGGGCCTGGTGGAGGTCATGGCCATGTATTAGGAAATTTCGGTGGTCACCAAGCCTGTTGGATTTATAATCATTTAAGGAATAATTGGGAACGAATTGCCGATTTTAATTTTGATGATTCATTTGGAAAAACTGGTGGGGGCAGATGGTATCCAACCCTTGTGACACTTTCCAATGGCGATCTGATTGCTTTTTCCGGCCACCCAAGTAGAAGAAGTATTAGTTGGCATAATAATAATATTCCTGAGCGATACAGCCCTGGAGGAAATTGGCATTGGATAAAACCCACTACTTCTGAGATAGATTTCTATCCCCGTATTTATTTAATAAAAGGTGGGTTACTGTTTATCTGTGTGGTCGAAGACGGATCCACCCAATTTTATAACCCCATTACCGGAAATTTTGAAGGACCCCCTATCCCAGGCCCCGGCAGCCAATATGGGGGTTGGAATAGCAGCTCGGTTCTATTACCACTATTACCCAATGAAAATTACCGGTGCAGGGTATTGATGTGTGATGATACTGATCCCAAAAAAATTGATTTGGAAGCTGCGATTCCTTCATGGCAAAATACTTCCCCCAGAACTGGCGCTGCTGCTGGTAGGATTCGAAAATTTGGAATCGCAACAATTTTACCTGATGGGAAGGTATTGGTTTTTGGCGGCGTTGGTGATTCAAATTTGGATTCAACAAAAGTACTAGAACCAGAAATTTATGAACCTGGCATCAATTGGAATACCGGGATTTATTCAAATCCTGATAGTTGGCAATCTCTTGCTGCGGATCCCAATGGCATAGCCCGTAACTATCATTCTACAAACTTATTGCTGCCTGATGGAAGTATTTTCACTGCAGGGTCAAGTCATGATTCAAATCCTGGCGATCCAGCTACAGTCGGCGAAATGAGAATTGTGATCTTTAAACCTGATTATTTTGATAACCCTGCAAGACCAACATTAAGCTCCATTGAAAGTCATGCAACATACAATCAGCAAATTACTATCAATACGCCTGATGCCGGAACAATTCAGCGAGTAGCGCTTATTCGAAACGGATCTACTACACATGCTTTCAATCCAGATCAGCGTTATATTGGTCTCAACTTTAATTTAATTGATGCAAACACGTTGAGAGCGACTATTCCCGGTGACTCAACAGTTCTTCCACCCGGTTATTATATGTTATGGATCATTAACAATGCCGGGCTTCCATGCAGGCTTGCAAAATTTATCCGGATCGGTTTTCAGCATTGTGAAATAATCACAGACAGAAGCACTTTTTCTGTTTTAGAAGTGGATGCACAACCTGCAGGTGCTGCTATTTTTCAAAATGCATTCTATGTGGTTTATGATGGGTTTCTACCTTCAGAACTCAACAATTTTGCTACAGCTCCTACTCTTACTTTTACAGCAGTATCGAATAATGCGACTATTTCAGACATGTCGGCTATTCATGTGGATACTTTGTATGAAGACCCGTCATTACCACCTGATGTTCCTCAGAAAGTAACTTTTGTTTTCAATGTCAGGTTTACTTCCAATGCTGCTTTTAGTTTTCCAGAACTTTCAAAAGATGTAAGGATCACTGCTTCTTTATTCCAACATGCTTGTCAAGCGATCATCAATTTAATCAAAGCTCCAAATCCGTACATGGTTGATGGTGCTACATCCTGGTTGAGTGTCGATCTGCGAGTATTTCAGATGAGACAAAACGGGCCAACCCGAGCAACTATAGCGCAAGGTTCTTCCGGTACTGCTTTTATCACCCAGCTACTTGACAGGTTTAATGACAGGGCTATTTATCCGGGCGATGAACTTCATCCATTCAATGATATAAACACCAATCAAAATGCAAGTCAATTAGAATGGCTGGAAACTTCCGGCGGAGTACGAGTATTTAATTATGCAGTTGCGAAAGTGAGATATAAGGCGCCGATACCTGTACCCCCTTCAACAGATAATGATGCGGTGAATGTTAAAGTTTTTTTCCGGATGTTTAATACGGCAGGCACAGCTATGCAATATAACGCTGCTACAAGTTACGCGAGGGCAGGTACAGGCGTTAATACAATAAGTGTGGTGGGTAAAGAAGGTGGCCTTATCAGCTCCATTCCTTTTTTTGCTGATCCACGGGTTGATTATTCAACTGCCTTAATGTCTTCTCAAATAGATTCGAGGAATATGAAATCGCTTCCTGCAAAAGGCAATGTTGAATCAGTCGTTTATTTTGGTTGCTGGCTTGATTTTAATCAGCCGGGACAATCAATACCTTTTACAGAAGATGCAACTCATGCAACTTCGCTTGTTAATCTGCAAACAAGTATCCGTGGAATTCATCAATGTCTTGTAGCCGAAGTTTATTTTGAAGGCGACCCGACCCCAGCCAATGCAACACCTGGCTCCAGCGATAATCTTTCACAAAGAAATCTCGCAATTGCACATTCCGATAACCCCGGCAGTCTGGCAACGCATATCGTTCAACATACTTTTGAAATAAGACCATCTCAATTTTTTTTACCAAAACACTTTATACCTACAGATGCCGGAGATTCTCATAACATGACACATGGTGCCGTTACCGGGCAGCGGAGTGGTCCAGATCTGTTAATGATACATTGGAATAATTTACCAAAAGACAGTAAAGTGATAGTCTATCTTCCTGATGTACCAACTGATGATATACTTGCTCTTGAGACTTACGCAAGATTTTCTCCTACAAAAATCACAAAAGAAGATGAACACACTTTTAGCTTCAAAAGTGCCGATGTTAATTATATACCTGTGCCAGGCGGCTTCAGTAAAAACCTGCCGGGGTTACTTACTGTTGAATTACCTTCTACTGTTGTAAAAGGTCAGCTTTTCAAGGTTCTGGTACAACAGGCAAGATATTACAATAATACAAGGCGCATTATTGGAAGTTTTCAGTTTAATATCCGTGTTAGCACCGCTGCACTTATACTAAAAAATGAAATAAGAAATCTTTCAATTTTGAAATATGTCAGGCAATCACTCTCGATAGTAGACCCCTGGAGATTGATATTCGATAGATATATTGGAATGCAGTCAGATAAAGTTGATGGCTTAGGAGGTGATTCAGATTCAGTACCAGCAACATCTAATGATAAGTGGCTATGGGAACCTGATAATAAAATACCTTCAATCGGAGCCTTGATTGAACTATTTAGCAGATGCTGCAAGAGGACTTCATTGTTATTGATCATTGCCATTTTGATTTTATTAGTATTAGCGGTATTTCTTTTTATTAAGTTGAAATAAACATTCGATAATTAAAACAAAGGAACTCAACAATAAAAATTGAAACTAATAAACTAATAAAATGCAAGACGCACCGTCATTAACTCTGGAGCCTGAACTCAAGGAATTGAGTGAGCTTCTTGGTGACAAACAGTTGCCTACGGCCGAACGGCTCTCCGAGTGGAAGAGCCGTGCTCTGGTAAGCAGCGATCTATTCAATCACTTTGTATTTGGTGTTATCGAATGGGATAAAACCTTCGGTCGCCCTACTTCTGCGACTTTAGCTGATGGATTCGAGATCGAGGCATGGTGGTGGGACGAGATCATGGAATATACCCTTCAGGGTGTACGTTTCTGTAAACTTAAGTCTCCAACCCATGTTTCTTCGTGGGATGGGAAAGGCGACGAGCAAACTTTGCACGTCTACTTCATTATTAGTAGTCTCAGAATTGATCAGGAGCACTTTGTCGAAATTCGATTCAATCCGCAAGTTGGATGGACACCCAGAAGTAAGTTTTCGGTTGTCGGAACTGGCTTCAGAGTGATACAGCCGAACGTGATTGGCTTCAGGAAGAATAACGGTACGTTCTTACCGATATTCAAGGTCGTGGTGAAAAGAATAGCCGATCTTTGAACTGCGAACTTCTGATTGCAACGCCTTACGAAGAATGTTTTGCAGTAAGAATAGAGAGTAATTTTAGAGCCAATAGAAATTCCTCGAACTTGTCTTGTTCCATTTGAGCTATGTATTATCCAGAAATGTTGCTAATTCTCTCAAATCCTGTAAGAACTGGTTCGAGTCTTCGACCCTTGGGGCTACCTTAGAGGACAAAGTCAAAGATCTCTGACTTTGTCCTTTTTTATTTCCCTCCAAATGCCTGACATCATTGAGTATTAGCGAAAGGTCTTCGTGATAGACTGGTGTTCGATATTTTTCTTCTTCATAAACCAGTTTTTCAGCGAATATCGAACACAGTATTTGATTTTTAAGAATGGTATTTCCTGAAACATATACCCGGTCTACATTCTGGAGAAGATTGAATCCAAAGTCAAGGTATTGCTTATAGCCAGAGGTTTTAGGGGTTGCCTCTTTAAGTTGTTCCTCCAAAGTTTTTATCACAGCTTCATACTTGTTCTTCATAGACCTGTACTCTGTCATATCCATTTGCTTGTCCAGCATAATAGTTTCAGCATTGTCAATCCTTTCCCGGTTCTTTTTTATTTCTGATATTATCTTTTGATTTTCCTCCGAAATATCCTTGCTGGTTTTCTTCAGTTCTTTCTCAAGGATTATCCGGTACAATTTAAGAGCTTCATTTTTTGCTGAAATCTTTTGTAATTCCTTAATTGCTTTATCATTGGCATCATCGGCACGAAACCTTTCCTTACAACCGGGCTGACAGTGGTAATAAAAGTATCGTTGCAGTTTTCCTTTGGAAGCACTACCAGTTAATTTACCTCCACATTTGGAGCAAATGAGAAACCCTCTTAAGGGGAGTTCATCTTTTTGCTTATTACCAGCTACAGCAGGTCTTTGCTTACCATTCAGAATATCCTGTACCTTATAAAAGAGCTCTTCACTTATCAATGATTCATGAACGCTTCTTACATAATGTGCTTCTTCATCCTTGTAGGCAGGGATAAATATTTTGCCGCAATAAAGAGTATTGCGGATCATCGTCCAAAAATAACTACGGCTGACATTAAATCCTTTTTTGTTGGCAGCCTTCCTTATTTGGTCGGGAGCTAATACTCCTTTGTTGATCTCTTCAAATACCCATTTTATATATTTGGCATCATAATTCGGGACAATAGTCGGTTTATTGTCTATGCGTACATTCTTGTAACCTTTTGGAGCAGTCGCCATCCACCTTCCTTCTTTCTTAGCTCTACGCATCCCTACAATTACATTCAATGCTCTGCGGTCATTCTCTACCTCAGGAGCTGCCAGATAAAAAGCCAACATGATCTTGGTCTCGGAGATATTCAAGTCCAATGGTTGCTCGATAGCCTGTGGTTCTATACCATTATTATTTAAGGTACTGATCATAGCATAGCATCCGCGGCATTGCGGCTAAACCTATCCCATTTGGTGAATAGCGGTAAGTCAGCAGTTTTCCTGTTTTTCTTTAAAAAGGAAAGCATTTTGCTTGAAGGCCGGACGGTCAAATGTCTTAGCTGAGTGGTCATCTTTGTAAAGCCCTACCACTTCAATATTCTGGAACTGGCAATAGCTTCTTAGTCTTTCTTCCTGGTGATTCAGTGAATAACCTTTATCAGCCTGTTCGTCTGTGCTCACCCGGATGTAGAGAAATGCTTTCTTCTGCTTCATGTTGTTGGGTATTTATAGAGATAACATTATCTGCTTGTGTTGCTTGCGATTCATTAAAATATCTGCATTCAATTTCTGTCAGCAGATATAGGTAATCTCTGATCCGGATGATTTGCTGGTCTGAACAGTCATTGCCATTTTGGTTCAATATCTTCCGGGAGATCTCTAGATGGAGTTTCTTATCAGTAGTGATAGTCTTTATAGAAACAACTTTCGCTTTCATAGGTAGGGTTGGTTATGCTAATTTACAGATTATGGGTATCAATTAAATAAAACCATTTTTCCTTCATCCTGAGTATCGTTCATTGCTTTTACAGTACCTCAAATGGCAAACCAGTTCTGTCATGTCAGTATTTGTCAGAAACAGGCTAAGGTTGTGAAGCAATTGTGGAAGGATTGTGCAGGAACTAAGGAGGAGCTAGGGAATGATTGGAAAGGGACATATAGCCAGTTCAAAAAACTTATTTTGCAAGATTTGAAATATGCTGAATTGTCAGGATTAATTGTTCAAAGATTCAAAAATTGAGAGTACAGGTTATCAGGAATTTTCTGGCTGTGTCATAAAAATTGTTGCGTTAGTAATATAACCACTATGCGATAGTAGTGCGGTAGTAAAGTGAATGGTATGTGGTTGTCATGTGGAAGTATGCAATTACAATGAAATACAAAGGGTCCTTTCTGCAACTGTCTTTGCAAGATCATGCAGCAGTTTTACTTTTTCGAAAATTAGGGCAAGGTCTTTTTCTTCAATGCTGTATTCCTTTTCATAACGTGCATTAATGTATGCCATATCCAGTAACTGAATCAATCTTTTATTTTCAGGTATGCTATCTGTAAACACATAATTTAATCGCCTGACACGATGACGCACTTGCTTCATCAACACACGGATTTCATGTGTCTTTTTATCATACCCATTAAAACTTTGCAAACTTCCCCGATAAATACATTCTACCGACTGGTGCAGTATGAACATGATAAGTGGTGAAGATCCATCCTTGCGAAGCATAACTGCACTACTGTAAAAATCCTGTACTTTCTGAAAATACCTATTAAAAGTTTCAGCGGTTTTTTGTCTGATAACAGAAAGTGTTTCAGGTATTGCAATAGGATATTCCGTTACCTTATCGTCATATACTAAATTATCAGCAGTACAATAAAAGCAATAAAAGAAATGACCAGCACGAAGCCCTTCGAGTACACTGCCTTCATTGTGCAGGGAGCATACAACTTGTGAGTGTTGCGCACAAGCAATATTCAGAATGAGTTCCAATTCCGGACCTATAAAGGCAGTTCTGGATATAAGTATGTCGTCAAAACAATTTGAACTTTTCGCTAGAGATAGTTTTGTAATTACAAGTTAAGTTTTTGTTTTTAGTACTCGCCGGCATAAACAAAACCCGCAAAAATTGAGCCTATGCATTCCTTCGCTGAAAGGTTTCTAAGTCATTGACTGGATAAATGTATTATATGGCGAATCATCGGGCAATTATACAACTCTTTATTTTCTGAATAAATCAATGTCTGCACATCGAAGCCATTCCGTGAATATAAAAGCTGCTGGGAGATGCGGGGTTTTGTACGGATCCATATGTCGATCCTGGTCAACTTGCTTCACATAAAAGAATACCTCTGCGGCAAAGGCGGGTTCGTACTTCTTTCCAGTGACAAGGAATAAGAAGCGAGTAGTAGAAAGAAAGACCAGTTCCTTACCAGGATAAAAGTTTTTAATAAGTTCTGAGCATTAGTCATAGAAATAACGCCTCCAGTTATTATCTGTAAAGAATTATTTCAGGTTTCAAACTCAGAGTAAAAAATATCTAAGGCAGACCTTAATGTATAACTTTAGTGTTTTATAATCTGAAACAATGAGGCTGGTATGTTTTGATCAATTGGAATTCTATCATTGGTTGCCACCTCCAGCCTTGTTCGATAACTGCCTGCCAGACCATCGTAGTCGTTAATAGAGGCTTGCCCTACTACCCAGTTTTCAATTGGTATAATAACATACCTTTTTTCGTTCACCAAAATCTGATCATCCAGCGTTGCGCCTCCAATAGCAAATTCTTGAGTATTAAAATTACCATTCTGATCTGCTTTGCGTACGTTAAGTGTGAAAAATACTCTTGAAGTACACACATCAGTACCGGTGTTAGTTAAGCTAATTACAACTCTGTATTGTCCCGACTCTAACTTATAATTTGATGACGGCCATAAGTGAAATGGGTTCGGTTGTATTTCAATATTGGTTATGGATATAGTCGGCGACCCTTTTAGAGGTGGAGGTGAGTACGATTTTTCTCTCGGAGAATTTTTACAGGCCACTGTTACTAGAAGCAGCAGGCAAATCCAAATTGGAAGGACGATAATCTTTTTCATACAGTTAAGTTTATATGATGAAATAAAAATTTGAAATTCCGCATGGCTACTTATACATAGTTTTTAGCTTAAGCAATAATGTCTCAATTGCAGGGAGGCCCATAATATTATCAGCACCATTAAGGGCCATTAGTGCGCTGCCTTTTATAATGGAAACCTGGGCGAGATCAAATCCAACGAATGTGATTAGCTCAGCTATTTCCATTTGCACCAATTGGAGTAATTCAGGGTCATTCATCGCATCAGTTTTATTAATGAATACGATCAGTGAACGAATTCCTTTATCAAATGCCATCTCAAGTTGCTGACGGGTCTGGGGCATCGGTCCATCTGTTGCTGCAATCACAACAATGGCTCCATCCAGTTTTACCGGTAACCTCTTCATAAATCTTTTGCATTCGGTTTCATCCTTGAAATCGATTAATTGAAATGGTTTCAGTTCTGTCCACTCAATTAACGATGCCTGAATGCGTACCCCTTGAAAATCCACTGGCCGGGCGTTCGAAATATTTTCGTAAGACGCTGCTTTCATAAGGCTTTTTTGTTCGAGTCTTTTTGTAATCGCCGCCGCAAGCGTTGATTTACCATGTCCCGTCTGTCCGAGAAGAACAATACGTACGGGTTCTACTGCGGGTTCTGCCGATGCTTCAACAGGTGCGGCTTTGCGCGGGGCAAAAAGTTTTGCACTAACGAGCCAGGCAATTAGTACCAGCGCTGCCCCTGCTGCAGCCCAAACAATCCATTTACTCTTTTTATTACCAACTTTCCTGCTGGCAAGTGATACCCTTACCGGTTCAGACTTGACAGATCCTCCTTCCCCATACGCGACCAAATGATACACTACATCCTCTTCACTGTCGTAAAACTCTTTCCGTTCCATACTTTCGACATTAGAGAGAACAGTAGTTAACTGGTTGCCATTTCGAAAGACCTCAATCTTATCAGCTCCTTCAGTTGTCCATTGGATCTGAAAAAGTTCTCCTTTTTGAACTTGATGCGGACTAACCCTAAAATTTTTAATAAGCGGCTTTGGCATTGATAAAGTTTTAGTTGGTTGAAAAATTTTGCTAAGCACCCGCCATATTTGCAAAAACCAAAACAAGGGAGCCCAGCATTAAAATGATAAGTAGGATCGCGGTATATATAAAGTAATAATTCAGGTTTCGAAGTCCACGGTTGATCTTAATAACATCAGCCTGCTGAAGTCCTCTCTTTAGAAAGCTGCTCATTCGCAATAAGGTGATCATGGGGAAAATACCAGTAACCACGAAAAATATAAGGATCGCTTGTAAGGCCTCTGCAAAATAATCGCCCTCTAGTGAAATGGCCATAATCACCATCAAGCCAATAATAACAAGGCAGGTTACTGCAATAAAAGTCGACCAGGAAGCCACTGAGCGTATGTATGGAATTAAGGGTCCTTCAACTTCACTGCTGACCTGGCTTCCAGTATCGTTCGCCAGGCGAATCACTATTTCTTCACTCTTTGAAAAAGCGCCATTGTGATAAGCGCATAATTGATACCGCACATTCTTGTCATCATCATAAAACTCAGCTCTCTCTATTGAATTTTTCGCCGCATCAATCTCCATAAGAAGGAAACCATTTCGATACAATTCTAGCCGGTTGGCTCCCTTTACTTTCCACGAAAGCGTAAAGAGTTCCCCCTTTTTTGGACGTTCCATACTTGAACTGAATAGAAGTATCTCCGGTTTAGTCAGTGGTTTTTGTTCTAAATCTGAAGCAATAATCTCTTTAATGATTGCTTTTACGCCTTCAAGGGATTGTGGGGAGAGCGGCTGTGATGATAGTTGACCCACTTCGCTAAACAAGCTCAAAGATGAGGGGCACAACATACCTAATACTTCTGGAAGCTTGGAGAAGGATTCGTCAGACTTATAGAGGGTCTCTTTCCCGGCTATATGAAGCTTGAGGTGTAATACCAGGAAAATACTCTGCAGGTAATTCAATGAAAGACCATGCAGATTGGAGAGCATAATTGGTTTCTGCGGCAGGTTTATCTTGAAGAATTGATAAACGGGGGCCCAATAATCCTTGCTTCCATAAATTTCATTTGTGGGCGCCACATTCAATGGCATCGCACTGTCAAGATCTACCAGCATTACACGGCCACCCGCTTCACAAAAAATATTCTTCTCACAGAAATCAGGAAACCAGAATCCATACGTATGAATCGCTTCCAGGGCTTTTAATACTTGATCTGCGGTTTGTTGTAATCGAATCACTCCGCCTCCAAAAATGGTCTGCTCTAATGTGCTGCCCTTAATAAGCTCATAAAAAACATAGGTGATTTTTTTCTCGCCTTCCATTTCCTCTACGATATCATAGATCGTTGGCAGATAAGTTTCTTTCCGGCCTTTTAAGGTATGCAGCAAATCCCAGCCTGAAATATCGGACGGGCCTTTGCTCTGGAATCTTTTTACAAAACAGACCTTACCCGCAATTTGTACAGGGAACTTGTAGGGATCCCCCGCTGAAAATTTCCAGCCATTAGGGTAGTCAGGAATATAGTCGATTACTGTATCGTTGATGGTTATTTTCATTAGTTATTACTTACTAGTAAAAAAGAGTATGAGGGTTATAAACATCAGTATTATGAGTGTAATACCTACAACCTGGAAAAAGAATTTCAGGTATCTAAAAGAGCTAACAAGATCACTGCCATTTGATCTTTCCATTGATCGGTTGGTATGGTTTGCAAATGAAAGCAGCATGATCGCCGGTGCAAGAAAAACTGCAACCATTATAGCAGCGAATACCGAAGTGCCGAATGCATCGTTGACCCTTGTTACATTCATGATCAGCGCAATCAGTACAAACAATGACAACAAAACAATTCCACAGATAGCGATGAACTTTGCCCACATCGCACTTCGCACAAGCAATTTTGTTGTGTCGGAATTGGTGATAGTTGCCGCGCCTCCTGAGCTATAGCTGGGAGCATTAAATTTGATGGTAACAGGCTTGCTTCGCACCTGCCTGCCTTGTCTGTGAGCGACGAGCTCATATCTTACTTCATTCTCGCTATCATAGAATTCGGTTCGATCGATTGAGGTTTGCAAACCTCCAAGTGTTTGGAAGAGTGCCCCATTCCTGTATAATTCAATTTTGTCTGCCCCCTCCACATTCCAGCTTAAGGTGAAAGATTCACCTCTCTTGACCGGATTGATTGAAGCATTAAAATGATGTATTATCAGGTTTCCGGTTGTTGATCCTTGTGATATGCTCATAACAGCTAATTATAGGTGTTTAAATAAATCAAATCTTTATTGTACTGCCCTCCCTGTCCTGCGATGATCCCTGATCCGTCGGGAAGGCTCATTATAAGGTCTGGCAATAATTGTTGTGTCGAAGATGGTGATTGGAGGAATTGGAGGCAGAGTTTTTGTTCCGAATGTCCCGAGTGTAGTGTAAAGTAGATCACTACCCGAAACAATTTTAATATTTACATTGTCGAGATCTCCAACTACAACTCCGGATATATCAGGGACTCTAACCTTCAGCATATTCCTGGAACCTGGTATCAAACTAGCCTTTTGCATATAGCGGATGTCATTGTAAGGAGGGGCATTCTTACCGAAATAAACTTCGATCTGCCCAACCTTGTTCAGGTTATTACCTTTTAAGGTAAGCACACTATTTTCATTAAATTTTTTTGGTGCCATGTCCGTCACTTTGATTTTAAGGTCGGATTCAACGACTATTTTTTGTGTATACAGAATTTTCGTGCTATCGACTCTTACCACAAAATCTTCTGAGAATTTTTCATCAATTCCGATCCTATTTAATTTAGCCATGTTCACCACAACAGTAAGACCCGTATCAGATCTTGCAATCATTCTAGCGGGAATGCCCCCGAAATCTGCACTGATACTACCAGTATCAGGAAAATTCTTGCCACTCACTTGAACGATGGAGTCCTTTCCTTCAATAAGCACTGTCGGTGTTACTGATTTCACTTTCGTTTTGTTGGAGAACCTTACAACGTACAGAACCACAGCTATGCTTGTTAAAGCAAGTAAGAGGAACCCAGCAAGAAACAGGGGATTTCTTTTTTTCGGTTGGTTAATTTGTGTGGACATAGTTATGATTTGATTTCAATGATAAATAGAGCTTTGTCATCTTCTGTACCTTGCAACTGGTACATGATCTCTTCCCGCACTTCTTCCGGGTTTTTTGCGAATGCCTTTTGGAATTGTTCTTCCGTTTCCTTTCCTATTCCGTCCGAAAAACCAATCATGGTTTCAATATGACTATAGCTATTCGATTCGAATAACGGTTGGTTGTGCAGAATATCAGGCTCACCTGCCTGATCCGATACGATCCTGAAAAAAACGCGGTCATTACTCTTGACATTTTTATCACCCAATGATGTGTTCAAAAAATTCCTGTTGTCTGCAAACAAGAACATTTTAGAATCCCCTGAACGATAAACATTCAATGTTCCATCAAGCGAGAGTCGCCCTACCAGCACCGTTGCAGCACATTCCGGAAAATTGGCCTGGCGTATGTTATTTTTTAAAACGTTCTTTTCTGACTCCGGTAGATTTTTGATGGTGTGCATCCAATCATTTTTTACCTCTGTAAGCACCTTGATCATGGCTTCGTCCAGTGATCCCAACTTATTGATGAGAAAATGAGTCTTTAATCCTCTCGCAATTGATTGTGCCAGTAAGCGGCTCGAAAAATATTCCCTTTTGTTTACCGGGTTTCTCAGGCAATAGAGATCAGAAGTGCCATCGAGCAGCCAAACCAATAACTGATCTCCAACCGTTACAAACCCACATACATCTTCACCCAGGTCTTTGTCTGAATTAGGTTCATTCATCGGTTTCTTTCTTGGACCTGCAGTCATCATGATCTCAGAAACAAAGTGGCGAGAAGAAAGGAGATCCATACCCGTTTTATTTTCCTTCACTGTTTTTGCCAGGGCCAGGTGGTCTGCATGAAGACGCTCTATTTGCTTTCGATTATTTTCAATGATCTTGTTTTTTTCCAGCAGTTCGGTTTGCAAACCTGTATCTGTTTTTTGAGATTTTGTTTTATTGTCGCGACCAAAAATTATTCTGCCAAAAACTAATCCGGCGATGGTTAAAAGAATAGCGCCGGCCCACCAAAATTTTTCCAGGAAATTTTTTGGCGATGGAACAATGGGCCATGGTTCAGGCGTTGCCCCGCTTATCACTTTAAGAGAATCGATAGTAACAAGTGTGTCTTTAATGCAACGGATCCCTCTCATGTCTGTCTCATACCCACTTACGTTGATCGAGAGTGTATATTTTTTTCCTGAATCAACAAAAGCCTCAAAGGGCATACTATCAATTAAGGGCAGTATGATAAATGATTCAAAAGATTGGAGGGAAATGGTAGGCTGTTGTCCTTTCAAAATGCTATCAGGAACAACTACCTGTAAACGCAGCTTTCCAGCAAAATGATATTTAGCAGATGCAATGGCCTGAAGTATTTTTAATGAATCTGGAAAGTCATTGGGTGGCTGCGCATTTATCATCGAATCGATTCGAAATATTGCCAGTGATGAAGGACAATTTTTGACATTTGGATACGGGGACTCTGTATAGGCCTTGTGCACGGTTTTGAGTGTCGGTTCCAATTGACCTACTGAAATACCTGCAAACTTGTTCTTATAAGTGGTTATCCTGGTAGCACAATTTGCGATGCTAACATTTCCATCGATCGTAAGCTTTTGAGGCAGTGCCCTCAAACTATCCAGCAAAGTTTGCTGGGCCTTTGATTGCATCCCCCAAGTAAGCAGCAAACCGCAACAAATAATTTTGATCATAGATTCATTTTAAATGTGATTAATGATCAGTTTCTATTGGGCGGATATATGAGTAAGCTACCATTGCAAAACCTGTGAAGCCGCCTTAACGCTTCAATTGTTTTTCGAGACATCGTGGGCAAAATCCGGAAGCACCTGATGCCATTCGGAATAGATATTTGAGATCACCAATATTGGCAGGTTTGTCAAATAAGAAGAATTGAGGAGAATTGTGAATTGGACAGTTACTCAGAATGCTCTGCAGTTCATGGCAACCATTGTCTGATGCCTGTCCGAAAAAAGCACCAATGACTATATCATGATTAAGAAGCGGCAGCGGATTTGTTTTAAATGGGTTGGGCAAAAGGTCGCGGTTGCCGTGAGTGTCATACTGCATGCCATCGGTGTAAATCATCACCCGCACATTGGCAATTGACACTGTATCTATGGAATTGAATTTAAAGATGCGCTGCATCATTGGTTGGTAATCCGTAAATGGAAGCCCCGTTAAATCCTTTTTGAGAAATCTCTCTACAAAGGCATGTGCTTGCCGAAGTGCTTTATTAATATCTGTACCCTGCTGCATTTTAAACAGCTCTTCGTACAAATAATTGGCAAACGTCCTTACTTCTCCAAACCGTGCAATGAGGTTGGCTACTGTATCCATGAACATGAGCTCAACGCGATCGTCAAACTTAAAGCCGGCCACGTAGGCGTTCGGGTTGTTTTGCATTCGCTCAAGGTCAAAGATGCCGCTGGCCGCACTGTTGGAGACGAGACGCATACGCGTTAGCGGACTTCCGTTAAATGCCGGGTCGGTCATGGACGATGATGCATCCATGAGTAGTACACAGAGTCCAACTTCTCGTCCTTGCGGAGGCGGTGGGGGAGGTGTTGGCTGCTGACTGGATGTTCCGGCGGCTACCACAGGTGCTACCTGTTCTGGTTTTATCACTTCCAGTAAAATACCTTCCAGTGGAGGGCAGAACGGACAGTAGTAGTCTGCTGTCGGTTCTTCAAAAGTGTGTGCCGGATTGGTTTGGCAAACCCAGATTGTTGTAGACATAATATCCTATTTTACTTTTTTTGAACTATAGCTACTTTACCTGTAGCCATTTGTTTTTTTAGTTCCTGTTCTTTTTTTTCTTCTTCATCGGATGTAGTGGATCTTCGTTGCAGGTAAGCGGGAAGCTTACTGGCTTTTATAAGCGCTGCTTTATCGTCGTCAACCGTTTCACTTTTACCACGCGATGTCTTATCGAATGCGTGTTTGAAAGTGATGGGGCTTTTTGATTTTTCTGGTTCCATAATACAAATTTTATTCTCCTAGATAAACCTTCAAGAAACTCGATACTTCACCACCCTGTTTGCTGGACATCATCGGACTATGCGGATAAAGCATCTGGCCTGAGGAACTTTCCAATTCCGGATGTAATTCATTATGTTCAAGAAGCCCACTTGGAGGTTGATGATCGGGGATCCAACGTTCATGTTTAGTCTTAGTTCCCCCGTGATGGCATCCATATTTATCCCCATAGGGCTGGATCAAATCTCGGTCTGTAGAGCTAACTAATCGAGATGAAGTTGGAATACCCGCCTTTGCGTAAGGTCCTTTTCTAAACAATGGATTTTTTAATAGTTTTCGTAGTTCATCGTTGAGCTCCTTCGCAATTCTAAGTTCGTCTCCATTTGCTAATCGTTCTTTCGCAGTTTTTTCAGGCATATAATGTTTCGAACCTTTCGATGATATGATTTTAACGACGATTACACTTTCCTTTTGGCCTTCATTAAACCTTGCTACTGTGGGCATGTCTGATTCTATGAGCGGCTCTACGCTTCCCTTATAACGTTTTGATCCTTCCTTAATAACAATTTTTTTACCGACTAATTCAGAATCCTTTTTATCAGTTAACTCTTCCTCTACATCACCGGCCTTATTTTGTGCACTTGCAGTATATAAAAACTCAATTTTACTTCCCACGTCTTTAGCAAAAAATGAGCTAAATACACTGTGATTTGACTTCACAGATGCGGCAACCTTATCCGCATTTTCTTTGGTCATCTTTCCATTCTTCAGATATTTTGTCTCCTCTTGTTTCATGAAAATTATTCCTGCATCAATCTTCGCCTGCTTCTCCGGACTATACTCTGATTTCTTATCATCCTTCCCCCCTCCCTTAAACAATCCGCCAATAGCCTTCACCAATGCCACTGCTTTATGAATCACCCAATCAATCGCTGCATTGATCGGTGCTTGTATCTTGGCGATAATATTCTTGATCTTATCACTGATACCATCCAACCCTAACAAGCTCGCCAAAAATCCAAGTGCCACTGGCAATGCTTTTGCCAACGCATTTTCAACAGCAGTGGAAGCTACACTTATAGCACCTTTCGCAATAGCTACCACGGAATTGATTACCGCATTGATCAATTCAACAATTTGCTTCGCCCTCGTTACAAAGAACATGATCACATCATAAATCAGCTTACAGGCTTTGATAAACGCCGATGCCGGATTTAAAAGACTAATGATCCAGGTAATTCCCGCCGTAACTATTTTCTGAATCACAAACTCTTTGATAGAATTGAGCACCGTATCCTTCAGCGTTTCCACCTTCTCTTTTATAAACCGCCATAAACCACCAATGCCTTCATTCTTGACGATAATAAATACTTCAGCCACTTTTTCCAATCCAGACACTACTCTTTCACCAAGTATATTTACCGCACGTGCACGAATATTCGCATAAGTCAAACCTAAAACCTGGAGAATCAAAGAAAGTATTCCCTGCAGATCAAAGGTCTTGGGCAACTGTATTCCCGCACTTGCGAGTGTGCCAAATAACCAACCCATCAAACCTGCCTTCAGGTGTTCACCTATTCTTGACATGAAATTCTGAATGCCGCCTTTCACGCCGGCAATCAAATTGCCAAGGAATCCGATCGGGTCATCAAGGATCAAATCAATCGCTTCAGCAGCTTTGGCCAGCACATTCTTGATGAGGTTCTTGAACTCGATTATAGCGTCAATCACTTCGCTGATTGCTTCTTTGGCACGAGCAATGAGTCCTTTGTTGGCCTCCTTCATTGCTTCGATCTTCTTGTCGACATTCTCTACACCCGCCTTATATTTATCTGCCAGGGAATCTATCAGCTCATTTTGTTTATTATCAACACTACTCTCCAATTCCGCAAACTGGCTTTGTACTTTTGTCGCAGCCTCAGCTCCAACTTTTTGAAGGCCCTTCGGCAATGAAGCCACATAGTTTTTAATCTCCACCTTGCCATCATTGATTCGTTTCTTGGCGGCATTTAACTGTTTCACCACAAGAACAGCAGCTCTATTGATAACGCCATCCATCAAACGCACATATAGTGCTTTGCCCTTTTTGTAGATATCATTGATCTCATCAGGTGGTCCTTTCAACAAATCATAAGCCCATAATACCGAACCACCAAACTGGTTGAGATACCTGTCTATCTTGAACGCTCTTACTTCACGATCCACATAATCTTCAAAAGCTTTTGTAGCAGAAGCAATTCCCTGGTCAAACAGCGTGTTTACATCTTTATCGAGCTGCGATAAAATGTTTTCAACATCAGTTTTAGTTACAGCAAATTTTTGTTCAATGTCAGCGGCCACTTTTGTCCTCGCCTGTTCATCCTTAATTCTTGCTTCTTCCTGTTTAGCAAGAACAGCATTCATTTTTCCCTTTCGCTTAGCTGACATTGCACTCAAACCTGACTTGCTGGCTTTACCTGCCAATAATTGGGACTGAGTAAGAATATTCTTTTCATCTTTTCTCAATTTCACGGGTGCTTCCTTCGAATCTTTTTGCGCCACACTTTTATTGTCCAGTGCTTTTTGGAATTTCGGTTCATTCGACTTCTTCAATTGTTTGTCAGTAACCTTGGCGTCGACCATTTGCTGATCAAGATCCTTGCTTCCTTTATCGAGGGATATTTCAGGAGCTGGCACTGGTTTAGGGGCAGCTTGCACAGGACTAATTGATGGCGGAATAACACCCGGTGCAGCAACAGGTTTTGGTCCTACCTCTTTACCAGTTTCCTTCGAAGGATTGGGTGCCTCCTTAGTTTTATTTTCAATATTGGCAGTTGCTTTGCCTTTTTCCTGCCCCACTTGTCCTTGCATATCGCCTTTCACTGCTCCGGCACCATTGTTCTTTTTAAAATCTTCCGCTTGCTGCAGAGTATTTAATTGAAGCGCTGCAATTTTTTCTCTTAATGCAGCTTTGAATTTTTCTTCGTCAAATTTTCCAGGCTGCTGTAGGTCCATTTCATCCGTCTTTTTATCCTTGGCCTTACTAGCTTTTTCATTGGCTGGTGGCTTGGCTGCATGCTGAGCTTCCTTTACTTTTTTGCTTGTAGGCTCGTGATGACGTGTCTTTTTTGTATTGGTCTTTACCTTTTTGAGAACTCCCTGGTAGGCTGGGTCGGCGACCATAAGAGCAGCTGCCGATTTCATTTGAAGCATGTTGCCACTACCACCTGTTATTGCCTGAATATCTCCTGTTACTGCTTCCTTTCTTTGAATCCTGTCGACAGCACCTTGTTGCACCACATGGGTGAGTTCATGAGCCAGCAAATGCTTACCAGAAGTAGAATCAGGATCATACTTGCCGCTATTGAAATAGATATCACTGCCGTGAGTAAACGCATGTGCATTCAACGATTTGTTCATAGCCTCTGGACCTTTACCCGTGTGAATGCGAACTTTGCTAAAATCAGCTCCCATGCTTTTACCCATGAAAGATTTAATATGTGGCGTCAATGGCTGACCGTTACCTTTTGAAGCTGATAATTCATTTTGCACGGACTGCATACGCCTGGCGTTTGCAAAGTGCAAACCGGTTCCATTGCTTTTTTCTTTTAAATGGAGCTCTCTATTGTTAAATGGTTTTTTCTGAATACCGGGAACAGATTTTTGCATTGGCATTTTTGCCTCATGCATCCGCATAACTTTATCCGCCACAGAATCGGCTTCACGTTCATAAGAGTCACCTGGTTTGTTTACAGCAAGTTTGGATTTTAACTGTAATGGAATGCCGCCAATTAATGGAGAAACAATCGATCTGCCAGTTGAAGCCTTGCTGCTCACTGCATGACCTGCAGCGGTAGCACGACGAACAGGTTTCGTATGTTTTACTGCTTCCATCATTATAAAATGCGGCCCTCTTTTACCAGTTCCTTCTGAATGCCTTTTTCCAGGTCATTTAACCTGATAATATTTTCATTGCGCTTTAAAGCCATTAAGGATGAATAATGAACGACATTGAGGATCATTCCTCCTGTCAGTTCATGCTTTCGTGCAAGAGATTGAAGATCCACTCTTTCCTCAAGTGTCGATGCTAGTGAAAATGACTGTTGCCAAAGCGTTGCCCTTTCTTGTTCTTTTGGTACAGGAAAATATATTAGTGATTGAAACCGCCGTGCAAAAGCTTCATCAATATTTGTTTTCAGGTTCGTGGCTAGTATAACGATGCCATTGTACTCCTCGATACGTTGAAGTAGGTAAGCAGTTTCCTGGTTGGCATAACGGTCGTGAGAGGAATTGATTCCAGTCCTCTTCCCGAACAGTGCATCTGCCTCATCAAAAAACAATATCCAGTTTTTGTGCTCGGCCTGCTGAAAGATATGTTCGAGATTCTTTTCCGTCTCACCAATATATTTTGATACGATCATGCTCAGGTCTATCCTGTATACATCCATTCCGCAAAGTTTCCCAAGCAGGCACGCCACTAATGTTTTACCGGTACCAGGAGGACCATAAAACAATGCCCTGTACCCAGGCTTTAATTTTTTTTGAAAGCCCCAATCATAAAACAAAACATCGTGATATTGTATCCATGTCTTGATTTCCTCGACCTGTATGCGTGTTTCTTCGGGCAATACCAGGTCTTGCCATTGCAATTCTGTTGTGATCAGTTTAGCTGGAAATTCTTTACTAAAGTGGGGCTTATGACCCTGGCCTGTCAGAAACCAGTGTACATAATCCCTCGATAAATTTATTGAACCACTTAGCCATGGCTCGCTCATGGCTGCATCACACAGCTGTATAATATTGTGACGAATAAAATAATGCTCTTGTCCAAAAAGGATCGATGCTTCCCAGCGTTCTTTAATATTATTGCCTGCCAAAATGAATAAGGCCGTTTCTGCTGTTGGTATAAATCCACTGTGACTGCTACCTTTTAGTCCACCAAACTCTGTAAACCCTTTATCATAGGTGGCATTCTTGACAAAAAACACATCCAGGAGCTGAGGCTGTATATGAGGTACTAATGAAAGCATGAGCACCAGCCGCTCGGCAACTGTGCATTCATAGTGCTTTATAAAACTTGCGTAATATCCTGTTACAGCAGAAAGATCTGGTGGAGCAATCTCCCAAATAGAACTGTATTCGCATTCATGTTCAAAATACAGTTTCAACCGGGCATTGAGCACTTTGTCAAACCAATTAAGTTCTTTTAGTATAACAGCAATATGTACCTGTATATCAGACATGACTATTTTTTAATGAATCACCATTCTACCTGCAAGGGTTTCTTCATCCAGGGAAGTTTCACCAATCCAAACGGCCAGCTAATGCTGCCAAGCAATACATCCACACCTTTCTTTTCTACCTTTAAACTCCAGTAATGATCGTTTTCGGTAAGAATTCCTTTACGTTGCAAAAAATTTGTACGCAGGCCATCGATAGAGGTGTTTTTCAATGCACTCCAGTTTCGAACGATCGATCGCAACAATTCATCTGCTTCCTGCAACTCACTCTTTCTCCATCTCTTTCTTGAAGGAAGTGACGAGGTTAAGTTCCATTCGCATAAAACTTTATTCAACTGCAACAAGTATTCAGGGGATTCGGTCTTTCCATTAACGATATAATGAAGCAAATAGATAGCACGAATAGTATGGGTCTTTGTTTTGAATCGACTGTTCTTCACGTACCCTAACTCCTTAAAAAAGGCTGGCAAATAAGCGGCAATCAAACAAGCCCCCGCATTTTCTACAATGATCTCCCGTTCACTCATAGACAAATGATCAGCGCTTTCACTTTCCACAAGTAGGTTTTGCAACAACTCTTCATTTAGTTCGGCAAGAGCAGTAACTAGTTGAAGGCTTTCAATCGGGAGAGTGTTGACCAGTTTTTTGATCAGTTTCTTATCCGATGCTGCAGATGCGCCATTATTCAAGAGATTATGATACTGCATTTGTTCCCGAGGTTTTAATGCGCACAATTGTGCAGCCAGGATATTTGATGTTCGTGACCAAATAGTGATTATACCGGCTGGAACATCGTGAACGCTTTTATCGAATGGAGTTGGATGCTCCAAGATCAACTTGAGGAGAGGAAATTCGTGAAACCTGTCATTTTGGAATAGCACTCGCATTAACTCTTTTCGCCTGCGATATTGAAGACGCCAGATCTTCATTAATTTTCTTGAAAAGGCATGATCAATTAAGCCTGTTTTCCTGAGCAAAATCTCTATTCTCTTGGCTACTTCAACTTTTTGCGAAGCATCCATAGTCGTTACTCCAATTTCTTCGATCCTTTTAAAGAGGCGTGGCAATTTTTTCTCGATCGCCTTCCATGAGTGATCACCACGATATTTTACGCTAATAACCTGGATCAGCTTTTGCAATTCTTTTTTTTGTTGTAGTGTGATCTGGTTGAATGGATCTTGCAGGAGAGTAATTAAACCTGGTGAAAAAGCACTAGTGATATCATGCTTGTTTTGGATGATATTAAACCACTCCGAAAAACGATCCCTGTCACGGTTTGTTAAGAGTTGCCACAAACGCGTGTGAGCAACTTTGTCTTTTTGATTTGCTAAAAATGTTTCTACACGGGCAGGGTTTGAATGGATCATAGATCTCATTATGTTTTCAACATCCACTCCTTCTTTTTTATCGACCCACCATGGCAGGTCACCATAAAGTAGGAATGTCTCTATAATGTCCCAGTTTGTTTTTCCAGTTTGTCTTTCCTCTATTGGCTTATCCATGTATTTATTACTCCAGGCCAACAGGCTTTTGCGAAAGTTGCTTTCAAATGCCTCTGCAAAACTGTTTCCCTCAAGCTCCAAAAGCGATAGTTCACCAAGTTGCAACTCTAGTCTATCAATAATTATATGCTGCTCTACTTCTGTCAACAGGATATTTATTGTTTTATCGATCATTGGCCAGGTATAATGATGAATCGTATGCTGCAGTGCTCGTGCTGTGTCTTCTTCACGGCATTCAACTTCAAAAAGCATTTTATGGATCACATCATTTAGCATTCTCAATCCAATTTTCTGATCTCATTAAAAACTGTAAGAAGGCTGTTTACCCTGGATATATCAGGGACTTCATTTGTTGTTAGTTCCTGCAGCCATGCTTTGTATACATTTTCATAATCCTTCATTGTTTTATAATCCAACCAATAAATAGTTGGATAGATATGCGAAGGCAATTCATTATAAATCGCTTTTTCTAATAGGTATTTAAAACCAGCTTCCCTGAATCGTAACGGCCATGCTGGAATAAGAATAGATAGTTGAAATGAATATGGATCTGCCAGGTCTGTTTCGCTTACCTCATCTCTGTTGGCAGCGGTACGCATTAGGTTTAACTGGAAAGAGAAAAAATCAATGAGCGAAGTGATTTCGTCATCCATCTCTTTTTTCTCCTTGTAAGCTTTTTTAGCTTTGGCTAATACGCGATCTTTTACTTTTATGACAAAAACATGATAACCGTCAGCGTTAATAGACTCATCATAATTCACCTTATCTGCGCCTGCTTGCCTTATGGCTACCATGCGCTCAATTGCTCCCTTCTTGAGCGGGAATTCTTCTTCCACAACCAACGCTGCAGTCCTTTTATCTCGCATTAGACTTAATGTCCACGATAGACTGCCTTTCGTACTAGAGCGGTCGATCCGGAATTTATATGGAAACTGGACTTGTTCAGTTTTTGTTGGTGAGGGAGTTTGAGGTTTCCGCAATACGGAAAGAAGCGAGACGGAAGTTGACTCAGGAGCTTGAGCTGGTGCCTTCAACGACTGTGGGTCGATTTTTGGCCGCAGTAAAATATGTTCCAGCAAGTGAAAATTCTCTTGTTGGCCAAAATCTCTTAATAGCTCAATTAACTTCGAAAAACTTTCATCGCGATTTGTTTTAGTAGCGAATTGCATAGAGGCAACGGTCTCTTTCTGTTTTTCATCATTTTCCATTTGAAGCTGGTAAGAGAACTGCCCCTTCTTATCCTCTAATTGATATAGTTGCTCATAAAATCCATTTTGAATCATAAAATTCATAATGTGGCGAACCTCAGACTCCGTCTCAAAAGCACGACTTTCCAGCAGCAAGTTTTTATTTTGTGGATCACGAACTACTGCTACAAATCTCAAAGGACTGTTTGCTTCTTGCCTTTTTTCAACTTCTATCCAGTCAGCAGTAGTGAAACGAGTGCTGTAGTCCTGAATTCCCAGTAGACGGCATATACGCTTTTTGATCCCCGCAACATTCAGTGTATCCCAGGCATTCTCTCGATCAGTGTAATTAAAGCTTTTGATTTTTTCCTGTCCGAGCTGCACGTAATCAGATAAGAAAGCTGTCTTTGCCCGGATAACATCTGATGCTCTTCCTGTTTGTGAATTATGAACATAAAAACTAAAACTGTTCATTTCTTCTCCAAATCTCGCTAGCAAATGATCCAGTATCTTTCCTCTTTTTTCTAAAAAGATTTTCCTGCTGCCGCCCTTTTCGATATTTGTATTGTATCGTGATACATCTTTTATCAATAGAGCAGCGTCAATCACTGTGTTTAAGATTGATTGCGAATAGTAGGTCCGATCTATACTCCCGTCAAAAGAAAAGATGTCGCCAAGGTGTTCAAGTTGTGACAGGTAGTCGTTCATGATCTGTTCAAAAACCATCAGGTAACCTTTCAGCTGTAAAACCTGTTTTTTGCGAATGGGCAAATAATCGATCTGTTGCTGGATTGCATTATTTAAAGAAGTATCATGCAATTCATGATCTTTTTTGAATGGAAATTGTCTTTGCCCTTCTGATTCTGCGATCACCGGATCACTGGTTCCATAGCAGGCAGGTAGATTATTTTGAAAAGGATAGTAGTCTGCTACATTCATCCAGTTTCCCTTTGGCGCAACCAGGTCCAGCTGAGGGCCTTTCAGTTTCGTTGACCTGTTTTGTGATTGTAAAAATTTATACAGTGCGGCCACTCTTTTCCTGGAAGGTTCGGTGCTTTTAGCATCCCGATGCTTGTCACCTTTACGTGAAAAACGAATGATGGAATTTTCAGTATCAAGACGCACTATCTTTTCACTGGGAAGTGCATCCATGTTAATGTATTCTGTGAAATCCGAAAAGGACGATTGAGAGCCTGCCGGAAATGCACAACTCTTTATTGCAATCACTCCCTCAATTTTCAGGATGTTATTAATAATATCTGACAGGTGCACTTGAGGTGAACGCTGAGACCTGATCAATTCATCCGCATCTATAAATCCATGCTTCAATGCGGGACCCTCAAATACCTGTTCTATGGTATAACCCTTATTCAGCATTTGATCGAGTGTGTAAAACTGAATTGGTGGAGCGAAAAGATTTTGGACCAGCTGGAAAATAAGCGCGTTTATTTTTTCAATATCAGCTCCTTCGTTTACCTGGACATCAGCCTCCATTGTGAAAGGTTCGTATTCGACAGAATTAACAGTAACTACATCTTCACACAGATTGCGGTGCACCTGTATGACTGCCTTTACATGATGCAATACTTCATCCTGTCGTTCAACAGCTATGCCTTCTTCGACTTCAACAACTACTTTATAAAGTCCCTTTAACCGGAGAGGTTCACCTGTAGTTTCGTCATAATTAAGCTCATAAAAGTTCTGCCCTTCGTTTGAGGAATTGCTGAGATATAACGCCACTTCATAATCATCACTCATTTCTATCCAGGCATTCTTGACACCTTCCACATCAATAATCAGCTTTCTGAAATCAAGAACTGTCACAACCCCCGAGCTAAAGATCTGTCGTGCTGAGTAAAAGCCAGGGGGCAAACCAGCCTCATCATTGGTGTGAGTGAGAAGATCTTCCACATTGAAAGAAGTGCGATAACCAAGATCAGTCAGGGCGTAGCAGATTGCTTCCAGCAATGTGATGCCGGGATCATGTGAATTGTAGTCGGTCCATACCTTTCCCGCCAGCTTTTGAATAAGCTCTATACCCCTAGCTCGGAGAAACGAAAAATCTTCCGCCGGCGTAAGGTCTGTATTTATGGTAACATCTGTTTCCATGAATTCACTTCATTATTACAGTAATTCAATTTGATGCTCCGGAGCAGAAGCTGTTATTTCATCAGGCGCCATGGTCACAGTTTCAAATAGTGATAAAGCACCATTAGGCCCCTTGATATATGTTCTGTTACCGGATTGATCTTTTTTATATTGGTTCATTTCAATATCAGTCACGAACGAAACGTAATCCCTGGAATCTATAAAGCTGATTACCGACGATGCATAAATTTTAGCTGAATAAGCACTAGCCTCCCCGGTGGTGGAAGCCCAGGGGGTAAGAAAACTTCTCAGTTCTTCGTTTAGTTGTCGCAAATAATGACCCTTATTTTTTTCAGACTTAAGCCGGACCTTGCATCGTATCAATACAAAGTTGATTTCAGGATTTATAGCATGCACCTTAACAAAAGGTGAGGTTCTTTCCTGCAGAAACTGTTCGATTTTTCTCAGATTAAGATAACTGGCCTTTGGTGTGGAGAGTGTGTCTCCCGTATTTTTCAGGTTAGCAATAGGAACAACGGTAACATGTCCTGGTACAAATTGTCGCTGGAAATAATTGTTGATACAATTGACTTTGTAAATGAAAGGAAATTCTTCCAACAAGAGCCGCTCATAATCCCAAGCGTTAACAGCTCGTTGTTTGTGACGTAACCTTTCACTCACCCTTGTATAAAATTCTTGTGGAGCCTCCTGCATTTTACCAGGCAGCGATGCCACTGGTTGCTTAACGGATTTGATACCGCTCATTGGTTCGGCAAAGGCTTTGATCTTGAATGGTGGTAATGGCAGTGCGTAGTGCTCCGGATCGTTATCATTCTCTATAAAGGTGGCAGAAAAAGCCTGCGCTTTCACATCATGGAGGAAAGGAAAAGCATTGCTGTGCTCCACAACACATACCCGCAACCAAAACAGTCCCGTTTCATCAAACAACGTATTTGCCTTTGTGATATCAGCAGGAAGGTTTAACTCAACGATGCCGGAAGTTTGTAAGCCATAGGTACTATCGCTGGCAATGGCATTGTCTGGCAAACGGTACCACTGGTTATAGCACAAATACCACCAGGTTAACATTGGAAGTTTGTAATCTGCTACAATGTCCGCGTCCTCCAGGTGAAAAAACAGGCTTAGGGTTTGCATCGGTACTGCATCCGCAACACCTATAAAAAGTTGCCCTTCATCATCAGCCGAAGTATCCTGCCCTGAAGCTGTCAGAGGAAATAACCGATCAGTCAGGAACACTTTGTTCTTTATTTTACTCTCGGTCGATATTTTTCGCAAAGGGTTTATTTCGGCTATGCCAAATGGCGTGATATGAAAGAACTGGTCTTCTCCATCTATAAGAGTCCTTGTTGAGATATAGCTTATCGCGAGTGAATTGATCTGTGGTGTGTAAGGTGCAGGAGGAATATCATTAGCTGAAAGAAGGATGGCGATCTTCCTTGCGATCATATCGTTGATCACTTCATTGGCATCATCAATGTGCCGTTTGAAAATTCCTTCCACGGCGACGCCATCTGGCATGGTGTTCTTTCGCTGTGCGAGTATCTCATCAACAATCCTGATCACAATCTGGCTTATTGCATTATTGATCTCATTGAGAATAAGTGACGCCAACTCCCAATGGGTCGGCAACATCATGCTGGCACGATTGGAGATTTTATCCTTCAACTTTAACGCAACATCACCTACATCCTGATTGTCTTTGTCAAAATGGATATCGCGGTCAATCAACCGGATTCTTTTAAGAAAGCCAAGCATGCGATTAATAAAACTGTCGTCATTGACAACAACTTTATTCTCGGCCTCTTCCTTCAGGCTTTCTACAAGTTTTTCTTTCAGATCCCTGAATACAACATCACTACCATTGAACTGTTTGAGTTTTTCCGAAAGACCTGTAATGATCATCCCTCTTGCTCTTTGGTTATCAGGTATCTTTTCCAGGATGTCGTAAACAACAATGCGAAGCGTACCGTTTCGATTCGCAATGTCATCCGGCATTTTGATCGATATAACTGAATCGTACAATTGCTTTTTTACAATCCCATAATAATCTACTACAGCCGATTTAGAAGTGGATTTTTCAAGAACTGTTGAAGTGATTAGCTGAGGATAGATGTTATGGCCAAAGTCAGGATATAATAATTTCAACCGCACGGTTCCATCTCTCATGGATGTACTAAATTTTGAAACTTGTGGTTCTGAACTATCGGTATCCTGCCCATTTAGCTTGGTCATATCCACCCGTAACATACGGAACCGGCCTCCATTTTCATTGGTATCAATAAGAGAGATGTCATTGATTTTGCCCCATTTTTTTTCCTGGAGAATACTAAGTGTTGCGCGAAACTTATTAGAGTCATAAGGCGGAAAATATTTTTCATAATAGGATTGAAAATTGTCGGGCAGCATCCACTCTATATTCACGGAGAATTTTTCTACATCTTTATAAAAGAGATCGGGGCAGCCGATATAAAATGAAGAGCCAACTTTGGGAAGAGTTGAAAATGGATAAAATGGCTTAGTAGCTTCCAGCACCGCATCATGATTTTCAAGTATGAGATCCCGCACGCCATTAAAGGCCAGTTTCGATACAGCACTTCCTACTTCCACTTTTACCGAGACTGCTTCAATTCGAATCGAAAGGAGTTCATTCACCTGGTCAACGAGTTCCGAGGGCGCTCCGGTACCAGGAAAATTGAGCACCACTTGCATAATTGGATGAACAGTGCGATAGTCGCCTGCGTGAATATTTGGATTATATGCAACTACAGCTGAAGATTGAGCGATAGAAATGGAGAAATTCAACTCCAATGTTTTGGGTGCTGTTTTTTTAAGAGAATGAATAGTGATGTAGTCGCCTTTATTTCGCTGGTCTAACCACCCATTCTCACCTGTAAATCGTAAGGCGATAAAGGCATCAGGCGTATAGCTTTCCCTGTTCAAGTCATCACTGAGAAGAAAACTAACTTTGATGTTACGGTCTCCTTTTGCCAGGTAAAACTGTTTGGAAGCAATAGCAAACCCTGTAGCGATCCTTCCCTTCTTTTCACCAAAAATCTTTGATAGAGCTACAGCATTTTTCAATGATGAGGTTTCTCCTCCTGATCTTTTGAGAATGCCTGCATAATAGCCCAGTTTTTTTTCATTTTCCTTAACGACATTGAGGGTGCGCAATGATTGAACCTGGGCTTTGGTAACGATCATGTCTTTATCTGCCTTATAGAGCAATTCTGCATTTTGGCGGTCCTTGCCCGCAGAAAGCAGGGTCCCTTTTGGTATATCAAATTGATCGAAGCCTCTTGTAAGTTCGGCTACTAAAAAGGCCTGGTCAGGCATCGGTGGCCTTGGCGTTGCCTGTAGCACCCGCTTGTAATAAAAATCGAGAATCCGTTCTGGCAGTTTGTTCAATTCCTCCTGCGCATAACCAAAAAGTTTTGAGAAAGCAATAAATAAAGCAACATGGGCATTGTGGTCACCGCTGCTAAAAATGCCGGTTAGAAAATACTCTTTGCAATAATTGACGATGGCCTGCGTACTAAAAAAAACATTATTAAAGATTTCGCTAACAAAAAATGATGCAGATTCTAGCTTTTCCTCTTCAGTGGTTCCAACAAATACCTGGTCGGCAGACGTAAGCGAACGTTCTGTATCCCAAATTCCGTTTTTGTTCTTTAATGGTGTTATGCGCTTTGGCAGGTCACTATATTGGGTGCCATAGGGTAAATAGTTAATGATGTGGAGAAGCTTTTGTAAGTCAACAGACAAATAAGAACGTATATAGAGTGCCAGCGTATCTTCGAACGGGTGATCTGAAACAGATGCGTACCAACGGTCCACTTTTTGAAAACGTTCATGCACAAAAGCAGCCAGGTTAAACAAATTTTCTACCGAAGGATTTTGTTGGAATTGGGTATGTAATGTGTCAAATGCAGTGCTAATTTCTGCCGGGTCCTTACTGACAATTCGCGCCATTAAGAAACTGGGTTCTTGCAGAAAGAATTCATCCCAGGTTTTTTTGGTGTTAAATGGCTGATCTGTGTCTACAAACAAAACATTGCTATTGTATTGCTGCAGATAGGTGAGAAAATCTTCGAGTTTGCGTTCATCAATTCGGACCAATTTCGGATCAAGAGCAGGATCAAAACGCTGGTCCCTGGAAACTCCTTCCAGCTTGACATTTTTTCCGTATGATAGATGAGTACTCATGCTATTAAGCCTTTATCGCTCTAAATTTGTGGCTTCTTTTAAGTAGAATGGATAAACGTAATTATACCGGTTATTTGTGGCTGATATAGTGTAGTCGATAGTAATATCCACTCGTTCAGCATTTTCTTCATTCAGTTCTATGTCCACTTCATTAAGAATGATGCGTGGCTCGTGAAAGAGAATGGCATTGCTAATGATCGCTTGCATATGTGTGATGGTACTTTTGCTGAGTTGTGCAAAAACAAAACTGTTTATTTCCGATCCAAAATCTGGTTGCATTACCCGTTCACCAAGACTGGTTTCAAAAATGACCTGCAGGCTGTTGCGAATATCTTCTTCACCGCTCAACATGATCACTTCGCCATTTTTCCCATTGAATTCAATGGGAAATTTCCAACCCTGGCCAATAAATTGATTTTGTGGTAGGCTCATATTAACCTCCTATTATTACGTTTAAAGAACCCAGCACAATAGTTCCGCCATGTGCTGTTGAGTCACCCATTCTTGCCGCTGGTTTTCCAGTAATAAAAACTGTGGATGAGCCGGCTATAATACTATCAACAGCACCTGCGCAAATTAGCAGGCTGCCCATGCTGGCAGCTGCAAGTCCATTGATCAATACGGTTGGACATCCTGGTGGAATTACAGGCCCACCTACATGAGGTATTACGCCTGAAACCATTGGACATACGTGCATATCTGTTATACGTGCGGCAGAAGGCATAAATTTATTTTTTTAGCTTCCGTTCAGACTCAATTAATATTTACCAAAGCCCCTTTTACAATTGTAGGCCCGGAAGAGGTGAAATCAGCAGATGCTTTGCCATTGGCTTTTAGTTTGGTGGTCGCTTCGATGCTGACATTCATTGCTTCCATTTTACAGGAACCTGTTGAACTCTTGAACGAAATATCTTTTTTGCTTTCCAATACAATTCCTGAAGAACCCATTGTGATCTTGTTGCCATGCTGGTCAGTGAGTAAAATCTGATCACCCTCATCGTCAATGACCAGTTTTTTTCCTTTTGGTGTTTGTAGGGTCACACTTTTTTTCTCGTCATTAAAAATGAGCTGAAGTTTGCTGCGCGTCACAAAACCCTTTTCATTGTTGCTCTCCGTAGCTTTAATAGGTGCCGGCTTTTTTTCACTATGAACGGTTCCTAGAATGATGGGATAGCGAGGATCGCTATCCAAAAAACCAACCACTACTTCATCATTAATCTCGGGTCTGAAAAAAGCACCACGTTCTTTACCAGCGTCGAGGCTGGCTACTCTTGCCCATAAGTTCTCGGAGCCTTTTACAAGTGGCAATTGGATCTTTATACGGTCTTCCCCTTCGGGATCATTATTGATTTGAACTACAATGCCAATTTGCAGTCCCTGTATGCCAGGTACCATGCCCGATGCAGGTTGCTCCAGCACAGATTTTTTTTCATAAAACCATTCGGGATCCATTCCAAAACGGATCTCCGTTTCCCACGTACCTTTTTCAACATATGAATGCTTTATACCGCTTACTAATACGGTACCGTTAAATCGTTTCCCAAAACCTTTCAATGAAATGGTATTCCCCGGAACGATGTCACTGGTTCCTTTGATTCGCAAAAAGCCTGTCGCCTTGGCCATACGGCTTTTGAGTAAACGAGCCGCACTCCATGATTGCAATTGTTCTTCATTCAAAAAAGCTGTGTGAAAAAGTTCATATTTCTTGAGCCCCATTTTGTCTGCGATCTGTTTTCCATCCGGCATTCCATTCTCCTTGAAAGCTACAGAGGCTGTTTCCTTCTCTTTGCTGCTTTGCTCTTTATAATCCCATGACCTGGCTCTCACTTCCTCAAACTGATTTCGTCCGTCGGTTTCGCTTTCAAATTCGATCACCTCCTTACCATACGTAATTTCTTTTACTGCTTGCTGTTTGGTATCAGGCGCTTGAATAATAAGCTGATTGTCGAGAGTGAGTACCAGCAATGAATTCATTTCGGCGCGGCATACAATGAAATCCCAGTCGGTAACATTGTATTGCACCATTTCTGCGTGTTTCGTTTTAGTAGTTGCAATATTTATTGCTGTTTTTTTGAATCCCGAATCCTTAGCGATCTCTTCCATTAGTTCTGAATCTGTCTTGTCAAAAAAGCAACGACTCTTCCGTCCGAGTGTTAATTGTACACACCGGTCTCTTGCTTCGATCAGTATAAAGGATTTTTTATTCTTACCGGATTTGATTGACTGCTTTACGATGATGCCTTTGAAAATCGCTTTTGATTTTTCGTGATAGCCAAGTTGTATTTCAAATTCATTTCCAGGCAGGAGGCCATCTTCTTTGCTGCTGATCGCAAAATCCTGTTGTGCGGGATCACCGTCAACTATCATTACCCGCGCAGATGCTATTTTATTGAATGCATAGGTTACCTCTATGGAAATAATCTTATACGCGGCATTCAACGCTGTTTTATTGACCAGCAGTTTAAGGTTTACCAGGTCCGTTGCTTGTTTGTCATTAGTTTTCATTCTGGTTGGTCATAGTTTGTAGGGGTGGAAGTACCAGCCGGGTACCCGGCTGAATATTTCTGAAATTTTTAAGCTTGTTTTCCCTGGCCAGTTTAAGATAAAGCGACGGGCTGCCATAGTGATTCTTTGCAATTAACGGAAGGCTATCACCTTCTTTGAACACTACGTACTTGGTAAGGTCGGCTGACTCCAATCTTGATTGACGCCCTTCTTTTCCTGGAGCGATCCGTTCTAAAAAACTGCAACCTACTTTGGCCCGCAACGGAGAACCTTCGCGGTCAAAAAGATTGTACGTGATGTTAAGTGATGTTAGAACGCATTCGAGGTAAAAGGTTCCCCACAAAACGGCGAGATAATTGGGTCTATGAATCTCACCATTAATAGAACTGCCGGTTACTTCGCGTAGCTTTTTGATTTGTTTTTTTACATAATCTTTTTGCCTGGACTCAGCGCTGGTTGCAGCAACGCCAGTGCCATCGATCACGAATTCTACAGAAAACTCAAGTGGCGGTATTTTTTCAAATTGGGGATCACCTCCTGTTTGGCCTTTTGCTTCTTCTTTTTTGAATTCTATTTTATTGGTGATAGTAAACGTCGAGGGATTAAAGTCAACAATAAATTGTCCAACCTCATTTTGACGCTGGCTTTTTGGGTCATTGTAACCTATTATTTTCAAGTTTGCTTCTGCCATCATCGTTCTTTTTGTTCCTGTAAAAGTTCCATTACCCTTTCCAGGCATTCTTTAATGATCTCTTCTTTATCCGCGACCTCCGTTGAAGAGGGCGCATCTGTTTTCTGATCGCCGGGTTCTTTGATATGTGCCCGAATTACAAGTTCATTGATCTGTACTGGCATACGATTTATTTTCTTCTGAAAAATTGATAGCAGAGCTCTATTGTTTCCACTACGATGGAATTTTCCTGCGCCTTAAGATCCGAGATCACCCATTTTACCGGATAAGCCCGTGTGAATATCCACGACGCAGAGATTTCATGTTCTTCATTCAGCAGGTAAACGGAAACATCTACTGGTTTGAATTCAAAATCCTGAATAGCTTTAGAAAACCAGGAGATCAGTTCGGAATCCTTCAGCATACCACGCTTCAGTACGAGATTACTAAACCTTGCACGTGTAGGAAGGCGATAGCTGAAGCGGTTCTCTCCACCAACTTGAAGTTCTTCTGTTCCGATTTCGGCGGTCAGACCAGATACTTCCTGGAACCTAGTGTCCATGTCGGCGTTTCCCACTCCTGGAAATTCCACCTTGAAATGAAATCCAACGGGAGGATAATAACTCATGCGTTGTTGATCTTAGATTCTTGTTCTCGAAATCAATTAATCATTCTGTAATACCACACCTTCGTGTGCTATCTCGATCGATTCCACTGCTACTTCGTTGCCGGAAGCTTTTAAACCTGGTCCTTCTACTTTTACTGGAAAGGCATTGCGTGCCTTCCATACCATTACAGGTTCATGGTTTTCATTCAACAGGCTTATAGTAAGATCTCTGCGTTCGACCGTATTCAGCTGAACTGTATTAAGCCAGTTAAAGAAATCATTGTCGCTTTTGGCAATGCCCCGTTTCAGGGTAATGTTGTTGTACTTGCGTAGTCCCGGCATTTTGGTGGTTGAATAATCTTTACTGCTGCCCTCACGGTATTCAATCACCTGTACTTCCTGTGTAAGCCCGGATACTTCTGAAAAGCCAGCGTTTTTTCCGCCCCATTCTACTTTAAAATGAAAGGCTGGAATTGGATATACTGCCATAAAATGAATTTTGAATGATTAAGAGTTTTGAAGTTTGTGTGAAAACTTAAGAATGATAAATTCGGCGGGTCTCACTGCCGCGATGCCAATCACAATATTCATACGTCCTTCCTGTATGTCCACTGCAGTCATTGTTTGACCAAGACCTACCCGTACGAAAAAAGCATCCTCTGCTTTTTTTCCTGCAAGAGCGCCGTCGATCCATTTCAACAGAAGATAGTTTTCAATCATCGCTCTTACCTTAGTCCAGGTATTAATGTCATTGGGTTCAAATACTGCCCAAAGAGTTGACTTTTTTACAGACTCTTCTACCATGTTGAAAAAACGACGAACGTTGACATAACGCCATTCATTATCATTGCCAGCCAATGTGCGTGCGCCCCATATCATGGTTCCTCTTCCAATGAAAGAGCGGATAGCATTAATGGACTTTCCACTTTCTGGATCTATGTTGAGATTGTTCTGTTCATCATCAGTGATCTTCATCAGCGGTCCTTTTACATAATTCAATCCTACGTTGGCCGGTGCCTTCCATACACCCCTGGTGCTATCTACCATTGCATAAACTCCAGCTACTGCGGCCGCAGGTGTTAGTTCTACGCCATACTCGGCAATTTTTTGTTTAATCTTATTTTGAGTAGCATTGGGAAGGGAACTAAATCCGGCAGATTGACCGCGGCTTGTTTTTTTCTCAGGTGCTGCTTTTTTGATCTCTCCCGGTTTTGGTTCTTCTTCAACTCCAACAGCTGCCACTGGCTCAAACGTCTTTGTTTCAGCAAGACCACTTATTACGATGGCTTCAGTATCATATTGGTAGGGAATAGTTGTTTTTAGATGAGGATAATAAGCGGCGCCATACTTTGCAGCTGCTGGGTTGGTACCTACTTTAGTTCGAAATTCATCTTTAGATGCTCGCAGGTCTTTGTCCTTATTAATCACATCAATAATTACAAAACGGTCGCCCAACTTCTCACACTGATCCAGTGCAAGGTTAACAAGATCGTAATAACGTTCACCGAGGGTAAGCGTTGCATCAGGGAAAAGAAGTAGAGTGGGCTCATCTTCTTTGGCAATTGCATCCAGAGCGGCGTTATAAGGGTCCAGCGAAGATCCGCTTTCTTTAAATGTTCCGCAGGGAACAATATAGCATGGGCCACCACCATTAGCGAAATATAGTTGCATGGCGTATGGCAAAACATTCTTTGACTTTTTTGGCTCATCAATCGAAACGGTGACCAAATCACTTTGTAGAGTAACGACGATACTTTTCTCCGGCTCAGCTCCTCCAAAATAAATCTGGTAATCTACCATGGAAGTGATTCTTCGCGGGATACTTTTTTCACCTCTCTCTGTAAATCCGATAAAAGCAGGAATTGCTGTTTCTACTTCGGCTACCGAAGGTGGGAGCGTGGATATCTCTTCGATATACACACCGGGAGTTTTATACGTGGGCATACTAGATGATTTTTATATGAACAATAAAATTTTACCTATGATCTTTCAACTAATTCGAAATATTTTATTTGTCGGCCTTAAGATCAATGTTGATCTTTTTGATCGTTGGAACAATTGCTTTGTCATCACTGGGCGTTGCATCAATCACCAGCATTCTTATTTTATATATCACTGATGGCAAGTAACCGGTACTTAGCGAGGCCCATATCTGATTTTGCTGCTCAAAACTGGCAGAGTATAACTCTACAATCAATCTGTCAATCCCTTCCGGAAGTGCATTTACACCTTTCAAAGAATGGCCTTTTTGAAAAACAGGATGCATCTGGAAAAAGCCGACAACTTTAGATGTTATCTTAAGAGCGTCTTCATAGTTTTTATTGTAAGCGCTGAACAGTACATAAAGGTTAAGCTTGATATCAGGCTCCTTTTTGATCACGCTATCTTGTCCATTAGGTATATATTGATACCCCTGCGTTTTGAAAATGCGTTCTTCTTCAATATTGATCAGGGAAAGAGAATTAAGAAAAGAAAAATTCTTGCTGCTGTCGCTATTGGACCAGGGATTGGAAAGTACCATCACTGGTTCAGCCGCAGTTCTGCCATTATTGATATAGGCATCAATACTCTGCTTTAAGAAGTTGAGGGCTTCGTAAATCATGGTTGGTAGCTTTCTGAAATTAATGATGTCCTAAATGATGAACATCATTTAGTCAATGTTGACCAAATTCATTCAGCCAAAAATCAGTCTTAGCCAGGTAATTCGTGGAGTAACAGATCTAATTTCAAGGGGGGAAAGAAGTAAATACTACTAATTTGGAGCGAGCTGTACCAGCTTTCGAAGATGAACTTTAAAAAGGCCTTGTATGCTAAAGGAAAACAATTTTGAAATACAAAACAACCGTAGTATTACGCAATTTAATAAGTATTTCTACGGAATGCCGTCAAAAATAACTACTTGCTACTTCATTAAACTAGTATAAAACAATGGCAAGGTTACTGTAATTTGAATCAAAATTCAGATGGAAATATGGACCAATTTTAGTGTACAGTTGCGTCTGTATTCTGGATCTATGAAATTGTTTTTGGCAATCAGGCATTCAACATGCGTTGGAATCATTTATTTTCAAAGAAATTATTTTCAAATATATCGGCAGTGCACAGTAATTATTACCAACGTCTTTCTTCCATACAGGAAGATTATTTTGCACAGCTGTATTCCGGTATCAGGGATATCAACTTTAAAACAGATCTCTATTATTATCTGTATATAAAACACAAGGTACGTGGCGGAGTTAATTATTTACAGCAATCTGTTTTTCCGGCTACTGTATCAGATTAACTTTCTACTACAGGATTTATCAATATCAATCAAAATAGTATTCCTGAAAAAGAACACAATCGTTTTGCTGCTTATGTGAGTGATGATATTAAAGTTAGCAGAACGCTTAATATATATGTCGGCGCAAGATTGCCTGTTTTCTTTAAACCAGGTGTTCGGTATATCGATTTAGAACCACGGTTATCTCTATTATGCCGGTTGACTCAAACAAGTAGTATAAAGCTTGCTTATAGCAGAATGCATCAATACATTCACCTGGTGCAAAGTTATAATGCTTCATTCCCGGTCGAAATATGGATTGGAAGCAGTAAAATAGTCAAGCCTCAAGCCAGTCATCAGGTCTCTGCAGATTTGTATAAAAATTTTAAAGACAATATGTATCAGACCAGTGTGGAATTCTATTATAAATTGATGGATAATCAAATGCTGTTTAAGGGAGCTACTTCTGCAACAATAGATAATGATATTGAGAGCAAACTAATATTCGGTAAAGGCCGGAGTTATGGTACGGAGTTTTCGGTTAAAAAACAAAAGGAGACCTGACAGGCTGGATTTCTTATTCTTTTTCGCAAGCTTACCAGCAATTTGATTCTCTTAACCAGGGTTTCAAATTTCCTTTTACAAATAACAGGGAACACAATTTTTATCTCTCGGCATCATATAATTTAAGCACACATTGGACATTTGCTGCCAATCTTTTTTAACGAGCGGCCGGTCAGTAACGCTCAATACAAGTCCTGTTCCTCCTCCTTCCGGAAACCAGGATGATAACCCATTATTTGAAGATGAGGATAATAATAGCAGTTCTGTTTCAACAGAACCGAATAATTATCGTCTTACTCCTTATAGCAGACTCGATCTTGGCATCAGTTATAGAAAGATAAGGAATGCTAAAAAAAGAAAATGGGAAAGTGAATGGAAATTGGCGGTGTATAATGTTTATGCCCATGAGAATACGTACTTCGCTTATCGGTCAATTGACCCGACAGGCTTCGATTACCCAGGTCTCTTTTATTCCTGTAATTCCCAGTCTGACATACAATCAGAAATTTTAATTCAGAAATAAAAAAAATTTGAGAACTTAAATTGAGAAGATTATCAACTAAAATCACGGACTACAAATTCTCGTTAAGGAACGATAAATTCCGAAAAGACTGTTTATTGATCTTTTATAAAAAAATTTCATATAGTTTTTTAAAGTACGACAGAATCTTGTTCGATATTTGTCCTGTCGGGAATACTACTTTCACCTTAGACTTGAACTATCCAGCACCAGTTTATCCTGCGGAGTTCCCGGCAGAATACTCTTTTCATCAATCAATGGTTTTAATTCGTCAATATGCAAAGAATCAAGCAGCTGATTTTTTAAATAAAATGTTTTCACCTGGTTGTTAGACTGATGCCATCGTATCACTTTACACTGGCAGCTGGCATTTTCCACATCATTGATCACTTCTTCAATCTTTCCACCCTTGCCTAATTTGATATAAACCTCCCGGATACCGATTATTTTATTCCTATCCCCAATATCGAAATTCCAGGAAGCAGAAATAGCTGTTAAATACTTTTTGCCACTAAACAGGTTTAATAGCGAATGCCTGGGAGACTCTGTATGATTAGAATTGTTTTTTATTCTTGAATAAACCGATACAATACCCGGGGACTCAAACTGCATATAACCGACATGGTTGAAACTTGCACCATACCGATCGAATGTGAAATAACCATCTTTATAATGTACATCCACCAAATTGGAAACAACTTTATGATACCTGGACGGATCAGAAGTCCGGGCTTGTGGTGAACCTGTATAACATAACCAAACACCTTCAAGACTATCGATCTCTGCCTCGCCTGGTTTATAAGGAAGTATGTCCATGTCCTTTTTTACCGATTGCCATTGCTGTTTTGCATTAATAAAAAAGAATAATAAAGCAACAAGTCCTGTAAACAAGATAGCCGTCATGACGGAAAGAAATTTCACCAGTTTACTTTTCTGGCTGTTCTTAAGCTTTAAAGTTGAAATCTGTTGCGAAAATGTTTTGCCCTGTATGTCAGTTGCCGGATGATCGGCATTCTTATCCTGACTTGAACCTTCCAGCAGGTTATCATCAACGGGATCCAGTTTAAACGCCTTGCGGCCCTTACCATATAAATATATATAACAGGCATCAACCAGGAAAGGGCGTGGATTGGAAACGATCCCGATCAATGCATCTTTTATCTGTCCCCCGGTTATATCATATTTACGGTGAGGATAATCCTGGCCTTTTGGATTTATCTCGGGAGAATAAGGCTCGGTTCCAAATTCGTCAAAGCGTAAAGGAAGCTGGTTACTGATCTCGCTTAACACGATGGCTAAGGATTCGTAATTCTTGCGGTTGGTATTCTGAACTATTTGCTGGCCTGTTTCGGTTTTGTACTTATCAATAGCCCTGGTAAGTAAGTAAATAATTTCCTCTTTACCTGTCTTTATGTTTTGCATATTTTACAGACACTAAGTCAATTGTGATATTTCGGAAATTATTTCAATGATTTCCGAAACCAAGTTAATGATTTAATAATAATTCCGAAGACATCCAAACGGGAAAGCGGTGTGCCCTGGTTTAAATTGAACTGGATTTTTTATTTAACGGTTGCCAAAATTTTTGCTCATGAAAAAACTAACTCGCCTTGCCGCCTGGCATTCCCAGCAATCCAGGTTATTCACCTGCATTTTTTTCTGCGTCGGTTTACTTTTTCTTCCTGGTACCCATTTATCTGCTCAAGTTAGTGGCCTGGTCCTTGAAAAATCATCAGGGAGAGCTTTGGAAGGAGTCAGTGTAACCATTAAAGATGAGAAAACGGGCACAACCACCAACAACATGGGGAGATTCCTGATAAAGGTTGACAATCCACAAAAAGCCATTCTTGTATTTAGCCTCATCGGCTATAAATTGATCGAAGAACCACTGAATGGAAGATTGGTGCTCAACCTGGAGATGGAGGATTCGTCGATTATTATGCAATCAGTTGTTGTAACTGCCTTGGGTTTTGAAACGCAAAGGGACAAGTTGGGTTATTCATCTTCTAAAATCAATGGAGAACAGGTAGCTAACTCCGGAGAGGTAAACCTTGTAGATGCCATGGGGGGAAAAGCGTCTGGTGTGAGGATATCCCGTTCATCCGGTAGTGATCCCGGATCAGCTTCACAAATCCTGATCCGTGGGCAAAGTACCATCACAAGAGGCACCGATCCATTGATCGTATTGGATGGCATTCCTATAAACAGTGATAGTCGAGGTGAGAGTAGCCAGGGAGTTACTCAGCAAAGCCGGCTAAATGATATCAACCCGGATGATATTGCTTCCATGCAGGTATTAAAAGGTGCTTCCGCCGCTGCACTATGGGGTACCAGGGCAGCGAATGGCGTAGTAATTATTACAACCAAAAAAGGTGCAAACAATGGCAAATTAAATGTAAGCGTTAAAACGACCTATTCTATTGATGACATCAACCTCAATTATCCCCTCCAGTCATCCTATGGCCAGGGAACCAATGGAGCATGGGCAGCTAACAATACAAGAAGTTGGGGCGACAAAATTGCCAACCGGGCAGGTGGATTGGATCTCGTGAATACAGGCGCTGATTATTTCGTTGGATACCCGACAGGCACGATCTATTACCCCATCCTTACAAAAAACAATAAAGAAATTTTTCTTGACAAAAATTATAATAGTGTTTTCCAAAAAGGCCATTACCTGAATACTTCATTGTCGGTTAGTGGGGGTGATGCCAAATCAAATTATTTTTTAAGCCTGGGTGATATGAACCAGCAGGGAACTATCCGTAACAACAGTGATTACCGGAGAACCACTTTTCGTGTAAATGCCTCGAGGCAATTAAATAAATGGCTGAAGGTTTCTAATAAAGCATCTTATGTGCTCACCAATTCTGATAGGGTAAGAAGAGGGTCCAGCAGCGGCGGTGTGATGCTTGGCTTACTACGTACTCCCCCGGATTTTGATAACACGGATTATGTCGGCAGTTACTATTCATCCCCAACCGCTGCATTTGTCTCAAACAGGCAAAGAGCCTACAGGAGTTATCTTGGTACAGCTACTCCCGGTTTTAGCAATCCCTTGTGGACGATTTACAAACAGGACAACAGTAATAATGTAAACCGCTTTATTAACAGCGCTGAAATTTTTATTACTCCAACCAAGTGGTTGGATGTGACAGTAAGAGCCGGGCTTGACAATTTCACAGAAAGAGAAATCACGTACCTGCCTTATTATACGATCAATGCGGCATCAGGACTTTATAGCAGGGATGAGTTTAACCAAACTCAATTCAACCTTGATTTCATCGCAAGGGCAGGAAAAGATTTTGGCGCCCATATAAAAACAAACATCCTGTTTGGGTTTAATTACAATAGTTCTAATGAAGGATTGTTAAGTGCGAACGGTACCAATTTCATTATTCCTGATGGTCCCCGGGATATTGACAATTCACTCATCGTGAACAGAACTATTTCAGACCGTTTTGAAAAAACGAGGACAGATGCAGGATATGCTACACTTGGAGCAGAGCTATATGACCAGGTTTTTATTAACCTGACCGGAAGGCTTGAAGCGGCATCTACCTTCGGCGAATTATCTAAAAGCAGTTTTTTTTATCCTTCTGCTGATATAGCCTGGCAGTTTTCACATCTCCCGGTTTTTACCAACTCCAACATATTTTCATTTGGAAAACTGAGGCTCTCTTATGGAATGGTGGGCATACAACCCTCCGCCTATAAAACATCAACCAATTTCTTTGTACCTAACTGGGCTGAGTTACTTGATCCCAACCTGGATGGAAGCCTGTTTGGAACAGGAACCTATGTTCAAAGCCGGGTAAAAGGCAATCCCTATCTGAGACCTGAAAAGAAAAGGGAATTTGAGATCGGAACCGACCTGCGTTTCCTGGATAATAAAATAGCCTTTAGTACGACAGTCTATTTCAATAAAACAACTGATGCATTATTGGATATCCCACAGGCTCCTGCCACCGGCTTTACAACGTTGTATGCAAATGCAGGATCTATTCAGAACCGCGGAGTAGAGATTGATCTTTCTTATGAAATCTTAAAAAAGAAAAACTGGTTGGTTAGTCTTGAGGGTAACTGGACAAAGAATAAAAATAAAGTTACTGACCTGAACGGATCAGCTTCGATTCTTCTTGGTGGACTGAATGGTGTTTCTTCAAGAGCAGTGGAAGGATATCCATTGGGTGCGCTTTGGGGAATAGGTTTTCAAAAAGATGCCAAGGGTGCTTATATCCTCGATGCAAATGGTTTCCCTCTTTCTGAAGTGGAACAAAAAGTATTGGGAGATCCGAATCCTGACTGGAGAAGTGGTTTGGGATTTAACGTGCAATATAAAAATATTAAACTCTATGCGCTGTTCGAACGCTCACAAGGTGGAGACATAGTAAATGCCACAGAAGCAGTGTTGCTGGACTATGGAGTAAGTGCCGCTACCGGTCATGAAACAAACGCTACTGCCAATTTAAAAACGGCAAGTGGAGCAACCATTGCAGCCGGCATTCCATTCAGAGGGAATATCGGCAATTTTGGCGGTGGAGATGTGGCACTTGATCAAAGCTGGTATAATGGGCTGGGTGGATTCTTCGGAAATGTGCTGGAGCCATTTGTGGGTGATGCTACCTGGACCCGGCTTCGCGAACTCACCTTATCATACCAGATCACCCGTAAACATCTCCCCAAATTCACGGGCTTAAGTTCTGTCAATATCGAAATCAGTGGTCGTAATCTTTGGTTGAACAGCAAACTGAAATCTATTGATCCGGACAGCAATTTAGAAGGATCCGGTTCGGGAAGAGGGATCGTTTATTTTAATAATCCAGGTTCCAAATCTTACCTGTTCTCGCTGAAACTTAATTTTTAATTTTCTAACCTGCTTCAATATGAAAAATAAAATTGCTTTTTCTATTATAGCTATTTCCCTCTCGATCACTTTTTTCTCCTGTAAAAAAATGGTAGATGGAATAAATACGGATCCGAATAATCCGCAGGATGCTAATGCGGCAACTATGCTCACCGGGGTAGAACTTTCCAATGTAATTGTACAGGAAGGTGAACTGGCCCGCCGGGCCGGGATGTGGTGTAGTTATTTTTCAGGTCAGTTATTTCAGTACAATAGTTACCAGTTGTATAACGTGATCGCCAATGACTATAATGATACCTGGAGCCAGGTGTTTGCTGCTACTGTTAAGAATTGCCGCTTGATGAGGCAAAAAGCATTGGATATTAATAATCGCCGCCTGGCAGGAGTAGCGGAAGTAATAGAAGCGCATGCAATGGGGACTGCGCTGGCTCTTTGGGGAGATATTCCTTATAGCCAGGTTTATAATGAGAACTACCCAAACCCTGTATATGAATCCCAGGTCAAACTATATGACTCGTTGCAGGTGTTGCTGGATAGTGCGATAAATAATTTGAATTCAACTTCATTTATTGCATTTACTGCCCAAGATATTTTATACCAGGGCGATCCTGTAAAATGGAAACAGGCTGCTTATACGTTGAAAGCCCGTTATTATATGCAAACAAAAAAATATGATCTCGCAATGGCGGCGGCGCAAAACGGGATCAACACTGCTACAAACAGTATGGTGATGACGCATATTGATAATGCAAATGGTTCAAACCTCTATTCTCAATTCCTGGTGGATGAAAGACCCGGCTTTATGACCGCTGCAGGAACGTATGCAGCAACAATCATTAACCCGGCAGGCGCCAAATACCGGGGAAACAGCAAAACAAATGAAACAGCCAGGTTCCGTTATTTGTACAGAAGCGGAACAGATATTAACTATAACGGTGTAGGAGGAGCTTTTTATAAGACCACTGCTTTTCCACTTGTTACCTATTCAGAAAATCTTTTGATACTGACTGAAGCAGATTTTAGGATCAATGGATTTACGGCAGGTCTTAACCGGTTAAATACTTATCGTGCCTGGTTAGCAACAGGCGCAAACCTCACTAGCCAGTTTGCTGTGGCGGGTACTTATAAATATGATCCTTATGTAGCTGCCGATTTTGCAACTGGCGGTATTGAAAACTCAAACAATCCTTTTGTTACTTATGCGCTAACAACAAATAATACGGGGACTGTTTCAGGTCCGGGTGCCGCTTCTATTACTCCGGCCAACGTCACCACCACAGGTTATTCTGTACCCGTGTACCGGAGTCTTGGAATGAAATTGACCGGTAATGCAAATGGTGACAGCACAACTACTAATCCAAACTGGGCCGCCGAGGGAACAGCCACTACGGTAAATGCTACGTTTAGCGGAATTACTTTTAATAACATTACAAGATATGTTCAATATGATATTACGACCGCTACCGGTTCAACGTTTGCCATGCAGAACATTTCACTGCCCGTAACAATAACAGGTGCAGGAACCTACAATGCTGCCGTTGCTTATTCCACAGATAACTGGACCACGTTCACTTATCTTACGCCAAGTGGCAACGCAGGAGAAGTGATCAGCAGCACTGCCTCCCTCTCTGTTGGTTTATCTGCATCGGTGCCCTTAACCACAAATAAATTCTCTGTGCGGTTAATCATCTGGAGAAAACAATCTTCGGTTGGAAATTTTGGGGTAGCCAATGTGGGCAGTACATTTTTTACTTTATCAACTATTCCACCGGCCTCTTCACTTACAGCAGACCAGGCTTTGTTAAGAGAAATATTAGAAGAAAGATATGTAAACTTCTTTGGACAGATCGAAGGGTTCAATGATATGAGAAGGACTCAAAATGAAACGCTGGTGCGGGTTCCCATTGCACCCAATACAGGAACCCAATTACCACAACGGTTTTTATATCCTCAAAGTGAAATTGACCGGAATACGTCGGCGCCAAGTCCTATTCCCGGAATTTTTGTTCGTACACCTATTAACTAATATTGAAAATGTTTAAACGAGTTGTATCAAACGTTCTCTTGTTAGCTTGTCTTTCATGCCATGCACAAAAGATCATTCCCTTGTATGAAGGTAACCCGCCGGGTGCTTTGCCGGTGGAGGACAGGGAAACCATGACAAAATCTACTGCGGGCAATGGCCGTTCTTTCCTGGTGAATGTAACTAAGCCCACGTTGACTGTTTTTATTCCGAAAAAAATAAACGCGGCGGGAACGGCCCTGATCATTTGCCCGGGCGGTGGATATAATCGCTTATCAATCGAAGATGGAGGATATGAAGCAGCAAAACAACTGGCAGACTCAGGCATCGTTGCGATCGTATTAAAATACAGACTTTGGCGTGATTCAGTTTATACAGATTTCAAAACAATTCCGTTGCAGGATTTGGAACAGGCCATAGAATTGGTTTATAAGTACGCCGCTCAATGGAATATTGATACGGCTCATATCGGCCTGCTCGGGTTCTCAGCCGGTGGTCACCTCGCAGCTATGGCAGCTACTGGTTCAGTAACACGAAGGCCTGCATTCACCTGGTTGATCTATCCTGTTATTAGTTTTCTTGATTCGCTTACATCAAGGACTTCCAATTCACGAACTAATTTATTAGGAAAAAAGATTTCAGCTGAGGATAAAATCAACTACTCTCCTGAACTGCATATTTCAAAAACAACTCCTCCTGCTTTTATTGTGCAGGCAGAAGATGATAGTACCTCTCTGGTTGGAAATAGTCTCGCTTATTATAAAAGGCTGATGGATAACAAAGTTGCTGCCCAGCTTCTTCTTTATCAAAAAGGAGGACATGGATTTGCCTTATATAATAAGGTTCAGGATGAATACTGGATGCCTGCAGCTATAAAATGGCTGGCACTGAATGGATTTTATAAAAAATAAAATGAGCCTGACGAAACACATCTTACTCTTAAAAACTTTTTAATAACTACCAGCCGATGAAATATCTCAAAATTTTATACGTACAGGTGCTTATTGCAATTACCATCGGCATCCTGCTTGGTTATTTCTATCCTGATTTTGCCGTTCGATTGAAACCATTAGGTGATGGTTTTATCAAGCTCATCAAAATGATGATTGCGCCTATTATTTTCTGCACGATTGTAACGGGGATCGCCGGCATGCAAAACACCAAAAAAGTGGGAAGAGTAGGACTAAAAGCCATCCTCTATTTTGAAGTAGTCACTACACTCGCACTCATCATTGGCATCTTAGTAATTAATCTATTGAAACCCGGCGTGGGAATGAACGTAGATCCGGCTACTCTGGATACTAAGGCTGTTGAATCATTTATAACTGAAAGCAAAAATCAGTCAGTCCCGGATTTTTTATTGCACGTTATCCCTGACAATATTATTAATGCATTATCTACGAGTAATGTTCTCCAGGTTTTGTTTTTCTCTGTGCTGCTGGGATTTGCTTTGTCTAAGATTGGTGAGAAAGCCAATCCGCTTTTAAAAGGAATTCAATCCCTCGAATATGGATTGTTTGGAATAATAAAGATCATCATGAAAGTAGCTCCGCTGGGTGCTTTGGGAGCCATGGCTTTTACCATTGGCAAATACGGGCTGGGTTCGCTTAACCAGTTGGGGCAATTAATGGGTTCGTTTTATTTAACCTGCATCATTTTTATTGTTATTGTACTGGGTGGTATCTTAAGATATACAGGGTTTAATATTTTCCGGTTGCTGGCTTATATTAAAGAAGAGTTGCTGATCGTGCTCGGCACTTCTTCTTCCGAAGCCGCTTTACCGGGCATTATAAAAAAATTGGAAAAAGTCGGAGTTTCTGAACCGGTAGTAGGGCTGGTTGTTCCGACTGGCTATTCTTTTAATCTCGATGGCACATCGATCTACCTCACGATGGCGGCTGTTTTCCTGGCACAGGCAACGAACACGCCGATGGATATCGGTCACCAGGTCACCTTATTACTTGTTTTGTTGCTTACTTCGAAAGGGGCTGCGGGTGTAACGGGCAGCGGGTTTATAGTATTAGCGGCCACCCTACCGACAGTCGGGCATATACCTGTTGCGGCGATAGCGCTGATCTTCGGGATCGATCGTTTTATGAGTGAGGGTAGGGCACTTACAAACCTTATTGGTAACACCGTGGCGACGATTGTGGTGGCAAAATGGGAAAAGGAAATTGATTTACCGACTGCGAAGAAATTAATTGGAAAAAAACGAGAGATTGCTGCTAATCCCAGGGTATTGCAAAGTGATTACCCACATGGCCGTTAAATACATTAATTTGAAAATGGCCCTGATATTTTTTTTTGTCCCGTTCAAATAATATTTCACCTTTCACTCGCCATTCTATAGAAGTATACTGCGCCAAACTACGCACATCACCTGTTTTAAGAAAGGACTTATGGTCAAGTGAAATATCAGTCCAGATCAGTTTCATACTCGATTTATTTATTTTATAGTCGGGTTTGCGGCTTTCTTTCAGATATTCAAGGGCCTTCTTTTTTGACACAATAGAAGAAATCATTGAGTCAGTAATGATAACGAATCCCTGAAAGTGTTTGTAATAGGCGAAATGGCCGTTGTGATCAAGAGTAAGCACTATTGGAAAGCTGTGACCGGAAAAAGCAGGGTGAATAAAGTCGTAGGAAAAAGTGTAAAAGTCAGGAGTGAAACTTAGTTGTTCATTAAAGCCAATTTTCTTTTCAGCAGCATTCTCTACTTTAATGTAGTAACTCTTTTTCGGAGCCAATCGGACATACGTATTAAAAATATCCTCATCAATCATGGAGGTCAAAATACTGTCCGCATTTTTTTTGTAAGTGCTGTAGTTGTATTTTATTTGCCCCAAGCATGGACAACTGGCAATGAAGAGAATTAAAAATAGTTTAGACTTCATGAGAGCTACCTTTTGTATTTATTATTTTTTATCATTTGGATAAATTACCGATTGCTCAGACAACTCATTTCATTTTAATTTTTTACGGCTTCTTTGAAGCCGACGGTTTGATACCGTCTAACCACAGCCCTATGATTTTTAGCTCTTACTGTCTCACATATTATCTACAACAGAGATTACTCATCGGATTCTTTATAGGAATCTAAAATTAAGTTTTTGTCAGCATGTAAATATATTTTAAGCGTGTAATCGCTCTCCTCTTGAATAAGAACTTAAACATACTCAGGTATTCCCGTTTCACATTTTTTGATATAAAAGATAAAAAACCAGTGGTATTGAAATTTTTATAAACCTCAACATATAAAAAACGAGGAAAAGTATAACTGAGTAAATTTTATACAACTGATTTTTCGTTTTTGAGTGTCAACACTTATTTTATATTGTACAATAAATAAATTGGTCAATAAAAAGCATACACTGGAATACAAGTTCAACACCGGAATTACATAACGAATTTGATTAACCGTTTTCATTGCATCAAACTATTTTCACGGTATTTCCTTCCATTTTTTAAACGGTATATCGTTTAAAAAATATGAGCCGGGGCCGTAAATCCCCCGTATCTTTCGTAAGTCTTCTTGTCCTTTATACAATTTTTTTCAGAAAAGCCCGTTTGATTGATTCGTGCGTTGGGTTTAAATGTAACCGAATTAATTGCAGATCTAATGAAAGCCAATCCAATTTCCTTTGTAGGAACCATCCTTCT
>DASVOE010000103.1:0-11028 GCA_036383515.1 Chitinophagaceae bacterium | reverse complement strand
TTTTTGATCGAACTTGATTTTTATTTTAGCCATTGGTTTTATTTTTATTGTAAACAATTGGTAAGTGATTTACATAAACTGAAAAGGTAGGCTTACCGTTACTTTGAGTTGGTATGACTCTAGCCTTGAATCCTGCTGTTTTGAAGTTTTCTTTTTTTCTGACAGCTTCGCTTTTTACATCAGTTGTAAATTCACGGAAGTATGCTTTTCCATCTATTCTTTTTAAGTATGACATTGTTTAAAATTGATGTTATAAATTTTTGTTTCTGATTTCATACATATAATTGTATATAAACTGATCCATATCTGTCCCTCTGAATACTTCAAATGGATCAATTACATCTCTATTCCTTTTTTGACATTCAGCCATCAGCATTAAATATATCTCGTCTTTCAATATTGTTTTCCAGTCGTTTAGTTGGTCTTTCTGAATGGCGAAGGCTTCTTTAAGTGTGAATACTGCTTTTGTTTCCATGTTTTAAAATTGATGTTATAAAATATTGCTAAAGATAATACTCAACTCGCATCCGACCAAATTTATTTTACAACCCGGTTGCGGGACAGGTGTTCCCTTCTCATGGCTTCTGCAATTGTGGTCTTTTTCAGGGTGTAGGTAAGTTCCCTTAGTAGGGTCCTGTACCCTTCCTCGTTGTTTTTACGATCCGAAAAATTAACAGCAGGGTTCAACACATACTCTCTGTAGCAATCCAAACAAAAGTGGTACGACGCCATGTCGCAATGCTTAGTTATCGTAAATGAGTTATTGATAGGGTCTATCAATGCTTCATTAGCTAAGATACCTGAACATTCATCTTCAGGCTTCAGGAGGTTGCACTTGTCGCAGATGTAAGCTGTTGTCTTCATTGATTCTCTTTTGACAGTTAAAGCAATATTGTTTATAGATTGCTTCTGTATAACTTAGTTCCTTATCACACATCTTGCATCGTGGTTTATCGCTGCTAACATTATACTTCATTACGTCGCTTATCTTCTTTGTGTAACCCATAAAAATTATTTAAATGCTTGTACTTATTATAGAACTCTTGCTCTTCACTCGTCATTGATCTTGCCGGATAATTAGGTTTATAACCCCGGCTAACTGATTGCTTATGCAAATGATCTTCGTGCACTGGCTTAGCCATAATCTCGGCTATCTCTTTATCCTGCAAGTGACCTTTTTCATCTTGTCTTAATTTACTTGCTGCCAATACAACGAAAGCAAAGAATCCTGCCACGCATACAAGGCATATAAAAGTTGTCATTGTGGTATAGTTTGAATAGTTAACGAACTGTGGTTTGGTAATTTTTTTAGCTGCATATAATGAGATAACAAAGAAGGGAATTTTTGTTCAACCTGATAAGGTTCATCTCCTGTCTTAAATAGTACAACATAATTTGTCAATTGCATTAATCGTGGCGGTATTGAAGAGATTGAATGAAAGCAAAAGATAAAGTAATTACCACTATGTCTTTTTGATAATACTAGCCGTCTTACTGTCTTATCTAATTTCCCTTCAAAAAATCCTGTGGCTTCTTCAAAAACGCAGACTGTATTTTTCTTTCCTGTGCAATGCAAAACAAATTGCTTTTCATCTAATGTAATTAACCTACCCCTATCCGCAATCGGGTTAACGGCAAGATCACTGTATTCATTCTGCACATCAAACACATAACACCTTTTGCCAGATATATAATCCTTAACGAATTTACTTTTTCCCTGTCCTGTCATGCCTACAGATAATATGCAATACATTATTTAGCTGTTTTAATTTTATTAGCTCTATACCATTCTTCAGCTTTTGCTTTAGACATTTTCAGGCGGCTTATTATCATAGACAATTGAATATTCACATCTGTCTCTTTATTGAGTTGTTCAATAAACAATCCTTTCTGTCTTTTGCGCTTTACATTTTCTTCAGCATTTTCTTTTGACTTCTCAATTGCTACAACAATAGCAGGCTTTTTAGGTGCATCCTTTTTTACTTTCTCTGCACTAGGTATCGCTTCTATAATCTTAGCTACATATACACTGCCAACAACAAATAGCAAATTATAACCGGGATTATTAAAATTGATGTTAACGCTGTCTAAGTAATCCTGCATTGCCGGTACTATCAAATCCTTTTCCTTCTGCGTTAACTGCAATAGCTTTTTATCTATCTTATACGAAAATGCTAAAGATATATACACTGCTATAGCCGGTAACAATGTATCGGCAGTATCGACAATGAACTTACCGCCAACTATACCGCCAACCTTTACCGGCTTAGCTCCTGTGTTATTTACTGTTACCGTTGGCCCTGAATTACCGGAAGACGGCGTAGGGCTTGGTATATCAATCTTAGCTTTATTATTAGGGTCATTTATAAGGTCTGCCGGGTTTAACGTATTGAGCAGACTATCTACAGGAGCCGTTATATCAGTTAATACCTCATCCGGTAACTTATCTAATTTTTCTGTATTGATATTATTCATTGTATTGACATTTTTAATAGTTGTTCGTAAACAGATTTTTTAAGTATAGTTACAGGTTCATTGTACTCTAAAAATTCCAGCTCTCCGGTAACATCGTTTTTTATTACTACAATAGCGGTAGTTGTTTCCTCAAACATAGATTTGAGTTGATTCATCGCCATCTCTTTCAGCCCGGCATTACCGGACAGCATCTTTAACAGGCTCATAGTTTAAATTTATACTCTTTGACTGAATTATGTACAGTTTCAGAAAGTGTTAATGAATATTGTATCATAGCATTCATAAAATGATTAAAGTCGAGTTGAACACAGATGCTTTTAGCAAGGTCTGTATTGACTATACGAAGCCAATGAGTAATTGTATCGCCGCTTTCATACGATACGAGTTTTATTTCTTTAATCATGGCAACTCAATTTTTGATTCGTTAGCAATATTCTTTTTTAGGTTCTCTTCAATCAATCTTTCTTTCTCTTCTGTCGTTATGCCACCACCTCCTTTCGTTGACACAACCAAAAAGTGATTGTCATTAAATATGTCGTCATCTTTCCACGACGCAATTGTCTCGATACAATAGGTAACCAAGAAGCTGCATACATTTATCAGCTTTGGCTTCGGAACTCTTAGTGTTATCAATTTCATGTTGTTTGTTTTATATCCTAACTACGAGTCAGGACGGGTTAAAAAATTTATAAAGTCACGGGCTAATATAGAAGATCGTGCAGGTATTTGGAAGTATTTCATTTCATTTCCTTTTAAAAACTCAACCTTCACTTTGTTGTTTACAATTTTTACATCAAAATTATGCAGTGTATCTATTGAATAAGGATACTTTTCATTTTTCAGGTAATTCCCAATTTCTTCAATTGCATCCGGGTCATTCTGCAAGTACACGCCATCAACCCATGTAAAAAGATAATTGGAACCGCAAAGTATTTGTATGTTATTCATTACATCCTGTATAATCTCTACAGCATGATAGAAAAAATTCTCCAGCGGATTAACTTCTTTCCAGTGGTCAGTTAATTCACCTTTATCATTATAATTGAAGTAATTCTTTTTACTAGCCAACATACCAAGACAAGCCAACCGATCAATCTTGGATAACCTGCTCATGTACTCAAATGTTCCTAAAGAAAGTATGCCTTTGTTATAAAGGGCAGTTGCATACGCACTTTTCAAATCTATATTAATTACACTTGGATAGTATGAATCTCTTTTGAAATTATGGTCAAAGTACTGAAGATAATTTTTATCCAACACAGGTATAGGATGCTTTCTAACATCTGACTTAATTTTTGCAAAAGCGGCAAAACACATATTTGATTTAACCGTCTCCATTAAACGAATATTAAGTATGTCACTTATTATTTGTGTTGTATAATTTGAAACTACAACTACATAAGGAAAGCCAGATTTCTTTATAAAGTTAATAGTCTCTTTTTGATTCGTATCTGTGGTGAGCCAGTTACTTTTCATTAGAATCCTAACTTTTGCTTTAGCTTTTTATTACCCCCTGCCGATTTTATATAAGAGATTCCAAAGCTATCTAAAACATCTTCAAACAACTCTGCATCGGTGTACATAAATTCATCTTGCGCAGGTAATGATATAACTATAGATGAATCGTGACGGATACTAACAGGTATCCCCAAAAAAGCTATATCTGTGTTGGATGCCGCAAATTGTTCAATCAAAGATAGTGTCTCAATAACTTCATTCTTTTCCCACCTCTCTATATTGCCATCATCATCTTGTATGCGAACTGTTTTACTTTTTAAATTAGATACAAGATCAATCAACGCATCAGGGCTTTTTTCGTCTCCCAATGGAGCACCTTCTAAAAATCTTTTCACCTCGTCATTATGCTTATTAAAGTACTCCTGCACTGTTAATCCTTTCTTTGGCGCAATCTTTTCAGCCATTCGCAGTATGTCACCGCCAACGTATCTGCCTTGGAAAAGTATAGCACCCTTATGCCTTTTCTTACCAGCTTTTACTTTATTATAATAAGCTAGTTCATCCTTATTCAATCGCTTCGGGTCCAACTTACTGAAGTCTCTTTTTATCGCATCTTTTGTTCGTTGCGATAGCAATATCTTCTTTCCCATAGTAATTGATTTAAAAAAGAAACCCCGTCACACGGATAAGAGACGGGGTACTTTGAATTAAAGGAGACAGGTTTTCAACAGGAATTAATTTACAGGAAAAGTCTTAACCGTCAAATCCTTGTACGTACCCTGTGTATTCTTTTTGTCACCATTGTAGGTGACTTTAATCCAAGCTGGCAACAGCTTCAGTTTTTCACATGATGATACGAGAACTGAATCTCCGGCAATCCATACCTTACCTTCCCTGTCTTGCAGGCGAACTACATCAACTTCTTTTCCTTTTAATTCAATCTTATCCATTGCTAATACAACGAAAGTGTTGACTTGGCCGATGGTTTCAAACTTAAAGTAATCTGCACCCAATGTAACGAGCATCTTATCGTCTGTACGATCTAACAGATCAAATGCTTCTTCATACGTAAGAGATGAATTGCCTTTCACAAGCAGATCATTGAATGCGTTAGCTGCTACAGCAGGTTCTACGTTTGATAACTTTTTTTCCATTGTAAAATGTTTTTGTGTTTTAATTAATAACCCATTTTAGTTAAGAATGTAGATACAGCTAGGCGTATAATATCCTGCTCTTTAGCCAGTCCGTTATCGCTGGAAAATTTTTTAAGTCTGTTAAAAATAGCTCTGTCGAGTGCTAATTTAAGTGTAACAGATTTGAATTTTTCTGTAGCTGATTTTGATTCGGATTGTTCGGGGTTTAGAGAGTCTACAGGCTTAGCCATATCTATATTATTATTGAAAGGGCGGGTTAATAAGTCCCTTCCATACACAATATTATGCCTTATATGGGAACTAATAACCCCTTTCTTCAATTTTATATCACAAATGAGTATTGTATTTACTCACACTGGTTAATAAAAAATTTCATCAAACTCGCCAAAAAACTTTAAACATGAAAGGTTACTTAATCACCCTTGTTATCGTTGTTATCGGTGTTCTTTTAGCTGGTGAAGCTAAAAAAATGCTGCAAAAAAGAACAGCTTAACTCTTATCCGGGTTAATCCCCGCATCAAAATTTTCAAACTCTCAAAATCTAAAAAATGCAAAAACAAATTAATGCAGCATCATTCGACAATTACGACCCCGATAATTTCGGTGATGTTCAATCCGATCTCTACGACCCTGATTACGCCACCGGGGAAGGCGTCACAAACCCCGCAGCTACTAAAGTAACGAACGCCCGCCCCGGACGTAAGTTGCAAATCAATCTCGCTATTACCAATGCAACAGCCTCCGTTATATCTGCCGAACTTTTTTCAGCATTTGATAGCTGGACTACCCGTCTCAAAGCCGAGTTAGTTGTAGGTGCTTACGCTATGAAGCCAGCTCTTTCACTGGAAGGCTTAGCTGCTTTGATCGCTGCGCCAACGGGTGGTGGTGTGGTAGGATTTAATCAGGCTGGTAATCTGGAAGTAAGGGGTGGTGTTGGTGACCCTAAGTTGACGATTGCCTGCGGTGAATATCCTTATATCTCGCTGTTTGAAAGTACTAAGAACTTACCGTTCTTTGTCTCTTATGTGAGATATACTGTATCTACGGATAACCAAATTGATAATAACATTACACATTTTACCCGCACGTTTGGCGGTGGTGTGAAAGAGAATGTTATAAGCCCAAGAGCTTATTTTAAACCTAACCAATTTCAAAATAAGACTATTGATATACTGGCTCCGTTCTCTGTTGATGGCGAATGCGGGTTGTCAATACCTGTCCTTGCTGGTGAAGCCATTCGTATGGCATTCTTTATTCAGCGTTGGGCGAAAAACACGTTGTAATTAGTGTTTTGATTATTATAGGAAGCCCCGTCCCATTTCCGGGATGGGGCTTATTATTAACAAAGGAAAATTTATAAAATATGTACAACGATTTTTTAGGCGAAATAATCGCCGAAGAAACAAGAGTAGGAAAAAGAAGAAAACCAAATAACAACAACCCGGTTACCAAGAACAGGAAAAGGATTGACAGGATAATTGAATCACAGTCAAGAGAACTCGGTAAACCCATATCCGAAGTAGGTTTGGAATACGTTAAGCAGAATATTGGTGATATACAACGTTATGTATCTACTAAAGGTGAGCAGCCTATGGATAACCCGATTGATCTTTCAGTACAGGCTTTTTTATTACGTGACAAAGAAGCTGCACAAACAGCTAAGATATTAGGTTGCACAAAGGATGAAGCCAATGTTTATCTTGATGAAGCCGAGGCACACGCATCGGAGATGAACAGTAGTGATGCAGATAACTTCATTGGTTCAATCTTTGGAGCATTAGGTAATGTTGCACAAAAAGCGGCTGGTAAAATTGCTGATAAAAGGAAAGCAGCAGGAAAGAAAGCAGGTTTTTGGGAAACGTTAGCAGGAGGCGATAGTTCAGTAGTAACAGATACAGCACCAGCCGAAAGTGGTAAGAATTTTTTAGAGGGGTTGAAGGTTACTGCAAGAGAAGTGTTAGACGATATTAAAGCAACAGAAAAGAAAAAGGAAATTAAAAAAATGCTACCTATTCTTGTTGGCAGCATAGTTGTTTTAATATTAATAACCGTCTTAATCACTAAGAATGCAAGTAAAAATTAAAAAACCCTGCACTGTATATATAAAGTTCACCGGCTCGCTTCCGAATCGATTTTCATTGTGCCATGATAAGCATGGGTTATACTACTTCAGGGATTTGCAAGGTAAAGCACCACGTATAAAGTTTAACCTTTGCCATCCCGGTGTATATAGAAGTAACACACCTTTTGAAGTAGTAAAAGTCGTGCCGATTGAAGTTCCTGACACGCTTCCGGGATTGCCGCCATACGAAAGAAATGAGATAAAGGATTTTGTCATCAAACATAATCCCGACCTTACCGGCTCACCGGCGAGAGTGTATGCCAAAGATGGCGTAGTCGAGACAGGACAGGAATTCAACTCGCATCCGAAGCCAATACGTGCTTTTATATTGCTGCATGAAATTGGTCACTTCTTTTACGGGTTAACGGATGCTGATTATGTAAAAGCTAATAAAATGCCTGAACCGTTGGGAAGGGATTATATAAGAAAGAAAAGAAATGAAAGCGAAGTTAAATGCGATCTTTTTGCTCTTATACATTACCTGCAAATGGGTTACAATCGTTCAATGGCTTTTTATGCACTCGCAACCGTGTTGTCTCGTTCAAAGGATAATGTGAACAGGTTAAAAGAACTTATTAAAAACATTCAAAAAACTCAAACAAATGCCATTATATTCAGCTAGGCAGTTGATTGACAAAACGATGTTGTTAAATCACCATGTCAATTTCTACAGCGTATCGGAATTGAACGCCAAAGGAAATCAGGTTAAGCCATCAGGAGTATTGCAGAAAGGAGCAACATTTGTTGTTGATTCGTTTTTGCAACCTACACTAGGCTATACAAATTCTTACGGCATAAAATACGCCCCAAGAGATATACCTTATCTCACATTCTATTCGGGTGGTAATTACTTAGCAGTTGCAATAGCAGGAGACGGAAGATTTTCTATAGACGCCTTAAAAGATCAGGGAGCATTGACTGTAAAAGAAGAGATGGAAAAGGAAAGACTCGAACAATTGAATCCTTTTGAAAAATTCTTTGACGGGTTGCTGCCGGGTGGGTTAGCTGGTTTAGGCAAGTCAGTAAAGACAATATTGATACTTGCTGTTGTGGTTATTTTACTCATAAAAATTCTACCACTCATTAAAACCAATAAGCAATGATTGAAACACCTAAGCCATCTCAAATCCGAAAGTATATATTTGAATACGTTGTAATCTTTTTAGCCGCTGCTGTTGTAACACTCTTTTATATGTTTATGGATTTAAACAAATATATAAGGGAAGACATGGTAAGGTTAAATATCGAAACAAAAGAAGCGATAATAAAAAATAACCAAACGCTATCCGAATTAATCACTAATTTAAAACAAAACAAACATGAACAATCTAATTGAATTATTACCATTCATCGTAGGTGGTGCAGAAGTATTAACTCGAATACTACCTACAAAGAAAAATTATTCACCTGTACATCGTATCTTAAAAACATTACTGGATATATCTTCCTTTTTTAATCAGGAGAAAAAGCCCGGTAAAATAAACAGGTCAATACAGGTTATTATATTTATAACAATCGTATCTGTGTTAGTCTCTTGTAGTGTATCTAAAAAAGTAAATTGTGTATCTTCTAAAACTGTGCCTGTTGTTATTGTAACAGGTGACAGTAATTATTATACAATCAATGTACCTTATTGCGATACGATCAGGATTAATAAAAAAGATACATTAAAACTAAACAGCAATGTCAGATCAATTAATTTATAGCACTGCGCTTGACGATGGAATGCCAGCATTATTATCGTCATTTATAACCGGGCAAGCAAGGCATGAGACAGGTAACTATACACATCGCTTTTTTACTCTTGGTAAGAATGCATTTGGATATAGTTATAACAAATTAAGTAAATGGCAGATACAAGGCGGTGACAGGGCAGATAATGGAGTGCCTATTGCTCAATACAGATCGGTAGCAGATAGTGTACATGAGTTAACGGATTGGATTAAGCGCAGGCAAAAAGAAGGTAAATTTCCAAAAGACTTAACTCAAATACGATCTGCTTCTGAATATGCCATGTTGCTAAAAAAATCAGGTTATTATCAAGCACCATTATCCGTATATGTATCAGGCATAGTTAATGCCCTTAAAAAGTTGCCTGAAAATATTTATAAAGCGATCCCGCCCGGTGGTAATATTATTGTACTACTTATCATTGTCGGTGTTGCATTTTATTTCTTAACCAAACAAAATCAATAGTATGAATTTTCAACCTCAATTTGATAATGACCAAGCAGTAGATGCAGCCGATTATCTTTTTGGTAGTAAGAAAAGAAAGGCTGCAAAATCTGCACAATCACAGGCCGTTATTAACCAAATACTATCTTCATCCAACGCAGCAAATTTGTCTAATGCTCAAATGATGACAATGATAGCTAATGCAGATGGGAAGATAACTGGAAAAGAAAAACGTGGCATAACAAAAGCCGGTAGGCAGGAAAATAAACTCGGTAAAACTCAAAGCAGGCAAGATGCAAAGGTAGAAGCTAAAAGAGCCGCTAACCCGGAACCGGGACAATCTACCAGCATTGCTCCCATGCCTTCAACAATGCCGGGTAGTGGACTAGGTTCTATTGACCCGGTTACGAGTGGCGGTATGAGTTTGCCAACACCTTCAGGCGGTGGTGGTGGAATGGATTTTGAAATTCCACAAGAAGAATACCAATCACAAGCTGCTTCGGGTAGTGGTGCAATAATGGAAGAGAGTATTAAAAAAGAAGATACTCCAACACCCGGCATGAGCAAAAACACTGTAGGGATTATTATAATAATGATAGTTCTAATAGCAGCTTATTTATATTTTAAACGCAAAAAATAATTTTTATGCCATTATCAACATCGGAAGATAACGCTATCAAACTCGGCAATGTAGAGATAAGTGCAGTGGTTAAAAAACATGGTGTACTTATATTAGCAGCCATTGCCATTATTGTAATTTATTTTGTAACACGCAAAAACCCAACAACATGAGTCACACACCAGATTGCGTATCACAATACTTTTTTAGTAACTCGCAAATTAGTCAGGGGCTAACATTATTGCAGTTCACGCCCGTTTTAAGCTGGGACACAAATATTATTAAACCATGTGTTCCGGTTTTTCTGTCTAACAGTATTGGAGAACCTCTGCCCATAACCAGCAATAAGAACTATATGGGTGCGATTGCAAAGAAAATGGCAGAGGATTTATTCAACGCTTCTGTACTATGGACAGACGGACAGCCTAACCCAGATTTGACTTATCTGGATAACGAAAACGATTTCAAGAATTATCTTGCAAAGAATTTCAATTTTCAATTGTGGCCAGCCTATCAGCGATTTTTTACTACATACTTTACGATAGCTAATTTCTGGAATAATCTTGGTCCATTGCTTAGTGTAGATGCTTACAATAATGCAATAAGATTATTTATATCACAACTGTTTAATATTGTAGATAAAAGAACATTCTTGCCGCCACTAGGTAAGATAAGATTTGAAGATACCAGCAATACAACTCCTGTATTAGATGCGCTGCTTATTGCTGAACCTACATTTGCATCAATAACAGCAATAGAATTATTATCTATTGGTTAAAACAATTTTATGAAAAGCAACGGTATATTAATCTTGCTAATTGTCATAGTTCTTGCAGGAACTGCCACATGGTTTTTTATTGATAAAGAAAACAGAAAAAAGAAAAAACCTAAACCTACGGACATAGTCCCTGAAACCGGGTTACAACGTGTAGTCCCGCATTCAGGGCAAGTGTATCAGGGGCAATCCGATTTAGAGTTCTTGCAAAACTTGGGATTTAGCGAAGACTATTTAAAAATAAATCATT
>DASVOE010000102.1:0-25654 GCA_036383515.1 Chitinophagaceae bacterium | reverse complement strand
ATGCAAAAATTTCACGGAGTCAGGATAACCTTCCATAGAGTCAATCATACTCTTCAAAAGATCATGCTCATTCTTTTTTGAATCCAGCTTTCTTGTTTCCTCTGCCAGTTCATTTCGCAAACTCTCCACGATAGATTGTGTCTGCAATATCTGCTCTTTGGTATTTTCCTGGTGCTGCTGCAATTGCTCCAGGTCTATCTTTTTTATATTCAGTTCTTTTTCTTTCAGTATCCTTTCCTGGTCCAGGTGATGACAGTCTCCTTCCCTTTGTTTTCTCTCTTCTTCAATTTGGCCAATGGTTCGTTGTAAATTCTGAACAGATGTATCTGCAACAGCTACTTTCTTTTCTGCATCAAACTGGTTGCGCTGTACTTGCTGGTATTCGCTGCGCAATGAATCCAATGAACGCCGTTTTTCGTCCAGCACTTCCCGCTGGCGGGCCACTTCATTGTTCAACCGCTGCAATTGCTCCGTCAATCCTTCCAATGCATTCGATTCTTCTTCTACCTGCTGTCTCGTAAAACCAATACTTTCATCAATGCCTTTCAATTGCCCTTCAGCTTTTTGCAAAAATTCTTTCAGGCTATTCTCTCTTTCTTTCAAATATTCAAGTCGCTGTGCTGCGAGGTTCTTCTCATTCTCTTTGGTACGCACCTGCTGCACCAGTTCATTGAAAGCATGCTGCATGCTTTGTAACTGTCTTTCTTTTTCAATAAAGCCTACTTTCTCCTGTTCCAGTGCCGCTTCTTCGTTGGCTATCTCGGCTTCCATGCGGATACGCTTATCAGTTTCCGCATCATGCTGTTCATTCAATTCACGATAGGTCAGGTTAAAGCCTTCGAGGGCAGCCTTAGCCAGTTCAATACTGATCTCGCGGTAATCTTTCTTGATCTCATGATACTTCTCGGCTTTTTTTGCCTGACTTTCGAGCGACTTTAACTGGTTATTGATTTCGAACAGCAGGTCTTCGATACGGGCAAGATCCTGTTCCGTTGCATCAAGTTTCAGTTTTGCTTCCTTCTTTCTTGCCTTATAAATGGAAATACCGGCAGCCTGTTCCAGCATCCGGCGGCGGCTGTTCTCTTTGTCTTTAATAAGATCATCCACCATGCCCAATTCGATGATAGCGTAGCTATCCGTGCTTATCCCCGTATCCATAAATAAATTCTGGATATCCTTGAGGCGGCATTGCACATCATTCAAGCGGTATTCGCTTTCGCCGCTTTTATAAAACTTGCGGGTAATGGTGACGGTGCTGAATTCTGTCGGTAAAAGGTTTCTTGTATTTTCAAATGTCAGGCTTACTTCAGCAAGTCCACTGGCACTACGGGTTTTAGATCCATTGAATACCAGGCTATCGAGGTTTTCGCTACGCAGGTGACTGATCTTTTGTTCGCCAATCACCCAGCGAATACTGTCAACAATATTGGATTTGCCACAACCATTGGGCCCTACAATACCCGTGATATTGTCATCAAAATTCACGATGGTTTTGTCGGCAAAGCTTTTAAATCCTTTGATCTCTAAACTTTTTAATCTCACAGTTTTCGGGTTTTATTAGCGGCGAATTTAAGGCAATACAGGAGAATAAACGGTTTGGGTATGAGGCATTTGTTCACAATGATGGGGCAAAAATGTGAGTAGAGATTGGAGACCTGTGTGCAGGTCTTGAGTAAGTGCTGTATAGATGATTAACCCGGCTCCCGTTTTTCATGGCATCGCCTGTTGCGACGCTCCTTTCAGGGTTCGGTAACCCGATTGCTATTGGGTCTATTGTATTTTATATAAAAAAGGGGTGAAAATAAAAATTACCTGATCAGGGTAACGGTTCCTTTTCGTTTTATAATATTGCCTTTGTAATCCACTGCTTCTGCCAGCCATGCAAAAACATCCGGACCCTGCATCACCCCATTCAGTTTCCCATCCCAGCCTATACGTAAGTCTTTAGTGGTAAACACCATTTGCCCCCAGCGGTTATAAATGCTGAAATAATGAAATTCTTTCATTCCAACAGCGATAGCCTTTAGCATATCATTCCGTCCATCGCTGCCCGGAGTAAAGGCAGTAGGTACATAGATCTCGGGACCTTTATACACTTTTACATTTACAGTAGTATAGGCTTCGCAATTATTAATTGTAGTCGCTTTGATTACATATTGGATATCCCTGTCCAAAACCGCAACCGGGTTGGAAATGAAAGGATCATTCAGGCCGGTAGTAGGTGTCCATACGTAATTAATAAAGCCGCTGTTATTGACATCCGTTGCATTGAGCTGTAAAGGCTGGTTAACGGCAACAATTGTATCACGAACAATACCGATAATTGGTGGTGTTGCAACAATAATTGATACCTGCTGATCGATCAGCGAACGGCAACCGTTGTGATCAGTTATCGTCACATGATACACATGTGTTCCCGGTGGCGGATTAATTACTGTTGGATTGGCAATCCCCGGATTGTCAAGATAAGTAGTCGGACTCCATGAATACGCAATACCGCCTGATGCATTTAACTGGCCATTTTTTCCAAAACAGATATCCACATCGAGACCTGCAGCAGCAACCGGCACTGGAAACGAAGGAACGACAACCGGCTTGATAGCAGGACATCCTGTAGCAGGTGTGCCTTTAATATAGTAGGTACCGGCGATCGCAGCTGTGGGTGTGGTCATCGGGATTGTTCCTCTTGCATCTAACCAGTAACTATAAACAAAACCGGGAGTAGATCCTGCAGTGATGGCTGCTGCAGTTAAATCAGCTGTTCCATCCGGCAAACAAACCGCAGGCGGGTTATGAGTTGTTAAGGGTGGTGCACTGCTGAACATAAAATTGGTAAAGGTTTGTGTGCCACCACAAGCCCTGTTCAAAAATGCTTTAATCGTATAATTAATGCCCGTAGATAACCCGGTAAAAATTCCCGTATTGTTAGATGCTAACTGTGTGCTTCCATCAAACAATATATAGGTAGTAGTAGTACCTGCAGGTGGCACAGGATTTACGGTAGCAGTAGCAGATAATGCTATACAATCTTCTGCCATAGCTATTGAGTAAATAGTAGAAGGGCAATACGTGGAAACATCAACAGAAGCTACAAATCCATTACCACATGCATATAAAAGTTCATGCGCATTATCATAACTAAGATCATAAACTGCTTTGCCGGCAAATCCAGCAATAGTAATATCCGGTGCAGCTATATCATCAAATAGAGAGCCTGTAAATTTTAATACTTTAATGCTACCATTGTTAAAACCAATAAACACATTATTGCATTCATCGGCAAATATGCCTCCCTGCCGGAGAAGAGTGTTTGACGTAAAAGAAAGGGGCGTGCCCACACCGGCGCCTGTTGCTTTATTAAACGCCTTAAGATTTACACCATCCCAATAAAATAAATAATTAGAATTTACTGCCAGTGTATTGGTTGAATTATCAATACCAAAAAGGTAAGGACGATTGTAAGGCTCTCTTAACGCAAAAAAACCAGCAGTTGTTTGCCAGGCAATGGCAGATGAAGTATAAGGAGGTGGATGCTTATAAATATAACTGTCCCGCCCTGTGTTAACAGGCCCCGAATAAATCGTGAACATTTCATTGGATACCGGGTCAATTACAATATCAGAAATATCGTTATGACCGCCGGTAAGACCAGAGAGATTCGATGTAGCAGGCACCGTAGCGGGAGGTGCCAGCAATGCCAGCTCATTATTCGCTGAACCGCCACCACCGGCAATTAATATCTTGGGTGATCCGCTATTGCAACTCCAGATCATTTTCCAGTTCTCGGTGAAGCTATTGTTGGGAGTTGTTATATAATTATCATACAGACCATTGGCATCCAATCTTACTACAGAAAAACCACTTGATAATCCTTGTCCCAGGAAAACACCACCACCAACTTTATCAACTACCCAACCACCATACGATCCTCCAAAATTCCAGAAAGGGCTTGTTAAACTACCTGTGAAAGTCCATAATAAAGTACCGGTGGGAGAAAACTTGGCGAGCTTTTGAATGCTGGCATCTCCACCACCGGAAACAAATACATTGCCCGCATAATCAAAATCTATATCCTTTCCTATAGCATTATTAACGCCGGATAGAGAAGTGGTAGCGGTTACGAATGGATCAATTACTAAAGCCCTCTTATTTGTATAACCAGCTGGTAATTTAAACCTGATAGTATGATGATCGAGAAGGTATGTTGTCTGCATTCGTTCACCTTTACTTTCTTTATCCGTATAATAACATACAGGTACCGACTGGCTTATTCCTCCAATATCAGACTTAATAATAAGTTGTCCTTTCGCATCTATTGCAACCGACCTGGTATCTCCACCATAACGTATTTTCAATGCGCTTATATCTGCTCCGGGTTTTATTACGAGGTTAAATTCATAACCCGCCTTTTCTCCCTGAATAAAACTGTATTCAGCATTGATGCCGGGATAAATATCTTTATAAATGATCTTCCTGAAAGCTGTGGCTTTTTGCTGTAATAAACCATATACATGATAGCCTTCGGCTATATCTTCAGCAATGATATCCGGGTGAGGGTTAGCATTTACCCACTCAAACGTTATGATGCGATCAACAGGACGATTTTTCTTTCTTATCTGTTCTTTACTCAACCCTTCTTTTTCCATCTCTTCTTTTTCTTCGTAAGAAAGATTCTTTTGCTTACGCTGTAAATGAATCACACCTTTTTCCGTAAATAAAACAGGCATTCCCATTCCTTCATAACCATATAATATTTTACCCATTCTTCCATAATTCGCCAGGGTATCACCATACTGCCCTGTATTACGGATATACCGGGTCTGTATACCAAACAAATCAGCAGCATTACCTGCAAGAAAATTGAATTTATTATTAGTTGTCTCTATCGGAAAAGTACTATTCCTTTCCTGGACTATACTTTTCTGTTGTGCATAAAGTGTAGATGCAGAGATAAATAGGAAGATTAAAAAAGTAGGAAAGAAATGAGTGGCTATACTCTTCTCCTTGCAATTACTCATCGTAGCCAGTTTTGAAGGGCTAAAGTAATAATAATTGGCAAAAAGAACGACTCAATTCACAGTTTGTTAGCTGTTTTCTGATAGAGGAATCAGAAAATTATTATTACCGGTTTATCCGATATGATAAATGGCGAATTCATAAAAAAAGAAACTAAATAATAAGGCCGAAAGTTAAACTATTCAGGGTGCCGTGGCCACCACCGGTGTTGCGACAGGCACAGTTACCGCCACTGCTTTTAATTTGTTGACACGGATAATCTTTAACCAATTAAATAGCCGGATCACCGCATAAGTGGGATCCAGTTCATGCCAGCGGAAACCAAAGTTGATCCCGGAAGGATTTTTATGGTGATTATTATGGTACGCTTCTCCCATCATAAAAATATCAACCTTGAAGAGATTAGTAGACGTATTTTTCATTTTGAAATTCACCGAACCATACTTATGAGCAAACCAATTAATGATCACTCCATGCAGGGGCAACATTACTACGTGAAAAGGAATCAGCAGGTACCACCATGCCGAAGGAGCAAATTGTACATAGAATACTATATAAAATATTATCCAGGCCAATCTTGATAAACTGGAATGAGCCAGTTTATCCATAGCAGGCCAATCAGGTAAATTTTTAAGAAACCGGGGTTCGATCTCCATTTTGTTTTTATAAACGGCATTGGTAAACTGGCGGGCCCGCCACATCATGGCAAAGAGACTTTTGTCAAAAGTTGGTGAATGCGGATCTTTCTCTGTATCCGTATAGGCATGATGCATACGATGCATGATAGCATACACTCGTGGACTTACATACGAAGAACCCTGCGTGATATACGCAGCGATATAAAAAAATTTTTCCCAGAATTTACTCATGCTGAATGCTCCATGTGCCGCATAGCGGTGCTGAAGAAACGTTTGCATAAAAAGTGATAAATACCAGTGGGCTACAAAAAAGAGCAGGATAATTAACATTACTAAACATCACTATTGCTGAATACTGACACGTACAAGGTAGGCTTATTGTGATACATTGCACTAATTATTTTCCAATCTCCATCAGCCTAGTGTTTTATGCAATCTTATGATGACAACTTATAAGAATTATAGAGGTTTTGTTTATTATTACTGTACCTTCATTTTGTGATCAAAAGTTCTTCCTGCAATAATCCCGATAAGTATCAATTCTTACTCTTCAACAAGTAATAGTTAATCTCCTGTCTGCTTTTTGTGCCAGTCCTTTATCACAAGCATCGTATTTTGTTTTATTTAAATTATTGTTTTATGAATTTGTACGTTTCTAATTTAAGTTTTCACACTGCTGATGATGACTTAAGAAAATTATTTGAACAGTTTGGAGCGGTAAGTTCTGCCAAGATCATTACTGACAGGGAAACTGGACGCAGCCGTGGTTTTGGATTCGTGGAAATGTCTTCTGATACGGAAGCCAATGCAGCCATGAAAGGTCTTAATAACAAAGAGATCGAGGGAAGAGCAATGTCAGTAACTGTTGCAAGAGAGAAAACAGCACGACCTGATAATAAAAGATGGCAGTGATAAACTGATTTTTTTCAAAGAGCCTTCGGGGCTCTTTTTTTTATTATAAAAATCAGCATCATCTTTTTCTATTCACCCAATCACATAAAAAGGGAGATCAGGGTTGTTCATTTTCAGCTGCAACAACAGCCTCTTCTTCTATGGGCGGAGTAAGATTCTTAATGTTCAATTGAAAATCGGAATTAAGACTTATGGCATAATGATTTTTCCGAAGCAATGCTTTTGCCGCTTCATCTTCCATTAATACTTCCAGCAGGTTTTTTGCAGACGTGGATTGTGATACCATTTTGAAACGGCCATTTACCAATTCAATGGTAAATGAACAGGCAGGTTTGCGGGCCCTGCTGCTTTTTTCGAAATCAGTATGATTTAATGTAGCCACTTGATCTGCTATTGCAGATTTTTTCAACAATAGCCGGATAACAGGCAGGTATTTTTTCCAGGTATAAATGTACATAACTTGAATTTGGTAAGAGGAACATGCAATGATAGCATCCGGGCAAGCCAATCAAAGGTCAGCTTATTATTCTACAATGGCTTAGTTATTTTTTATTCCTCCATTTATACAAGGCATTTGGTTATACTAAAAAAAACAGAACCATTCAATAAAGGTTACATTACATGTTTTGGGAATCGTTTTATACACTCTTAAATAATAGTATATGTCTAATATCCTGCAAATTGCAACGGCTGACCGCAATCTGAACAATTTTATGAAGGGCTTAATGGCTGCGGGGCTTGAAGAAACGTTGAATGGCTTTGGGCCTTTCACTATCCTCGCTCCCATTAATCTTGCTTTTAGTAAAATGGCCGGATCGTGGGAAGATTTACTAAAACCAGCTAATAAAGCGAAGTTATCAGATCTGATTGCTTCGCATATTTTGAAAGAAAAGCGACTCATAAAAGATTTTACGAATGGCCGGAAACTGACAACCATCAATGGAAATGAACTTACAGTAGCTGTAAAAAACGGTGAGATATGGGTGAATGAGGCAAGAATACTAACAAAGGACAGGCAGGGATCTAATGGTGTAATACACTCTGTTGATACAGTGAATGTAGTGCTCCCGGCAGTGGTTGTATAATTTTGCACACCTGATCTTTATTGAAGGATGCATCAGTATCACTCTTATTAATTTAGCAGCCTATAATTTGGGATAATCAAATGACTTGACCCCTGACGCAACAAAAAGATTGTTGAGCTTCTGCGGATAATAAGGCTATCTTTACCGTGTGAATTAAAGTTCTCCCAACATTCAGTCCAGACCAGTATCAATTTTTACTCTTCGGTTTAGTAATAGTTTATCTTCTCTCTACTTTTTGCTGTCAATCTTTTATCACAGGCATTTTATTTTGTTTTAATTAAATTATTGTTTTATGAACATGTACGTTTCTAATTTAAGTTTTCACACTGCAGATGATGAGTTAAGAAAATTATTTGAGCAGTTTGGCGCCGTCTCTTCAGTTAAAGTTGTTACAGACAGGGAAACTGGCCGTAGCCGTGGTTTCGGTTTTGTAGAAATGGATTCTGACACAGAAGCCAATGCAGCTATGAAAGGGCTTAATAACAAAGAGGTGGAAGGCAGAGCTATGTCAGTTTCTGTAGCAAGAGAAAAAGCCCCCCGCACAGACAGGAAATGGCAATAAAAATTTTTTCTTAAAAAGAGCTGTTGCAGGCTCTTTTATTTTTTACATCGTAAAGTGTAGAGGAAATATATTCGCTTTACAGGGATAAAAACCTTACCTTTAAAATAATCCGGTTGATCTGGAAGTGAATAACATCTCCTGGTTGTTATTGCTTTCTGTCTTTCAACTGTCTCCCTTACTTAAAAATCAAACATGCCTTTTTTAAAAACCGATCTTATTGGCGATGATTACAATTGGAGTATAGGAGGTGACCTTCTTTATGAAGGAAGTCCCAGCCGTCGCATCTTTAACAGGAACAATGGTGACCAGGTATTATTCCTGATTAATTTTTATGGATCGCAGGCGGATAAGTACTCGCTGCAGGAAGCACGGCGCATGGAAGAGCTGATCCAATACCATCTGCCTCTTGATGCTAAAAGTGAGGTATCAGTGTTTAACTGGTTACGCACCATTATGCAGGCATCACCAGGCCCTTTACCTGTTTCAAATATTGAATAATTTTTGTTGAATAATAAAAGATAAGCTATGACAAACGAGCAGATAGCCAATTTTCTCCAACCAAAATATTTTGGTAAAATGCCTGTCCAGATCAATTTTAAAAGCAGGCCATCCTTACAGGGAATTTTTATTGAAATGGCTGATTACAGGGAGTTGAAATCAAAAAATCTATGGCGCATCGTCAGTGAATCAAAGATCAGTGAGTACCAGCAATCAAAAGATGATAGCCTGGCCAGAATTTTCAATGGTACAGATATTACCAAGCTCGTGCTGGTTTAATATCAATACCGGTAACACACTGCATTTACATTCATTCCTGCACCTACCGATGCGAAAAGTATAATATCGCCGGGCGCAAGTTCATGCCCTTCAACCTGCTTTCGTATGACAAGATCGTACAGCGTGGGCACAGTAGCTACTGAACTATTGCCCAGCCAGTGTATACTCATGGGCATTATATTTTTTGGTGGCGTTGTTATTCCGTATAGCTGGTATAACTTTTTTATAATACCCTCATCCATTTTTTCATTGGCCTGGTGAATAAATATTTTTTTCATCTCTTTTATATTTACACTACTCTGCTCAAGACATTGCTTCATCGCCGCCGGCACAAACTTCATAGCATATTCATATACTTTACGTCCTTTCATTTTTATATACCGGATACCAGGTTCACTGCCGGGATAATTGGATTTACCCATATTAATATAATACGCTTCGTCAAGACTATGGGATTGTGCACAGCTACCAAGTATACCCGGTCCCGCTTCAGTTGTTTCAATATATTCAATCACGCAGGCTCCTGCCCCATCGGAAAAGATCATACTGTCGCGGTCATACATGTCTATGACTCTTGACAATGTTTCAGCGCCTATCAGCAAACATTTTTTGGCCATGCCTGCTTTAAAAAATGCATCGGTCTGTATCATTGCCTGCACCCAACCCGGGCAGCCAAATAAAATATCATACGCAATACATTCAGGTCTGCGAATACCTAATCCATATTTTACACGGTTGGCTAATGAAGGAACAGCATCTGTCTGATTAGTGTTTGTAATTACATTGCCAAAATTATGTGCTACAATGATCTGGTCTAATGTTTCCGGATCAACTCCACTATTCTCTATTGCCTGCCGGGCAGCAAGGATGGCTATATCAGATGTGTTTAAATCATCAGGAAGGTAACGCCGTTCTGCAATTCCTGTTATTTGCCTGAATTTTTCTACTACATCACCGGGTGCTGTATCGAGGGGTTTATTATCAGCATCATAAAAAATATGACTGGCAAAATCTGAATTAGATTGAATAATGGTGGGGATATAAGAACCTGTGCCAGTAATAACAGACCTGAACATTAAAAAAAGATTAAAATAAAAATAACTAACAGTATTTTAAAGGTAATAATTAAATCGCTTGGTTTTTAAGAGAGTGCTAAACCAATAATCGTACAGTTGATCCTACTACAAAAAAACCGGTGAGTCATAGGTTCACCGGCTTTGAGATCAGCCATCCGTAATAAACAATTCCCGTTTTTTAGTCGTGTTGAAATACTCAACTATTCTGTTTTGGAGTTGCTGCGTAATATGGCCGCCAGCAACAAAATAAATACAGCGCCACCTACTACCCATACCCAGGGTTGCTGGTACCATTGATTATCTTTTTTTACATTGATATCTACATCTATTCCTTTATCCTGCGCAAAAGAATAAACAGAGAGCAGTAATAAAGAGATAAACATAATAAACCGGTGATAAGAAGTTTTGATGATCCTGGTCATACATTTAAGTTTAAGTGAAAAGTATATACTCCTATTAAAACAAAAATGGTTCCAATGAATTTATGGGGATTGCAACAAAATAAAGCGATGCTTTTATCCATATTGAGTAAAAAAATCTACACCCATTCCATCTTCGAAAAAGAACCCGGTGTCTGAGCCCCGGATAGATCAGCGTTTTATGACGGGGTAAACCAGAAAATATATTTCGTGGCCAGATTTCCTTTGAGCTAATTCTCTATTCAAGAATAATCTCATCGCCGGTTTTTATTTCATGGCCATCTAATGGCAATAAATTTTGACCGAAATAAATATTATTACCCCGTTTGCGATAACTAGCAAGCGTAAGCAGGGGTTCTTTTCCTTTTTCAGCAGTGTACTGATCTACCGTTGTCATTACACATCTTGCACATGGCTTTACAGCGGCAAATCTTGTTTCCCCGATCCTGAAATTTTTCCAGCCATCTTCTTCAAACGCATCGCCGCCTGTAAAAACAATATTGGGACGAAAACGATTCATTGGCAGCGGAACTTTTAATCGTTTATTTAAATCATCCAACGACGATTGCCCTATAATTAATAAAGGATATCCATCAGCCAGGCTCACCTGTTCATTTTTTGCTGCATATTGAGCATCCACTGGTCGTACATTCTTTTCAGGAAAGGCTACCAACCTGCATTTTGTTCCAAGCAAACCAGCTATCCAATCACTAAGTTGTCTGTTTACTTCCACTACTTCTACAGTATCGTTCCAAATCACTGCCTGCCTATTTTCTCCCGCATTTATAAAAGGAAGTTCCATCACCTGCCCGGAATAACTGATAAGAAATTTCCCGTCCTGCCATTGAAGTTTGAATAACGCCATTTTGGGATATTCTCTTTGGGTCATGCATGTATTGTTCTCGTCGATCAGCATCCATCGCCTGTCATGTTCCAATCCTTTGGGTAATACTGTTGAAGTATCCAGGCGTATTCCGCCCAGCGATTTGACCGGGTAGATCCATATTTCAGAAACGATTCTTTTATCCATGAAAAAAGGTTAAGTAAATTTAGGTGATATATGGAAAGTCGTGCTCCGTGACAAGTTGCTTTTTTAATTTTAATGTAGATTTCTATTTAAACTGGTAAACCAATATGCTTGATCCCAACTTTACTCCATTCCCTTTGCTCAATACTGAGCGCCTGCTTTTAAGACCCATTGTCACGGAAGATGTTAACGAGCTTTTCTTTTTACGTTCGAATAAAGAAGTGATGAAATTCCTGGACCGTCCTTTCATGCAATACAGCGAAGAAGCACTTCAACTCATTCAAAAGATCACTACGGACATAACAAATAACGATGGGATCACCTGGGGTATCACCTTAAAAAATGAATCGTCGCTGATCGGCACTATTGGTTTCTGGCATATTACTAAGGAACATCACCGGGCGGAGATCGGCTATATGCTTCATCCGGCACAACAGGGCAAAGGAATGATGCAGGAAGCGATCACCACCGTTATTGATTATGGCTTTGCCGTGATGAAACTGCACTCGATCGAAGCCAATGTAAATCCCGGAAATACTAATTCGATCAGGCTATTGGAGAGAAACCAATTTATCCGGGAAGCTTATCACCGGGAAAACTATTACTTCGATGGCAAATTCCTGGATTCAGCAATCTATTCTCTATTAACACCTTTCTGCTAATAGTTATTTCAAAAAAGATATACGGTTGATACCACCTGCCGGTCTCAATAAAAATGTGCTGCGGATCATTGAATGCAGAGAATAGACTCCCTATTTAATCTTATTGTTAACGGGGAAAAGTTTTTGAAAAATACCTGTCAAATCCCTTAAATTTAGGTTTCAACGAAAACAATCACCACCTATGCACCGCGTCATTATTCCAGTTGATTTTTCAGATACAGCTCTGAATGCAGCCCGCTTTGTAGCCCATATGCTTGCAGGCAAAAAAGATGCACTCGCTATTCTTTACCATAACTATAAGGACAGCCAGGACCACGAAATGTGTTTGAATTACCTGGAAAGTCTGAAAATGGAATTGCATCACAAAGGTGATGTAAATGTAGAGTGTGTGATAGAAATGGGAGGCGACCTTATTGACAACCTATCCCGGCTGGCACAAACCCGCACTGCCACTCTTATTGCAATGGGTATTACAGGCCGTACAGCGATGGGTCAAAAACTGATCGGCAGCAACACACTTAAAATGGTTGAAAAAGGCCTGATCCCGGTTTTGATCATTCCTTCCGATGCCAATTTTAATGGCATCAATAACGTTGCTTTTGCCTCTGATTTTAAAGACGTCGTCAAAACAACACCTGTGGCTTTCATTTCTTCTGTGCTGGAAATGTTCGACCCTAAACTACATATAGTGAATGTAGACCCGGAACATTATGTTGCTATTACAGAAACCTGCCAGTTAGAAAAAGAAAAACTGCAGGAGCTATTTAAAAATTATAAGACTGAATTTTACTTTATCGGCATGAATGATTTCTATGATGCCATGGACAACTTTGTAAAAGATTATAACATTGATATGCTGCTTACAGTGCCCCGGCACCATGCGAATAGCAATAACCTATTTAAGAGCACACATACCAAACGATTAGCATATCACAGTAATATTCCGCTGATGGCTGCACATGAATAAATCATGTACCCCGCCTGGAATCTCTTTACCTTTGCGTTCCCCAATTTTTTGGATACTATTAAAATTATCTATAGATGAATACAGTTATTGTTCCCGTTGATTTTTCAGAAACTTCGATCAACGCTGCCCGCTATGCTGTTAAATTATTAACCGGTCATTACGGAGTTAACATGATCCTGCATAGTGTATATGAAAAAGCGCCTCTTGCAGCAGAGACGGAGGCAAAACTGGAAAAACTAAAAGCCGAATTAATGGATACAGGCATTGTAAAGATCACGTTGCTGGCTGAAGAAGGAAGTGATTTTATTACAGAGCTTGAAAAGCTGGCCCGCCACCAGCAAGCTGATCTGATCATTATGGGCATTACAGGCCGTTCAGCTATCGGGCAAACGTTGATTGGTAGTAATACATTGAAAATGGTTGAAAAAAAAGTGTGTCCCATTCTGATCATACCACCTGATGCCAGTTATAAGGAAGTAAAAAATGTATTGCTGACCTCTGACTTTAAAAATGTGATCTCCTCTACTCCATCAGTTCCTATCAAGAAAATACTAAAAACATTTCGACCCAATTTGCATATCATCAATGTTGACAGTAATCATTACGTAGCATTGACGGAAGAGTACCAGGAACAGAGGACCCGGTTAAAAGAAATGTTCAAAGAATTCAACCCGGAATTTTATTTCCTGGGGCTGAATGATGTAGATGAGGCAATCAGCCAGTTCGCCCATGATAAAGAAGTTGAGATTATCATGATAATTCATAAAGAACATTCATTGCTGTCTAAACTTTTTGTAAAAAGCCATACTAAAAAACTGGCTTACCATAGCTCAGTTCCGGTACTAGCCCTGCATGAATAGGCCAAAATGATCATTAGATAGTAACTTGACTACACGGGAACAAAAGGCTAACTTTGTTCCCGTTGTTTTTTATGGGCTATCATTTAAAAAATATAAGCTGTATTCATACGTTTGCGGAGCAATCATTGCCTGCTAACTTTTATATTCCTGATTAAATTTCAGCTCCACCCCTTACCTGCCCTTTCATTTTTACCGGTTAGCCCGGTTCTTACTTTTAACGATTGTCTTTATGAAGAATATTAAACTGATAGAAGTGCCTTCTGAAATTGGCGCCGGTACCCGGGGAGCCAGCCTCGGTATTGAAGCTATCAAGATCGCTGCGCTCGATTTCATGAGTAATTTTTTTATTCATTTCCCTTCAGAAAAAATACCGGCAGAAAATAAATTGCTGTATGAACCCATTGAATCGCCTTATGCTAAGCGAATCAAAGGTATTGTAGCCGTTTATGAACGAGTGAGTAAAGCAGTGAGTGATTCTATGAAAAATAATTTCTTCCCGGTGGTGATCAGTGGTGATCATAGTACGGCGGGAGCTACTATCGCCGGGATTAAAATGGCGAAACCAAAAAGTAAGCTCGGTGTGATATGGATAGATGCACATGCGGATATGCATACTCCCTTCACAACACCTTCGGGCAATGTGCATGGCATGTCACTGGCCGTTACCATTAATGAAAACAATGAGGACTGTGCTGTACATGAAGTAGATAGCGAAACAGTAAAACAGTGGAACCAGTTAAAGAACATGGGCAAAATTGCACCCAAGGTATTGCCGGAAGATGTGGTATTGATCTCACTCCGTGATTATGAAAAAGAAGAAAGGTACCTGATAGAAAAACACGGCATGAAAGTGATCACCACGAAGGAGGTTAGAACAAAAGGACCGGAGAATGTAGTAAGAGCTGTATTGCGATACCTTTCTGACTGCACTGATATTTATATTTCATTTGATGTGGATAGTCTTGATTCCTCAATTAGCAAAGGAACAGGCACGCCGGTAAGTAATGGCCTGCGGGAAAGAGAAGCCGAAGATCTTATCAGTAAGTTCATGCAAAACCGGAAGGTTTGTTGTTTCGAGATCACTGAAGTAAATCCAACCTTAGACAAAGAAAACCTGATGGCCGAGATTGCTTTTAATATTCTGCAGCGAAGTGTGAATGTGCTGATGATGAATTAACCACTCTTTATTGTATGAAAACAAACCGCTTACTTTTTATTCTATTCTGTTTTATAAGTTACACTTCTACCAGGGCACAGGATATTTATAAAGATTCAATACGATCTTTCCAGGAAAAATATGTAACCGATCATGAAGTAGTAAAGGGGAATGATAAAAAATCGATCCATTTCTTCCCGATTGATGTCCACTATAAAGTAACGGCTAAAGTAGAAAGAATTTATGAAGCCGATTGGTTCAAGGTTGAAACCTCGGGAAAAGAAAAACAGGTTTACCGGGTGTATGCCATCCTTCATTTTTCAATAAAAGATACAAGCCTGAAGTTGCCGGTTTATCAATCCCAGCGTTTGATGGATACAAAAGAATATGCTGATTACCTTTTCTTACCCTTTACCGATCTTACCAATGGAGAAGAAAGTTATGAGAATGGCCGTTATATTGATCTGAAAATGGCTGATCTCGAAACAGGGTCTTATGTAATCGATTTTAATAAAGCCTACAATCCTTATTGTGCTTATGTCAGTAATCAATTCAATTGCCCCATTCCACCCAAAGAAAATAATCTGGCGGTTGCTATCAGGGCTGGTGAAATGAAGTTTGGAAAAGTTCATTGAGAGTAGGCGTGCTAAGGTTTAAACCGTGGCAGGCCTACTCTCCGGAAAATGTTTTTGCAAGCCCTTCGTCAAAAGAAACAGGCTGATAATTCAATTCCTGTTTTGCTTTATCAATAATAAACCCTGTTTTCAAAGGTCGCCTGGCAGGTTGTTTAAATTCATCAACAGTTACCTTTTTAATTAAGGCGGCATTTAATCCCAACAACTCAGCCGTTTTGATAGCCATATCGTAAGGCGTCAATACTTCTTCTCCTGATAAATGATAAATACCTGTCGCTTTCTTTTCAATGATCGAAACAATACCGGCAGCAAGATCCTCCACATAGGTGGGTGTCCGCACCTGGTCAGTGAATACACTATAGCTTTCTTCTTTCTCCAGTTTCTCTTTTACTACGGTTAAAATATTTTCCCTGCCTGCCTGTGGCTTGCCATAAACCAAAACGGTTCTTACAATACTCCAGTCAAATGGATATTCTTTCACTGCCTCTTCGGCTTCGAGTTTTGTTTTGCCATAATAATTGACTGGAGCAGCTTCATCGCCTTCTTTATACATTCCGGTTTCACCACTAAAAATAAAATCGGTGGAAATAAAAATGAAAAAGCTTTTGATCTCTTCCGCATTCGTCAGCATCGTTACTGTGCCTTCTACGTTTGTAAGATAAGCCTGCCATTGATTCTGCTCGCAATCATCCGGCTTGCTCATAGCACCGACATGCACTACGACTTCCGGTGTATGTTTCTCAAATACATCATGCACACCAAACGGATCGGTAAAGTCCATGGTTTCATACGCAAAGTTGGTTTGTGTAAACGGCAACCGGCATTCGCCTTTTCCTGTAGCGATCACATCATAACCTTTATTCAATAGTTGCAGAATAAGATAATACCCTAAAAACCCGTTGGCACCGGTGATTAATATCTTCATGCAGCGAAGGTAAAATGGTAAAGTGATTTGGTATCAACCTATTTCAGGACGAGACAAAATAAAGCTGAGAACATGTTCGTTAAGCCACCATATAGACAAAGCCCTTTTTGTACGCCGCCTTGTCACTCTGCCACTGTAAATTTTTTTAGGTCTTCTCTTTTATCAATGAAGTTTTTTAGTTCGTAAAATTTATGATCAAAAAAGAGTAATTCCTCCTTCGTATTTGGAACAAAAGCCCAATACAATTTCTCTTTGATAACTTTTAGATCTTCGCTAAAGTCTATAAGCCAACAACCGTTGTAATACTTTTCAACTTGTGTGTCAAATAGCTCTTTTAACAACAAATGCTTTTGAGTCTTGTCCAAAAGTTCGTGATTATCTATTTCATTTATAAAACTTCTATATCGTTTTAAGAGAAGAATTAAACTTGTATTAAACAGTCTTATGTTGCCCAAAATTAAATCATACGGCTTGCCGTCGCTTTTTACTGGAATACTGGATTTAAATTTTTCAAGGTCCACAAAATAATCTGGATGCTTTTTTAAATCGTCATATTTGTTAGAAACATAAATCGGAAAATTTAAGAGTTCAGATGTTGAAAAAGCAATTCCGTTATTCTTAGTTGGCGTCTCACCTGCCATTTTATTTATTTGATCCTTATAATAATTGACGTAATTGCTTCCTTGCTGATGCTTAATTTGCTTTAGCGTTAAAAGAATTGTCCCGATTACAGCAACGAAACCAAAAAACGAAATTACTGGTGAAAGTATGTTGTTGAATTCTTGGGAGTCAAATCGTAGGTGTATGTTAGTACAATATAAACTTCTTATAGCAATATCTGCCAATACTAGAGTAATTAGTAATACAATAGCCCAGAAAATTAATTTAGATTTTTTCATTTGAGACTGTCGCCTAAAATAGCGTACAACTCAAAAATAGGCGAAAGTTTTGGTGAAAATTCATAAAGCAGATAGCGATTGATTGTATGAACACCAACAACAGCGTAAACTATTTTTCGACTCTCTTTTGGTTCATTACAATCCACCATGCAAACCCTTTATCTTGTAATCGATAAGTCCCTTGTGTTCCTTCCTTGGATAAAATTATGCCCCTTGTTCTTAATGCGTTTATTGCGTTATCTAATGTTGCAGTTTGCCCCTTGAACTTGCTCTTTATGTATTTTTTAGTCACCCAATCATCAAGCTTTTCTGCCATAATAATTAGAACCTGTCGATAACTATCGACCTTTATTTTATTATAGAAATCATCACGATAGTACTTGTCACCTATTTTTTCAATAGCTCCATTGTTACCAAATGCCCCCTGTTGAACATTTTCATCTGTAATTATGTTTTCATCTGATAATTCAAAAGCACAGTACCCATATTGATGAATGAAATGGGGAAACCCCTCGGATAATCTTACCAAATTTTGTTCTGCTTGCGACTCAATCTCTGTTCTTGCCCCATTGAGTTCTGCTGAATGGTCGAGAACACGTTTAATAACATATTTTATATCTGTGTCAGACAATCTGTCTAAGTTGAGTTCTTCAAAAATTCGAATTGAGGAGGGATGGCTATCAATTAGTATTTCCTTTGTTTTAGGTAATCCTGAAATACCCACCATCAACTGTTGTGAACCTTCCTTTTGTAGTCTTTCCATAAGAAGTTTTATGAATGTGCCTAAGTCTAAATCTTTTGTTGCATTGTCTGCTTCATCAATTATCAGTAAAATACCATCATGCGAGCTTTCAAATTTGTCGCCTGTCTTGGCAGTTATTCGTTTCAAGGTGTCAGCAAGTGAATATGAAAACTCTTCAAATAAGAGTTCCTTGTCAAATTCTTTTGATGTATTCATTTTTACTCCAGCTACCTCGATTTTTCCAAGGAAATTCCAAATATCTGAAAAGAGTTTCCGTGTTGGTTCTGATTTAGCAAGCCTTCGCCTTAATGAGAGTTCGATTTTTTTAATTATTGTATAAAGAGTTGTTTCTTTTGTAATGTCAATTTCTACAACTAAAAAGTTCAATTTTTGTTCCTTAGCTTCTATCCTTCCTTCAGCTTGATGCTTAACTAAATTAAGTAATGATGTTTTTCCTATCCCTCTTTGACCGAGAAGCAAAAAGCCATGTCCTTTGTTTGCTTTTGTTTGTATTAAGATTTGCTCGATTGCTTCAATTTCCTTGATTCGTCCAGCAAACATACCGGGACCTGTTGGAGAGTTTGGATTGAATGGATTTATTTTCATGGTTCTGTTTGTCATTATATAATTGTGTCCCACTCAAAAATAGGCGAAAGTTTTTCTTTCCTAAAACGCTTTCTTCGGTGCTGTTGATGTCGCAGGATTCTTAAACAGCATACCCAAATTATACATCGTAAAACTCCAGATATCTATTATTTCCTCCGCCTTGGTTCGTATTCTCACTAATCAACAATTTAAAATTATTCGGGTCCCATGAAGATACGAACCGAGATATGAGATTAACTGAAAATAGTTTGTTATCGAATTCCGATAGCTATCAGGGCTAATCATTCAATCCCTTTCCCTTAAGAATTTGTGGTATATATTTTTCAACCCTTGATTCCCGTGTTTTGGATTGCTTGGGTGCAGAAAAATAAAGAATGTATGCTCTTTGCCGCCCAGGTGTCAATGCTTTAAAAGCAGTTTTCAAGGCAGTCATCTTATCTAATTGATGTTGAAATTCTTCAGGAATGACGAATGCTGTGGTCTTTTTCAACTTCACTTTCAAACCCGCTCTTTCCACTTCAATGGCTTCATAAATATAGGCTTTCAAAATTTTTTCCATCTTCACTATTTCCTGAACATTGGTGAACCGGATCTGGCGGGCCGCTTGCACATTTTTTGTTTGCTGGATCAGAATACCATTGGCATCGTTTAACAAAGCGCCTTTAAAAAACAAAAGCGCACAGTATTCTTTAAACACATGTATTAAAACGATGTTGCTTTTTTGAAACATGTAACAGGGAACACCCCATTTCAATTCTTCGGTGAGCCCGCAATCAAGAACGATCATTCTCAATTGTTCCAATTCTTTCTCCCACTTTTTGGCTTTACTAAAGTAGAAATCAACCTTAGGATTCATTTCACTCTTTGTCATAGTATGTTATTTTGTTAGATCCTTAGTGAGCCACGAAAGCCCCTGGCAGCAAAGTAAGATTCTGCGCCATTGGCATATATGAAAACACTGCCAAAACGGAATTCACCAGAGATGGCACCACCAAGCTTTCTTATGTTAGCAGGTGTTTTTATCCAGCTAGATGTTTTCGTATCGAAAATTCCAAGTTGCTGCAACTCCCGGTATTGTTCTTCCGTTAAAAGTTCAATGCCCATGTCAGCTGCCATATTAATAGCGCTATCTTCTGGTTTGTGTTCTTTTCTTTTTTCCAGCGCTTCATGATCATAACAAACACTTCTGCGGCCTTTAGGGCTTTCTGTTGAGCAATCATAAAAAATATATTCGCCTGTCTTTTTATCATAACCAACAACATCCGGTTCCCCACCGGTACTTTCCATTTGATCAAGTGACCATAGTTTTTCGGTAGTAGCTTCCAACTTTGTCTGTACTTTCGCCCATTCAAGACCTTTATGGCGGTTCTTATTTTTCTCAAAACGAACTTTTAATACGCTGAGCAATTCTTTACGTTGTTCTGCTGACAACTTCTTTTTATTGCTATTCATGTTGTTCATACGTTTATATATTCATTTGTTACATGATGCTATTTTAATTGTGTTTCTAAATAAACAATTAATTTCTTAACATTTTGTTTCAAACCTTCATCAGCTCTAAAAACTTTCACAACTGTTTCAAACAATTCAGTTGTTTCAAATAACATCGTCCATTCCATCAACGTTTCTTTTTCTTTAGGCGCAAAAACAATGGTGGCAACGTAATTAGGGTTGAAGTGCTGGAATACAATTTTCTTATACTGAACAATTTCGACGAAGACACTTTTATTAGGATAATTTTTCCCGTCAGGACCGTGCATAGTCAAACGCCATTCACCATCTTCTGCTATGTCCATTGTATGAATGATGTTAGTAAATCCGTTTGGTCCCCACCAATTTGCAATATGTTCAGGATTTGTCCAGACTTCCCAAACCAATTCAACAGGTGCATTTAGCGTTTTTGTAATACGCAGTTCTCTGTTTGTTACAGGATCATTTGTTGTTTTCACTTTCATTTTATTCATTTAGTGATTAACGATCCCGATAGCTATCGGGATGACTTTTCTGTCTGCAGGTCTGAAATACCACGATACCACAGTCAGGATTAACAATAACAACGGGGGAAATATTTCCTTCATGGAGTTACCCAAAGCAATATGTGAAAATACCGCTCCCGACATGGCAAAGAAAAAGCCTGCATAAGCCCATTCCTTTAGTAAAGGAAATTTAGGAATAAGCACTGTTACAACCCCCAAAATTTTCCAAACACCTAGTATGGTTAGAAAATAGGCAGGATAGCCCATGCGTATAATAAAATCTGTTTCCGATTTCACGTTGAGAAACTGTACTATTCCACTTGAGAGCATTCCTAATGCAAGCCAGATAGTAGCAATCCAATAGATGATTTTACTTCTCTTTGACATAATGTATTATTTTAACCTGCCTGCCGTCAGGCAAGTTTGTTAACGATGTCTTGTAACCGGTTATGTGCCATATTTATGCCCTGGGCAAAAGGCATCTGCAGCATTTGGTCTCTGAGTGCAACTGACTTATATACTACATGCATAGTGAGTTTGCTATTGTCGTCAGTGAGTTTTTCAAATTCTAAAAACTCAAGCCAAACGTCAAAAGGCGTATTCTCCATTTCAAATGTCCGTGTGATTTTCTTGTTCGGAACAAACTCATGGATTACTCCATTGAATCCGTGTTTGTTCCCCATAGGATCGGTTGTTTCAAATTGATAACTGCCATGCTTTTTATTTTCAAGTTTCAGCACTTTTGTTCCCATCCATTGCTCAACGATGCCAGGCTCTACATACGCTTTAAAAAGTAAGTCTAATGGCAAATCAAATTCTCTTGTAATCACTAATTCCTGTTTGCCGTCTTCGGCATTGATTTTTGTTTTTCGTTCCATATTATTCTACTTTTTTTATCCCGATAGCTTCCCGATAGCTATCGGGAGGGATTGTATTTTTTCATGATGGTTTCTAATTTATTAAACCTGCTATCCCACATGTTGCGGAATGGTTCAATAAAGTCAGCTACTTCTTTCATTTTTTTTGCATTGATGTGATAAGAAATCTCCCTGCCGTTTTGCTCTTGTTTAAGCAATTCGCACTCGGTGAGTATTTGCAAGTGTTTTGAAACGGTTGGTCTTGCTGTGTCAAAGTTTGAGGCTATTGCACCTGCTGTCATGGATTGCGAAGCAACCAACAGAAGTATAGTTCTTCTGGTAGGGTCTGCTATGGCTTGAAAAACGTCTCGTCTTAAATTCATTGCGTAGCTATTTGGCTACAAATATATGCGTAGTCATTTAACTACGCATATTTTTTTTGAAGCCAGTAGAACTATCCTGCGAAAGTGTGAAATGCTGTAACGCTGAAGTTCAGTTGTCTGCTGAATAGTGAACTGTTATTGGATAATCTGTTCATGATTTTACAGTATAGAATGTAATAAAAGCTGATAGTAGCACTATGCCTGATAAATCATAATCCTGTTCAATAAAGAACAGGATTATGATTAAATCTAATGCTGGTTAAGGATCAGAATGCTTTTTTCGGAGCATTCGATGTAGCCGGGTCTTTAAACGGCATACCCAAATTATACATAGTAAAACTCCAGATATCTGTTACTTCTTCAATCTGTTTGCTCACGGGTTTACCTGCACCATGACCAGCTTTACTTTCAATACGTATCAACGTTGGGTTGGTGCCTGCCTGTGCTGCCTGTAAGGTGGCCGCATATTTAAAAGAATGTGCAGGTACTACCCTGTCATCATGATCAGCCGTAGTAACGATAGTGGCCGGGTAACTTACACCGGGCTTCAGGTTGTGCACCGGTGAATATTTATACAGGTATTCAAAATCTTCTTTTTTATCACTGCTGCCATATTCCACAGCCCAGGCATAGCCAATAGTAAATTTGTGATAACGCAGCATATCCATTACTCCTACCTGTGGAATGGCCACTTTAAAGAGATCGGGGCGCTGGGTCATCGCTGCACCCACTAACAGTCCTCCATTGCTGCCACCACGTATCGCTAACTTCTGGCTATTGGTATATTTCTCTTTAATAAGATATTCTGCAGCGCCAATAAAATCATCAAATACATTTTGCTTGTTTTGCAGCATACCGGCTTTATGCCACTCTTCGCCGTATTCGCTTCCACCCCGCAGGTTCACTTGTGCATATACACCACCCTGTTCCATAAAAAATGCATTGGAGATGCTGAAGCCGGGTGTCATCGGGATATTAAATCCACCGTAGCCATATAAAAGCACCGGGTTATTGCCATCGAGTTGTAATCCTTTTTTATAGGTGACAAACATCGGAACCTTTGTTCCATCTTTGCTTGTAAAAAATAATTGCTTTGTTTCAAAACTGGCAGGATCAAATTTTGTTTCCGTTTTCCTGAATACAGAAGAGTTACCACTTGCTATATCATACCGGAAAATAGTGGGAGGATAATTAAAAGAGGTGAACGTATAAAAGAATTCTTTATCTTTTTTCTTACCACCAAAGCCACCGGCTGTTCCAATACCCGGCAATTCAATTGCCCTTACCAGTTTACCCGTATAATCATGCTGGTACACTTTGGTGGATGCATCTTTCAGGTAGGAGGCAAACAAGAAACCACCACCAGTGGTTACATTTTGCAGTACTTCTTTCTTTTCAGGAATAATTTCTTTCCAATTTTCTTTTGCAGGATTTTCGGGATCAACCAGTACCAATTTATAATTCGGCGCACCATCGTTGGTTAATAACAACAATTTGCCTCCTATATTATCCACTATATTCGGCTCAGTAGCAAAACCGGGAATCAATAATTTGAAATCTTTCTGCGCAGGATCTTTCAGGTCTTTATACCATACTTCCCCTCCACTTGTTCCTTCAGAAGTGCCGAGTATTAAAAAACGTTCGTCTTCTGTCAAACTTACTCCTGCAAAACGCTGCGGGTGTGCCTTATCTTCATAAACCAATTTATCTTCTGACTGTTGCGTTCCCAGTTTGTGATAATAAACTTGTGGTGATTCATTTTTTCCTTTCAGATTTTCCCCTTCCTTAGGCGCCGGGTAGCGGGAATAATAAAATCCATCATCACCCTTCCAGCTAAAGCCGGTAAATTTCAGCCACTTTAATTCTTCCCCGATTTTTTTCTTTGTCTTTACATCCATCAGGTAACCTGTTTGCCAGTCACTTCCTGATTGAGAGACGGAGTAAGCGAGATACTTACTGTTTCTTGAAAAACTCCATCCTGCTAATGCTGCTGTGCCATCATCAGCTAATTTATTAGGATCAATAAATACTTCAGGCTTGCCATTCAAACCTTTCTGGCGATAAGCAACACTTTGATTCTGCAATCCATCGTTCTTGAAAAAATAATAATACTCTCCTTCTTTAAAGGGTGAAGAGTATTTGGGATAGTTCCATAATTCTTCCAGTCTTTTTTTCACGTTGTCACGAAAAGGAATTTTAGAAAGATAACTTTGTGTTACTTTATTTTGTTCAGCTACCCAGGCTTTGGTCTCCTCGCTGTTATCATCTTCAAGCCAGCGGTATGGGTCGGCTACTTTGGTTCCAAAATAATCGGTGACCGTATCCACTTTCTTTGTTTCCGGATAAAGTAATTGTGCCGATAGCAACATTGGAAATAAAAGAAGCAATAATGAAAATAATTTTTTCATGTTTTTGATTTTTAATCTCACTAAAGTTAGGCGAAACTGTAGCTAAAAAAATAATGGGCTGACAAAAGGCTTAATACAGGGATAGAATGTATTTTCCATCTATTTCATCACTACTGGTGCACCGGCGCTAAGCCAGGTTGCAAAAATTTCAGACATCTTCCATTTTTTACCAGCATATAACCGGGGCCGGGCAATAACGTAGTTTAAAAAATCTTTTACATTACCCGGTTGACATTTAGTCATCACAGACAAAACCTTCTGGTCCCTGAACTGACCTGTTTTGATCAGTACATCCATTGAGGGATCGTTCTTCAAAAAATATTGCCCGGTAAATTGTATATCGCTTACCATTGAATCTATAGTTGACTTTTCATCCTCTTCTTTCCATTTATTAAAAATACCCACCCGGTCATAAAACGGATCTTCATACACATTTTGTAATTCAATAAAATGAGAAGCAAGTACTGCAAACTGTTTACGATAAATCAGTGGCGGGTCAACAAAAGTGTAAAGCAGATCGTTTTCCTTTGGTAAGCGTTGTCCTTTTTTATAAGAGATAGTGAAATAATAATAATCGCCTTTAATAAGATGACAACGACCGGTTCCAATAATCATTGTATCTGCGGGTAAGCCATTATACAATCCCCTTAAGAGACCAATCTGTTTTTCCTTGAATGCGGGTCCGCCCGGTAAATACACCTGGACCACTTTTGCACTATCCGTGATATCTATTATATAGCTGGTAATTGGAAAACCTCTCAACCATTTACTATTATCAACCTGGGCCGAAGACTTTAGGTTGATAAAAACGAAAACAAGTATGAATAATCTTAAACGCATGGAAATAGTATGTAAATATTTGAAATAAACACTTGTTTTTTCTCCGTGCCAGTGGGTATTCCTATTAAAAAATAAAATAGAACAATATAACCTCTCCTGTGTTGTCTAAACACAATCAAAACAAAACCTTATTTTTGACAGCCTTTAACCCTCAGGGTATTCAAACGATTGTTCGTCTTACAATAGATATTTAAAGAAGATATAGTTAGATTGTATTATGGCAAAA
>DASVOE010000101.1:0-2259 GCA_036383515.1 Chitinophagaceae bacterium | reverse complement strand
GCATAATTGATCCAAAGTGCAATCGTTTCCTTATCTGTTTTACGAAAAACAAGGGGGTGTGTTGGAGGTGTGCCATCCTGTAGTTGAATAATAGGTCTCGCATCCACCACCTGCAGTATGAACGGATTTAATAGGTTGGAGGCATAGTTCAAATGAATGTCTTCCCGAACTTTTGTTTTTTTTGCTTGTGCATCATACTGATTCAATAGATCAGTCAGATCCTGTTTAAAATATCTCAATGAACCGGATGCTTTCATTTGCTCGTAGGTACCCGAATTGTGCTCGAAGGGTCTGACCCTACCGGCGGCACCTTGATATTTATATACCAACGTATCCTTCCACTTTTCTTTTGATAATTCGAGCTGTTCAATTAAACTATCAACTGTTTTAATCTTTTTATTTCCGAAATCAATAGCTGTATGTAAGGCAGCGGTATCTGTTTTTATGTCGCTTACCAGTGAGAGAGCAAATTGTTTTGCTCTTTTATGTTCAATCGTATGTTCCCTGATATTTTCTGCCAGGAACCCGCAGAATACTGCGAGGAACAACATTAGAAATTCCCAGAAATAATGGGTCCATTTTTTCCTTGGTGTGTGAGTGTGTGCATGTACTTCCATAAATAATTATTTCAAATGAAATTCTTTTCTTAATAATTCTAATACACGATGATTTGCATCTGCATAGTCTTTGTATTGTATTTGCCTTGTTGATCTTAACATAAGCAAATAATAAGAAGCTACATTTTCAGCTTCCTGCCTGTTGAACTTATCGGAGTTTACAATTTTCGCAGGCACCTGCACTTGTATGTCCTGTTTTAAGGCCTCTATCAAAGGCACAGTCCCGTTGCGGGTATAAGCTTCATACCATTTAAAATCAAAATGCTTCAGGATGAATGGACGGTTATAAAATTCCACATAACTGTATTCCCTGTCATTCCGGGACCTGGTATGCGCAATTTTTACACTTAGCTTTCCAATGTCAGCCTGGAGTTCGCCGTTTTTAAAATAACGCAGTTCACCCGAATTTCTCAATTGGTTTAAAATACCATCATTGGGCTCGAATATGATACCCTGAATTTGAATTAACGCTGATGTAAATGCAGGAAAAAACCGGGCAGAGACATTGACCAGATTACTATCTTTTACATAATCAATAAAATAAATACATTCTTTTTCCTTTAAACTTCTGTTCAGCATACATTGATTAACTGTAACGGAGTCGGTATATAATTCCTTGTAAAGATTTTTTGCAAGCGCCTTTGCCCGTTGATTTTCGATATAATGTTCCCGTTGATTTTCGGCCAGGAATCCTGCAAATACAGCGAGGAATAACATAAGAAACTCCCAGAAATAGTGGGTCCATTTTTTCCTTGCGGTGTGAGTATGGGTATGTACTTCCATATTGTTGGTTTATCGTTTTTACACACGGAAGTTTTCAAAGACGGATAGAACTGTAAACAAGAATAACTCAGTTTTTCAACCGGCGATACAGGAAAGCACATAAAAAACCAACGATCACATAGATCAGGAACTTAATGATCCGCCTGTTGCGGGAATTGGGTGATAAGGACGATGGCTGGTGGTTCATGTGGCAGCAAAAGATAATTATTTTTTTCGGACTAAGGCAGGAAGGGGCGATTACCAAAAAGGGTTATTCAAAACTTCCCATAAACAATGCATCCATTTTTTGCAGCGGGTTTATAATGAGACGTTGTTAAATATTTTTTTTCTCCTTTGATGGATGATTTTTAAACCACTTATATAATCCATAAACAACAACACCTATAAAGATGCAGATGGAAACATCCTTTAGTTCGGTGATCTTCGAAGCGGTCAGCAGCCATAACGAAAAAAGAATTCCGGCAACGGCAAAAAAAACTCCAAAACGAAGTTTATAAAAATCTTTCCCTCCCTGATCCTTTTTACGAAGCTTTATCATAGAGATACATACCATAAAGTAAACCATTACCCTGATAATAGCCCCGATGGTCAATGCTGCAAAAAAGGACCATACTAACGAAACCACTGTGGTTATTGCAATAAAAAGTAATAATGACCACGTAGGAGTAAGCCGTTTGGGATGAACAAAAGAAAACACTTTCGGAAACTGTCCTTCATTGCTGAATGCATAAGGAAGCCTGGAGCCGCCCAATACAATTGCATTCAGTGTTCCGGTAATGGATATGACCGCTCCGCATGCGATGAGAATACCACCCCAGCTGCCCATAAATAAATGAGCCGCATCAGCGATGGGTTTTTC
>DASVOE010000100.1:0-38857 GCA_036383515.1 Chitinophagaceae bacterium | reverse complement strand
AACCCTTAGTTTTTTATCCGGCCCTACATGCATTCCAACATCATCATTCTTAAAAACTGGTTGGCTCATTTTAGGATTGGCGAGACTTGAAAAGCCTTTGCCATTTGCTACAAGGATCTTTTTCCCTACTACTTTCAAACTAGTGGGATACCAGCCGGTAGGAATGAATCCCCTGGCAATACTCTTTCCGGGTGTAGAAACATCGAACACAGCCAAGCAATTGTTATCGGCATTAGCTACATACAATGTCTTTTCGTCTTCAGAAAATGCAAGCCCGTTAGTAGTTGAACCTGTTAATTTAGTGGGATATAAAGTAGCAAATATGATTTCTTTTACTTTCCGGGTATTTACATCGATGACCGAAACTGAATTGGAGTTGGCATTAGCTACATAAAGATAATTACCCTTTTTATTTAACAGGAGCTCGTTTGGATGACTTTCCGTTAAAACAGTCGCCGTGATGCTGCCGGATGCAATATCATAAAAAGCGATTCTATCTGCGCCCCAAACAGAGATGAACAATGTTTTTTCATCCCTGGAAAGCATACAGCTATAGCCCTCTGCTCCAAGTGCTACCTTTTTTATTACTTTTTTAGCATCCAGATCGATAATGTAAAGCTGGTTGTCTTCTTTGGTTACCGTATAAAGAAATTTATTCCTGCTATCTACCGCAATCCCGGTCGGACTAATATCATCTTCCATCGACTTTCCCAATACAATAGGTTCGGGAGTGCCCAGCTTATTGCCAATAACCGGGTAACGAAGTATCCAGTTATCGTTTCCTCCTCCGGCATAAAGCCATTTATCGTCTTTACTGAATTGCAATCCATACCAGGATTTATCAATCTCCACATCATCCAGTATTCGCTCTGTGGCAATGTCGATCAATTGAATGCTTTGCCTGCTCTGACCATTATTGGTAACAGCTAATAATTTTTTTGAGTTGGATACCTGGATATTTAAAGGAAGATCACCGAGGGGTAAGGACCTGCCAATGGGTGTTATCGTCCAGCCGTTAGATAATAATATATCTTTTGCAGTTGGGTTGTTAGTTGGCGTCTCCTGTGCAACAGAGCCCAGGGTCAGCACTAATAAAACCATTATCATTGTCAGTCTGCCGTTCTGATTTAAAAACATTTTGGGTATCATAAGATATATGCGATTACTATAATTAATAATTTTTACAGGCAACGGTTTAAGGTTTCTGCCACCATACTTTTGTATTTATATCGTCAGGACCCTGCCTTGTGATAGCATCTCTTAGGTTAGCGCCATTGCTTGACTGCAAATAAACAGGATACATTAATCTTGCCGGCATCAATCCGTTATTTAGTAATCCATTCCCCTGGGGCAGTATGGGGTGGCCGGTTCTGCGGTATTCAAACCATGACTGAAAATCAGTAAAGAACAGGCTATAATACTTTTGCAGGTGTATCTTTTCAAGCTTTGCTTCAAGGTTATCAGTGTCCTTCCAGGCGATGGGGGCAGAGGATAAATACCCGGTAGGAAGTGTCAGTCCCCAAAGAGTCATGTGAGATGTAATGCCGTTTTCATAGTATGTTTTTGCAGCTCCGGTAATCCAGCCTCTTGCTGCAGCTTCTGCCAGCATAAACTGCACTTCCGAATAATTCAGCATATTTCCAAGAAGCGGTTCTGTTTGCAAAGTATTGGGCCGGCTTGATCCTTTGGGTGGATTGTCTGACGGTAAAAATCCACTGGGAACACCTGTATATTGATTGTTGGCATCTTTCTTTACCCATTTAGCAAGCCGTGGATCATTCCAAAGCTTTAAATTATTAATAAAGAAGTTTGTATAACCACGGGTATTCCATGCAGCCGTTTTGGTAGTAGCAAAAGGAGAATCGTAGGGTACAGTGCCTGTCCATCTTAATATAGCAGAGGCATCATTATTATCAATCAGCGGATAGTCGGTTGTATTTAATACGATCGCTGAAATCTTTGCAGGGGCATTTGACACTGATTTGGCAGAAGCTCTTAATAATAACCGTAGGTAAAGCGAGTTGCCAAATTTGCGCCATTTCAATGCTACACCTTTATATAACGGATCGGCTGCCTGCTCATCTACCGGAAAATCTGCATTTGTTTTTAATAATGTATTGGCTTCTTCCAGTTTAGCAAAAAGACCCAGGTAAATACTTTCCTGTGAATCAAACTTGGGAAGGAATTTTTGTTCTTTGGCCTGCCCTGCTTCTGTAAAGGGTACATCACCATAGGTATCCGTTATTAAAGACATTACCCATGCTTCGCATATAAGACTTATAGCCATATATGTTTTATTATGACCAAGGCTATCGATCCCGAGCCTGTAAAGTGCACCGGAATAAATGTCTCTGAAATTAGGGATCTGCAGGAACCAGCTATTATACGGTGCTATCGCTAAAGAAGTAGGAATATCATAGCGATAGGGTTTAGCATTGGAGCCTCCCATATCTATATGTACCTGCATCAATTCGTTACCAAAGCTTTCAGCCTGTTTTGCATTGAATTTAACTATCTCGGTCAGTGCAGGTGCCAGTAGTGTTTTAGGCAATGCCCGTTCGAGTGTATTAGGATTTTTATTTAATTCCATAAAATCCTTCTTGCAGGAACTGAATACCAGCAACGCTATAAGAAATGGAAATAATTGACATCGTTTCATTTTCTGTAATTTATTTATGATACGTTTAAATTAATTTAGATTCCTACGCTAAGCTTTATGCCTATCGTTCTGGTGGATGGGAACTGGGATGATTCCAGGCCTTTATCGATCGTGCCATTATTAAGTGTACCGAATTCCGGATCAAACTGCGGCCATTTTGACCAGATCATAAGGTTACGACCGTACAGTCCTACCGAGGCTTTTTGTAAACCCAGTCGTTTGGCCATATTCACCGGGATATCATATGAAAGATTGAATTCACGGAATTTTATAAAGTCTGTTTTAAATGTATTTCCTTCTGCATTTTCTCTTGCACCTACAGATTCATAATAGAGACTTATGTCAGCTGCCTTTACATCATTAGGACGGAATGTATTGTTACCATTATCTATAACTCCTTTCCCAATCATACCGTCGTCACGACCGGGTAGCGTCTCTTTGATCTTACCCTGGGTCATATTACTGGCATGCGTCATAGAAAAAGCAGATCCACCATATTGTCCGTCAAACAGAATACTAAGCCGGAGGCGTTTGTATCTAAATTCATTCCCGATACTAAGTTTCCATGTTGGAGTTACATTGCCTAAGTAGATCATTTGCGTTGTTCTTTGTGCGTAGCCATCTTTGTAAATGATCTGTCCGTCGGGTGCACGTTGGAAGCCGATGCCATATAGTGCTCCTATACTGCCTCCTACTTTGGCTATTACAGCACTGGCGCCTTGTGGGCCGCTTTGTAATTGTAATTCAGGCAGATCATCCGTCATAGAAAGAACTTTGTTTTTGTTTGCCGAGAAAGTAGCAAATACGTTCCAGTTAAATTCTCTGGTACCCTTGAAAGGTCTGCCGTTCACTTGTACCTCAATTCCTTTATTCTCTACTTCACCCGCATTTACAATGGCACTGTTAGCGCCTGTAGCACGATCCAGACCTGCAGAAAGTATCTGGTTGGTGGTATTTGATTTATAGAGAGCTACATCGAATTCAAGTCTATTATTAAAAAGGCGCACATTGGTCCCAACTTCGAAACTTGAAGTATATAAGGGCTTTAGATTAAGGTTAGCAAGTGTTGTCGGATTGGCCAACCCACCTGGATACACACTCTGTGCCACGTAACCAACAGAGGTCAGGTAAGGCACATTCCGTCCGCTGCCCACACCTGCGTAAGAAGCTCTTAGCTTTAAAAAGGATACAGCCTTCGGCAGTTTAACCATGTCGGAAACAATGGCACTCATACTCATGGAAGGATAAAAAAACGACGCATTGGAAGTTGAACTGGGAGTAGCCAGTACGCTGTTCCAGTCATTTCTTCCGGTTACATCGAGGTAGAGGTAATTTTTAAAGCTGATGTTTGCCAGGGCATAGAGACTATTAACAGCATAGTTGCTCCGGTAAGGTATAGCTATCAATTGATTTTTGGCATTGGCAAGGTTGTATATATTCGGGAACAGGAGCATATCCGCTCTTATCTCATCTTCCAGGTATCTATTTTTAAGGGTGCTTCCACCGAATGAGAAAGAAGTTGTCCATGTGCGGTTTATTTTGGGATTATATCTTAACAGGAAGTCTGTCGTTAATTCCTGTGAGAAAATGTTCTGCGTACGATACATTCCTTCCTTAAATTTTTCTGTATCAAAAGGCCGTTGCTGGCTGCGGGCTTCGTATGCATAATCGAGCGAAGTACGCAGCATTAAATTCAATACATCTGTAAATGCATAGTTGACCATAATGTTCCCGGTGATTCCATTACGGACAGATTTATTGAGCATCTCATAACTGATCAGGTATGGGTTGTCGGGGTTGGAGCTGAACGGATAGTTTTGCAATATTCCTTCTTTGCCCTTTGCCCAATAGTCTTTTATCCAGGATAATGGTGCATTGGGTTGCATAAATGCTGTCCAATACATCACCGTCTGGTTATTGTATCCAACTGCCGGAAGGTTCTTACTATTCTTATCGGTATAAATAATGTTGGAAGAAAGCCTTAGTTTATCGTTTACCTTATGGTTTGCAGAGATATTGAATGTATTTCTTGCATACCCGGTGTTGGGCATTATCCAGGAATTGTCGGCACGGGTGGCAGAGAAACGGATTTGTGTGTTCTCATTTCCGCCTTCCAGTGCCAGGCTGTTCGTGAATGTGTGACCCAGTTCAAAAAAATCTTCCACAGCTCCGGGATAACCGATCCACGGAGTACGTGTAATTCCCCCAGCCTGTGTCGCAGGGTCATATTGATAATACAGCTGGCCATTAAATTTGGGCCCCCAGGCACTGCTTGTTCCTTTGGTGCTCGCACCATCTACAGAATTGTTGTATGAATAATATTTAGCGTTGCCATTACCCTGACCATATTCATATTGAAATTTCGGAAAGCGGTAGCTCTGCTCCACCGAAAAATCTGAATTGAAAGAAACGCCAATTCCTTTTGTCTGCTTGCTTCCTGATTTTGTTGTAATGATCACAGCTCCGTTAGCGCCTCTTTGTCCGTATAGTGCTGCTGCAGCTGGTCCTTTCAGAACAGATACGCTGGCAATATCTTCGGGATTAATATCATTAAGTCCGCTTCCATAATCGCTTGGTGAATCCGCATCCGCCTGGGCCTTGTAACCCGTTCCGGTAACACGGCCGCTTCCATTATTAATTACCACTCCATCTACTACTACGAGGGCTTCATTAGAGCCGGTAATATTATTTTCTCCTCTTAATATGATCGAATTCGATCCTGATGGTCCTCCATTAGACCGCACCAGGTTAAGGCCGGCTACTTTTCCCGACAATGCGTCTGTCCAGTTATTGGACATTGCGCTGGTTAGTTTGCTGCCTTCCAGTTCAGTTGTTGCATAACCAAGTGATCTCTTCTGCCGTTTAATGCCTAACGCAGTTGTAACGATAACTTCGTCGAGCGAGGAACTCTTTGGTTGTAACCTGACCAGTACGGAATTGCTTTCATTTTTCTTTACCAGGTATTTTTTTATAATGGTTGTTTCATAGCCGATATAAGACACGGTAAATTCATAATTCTCACCGGCTTTTAGTTTTTTGAAAATAAATGCACCGTTCTTATCAGTCAATGCAGAGTAGCTTTCGTCCGTTAATTCAGCTTTTATCATTACGGTAACATCGGAAAGCACTTCGCTTTTTTCGTTTACCACTGTGCCTGTAACAACGGCTGATTGTTGCTGTGCCATCACGGGAACACAGCCTAATAAAAGTAAGATCATGCAACCTGATATTACTTTGTTCTTTATTGTCTTCATGTTAAAAAATCTTGTTTTCATTAGTTAATATTATAATTAATCTTTTTGCAGCTTTATTGAAAAACCATCCGGGATCGTGTCTAATTTCAGGTTATTCATTCCGGTGATTATAGTGAGAATGGATCTGATATCGTCAGACTGGTTAACGACACCGGTAAAATTCATTTTATCAATGTCATTGTGATCATACGCTATGCGAACATTATAGAATGAGGATAGCTTTTTCATTACTTCCGGCAGCAAGGTATTATTGAACCTGATCTCGCTGTTTGCAACTTCTTCTGTGTTGTTTAATTTCCCGATATTAAACCTGGATACAACAGGGCTGGTTGCGTCTCTGTATTGCAATTGCATGCCGGGTTGCAGAATGATATTTCCATCCCAGCCAGCCATTTGCCTGGTCGTTTTTACCACTATTTTTCCTGTAAATAATTTAACAGTAAAAGCACTGCTATTTTGGGGAGCATTTACTAAAAATGAGGTTCCTAAAGCAGTAACGCTTATATTGTTTCCATATACGGTGAATGGACGCTTACTGTCCTTATGCACATGAAAAAAAGCGCTTCCTTCCAAATAGATATTACGCCGGTCATGTTCAAAGTATTTAACGCAGCGAATGCCGGAATTTTTGAACAGTGTTACCTCTGTTCCGTCTTCCAGTTTCCAGGTACGTTTGGCGCTGCTATCGTTTCTTATGCTGACCCAACTATCAGGTGATGCTGACCCTGCAGGCTGTGATTCTTTATTGGCAATGCCAGTATTAACAGGATGCTTTGATATAATTAATATACCTGTAATGATGATCAATAAAATACTTGCCGCTGCCACATAGTACCGGTGTAAATGAAAGCGGTTGGTAGTAACAATCCTGCCGGTATTTTTCGTTAACAGATTTAATCGCTCCTTTACCAGTTGTTCCTGTTGCCGGGGCATTTCCGGGTAATCCGTTTGCCAGTATTTTAGTATCCACCTGTCTAATTCAACGTCAGACACTGAGAGCAGCCATCGTGCTACTTTTTCTTTTTCCTGTGCGTTGCAATTCCCTTCAATATATTTCTCGAATAACTCCCTCGTCATTGATGATATGGTTGACTGTAGCTATTTCACGCATGAGCTTACAGGAAACCCCTATTCATTTTCGGAGATAATAATTCCATAACATAGCAGGCTGAAATGCTTATGGATAAGGGAAGTCAAAAAAAAATTCATAAATAAACAATATTGATACAAATAAAAAACCTTACACAGGATTTATTTTTGCCACACCCAAAATAAATATATATCCATTGTGCGTTACATTGATGAGAGAGTTGGCCTCTTCGAAAAAATATTTTACAGTACCAAAGACAAACTTTACGGATTCGCAAAAAAAATCCTGAAAGATGATTCCAAAGTGCAGGATTGCATGCAGCAATGCTATATGAAATTATGGGAAAGAATAGACGTCATAGATACAGAAAAAGAAGTGTTACCACTATTATACACGTTTACCAGGAACATTTGCATTGACCATTTAAGAAAGAATGCACGGGATGTATTGACAGAAAGCCTGGAACCCTTTTTAAATGAAAAGAGCGATAATAATATAGATGCTTATATAGAAGCGAAAGATAGCAGAACCGAGTTGGATGAATTGTTTAAAAAGCTGCCACCCAGGCGCCGCGAAGTATATACACTGGTTAAACTCCATGGGTTCAGTTACCGGCAGGTATCCGAACAATTAAATATCAGTGTCAGTACCGTTGAAAAGCATGTGCATGAAGCCACTAAAACATTATTAGAAAATAGTGTTATTAAGCTGGCTATAATTTTTTTGATCATTAGAACATGTTAATCGTGCAGGTCATAAAATAATTTTACAGCTGGTTGTATGGGCAGCACTTCTCAATTCTGACAAGAATTTAAGAGCAAAAAAGAAAGGCAACTAAAAAATGCTTTCGGGACGCTCTAACCAACTGAGCTAATCAGTCTTCAATTTTTACTTTTTTAATTCCTATTTCCTAATGTAAACAGTATAAAGCAAAAAGTCCTGATAACAATCAGAGCTTTTACCTGTGGACGTTACCGGAGTCGAACCGGTGACCTTCCCGAAAGCCTTCGGGACGCTCTAGCCAGCTGAGCTAATCAGCCATTCAATATATTTTTTACTTTTCTTCCTCTTGATTTCCATTTCCCTTTTATAGGCAGCAGTTTTTGAATCAAATGATTCAGCATAAACTAATTTCCAATCATTTGCTTTTTTGGTGGCTTTGCTACCAGAGTTGTTATGCCTGAAAATTCTGTCACTCACGTCCTGAGAATACCCAACATAATATTGATCCAGAGAGGGAGAATATAATATGTAAACAGTATAAAGCATAAAAGTCCTGATAACAATCAGAACTTTTACCTGTGGAGGTTACCGGAGTCGAACCGGTGACCTTTCCGAAAGCATTCGGGACGCTCTAGCCAACTGAGCTAATCAGCCATTCAATATACTTTCTACTTTTCTTTCTCTTAATTTCCATTTCCCTTTTATAGGCAGCAGTTTTTGAATCAAATGATTCAGCATAAACTAATTTCCAATCGTTTGCTTTTTTGGTGGCTTTGCTACCAGAGTTGTTATGCCTGAAAATTCTGTCATTCACGTCCTGGGAATACCCAATATAATATTGATCCAGAGAAGGAGAATATAATATGTAAACAGTATAAAGCATAAAAGTCCTGATAACAATCAGAACTTTTACCTGTGGAGGTTACCGGAGTCGAACCGGTGACCTTTTGCATGCCATGCAAACGCTCTAGCCAACTGAGCTAAACCCCCTATTATTTTTGCAAGACCTCTATTGTTCCAGCTGACCTTCCCGAAAACCTTCGGGACGCTCTAGCCAGCTGAGCTAAACCCCAACGGGCTGCAAAAATAGGGGATTATTCGCTGCAGCAAACTTCAAAAAATATTTTTCCGGTTACAGCAATTACCAACTTATTATTTGCTACTACTTTTCTTTTTTGCTGTCTTTCTTTTCGCTGCAACTTTTTTCTTTGGCACTTTAGCGCCAGCTTCCCTTGCTTCAGATAAACCAATAGCAATGGTCTGCTTGCGGCTTGTTACTTTTTTACCACTGCGGCCGCTTTTCAAAGTGCCTTTTTTCATTTCATGCATTACATCTCCTACTTTGTCCTGTGCTTTTTGTGAATACTTTGCCATAAACTTTTTATAATTCCTGCTATAAATTTTATGCCACACCTGTACAAATATTATTCATTGTTCTATTCAACGAGGAAGTTATATTGTCTGAAAAAATATTATCATGATACAAACCAAAACATCCACCAGCCTATATGAACCCAACCAATTGTCAGGTACTATCTTTGATATGATAATCAGTTGTTATGAATTTGAATCATATCACTATTTCCGTAAGCGATATTCAGCGTTCAATTGATTTTTATAAGACGCTTGGGCTTCACCTGCTCGTGAGAGCAGATCATTATTGCCGCTTCATTATACCGGGAAATAATGCCACATTCTCACTTCATCTTAGCCATGATATACAACCCGGATCAACGGTGATTTATGTGGAGAATGAAAAATTGGAAACTGTTGTACAATTTTTAAAAGATAGCGGGATCATTTTTGAGCAGGAACCAAAAGGTGAGCCCTGGCTTTGGCGGGAGGCCTATCTCCGTGATCCCGATGGACATCGTATCTGCTTATATTATGCAGGTGAAAGCAGGCTTAATCCTCCCCAGGCGGGTGAATGAAAAATAGAATTTCCCAGACATTCTCTTATGCCATTAAAAACATAGCTATTGTCTTTTCTATTTCTATGCTGATCGATTCGTCTTGGTTTCTATATTCGGCAAACCGACATGAACGTCGTCAATTTTCAATAATGAGTATACTATTGAACCCACTACATCCATCCGGCTCCCTGTAAGGATTATCGATATCTTCCAGCCACATTTTATCATCTACAAAAAATTTGTAATGATACTTCCCGGCTGGCAACATAGGAATTTTTATTTTCCAAATACCTTTTTTATCCGGCTCCATCAATAACACATCCTGTGCCCAGTGATTAAAACTACCGGCCAGTGAAATTTGCGAAGCGCAGTTATTACGAACAGAAAATTCAATTGTTTTTTGTTTACCATTAATGTATGGCGAAGCATGAAGTTTCATAAAGCATTTCTTTTAAAAAGTTTTTAATAATGCTTGTGTGGTCGAATTATAATCCCTGTTAGGTTAATCTTTTGTATAAAAGTTACATCATTTTGGGCGACAAGAACTTCATCCAGCTTTATTTTTTTGCACAGTTTATAAAATTTCGGTTTCAACTCTTCTTTACTAAGCCTTGTCGCTAATATAGGGTTGCGACAATCCCAGGACAAACAAGGCTATTGCAGGTACACTTCCTGCTCACTTGCCCCCTTTCCTTTATCTTCGCAGCTATTAAAAGAACCATCCTAACATGACGATCTCGTACAAATGGCTGAGTGAATATTTACCGGTAACTGTTGATCCTGAAAGACTGAGCCGTATCCTCACTTCTGTTGGATTAGAAGTGGAAAGCATGAACAAGTATGAAGAGATAAAAGGCGGACTGAAAGGGTTGATCATTGGCGAAGTGCTGAGTACTGAAAAACATCCCAATGCTAACAAACTTACACTTACTAAAGTGAGCCTGGGAAATGCTGTGCCATTAGAAATTGTTTGTGGTGCTCCTAATGTGGCCGCCGGTCAAAAAGTAATTGTTGCTCCCGTTGGTTCCACTATTTATCCGGCAGGCGGCGATCCATTGACGATGAAAGTGGCAAAGATCAGGGGCGTGGAAAGTCATGGAATGATCTGTGCAGAAGATGAGGTGGGCTTAGGCATATCGCATGACGGCATACTCGTGTTGCCAGCTGATGTAAAAGTAGGTACAAGAGCTGCTGATTATTTTCATCCCTATGATGATATTGTTTATGAAATAGGATTGACACCCAACCGCATGGATGCCATGAGTCATTGGGGAGTGGCCAGAGATGTATGTGCTTATTTATCGCATCATGATAAAAAGGATATCAGGCCGAAATTACCTTACAGCAATGGATTTAAGGCAGACAATACCTCCTTGTCTGTATCAGTGGAAGTGGAAAATGCGGCAGCTTGTCCCCGGTATAGTGGAGTAAGCCTGGCAAACGTTACAATAAAGGAATCGCAAAAATGGATGCAGCAAAAACTGAAAGCCATTGGACTTCGCCCCATTAATAATATTGTAGACATCACCAACTATATCCAGCATGAAACCGGCCAGCCATTGCATGCATTTGATGCCGATGCAATCACCGATAAAAAAGTAATCGTAAAAAATTTACCGGAAGGAACTCTGTTTGTAACGCTGGATGAAAAAGAAAGAAAATTGAGTGCCGAAGACCTGATGATCTGCAATAGCAAAGAAGGCATGTGCATTGCCGGTGTGTTTGGCGGATTGCACAGCGGGGTCACAGAAAAAACAAGCAATATATTTTTAGAAAGCGCCTGCTTTGATGGGGTGACGATCCGCAAAACATCTTTCCGGCATGGGCTCCGCACAGATGCAGCCAGCCGTTTTGAAAAAGGCACTGATATTTCTGCTACAGTGAATGTATTGAAAAGAGCAGCATTGATGATCAAAGAAATGGCGGGCGGAGAAATTGCTTCGGAGATCGTGGATGTATATCCGGGTATGAAACCAAAAACAGAAGTAGCGATCAAATATCATTTCCTGAAAAAAATGAGCGGTAAGAATTATCATCCTGATGCCGTAAAAAATATTCTTACGAGCCTTGGATTTGAAGTGATCAAAGAAGGAATAGATGAACTGAGAGTAGCTGTTCCTTATCATAAACCCGATATCAGTTTATCCGCCGATCTCGTGGAAGAAGTGTTGCGCATTGATGGATTGGACAATGTAGAAATTCCTGAAGCCATCACGATCACACCGTCAGTGGAAGAAAATTATGCGACAGAAACCTACCGCGAAAAAATTGCTAATTACCTCGTAGGTCTTGGATTTAATGAGATCATGACCAACTCCATTACCAATGCTGCTTATTTTTCGGAAGAAGAACAGACAACTATGGTAAAGATGATGAATAGCCTGAGCGCTGAATTGAATATTTTGAGGAATTCACTTTTTGAAACAGCGTTAGAATCAGTGGCGCATAACCTGAATCACAAAAACAATTCGTTGCGCCTATTCGAATTTGGAAAGGCTTATAGCACATCCGGCTCCGGCAAATACCAGGAATCTGAAAAACTCTGTTTGGTGATCACTGGTAAAACTTCGGAAGATAGCTGGAAACAAAAAAGCAGAGGGAGCGATTTTTATAACCTGAAGGGAACAGTTTCAGCCGTATTGAATGCATTGGGTGTTACTTCCGATTCCGTTGAAGCGTTGTCTGTTCCCAAACTGGACAACCATATTGTATTTAAATTAAATGGCCAGATCATTGCTGGTGCAGGTGAAGTAACCAAAAAAGTATTGACAAAATTTGATATTAAACAACCGGTTTATTTTGCCGGACTTAACTGGGCATTGTTGTCGCAATTGGCAGCGCAACAAAAACCTGTGATCAGGGAATTACCAAGATTTCCTGCCGTGCAAAGAGATGTAGCGATGATCGTTCCCAAACAACTGGCGTATGAAGAAGTAGAGAATACCGTTCAAAAGATAAAGCTGAATAAACTCCAGGGTGTTCAACTCTTTGATATTTTTGAAAGCGAGAAGCTCGGCGCTGATAAAAAATCACTCGCCGTAAGTTTTACTTTTTTGGATGAGGAAAAAACGCTTACTGATAAAGAAATAGATGAGTGGATGAAAACGATTATGGATTCACTGGAAAAAGACCTTCGTGCTGAAATACGCAAATGATATCAGTTAATCAATTTGTATGGGTGAAACCGAAGTGCAATTAAAAAGAATTCAGGATAAACTGCAATTATTGCTGAAGAAACAGGCTGCCCTTCAAAAAGAGAATGAACAGCTTAAAAAGGAATTGAATTCGTCAAAAGAAGAAGAGCTGGTTAATCAGCAGAAAATGGATGACCTGAAACAGCAGGCTGAGATCCTTAAATTCAGTGCAGTTGAAATGAATGAAGCAGATAAAAAAGATTTTGAAAAAAGGATCAATGGTTACCTGAAAGAAATTGACCGCTGCATCACTTTATTGAGTAAATAATTTATACTCTCTTCACCAGGTTCATTTTCATTTCATCTTCCCCATGCGATAATTCCATGGTGTACTTGCCATACGGAAGATCATTTAATCCTGACCAGGTGAATTGTTCCTTATCTACTGCGATATCTTTTTCCAGTATGCGGCATACCATACCACTATCATCTTTTAACACACCACGAAGACAATTGCCTTTGAGAGCCGTTAATTCAAACTGAACTGCATCAATAAATACTGATGACTTAACTTTGACAAACATTGCTACAGGTTGTTGGTTTGTGTTGTCAGAGGGACGGTAGAAAGAATTTTGAAAGGACGATTTACGGGAAATCCAATATAGGCCCTAATTTTTGAAAAAGCAAATTATGGATACATTAATTGCCGCCAGCATAACAATCGGCGACCGGAGTTACCGCATCAAGATTCAACCTAAAGATGAAGAAGTGGTGAGGAAAACAGTAAAGACGATCAATGATAAGATCGTAGAGTACAAGACCGAGTTTGCCGGCAAGGATATGCAGGATTATATTGCCATGGTACTTATCTGGCTGGCCACCGAACAAAAAGCGGCCGGCGCTTCTGCTGCTGATAAGGAAAGTGTGCTGGAAAAACTATCAGCCATTGAACGGATGCTGGACAATCAACTTTAATACCTATCTATATACAAAAAACCATAGCGATCCTGGAAATAAGCGGCTGCTATAACCAATAGCTTAGTGTGGGAAAATTACTAAAAGAAAGCTGCCGTATGAACCGGGTGATTTATTAAAACCCTTTTTTGCCTTCGATCGCTTCACTTACTTTCTGTTCAAGTTCTTCACCTCTTATATTTTTAGCAATGATCTTGCCTTCGGGGTCTAATAATAAGTTTTGAGGAATAGCCTGGATGCCATATTGCTTAGCCACTTCATTATTCCAGAATTGAAGGTCACTCACCTGTGTCCAGTCGAGTCCATCATCATGAATGGCTTTTATCCATTTTTCTTTTTGTCCCGGACGATCGAGTGATACGCCGATGATATGAAACCCTTTCTCCCTGTATTTATTAAATACTTTCACCACGTTGGGATTCTCAGCACGGCAGGGTCCGCACCAGCTGGCCCAAAAATCAATGAGCAGGTAACGACCTCTTAAAGAAGAGAGAGTAACCGGCTTACCCAATGTATCATTCTGTGTAAAGTCCATCGCCAGTTTACCAATCCCTGTTTTCCGGGCTATCTCCATATTTTTCCTAAAATCCACGGCAGAAGGATAATTTTTAGTAGCCTCAGATAAGGTATTGAAAAGAGGTTCCACTTTGTCGGCATCAATATTCCAGCCGGCATATTGCTGCAAAGCATACATAGCTAAAGGAGAAGAGGGATTTTTTCTCACATACTCGCCGTATACTTTTTCATTCATCAGTTTATCTATGGAATCAATAACCGCTTCTACTTTCTCCCGGGCACTTGTCTCTTTGGATTTAGAAAAATAGGAATACAACGTATAAAGCGGTTCTGTCTTTTCGCTGTAAGGTTTTGTTTGCTGTTGAAGTTTTACATACTCTGCATGGGCCACTGAGCCTTTCACACTGATATTACTGAATGAATCAACGGAACTGACTTTTATCTTTCCGGGCTGCAGGAATATAACAGCCACATCCCTTTTCGAAACCATCGTAATTTTTTTTCCATCAGCATCTGCATATTTTACCCTTAATCTTCCCAGGGAGGGCTCTTCTATCTTTCCTGAAAATCTATAACCGCCATCCCCTGGTTTTACACTATCCGTTTTCCATTCACCATTGCTCCGGTATTGCAAATAAACCCAATCGAGGGTGTATGCAAGATTGCTTGCCTTTCCGCTCAGTTTAAATTCTTTTCCTTTATCCTGGGCTGTAGCGAGTAAAGGCAGTAAGCTAAGAACAAGTAGTATTTTTTTCATTCGGGGAAATTTTCAACCCGCAATTTATAACAAAAGACTGCTGAACCATCCCGGGCTTCGGGTATAAACCGGGTTTTTATATGAATGGATGAGCTAGCTACCATATTTTCAGCCATTAACCGCCATTTTGTATCTTCGCCAATTACATACTTTTCAGTAGTATGAATTTATTATTAACACATAGTATTCAACCCCTAAACTATCCTATTCATGGATCCCATAATAATAACTATAATAGCAGGAGCAGTGGCCCTGGTCATTGGCATCATAGCGGGTAAGCTCATTTTTTCAAAAGACACCCGCAAAAAAATAGAAGACGCTGAACAGCAATCACAAGTCATATTAAGAGAAGCAGAATTAAGAGCAGAAACCCTGCGAAAAGAAAAAGAGCTGGAAGCGAAAGAAAAGGTTGTACAGATGAAAGCGGCCCATGACCGGGAAACCAACGACCGCAACCGCAAGATCAATGATGCTGAAAACCGGATTCGTCAAAAAGAACAAACAACCAACCAGAAAGAAGCCGGCCTTGATAAACAGATAAAAGAAAACGAGACTATCAAGGAAAACCTGAACCGACAGATCGAACTGGTAAATATTAAGCGGACAGAACTCGAAAAGCACCAGGAAGAACATATACGCCGGCTTGAAAAAATTGCTGGTCTTTCCGCAGATGAAGCGAAATCTCAGTTGGTCGAAAGCCTGAAACATGAAGCTCAATCACAGGCATTGGGTATTCAGCAGGAGATCATTGAAGATGCCAAGCAAAAAGCCAATAAAGAAGCCCGCAAGATCATCATTCAAACCATTCAACGTACTGCAGCTGAACAAGCTATTGAAAATACCATCACTGTTTTCAACCTGGAAAGTGATGAAATAAAAGGACAGATCATTGGCCGTGAAGGAAGAAACATCAGGGCCATTGAAGCTGCAACAGGTGTCGACCTTATTGTAGACGATACCCCTGAAGCCATTGTTCTTTCCTCCTTCGATCCCCTTCGCCGCGAAATTGCCCGTTTGAGTTTGCAGCGCCTGGTATCCGATGGCCGGATTCATCCGGCTCGTATTGAAGAAGTAGTAGAAAAAACGAAGAAGCAGATTGAAGACCAGGTAATGGAAATTGGGGAAAGAACAGCGATCGAATTAGGGATTCATGGCCTGCATAAAGAATTGGTGAGAATGGTGGGAAGAATGCGATTCCGTTCTTCCTATGGACAAAACCTGCTGATGCATAGCCGGGAAACAGCCAACCTTTGTGCAACCATGGCAGCTGAGCTGGGATTGAATCCTAAACTGGCGAAACGGGCCGGCCTGCTCCACGATATTGGGAAAGTACCCGATGAAGAAAGTGAATTGAGCCACGCCCTGCTCGGCGCTAAGCTGGCTGAAAAATATGGAGAGAACCCTGCAGTTGTAAATGCTATAGGAGCTCACCATGATGAAATGGAAATGCAATATGTGATCTCGCCCATCATCCAGGCCTGTGATGCCATTAGCGGAGCAAGACCGGGTGCCCGCCGTGAGATCATGCAACAATATATTCAGCGGATCAAAGACCTTGAAAATCTTGCCATGTCTTATAACGGTGTGGAAAAAGCTTATGCAATACAGGCTGGTCGTGAACTTCGGGTAATTGTAGAAGCTGATAAAGTGACCGACCAGGACTCGGAGAAACTTTCTTTTGAAATAGCTCAGAAGATCCAGACCGAAATGACCTTTCCGGGCCAGATAAAAGTAACCGTGATCAGGGAAAAAAGAACCGTGAATGTGGCGAGATAAGAATTTAGTAGTTGGGAATTAGGATTTTGAGGGATGAAGTAAAAAAAAGGGCTTATTGTCACTAATTACTTATTTACTAATTCCAAAATCCAACATTTTCCCCCTACCTTTGCCCTCCTTAAAATCACAGATATGAACGCTATAGCATACGTACACGAACAGCTTACCGGCAAGAAAGAGTTCCCCAAATTCAAGGCAGGTGACAATATTACTGTCAACTACAAGATCATTGAAGGCAATAAAGAAAGGATCCAGTCTTTTAAAGGGGATGTGATCAAACGCCAGGGAACAGGCCATACGGCTTGCTTTACAGTTCGTAAAATATCTGACGGTATCGGTGTTGAGCGTCTTTTTCCGTTGTATTCACCCAATATTGACTCAATCGTATTAAATAAGTCAGGCGCTGTTCGCCGGGCCAAACTGTTTTACCAGCGTAGCCGTAGCGGTAAGAGTGCAAGGATCCGTGAAAAACGCATGGCTACAGAAAGTGCAGAATAAATTTTCCCTTTATATATTATTGAAAGCTCCGTTTAACCGGGGCTTTTTTTATGTTCATCGGTTAATCTGAAAACCATTTGTTAACTGCTTATCATTAGTCCTACTATTTCTTATCTTTGATTTCTAATTATCAATTATGATGCAATTTAATTTACTGGGAATGCTGGGAACAAATGAGATCATCGTCATCCTGGTTATCGTTCTGCTGTTATTCGGAGGTCGTAAAATACCTGAACTAATGCGTGGCCTGGGCAAAGGTGTCCGTGAATTTAATGATGCCAAGAGCAACGTAAAGAAAGAGATCGAAGAAAGCAGCAACGACGTAAAGAACTCTGTTCAGTAATTATCCTTTCAACGAATCTTTATTCATTCAAAAAGGCATTCTCTTTTGTTTGACTATTCTTCCATTGCGCACTATCATGCCCAATTGCAGGAAGGAAATACAACCTGTTTGCTGGCTGTAGAACATTACCTGCAGCAAATACAGGCGTCCTCCTCTCTCAATGCGTTTATCAATGTGTATGCAGAAGAAGCTTTGCAAAAAGCAAAGCAATTGGATGCGCAAAGAAAGGCAGGTAATACCATGGGAAAACTGCATGGTATTGTCATTGGTTTAAAAGATGTGATCGCTTATAAAGATCATCCGCTTTCAGCCTCATCCAATATCCTCAAAGGATTTACTTCTATTTACTCTGCCACAGCCATAGAAAGATTGCTGAACGAAGAAGCTATCATCATCGGTAATCTTAACTGTGATGAATTTGCTATGGGTTCTACCAATGAAAATTCAGCTTATGGTAATGTGTTAAATGCTCTCGATCCAACAAAAGTGCCTGGTGGTTCATCAGGAGGTTCGGCTGTAGCTGTGCAAGCAGGTCTATGCATGGTTTCTTTAGGAAGCGATACCGGTGGATCTGTAAGGCAACCTGCAGATTTTTGTGGCATTGTTGGAATGAAACCAACCTATGGAAGAATATCACGGTATGGTCTTATTGCCTATGCTTCTTCTTTCGACCAGATCGGGATCTTTGGAAAAAATATTGCCGATGTTGCCCTGCTGCTTGAAGTAATGGCAGGCGCCGATGAATATGACAGTACCGTTTCGCATAAAGAAGTTCCGGTGTATTCGCACCAACTTTCGTCAGCAAAAAAATATCGCGTTGCTTATTTTGATGAAACATTGAATCATCCCGGGCTGGATCCCGAAATAGCTACCAGCATTCACCAATTTATTAAACAACTGAAACAGGATGGTCATGAAGTAGCGCCGGTAAAATTTGATTTATTGGATTATATCGTTCCTGCTTACTATGTATTGACCACTGCCGAAGCCTCTTCCAATCTCTCCCGGTATGATGGCATTAAATACGGCTATCGCACTACGCAAAAGAAACTTGACCTTACAGAATTTTATGAGCAAACCCGATCAGCAGGTTTTGGTAAGGAAGTAAAACGAAGGATCATGCTGGGCACTTTTGTGTTGAGTGCCGGCTATTATGACGCTTATTTTACAAGAGCACAGCAAGTAAGGCAATTACTGTGTGATCAAACACAGACCGTATTTGAAAATTATGATTTTATTATCATGCCTACCTCTCCTACCACTGCATTCAGCATTGGTGAAAAAATGGATGACCCGATTGCTATGTACCTCGCTGATATTTACACGGTAATGGCAAACCTGGTAGGTGTTCCTGCTATTTCTCTTCCTCTTTTCAAACACAGCAATGGCATGCCTTTTGGCCTGCAAGTGATGGCTAAACGTTTTGATGAACTACCTTTATTGCAGGTTTCGCATCAATGGATGAAAATCCAAACGCCATAAGAGGCTTAAGCAATCACAAAAAATTGAAGTGTCGCTATTAAAACAAATACCCTTCTTTGTTATTACGTTAATGCTGCTAACCATTGCATCAACCGCTAATAGTTACCAGCAAAATTTTGTTACAGCTGGTTTGGATGATACGGCGTTAAAAAAAGATACCCTGGTTGATCTGAAAAAGGGTTTCAAAAATCTTTTTGTGACCAACCCGCTGGGTGATGGCATTAGTGCACAGCAACTCAACCCGCAAGCCATCAGCTTTGTTCAGGATTACATGAGCCGCCATTCCAAAGACCTGAAGAAAATGAAAGACTGGGGTAAACCTTATTTTGATATGATGGATGCCGTACTGGTTCAACATGGCTTGCCTAAAGAATTAAAATATCTCTCGGTTATAGAATCACATTTAAAATCAACAGCGGTATCATGGGCGGGAGCGGTCGGACCCTGGCAGTTTATGCCGGCGACTGCAAGGAGATATGGATTGATCGTCACCAATCAATATGATGAAAGAACAGATTATATAAAAAGTACGCATGCCGCATCACGAATGCTCAAAGACTTATTTAAGCAATATGGTGACTGGCTGCTGGTGATCGCTGCTTATAATGGCGGTCCGGGCAATGTAAATACTGCTATCCGCCGCAGTGGGAGTAAAGATTTCTGGACGTTACAATACAGGCTTCCTAATGAATCAAAAGATCATGTAAAGAAATTCATCTCAACTCATTATATCATGGAAGGAGAAGGAGGCATTACCACGTTGACCAAAGACGAAGCAAAAGATGCTTTGCTGAATAATAACAATCTTAATCTAAGCAAAGCTGAGTTAGACAGTTCCAAAATACTAACCATCAGTGGCCGTTACAATTCATTTGTTACTGCAAAATACCTGCTGATGGATGCAGCTACTTTTAACCGGTATAATCCCGGGTTCAATACTGCTATTGCCACGAACGGAAAATATGACTTGCGTTTGCCTGCAGATAAGATGGCGTTGTTCCTGGTAAAAAAGTACGAGATATTAAATGAATCGTTGCAGGTGCTATTGAAACAGGCTGGAAGTAATTAATTTTTATCCTCCAGTACATTTTTTATTGCCTCTGCTTTCAATAAACATTCTTCCCACTCCTTTTCAGGATCGCTGTAAAAAGTAATACCAGAACCCGCCTGGAAAGATAAATAGTTAGTAGCGGCGTTATACATGATGCTTCGTATCACCACATTAAAATCAAAGTCTTCGTTGGGAGAGATATAACCAACCGCTCCTGAAAAAATTCCCCGTTTCGTTCTTTCATATTGTTCGATCAGCTCCATCACTTTCATTTTCGGAGCACCCGTCATAGACCCCATCGGAAAAGTAGCCCTGATAATCTCAGTAAACGATATATCTTTTTTCAAATCACCGCTCACTGTCGATATCATCTGGTGCACCTGCGGAAAAGAATACACGCCATACAATTCATCTGCTTTCACCGTTCCTTCTTCACATACTTTAGCCATGTCATTACGGACAAGATCAACGACCATTACATTTTCAGAACGGTCTTTAGCACTATGCAACAGGGCTTCCCTGCTTTGTTCATCTTTTGTTGTATTGCCAATAATTCTTTTTGAAGTGCCTTTGATAGGTTGTGATAATAATTTGTTCCCCTGTTTTTTTAAAAATCGTTCCGGGCTGGCGCAGATCAGCCATTGATCATTTACCCTGTACAACGCAGAAAATGGATTCGGAGAAACAGCGCTTAGTTTTTTATAAACACTCAGCGGTTCAATATTCATTTGTTCTGCAAAAAATTCCTGGCAGAAATTTATTTCATAACAATCGCCACGGAGAATATGTTTTTGTAATTGCTCTATGACGGCAACGTATTCTTTTTTTGAAAACCGGTTTTGAATTGGTTTGTTGCCGGGTAGCTTCGGAGCACCGGTTGATTTTAGCGTTCCAGATAGTTGTGCCAACACGGCTGCAGGATCTTCCGCTTCTATTATTAATTCTTTTTCAGAAAGACGGATAATGATTTCCGGTTCAAAGAAAAAAAGATCCGGAAAGCCTATGTTATCCGGGTGAGAAGAAAAAAGTTTTTCCATCTCATTCTTGAGATCATATCCCAGGTGACCAAACAACCACCCTTTACTTTGTTCTTTAAATTGCTGCAGTTGTTCTACTGCATTGCCAGCATTTACCTGTATACTTTTTTTTACACCAGCAGCCAGCATGCATTCCATACTGTGAGGCTCCATTTGATACTGATGATTATCCAGGAAACAAAAAGTGCTGAAGGATTGTGTCCAGTTCAGCACTTTCTCTTTAGTCTCCTGAAAATTATGTATGGGGAAAGTGGAAATGTTTTTTGCTATTGTTTCCAAAGCTTTTATTGAGAAATATAAAGTAAATACTCCTGTTCATTATCCAACTGAAGGAACTGGTGACAACATTCACTCACTGTCTAATAATCATCGTCCTCGTCATCATCAAAGCTATCCTTATCATTGAAGAGATCTTTGAACTCATCATCCACTTTAAAATCTTCTTCTTCGTCTGCACCTTTCTTGGCAATGCCAGGAGCTTTTTTGCCTTTTGATTTAGGAAGGTCAAACTCTTCGAAGTCAGGATCCCACTCCTCTTCTTCTTCTGGTTTTTCCCAGTCATCTTTTTCTTCTTCACCTGCATCGTCATCATCGTCGTCATCTTTACCTTTTTTGGATGATGCGGCTTTACTGGTTTTCTTTGCAGGTTTTACATCCTCATCATCCTCAAAGTCATCATCATCGTCCTCATCTTTCTTTTTAGATTTAGGAGATGCTTTCTTTGCAGATTCTTTTTCGGATTCGGTGCTGGTTTTTCCTGCAATCTTTTTTTCTTTATCAGATTTGGGTGCCATATACAGATAGGGTTATTGCTGTAAAATTTCGGCGAAGTTTTTAATTAGCCAAATTTTTGAATAGTTATTTTTAATGCTTCGGAACGGCCGCTCAGAAAACCTTGATCAACTGGTCTCTGCCGGGCCCGTTGGATATATAGTGAATTTTGACAGCAAGATAGTCATTAATGAAATCTACATAGGTTTTCATTGTTTCCGGTAGTTCGTCGGCTGATTTAGCTGAACTACTGGGTTTATCCCAGCCCTTAAATTTTTTGTAAACAGGCTCGATTTTCGATTTTTCGAGGCGAAAAGGAATTTCACTGGTTTCTTTTCCATTGATATTGTAACTGGTACATACCTGTAATTCTTTGAAAGCGTCGAGCACATCCGCTTTCGTCATTACAATTTTCGTCACGCCATTGATCATGCAGGCAAAATTCAGCGCCACCAGGTCAATCCATCCGCAACGGCGGGGGCGGCCAGTAGTAGCCCCAAATTCATTTCCCATCTTTCTCAATTCTTCGCCGGTTTCATTCTCCAGCTCTGTTGGAAAAGGTCCGCTGCCTACCCTGGTACAGTACGCTTTGGTAACACCAATCACATCCCGTATAGTTTGAGGCGCTACACCAAGTCCATTACAAACGCCTGCGGAGATGGTATTGGAAGAAGTAACATAAGGGAAAGTTCCAAAATCAATATCCAGCATCGTACCCTGTGCACCTTCCGCTAATACTTTCTTGCCTGCTTTTAATTGCTGGTTGATGAAATATTCGCCATTAACAATATTCAGTTGCTTCAAAAATTCCAACGCTTCAAAAAATTCTTCTTCCCAGGCTGTAATATCTTCATTAAAAGAATAATTATCGAGCAGCTTCTGGTGTTTGAGGCGAAGCCTGATGTAAGAAGTAGTAAAATTTTTATCTAAAAGATCACCTACCCTTAACCCATTCCTCCCTGTCTTATCCATATAAGCAGGACTGATGCCCTTTAAGGTCGATCCGATCTTTTGCTGACCTTTTGATAATTCAGCAGCTTTATCCAATGCCCGGTGAGTAGGAAGTATAAGATGGGTTCTTTCGGCAATAAAAAGATTTTTTTTAAGGTCGATACCAAAAGAAGCGACCAGGTCACATTCTTTTTTTAAGATTACAGGGTCCAGCACAACGCCGTTTCCAATAAGATTGATCGTGTTGGCATGAAACACACCCGAAGGTATCTGGTGCAGTACAATTTTCTTATCGCCTACATATAAAGTATGTCCTGCGTTGGGTCCACCCTGGAACCGTGCCACTACATCATAATCCTTCGCAAAAAAATCTACAATCTTTCCTTTTCCTTCATCGCCCCACTGGAGGCCGAGTAATACATCTACCATTACTATGATTTTATTTCCCAAAAGATCAATTAAACCATTTTATATAGTCCTGTCGACCTTGTGGGTATTTTATATTTTTCTTTCGAGGCGGCAAAAATACGGGTTCAAATAAAAAGCCATCGAATTAAATATGTCGGCTTCCCTTAAAATTATTCCCCATTAATTACTACTTATTAACGTACCAGGGTTACTGTTCCTCTTTTCGTAATCACTTTATTGTCCTTTGTAAGGCCCTCCACCATCCAAACATACACGCCATTAGCCTGGTCCCTACCTCCAAATTTGCCATCCCATCCTGCATTTATTGTAGAAGTTGAATAAACGATTTGCCCCCACCGGTTAAACACTTTAAAAGACCGGATCACTTTTATACCCACTGGTAAAGGAAAGAATTTATCGTTCAGGCCGTCTCCATTCGGCGTAAATCCCGTGGGCACATAAAGATCAGGTCCTTTAAATACCCGTATTCTTACAAAACCTTCACCATTACAACCAGCGTTGGTAGTTGACGTTACCTTATACACGACCACATCACCAACTGCTCCGGCCGTTACAACCGGGTTGGCAATAGTAGGATTACTTAATCCTGCAGATGGAGTCCAGGTATAATTATTAGCGGGTGAAACAGCCAATAGCTGGAACTGATCACCACTATGGACTATTGTATCAAAAGGAAATGTTTTTACATTAATGGGTGGTATTATGTTTACCGTAACATTGTCAGGTATTAAAGAACTACAACCTTTCGCATCTTTTACAGATAATGCATAGGTTATTGTTTTATCGGGTTGCGAAACCGGGTTTTGAATAACAGCGCTGTTTAAAAAAGTAGATGGTGTCCATGAAAACTCAATTCCCCCCGATGCATTTAACTGGTAGGTTTGCCCGATACAAATAAATCCATCGATGCCAGCATCGGGTATCGGTGCTGCATTCACATTTATAGTAACGGTTGCCTGTACTGTACAACTGCCAGACGTTAATGTTACTGTGTAGGTGGTTGTAGTTACAGGAGTAGCGATCGGGTTGCGAATGGACGAATTGTTTAATCCTGTTGCCGGCGACCAGGAATATTGCACTGCGTTTGAAACTATCTGTAATTGCACGGAACTTCCCTCACAAATAGTGGTATCTGTTGGTTGTGTATAGGTAAGATCATTGGTTAGACCCACTATAATATTGGGGACGGTTGTTGTACAACCCAAATTATCTTTAATGGTTGCTGTATAAGTACCCGGTCCTGCGTTTAAAACATTAGATGCCTGGAAAGAAATACCATTTATTGAATATTGATAGTTGCCATTGCCGCCATTTGCACTAATTGTTATAGCTCCATCATTTCCACATGTAGCTTTATTCGAAACCACAGCTGTTGCCGTTAAAGCAACAGGTTCACTCACCACAATAGTTTGAGTAGCGATACAAAGATTCGCATCCCGAATGGTAACAGTATAATTTCCGGCACCCACATTAAATGTATTATTGCTTTGCCAGGTAGCGCCGGCATTCATTGAATATTGATACGGAGCAATACCTCCATTTGCAGTGATTATAATAGTGCCATTGTTTTGACCATTACATACAACCGGAATACTGGAAGCTGATGCAGTTAAAGCAACTGGTTGGCTAATTGTTTTTGTCAATTGTCCCTGGCAACCACTACTCTCACGGAACCTGACCGTATATGTTCCCGCAGCTAACGAAGGGAATACATTACTTGTTTGCCAATTGACTCCGTTTAAAGAATATTCATAAGGAGCGGTACCAGTAGATGGTTGCGTAACAGTGATTGTTCCGTTGGCAACACCATTGCACAAGGCATCTGTATGTGATGCTGTAGTAGAAAGTCCGGGATTATCTGTAATGGTGCTGTTCAATACTGAAGCAGTAGAACATCCTGCTGCATCTGTTATATTGATTGAATATGATCCTGAAGCTAAGCCGGTAAACAAAGCAGCATTACCAACCTGTGTAATGGTTCCCGGGTTTAAAACAAAAGTATAAGGACCTGTTCCATTCGTGGGTGTTACACTAATCCTTCCATTGCTTGCACCGGGACAGGATGTAGGAATTGAAGTAATGTTTGCTTTAAGATCGTTGATCTGATTTACAGTTTGTGTTACCGTACTTGAGCACACACCGGATGCATCAGTCACGACAATAGTGTGCGGACCTGCGGCAAGACCAGTAAATGTTCTTAGGCTGGACCCTGATATACCCGGACCACCATCTAACACAAACGTATATGGAGCAGTGCCCGTAGGAACTGTTACAGTAATGCTACCGGAAGGAGGACCGCAAGTCGTAGAACTCGAAACAGCAGTTGCATTCAGGTCTGCAGGGATGCCTTTTGTTATCCTTACAGTATCTGCGGCAAAAATTTCTGTATTGATATCATCAATCTTGCTGTAAAATGATTTAATGATGTATGAAGTAGTAGCACCAGGAGGTGGGCAAATGTTTGGAAAAGAAGCCTCGAGTAAACCATTTCCGGCATTGGTGGTAGTACCTGTAGCTAGTAGTGTCCCCGAAAGATTATATAATTCAACTCTTTTGAATAAGGAAGGTCCGGCTGCGGGAATAAATCTCCATCCTTCGTTCATATTTAATGCACCCCAGGGAGCATCCGAAGCAGCACGGCCGGGTGCCATTAAAGCCTGGTCTTTTGTAAAATTCTGAATCCCGACAATTGCTCTTCCAAGGTTCCAGGCCGTACAGGTTTCTTTGCTAAATATTAATACCTCAATCATGCCTGTTGATTCATACAGAACGATCTGGTGTGTATTTTCATTTAATGCATTACACCCAGCCCCGAAAAGAGTGAGTTTAAAATAACTTAATATCCATCTTCGATGGGGCGCAGTGCCTGTTACAGTATAGTTTATCCTATAACCGGGTTGAGAAATAGCAGGATTAAGATCATGATAAGGCCCCATGATCAACCCGGCATCGTATAAGGCGCTGGGTAAATTTTCAGGTATTCCCAATGTGGGACTCAACGCTGCCCCATTTCTTAAAATAGCATAATGTGAGAACAGGTTAGCTTTAGAAATATCAAAGCTTATAAACCCGTTTGTGCTGGCTACCAGTTGAGTATTATTCACACCATAAAAAGGAAATGTAAATCCTATATTTAATGGAACAGGTGTATACCTGTCGTCAATAATTAAATTAGTGGGTGTGCCCAGAATACCAGGATTTGCATATACGGGAAAACATGCTGAGCCATTTAATGAAATTGGGCTAACCGTATACGAAGTTGTTGCTCCATGTATATCCGGAATAATTGATTTTATTGTAAAACAGGGGTTGATCGTACAACCCGGAATAATGGTATCCTTTGTGCAATTAAAAGAGAATCCCACTTGTCCAGATATAGTGCCGGAAAAAATGAATACAGAGATAACTACAGACAACAACGGCAACAAAATCGATCTCATAAATGTGTTAGTTGCTTGGGTAAATCGGAAGTCCTTATCGATCTGTTAAGATAAATAAAATCAGGGAATATCTTCCGTATCATACCGCTCTACCGATTCGATACCCGGTAGCGCTTTGAGGTTTTGAACAAGGTTTTCCAGCTCTTCCCGGTCATGCACATATAAACGGATATTTCCCTGGAATAAACCTTCTTTCGCTTCGATAGTTAATGCAGCGATATTGATTTTTAATTCTCCGGAAATCAGGTTGGTGATCTTATTCACGACTCCCACATCATCCATACCAACGATCTTTACACCAGTAAGAAATGATATCTCTTTATTTTTTGCCCACTTGGTTTTTACTACGCGGTGTCCATAATTAGCCAGCAACTTGGCAGCATTGGGGCAATTGGTACGATGAATGGTGAGGCCTTTACCGGTGGTAACAAAACCAAACACATCATCACCGGGAATAGGCTTGCAACAATTGGCAAGGTTATAAACGATACGATCACTGCTTTCACCAAATATGATCAGCTCAGCATCTTTTTTAGAACTGCTGGCCTGGTTAGGATTGTATTCCGGTTTGGGTTCTAAAATTTTTACAGGCTTGGGCGCATCAATCCTGTCACCAATAACTTTAAAGTCTTTTATTTCTTTAAGATCAATATTTTTTACCGCTACCTGGTAAAACAGTTCAAGATGTGATGTCAACTTATACCATTGCACCAGTTCATCAATGTTATGCTGGTTCATAGAAGCGCCTATTGCTTCCAGCTTTCTTTGCACCGTATACTTGCCTTCATCAGCTACTTTACGCTTTTCTTCTTTGAGTGCATCTTTGATGCGGCCTCTTGCTTTTGCTGTTACAACAAACCCTAACCAGTCTTCGGATGGTTTTTGTTTATTACTGGTAATGATCTCTACCTGGTCACCGCTTCTTAATTTATGACTGATGGGAACCAACTTATGATTCACTTTGGCGCCAATCGTTTTTACACCTATTGCACTGTGAATGGCAAAACCAAAATCCAATGCTGTAGAACCAATGGGCAGCATTTTTACATCGCCTTTTGGCGTATACACATAGATCTCTTCGGCAAGGAAACTCGTTTTAAAGTCCTGGAGGAAATCAATGCTGTCGGTTTCCTGGCTGGTGATCACTTCCCGTATTTGCTGAAACCATTTATCAAACCGGCTTTCATCAGCAGTACCTTCTTTATATTTCCAGTGAGCGGCTAATCCTTTTTCGGCAATTTCATTCATCCGGCTGGTACGTATCTGCACTTCCACCCATTTTCCCTGCGGTCCCATTACCGTTGTGTGCAATGCTTCATATCCATTCGATTTAGGATTACTCAGCCAATCTCTCAATCGCTCGGGCGAAGGAGTATATTCATCAGTGATCATGGAATACACTTTCCAGCAATCTTCTTTTTCGCGGTCTGCAGGCGAATCAAGAATGATACGGATGGCAAACAGGTCATACACTTCTTCAAAATCCACTGCCTTCTTTTTCATTTTATTCGAAATCGAGTGGATGCTTTTGGGCCGGCCAAATATTTCGGCATTTAGTTTTGCCTTTTCTATCTTTTCCTTTATTGGTTTGATGAATTCATTGATGTACTTGGTTCTTTCTCTTTTTGTCTCTGCCAGTTTTTGAGCGATCTCTTTGTATACATCAGGCTCCATGTATTTCATCGCCAGGTCTTCCATCTCGGTTTTGATGGTATACAATCCCATGCGATGCGCCAGCGGTGCATATACATAAACTGTTTCAGAGGATATCTTCAACTGCTTCTCCTGTTTCATGCTGTCGAGGGTCCGCATATTATGGAGGCGATCGGCCAGCTTTATCAGGATAACACGGGGATCATCTGTAAGTGTCAACAATATTTTTTTAAAATTCTCCGCCTGTTGCGATGCATTCACATCAATCACATTGGATAGTTTGGTAAGACCATCCACGATCCTGGCGATCTCGTTACCAAATTCTCTTTCTACATCTTCGAGAGTGATATCAGTATCTTCCACCGTATCATGTAACAGGGAGCAGATGGAAGAACGAACACCCAGGCCAATTTCTTCCACACAAATTTTGGCAACAGCGAGTGGATGTAAAATATACGGTTCCCCGCTTTTACGACGCATGGTCTTATGGGCTTCTGCCGACATTTCAAAAGCCACCCGGATCAGGTCTTTGTCGCCTGGTTTTAATTTGGTTTTAAGGGCTCGCAGCAGGGAACGGTATTCCCGCAGGATGAGTTTCTTTTCCTGTTCTTCGTTAAGATTATATTTTGGTAGCTGCGCAAGGGTTTCCATATATGAATAGTGTACGAATTTAAGCAAAAGGCTGCGTTTTACCCGGAGTTTCTACTTCAAATGCCCTACATTTGCAGCCCAAATTGTGGGTGTAGGGAAAAATGGCAGGCGTATCCCGATAGAGATCGGGACGACGCGAGGCAGCGATTATTTTTTGAATTTGCGGGTGTGGCGAAATTGGTAGACGTACCAGACTTAGGATCTGGCGCCGCGAGGCATGGGGGTTCGAGTCCCTCCACCCGCACAAACCTCTAACCCCTAAGGGGAATAAAAGAACAGTTACATAAGCTGTAACTGTTCTTTTTATCAAAGTGATTTTTACCCTCCATTAGGGGATGGAGATTTCAATTATATATTATGGCTACAGTAACAAAAGAAAACATCGGCCTGCTGCATGAAAAGCTGACCGTGAAACTGGAAAAGACCGATTACCTGCCTTCTTTTGAAAAAGCGTTGAAAGAATATGGCAAGAAAGCCAATATCCCAGGATTCCGTAAAGGCATGGTGCCTGCCGGCCTGATCAAAAAAATGTATGGCCCTTCTTTGTTTACTGATGAAGTTCTTCGTTCAGTGGATAGAGAACTGGTTGGTTATTTACAAAACGATAAGGTTGAAATTTTTGCTCAACCATTACCGCTGGAAACGGATATCCGCCAGCTCGATGTGAATAATCCGGCTGATTATGAGTTTCATTTTGAAGTAGGCATGAAGCCTGATTTCAACCTGCCTGATCTGGCCCAGGCAACTATTACAAAGTACGTAGTAGCTGTTACCGATGAAATGATCAATAGCGAGATCACCCGCCTGCAAAACCGCTATGGTAATATGCAAGACCAGGATACGGTAAATACAGAAGATTATGTACTCAACGTGATCTTCTCTGAAGTAGATGAGAATGGTAGTGAGGTAGAAGGCGGTATTAAAAAGGATAATTCGCTGCTTGTAAAATATTTCAAAGAAGATTTTCGGCCCAACCTGCTTGGCAAAACATTGAATGATTATGTGATCGTGCAATTGGATAAAGCCTTTGATGAAAAAGAACTGGACTTTATCATGAAGGATCTTGGCCTGGAAAAAACAGATGCGACAGCCATTCAGAAACATTTCAAGATACAGATTACCAAGATCGGCTTGCTGGAAAAAAAAGAATTGAATGAAGACTTCTTTACCCAGCTTTATCCCGGGCAGGAAGTAAAAACAGAAGCGGATTTCAGAAATAAAATAAAAGAAGAAATACAGGCTTACTGGAATAACCAGGCCCGCAACCAGATCCATGACCAGGTTTTTCATCAACTGGTAGATCATACCGAAATAAAATTCCCGGAAGGATTTTTAAAGAAATGGGTAAAGACACAGGGCGATTCTTCTACAGAAGCTGCACCGGTTGAAAAAACAGATGAGGAGGTGGAAAAAGAGTTCCCTTCCTTTTTAAATCAATTGAAATGGACATTGATCTCTGACAAAATCGTCAATGAAAATGGCATACAGGTAGGTCCTGACGAAATAAAAACGTTTGCCAAACAACAATTGTTCAGCTACATGGGTGGCAGTGCCAACCTTGGTGAGGATCAGCCCTGGGTAAATGACTATGTAGAAAAAATGATGAAGGATCGCAAATTCGTGGAAGACTCGTATACCCGCATCCAGGCGCAAAAAATGTTTGAGTGGGCCGAAACGCAGGTAAAGCCTTCCGATAAAGATATAACTGCAGAGGAATTTACAAAGATGGTAGAAGCACATCAGCACCATCATCATTAATTATAAAGTGACAGATTAACTCGTTAAGGGTTGACAGGACATTTATTCCCTGTCAACCTTTTTATTTTTTAGCCGGGTAAGCCAAGTTGTCACTGATTTTGCAGTTACACCATTTGGACGGATATTTGATGAAAAGGAAGGCAAGTTGAAAAGATGAAAGAAAACGGGTTGTCACAAATCCATTTATTTTTCGCTTAATGACTTATCAACGCTATCTGCCAAATGGCAGGCTTTAAACTTATTAACTAATCAACCTATGGCTTTTAACTCAGAGTTTGAAAAATATGCGGTGAAACACCGCGGACTTTCCAGCAACACCTTACACAGTTATGCTTCGCATTTAGTAACAGGACTTACACCGAACATCATTGAAGAACGTCCGATGAATGTTGCCGTGATGGATGTATACAGCCGTTTGATGATGGATCGCATTATCTTTTTGGGTTATCCCATCAATGATGAGATCGCCAATATCGTTACGGCGCAGTTACTCTTCCTTGATTCAACCGACAGGACAAGAGACATTAACATGTACATCAATAGTCCCGGTGGAAGTGTTTACTCCGGTCTTGGTGTTTATGATACGATGCAATATGTAACTCCGGATATTGCTACCATCTGTATCGGCGTAGCCGCTTCAATGGCTTGTGTATTGTTAGGTGCGGGCACCAAAGGCAAAAGAGCCGCTTTGAAACATGCCCGTATCATGATGCACCAACCCAGTGGCGCTATCGGTGGACAGGCCAGTGATATTGAGATCACCGTCGCAGAGATCAGGAAATTAAAAACTGAATTGTATGATGTAGTTAGTCATCACTCGGGCAAAACCATCAAACAAATTGAAAAAGATTTTGACCGTGATCACTGGATGACCGCTACTGAAGCTAAAGAATACGGGTTGGTGGATGAAGTATTAATAACTAATCCCAGAAAAGAGAAGAAAGATTAATGACATCAATTAGCTGGAAATTCTTTTTGATAAAAAATTATAAACGATAAACACAGGAACTATGAATCGCAAATCATTTTTATATAACGGCTGGAGACAGGATGATGAACCAGAAGAAGAGGAAAAAGAAAGAGAAGATAAAAGAGATGACCTGGTAATGCTGAATAAAAAACTGGAAACACTTTTCTTTGAAAAAAGAGCCGTGTATCTCTGGGGTGTAGTAGATGATAAATCAGCGAGGGAAACAACTACCAAGCTGTTATTACTTGATGCCGACAAACCCGGCGAAGAAATTAAATTCTACATCAACAGTCCCGGTGGTGTGGTAACAAGTGGTATGGTTATCTACGATACCATGCGAATGATGAAAAGCCCTGTTCAAACCATTTGCATGGGATTAGCAGCCTCCATGGGCAGCATTTTATTAAGTGGTGGAGTAAAAGGCAAACGTATGATCTATCCACACGGTGAAGTAATGATACACCAGCCATCGCTGGGCGGTTATATCCGTGGTGTGAGTGCAGATCTTGAAATACAAGCCCGTCAAACCAAAAGAGTAAAGGATATCGGCGCAAAAATTCTCGCTGATAATTGTGGAAAGACCGTGGCCCAGATCATGAAAGATTTTGACAGGGATTACTGGATGGATGCCAAAGAGGCGATTGATTACGGGATAGTAGATGGCGTTTTAGAGACCCTCTAATTATCTGACCATAAATGCATAAGACTTGAATTGCTGGTTTGTGCAGCTACTTTAAAAAATTAAAGCCGCCGCTCTCAGGGCGGTTTTATAATTTTGTTTGTTACGAATTCGTTTGTACGACGTTATATTAAATAAACATGGCTAAAAACCCTTTACATTGTTCATTTTGTGGCCGCAGTCGTGATGAGGTCAAGATCCTCATCGCCGGACAGGAAGGACATATTTGTGAAAACTGTGTGGAGCATGCCCGTGAGATCATTGACCAGGAATTAATGGTGAGAGACGACAAAACCCCTTCCACTTTTAAGCTGACGGTGAAGAAACCAATGGAGGTAAAAAAATTCCTTGATGAATATGTGATCGGGCAGGATGAAGCAAAGAAAGTACTGGCTGTTGCCGTCTATAATCACTATAAAAGATTACAACAAAAAACCACTGATACACCGGCCAATGATGTAGAGATCGAAAAGAGTAATATCATTATGGTGGGTGAAACAGGTACGGGTAAAACATTGCTGGCAAAAAGTATTGCCCGTATGCTGAATGTACCCTTCACTATTGTGGATGCCACTGTTTTTACCGAAGCTGGATATGTAGGTGAAGATGTTGAAAGTATTCTTACCCGGTTATTACAGGTTTGTAATTATGATGTAGCTGCCGCCGAACGTGGCATCGTTTATATTGATGAAATAGATAAGATTGCCCGCAAAGGTGATAACCCTTCCATCACCCGTGATGTAAGTGGTGAAGGTGTGCAACAGGGCATGCTAAAGTTATTAGAAGGAACGGATGTGCTGGTGCCGCCGCAGGGTGGACGTAAGCACCCTGAGCAAAAACTCATCAAGATCAATACACAGAATATCCTTTTCATTTGTGGCGGTGCTTTTGATGGTATCGACAGGGTGATTGCCCGACGGGTGCAGACAAATACGATTGGTTTCAATGTAGATAAAGAGCAGCAGGAAAACATGAAGAAGAATTTGCTGCGCTATATTAACCCAACGGATCTGAAATCATTTGGACTGATCCCGGAATTGCTGGGTCGTTTGCCGGTAGTAACACATCTCGATCCGCTGGATGCTTCAACGCTTCGTGCTATCCTTACAGAGCCTAAGAATGCATTAATGAAGCAATACAAAAAATTGTTTGAGCTGGAAGGGATTCACCTGGTCGTTGAAGAAGATGTACTTGATTTCATGGTTGAAAAAGCATTAGAATATAAATTAGGAGCAAGAGGCTTGCGCAGTATTTGTGAAGGCATATTAACGGATGCCATGTTTGAACTTCCATCATCAAAAGAAACCAGTTTTACATTGACGATGGAATATGCGAAACGTAAATTTGATAAGAGTAAACTGAGTTTGCTGAAAGTAGCGTAGAAAGTTCTAAAAGTTTTATATGTTTAAAAGGTTTCTGAAGTTGGAGTAACTTTTGAAACCTTTTAAATTTTAACCTAATAAATAAAATATTATGCAGGAGTTAGTAGAAAAATTAAAAGCAGAAGCCGGTCTTACAGACGAGCAGGCAAAAAAAGCCATCGAGGCTATCAAGAATTATGTGGTTGACAAATTCCCTATGCTCGAAGGCGCTGTTGGTAATTTATTTGGAGGAAACTGATATTATATCAGCGATTACCTGATCGTTCCGCATTTACGTCCACGTGGACTGTTGGCTGCTTCATAAGGAGTGAAGCTACGGGCACAACTTTCAAACACGATGATCAGTATGAGTAAGCCTATTACAATTCTTGTTTTCATAGTTAGAGATTAAGTACACAAGATAAAAACAGGAAGCTATAGTTCAAATAAAGAAACCCTACTGAAATATGCTGGTTATAATAAAGTGTATTTACCCATAACTGTTTGAAAAACTACCTCTCTCCTTTTATTTACCTGTCAGTATTGATTCAATATGCTTCAGTTCATCGGATGTGAAGTGGGTGTTTTTCAAACAATCAATATTATTATCAAGCTGGCTGACAGAACTTGCGCCAATGAGCACTGATGTAATGCGATTATCTTTTAGCAACCAGCTTAAGGCCATTTGCGCTAATGACTGATTTCTCTGCGCTGCTATATCGTTTAGCCTTTTTACTTTTTCTATTACTTCTGGCGAAATATCGGTTTGTTGAATAGCGCCATTGGTCAACCCTCTTCCTGCTCTCGAATCCGGAGGAATTGCTTTTAGATATTTATCCGTCAGTAATCCTTGTGCCAGTGGTGAAAAAACAATACAACCTACTCCTTCATTCCCTAATACATCAAGCAAACCATTTTCAACCCAGCGAACAAACATGGAATATTTGGGTTGATGGATCAAACAAGGAGTACCCAGTTGTTTTAAAATACCTATGGCCTTAGCAGATTGTTCAGCATCATAACTCGATATGCCGGCATAGAGTGCTTTACCACTTCTCACTATCTGGTCAAGGGCCATCATCGTTTCTTCCATCGGTGTGTTGGGATCAGGACGGTGTGAATAAAAAATATCAACATACTCCAGTCCCATTCTTCCCAGGCTTTGATCTAAACTGGCTATTAAATTCTTTTTAGAACCCCATTCACCATAGGGCCCGGGCCACATATAATAGCCTGCTTTACTGGAGATGATCAACTCATCTCTATAGCTATGCATGTCCTGTTTTAATATCTTACCAAAATTCCTTTCTGCTTCACCACCGGGAGGACCATAGTTATTAGCTAGATCAAAATGAGTGATGCCACGATCAAAAGCCCGGTGAATGATTGATTGCATGGTTCCAAAATCATCCACTGAACCGAAGTTGTGCCACATGCCTAAAGAAATAGCGGGTAACAATAAACCACTTTTACCACAGCGGTTATATTTCATACTATCGTATCGGGAAGAAACAGGTGTGTACATTTTTTTTATTTTAGCAAACTTCTGTTTTTTAGCTGATGTTATTTACCTGCTTATAAAAAACATCCCGGCGCAATGGCCGGGATGGAATTAATGGGGTACTGCGTTTATGTGGTTTTTCCGTCCTTACAAAATTTTAACTGCAACCTCCCTGGTTTCCGCAATTCAAACATTTGTAACAGGTGCCGCTACGCATCATAATATGTCCGCAAACATTACAGGCAGGTGCATCACTCTGCATACTTTTCGCTGCAGAATTGATAGCATCCATTCCCGTATCCACTTTTACATTTTGTGCTACCCGCTGGTTTTTTACGGGCTGTGGAGCTATGCTTCCTGAAGACGGAGTTATCCGTACACTTGACAATTCTCTTTTTTCAGCATATTCTAATCCTGATGGAACATCTTCCCAATCATCGGCTCCGGTATTCAACGCTTCAGGTTTATCCAGCACATGCACCAGGTCTGTGCGTCCAAGGTATTCATAACCTAGTACACGGAAAATAAAGTCAACAATAGAAGTGGTTGATTTGATATTCGGGTGTTCTACAAAACCAGATGGATCGAATTTGGTGAAAGCAAATTTGTCAACAAATTCTTCCAGTGGCACCCCATATTGTAAACCAATAGAGATTGAAATGGCAAAACAGTTCATCATACTCCGCATAGTGGCACCTTCTTTGGCCATATCAATAAAGATCTCTCCCAGTGTACCATCACCATATTCGCCGGTGCGAAGGAAGATTGCCTGGCCATTGATCTTTGCTTTTTGAGTAAAGCCTCTTCTCTTGGCTGGTAATGAACGACGCTCAACAATACTGGCCAGTTTCCTTTTCAGTTTTGTATCAGGAGATGACTGTACTCGTTTTTGCACTTCTTCCAGCAATTCCTCAACTGTAAGTTTACCAAGGTCAACAATGTTGGATTCAGGTTGCTGGTTATTTTCTACAGGCGATATTTCTTCTGCCACCACTTCTGCTTTCTTTTTCTTATCACTCTTTGTGCTCAGCGGCTGTGAAAGTTTAGAGCCATCACGATACAAAGCATTTGCTTTTAGTCCCAGTTGCCAGCTGAGGTAATAAGCATCTGCTATTTCATCCACAGAAGCTTCATTGGGAAGGTTAATGGTTTTAGAAATAGCACCGCTGATAAATGGTTGGGTAGCTCCCATCATGCGGATATGTCCATTGGCATGAATATAACGCTGTCCTTTCTTTCCGCATTTATTAGCGCAATCAAACACAGGAATGTGCTCATCTCTCAGTAATGGAGCTCCCTCCAGCATCATCGTTCCGCATACGTAATCATTGGCCGCTTCTATCTGTTCATCTGTAAATCCTAATGCTTCCAGTAAACTCCATTCAGGATTGTTGTATTCTTCCGGGGTAAAACCTAATCTCTCCAGGCATTCTTCACCCAGGTTATATTTATTAAATACAAACCCTATTTCAAATGCAGTGGCCGCAGCCGTATCTAATCTTTTAATTTCATCCGCAATGAATCCTTTTTCGCTTAATGCCTGGTGATTGATAAAAGGAGCACCGGCAAAGGAAGCAGAGCCTACTGCATATTTAATGATGGCATCAATTTCCTTCGGAGAATATCCCATGTTCTTCAATGCCGCAGGCACTGACTGGTTGATGATCCGGAAATAACCGCCACCGGATAGTTTTTTGAATTTCACCAATGCAAAATCGGGTTCAACACCTGTGGTATCGCAATCCATTACCAGACCAATGGTTCCTGTAGGTGCAATAACAGTGGCCTGTGCGTTTCTGTAACCAAACTTTTCTCCTAACTCCACAGCATCATCCCATGCCTTGCAGGCGGCTTTCAATAAATAATCAGGACAATATTTTGCTTTTATTCCCTGTGGTTTCAAACTCAGTGTTTCATATTCATCTGCATCATAAGCTGCCAGGCGGTGATTACGCATTACCCGCATCATGTGTTCCTTATTGTCCTGGTATCTTGGAAATGCACCCAGCACTTCAGCCATCTCTGCTGATGTTTTATAAGAAATGCCCGTCATAATCGCAGTGATCGCCCCGGCAATGCCTCTTGCTTCTTCGCTGTCGTAAGCAATACCGCTCACCATCAACATGGTTCCGAGGTTTGCGTATCCAAGACCTAATGTCCTGTATTCATAGCTTAACTGGGCAACTTCTTTAGAAGGAAATTGCGCCATCAATACAGATATCTCAAGCACTACAGTCCACAAACGGCAATTGTATTCATAACCTTCTACATCAAACTGGTTGGTATCAGCATCATAAAACTTCATCAGGTTAGCTGATGCAAGATTACAGGCTGTGTTATCAAGGAACATGTACTCAGAGCAGGGATTAGATGCCCTGATCTCTCCACCAGCCGGGCAGGTATGCCATTCATTGATGGTTGTATTGTATTGCGTTCCCGGATCAGCACAGCGCCATGCTGCATAAGCGATCGCATTCCACAATTCCCTGGCTGGCATTTTTTTCATCACCCTGCCATCCATTCTGCCTTTCAATTCCCATTCACCATCTTCATCCAGTACTTTGAAGAAAGAGTTGGGAATACGGATAGAATTATTAGAGTTTTGTCCGCTTACTGTTCTGTAGGCTTCATCTTCATATCCTGAAGAATAACCTGCGGCGATCAGTGCTCCTACTTTCTTTTCTTCTTCTACTTTCCAATTGATGAAGTCAACAATTTCGGGATGATCCAGATCCAGGCAAACCATTTTGGCTGCACGACGGGTAGTACCGCCGGATTTAATGGCGCCGGCTGCACGGTCACCGATTTTTAAAAAGCTCATCAGGCCGGAAGAAGTTCCACCCCCACTCAGTTTTTCACCCGCACCACGCAGGTTGGAATAGTTAGTACCTACTCCGGAACCATATTTAAATATCCTTGCTTCACGAACCCATAGATCCATGATGCCGCCTTCATTCACGAGGTCATCATCCACGCTTAAAATGAAACAGGCATGTGGCTGGGGACGTTCATAAGCTGAAGTAGATTTTTTTAATTCTCCATCAGTGGGATCAACATAATAATGTCCCTGGGGTTTTCCTTTAATGCCATAGCTCTCATACAAACCAGTATTGAACCATTGTGGTGAATTAGGAACACACATTTGATCCAATATAGAATACACTAACTCCTCATAAAAAACCTGTGCATCTTTTTCGCTAGCGAAGTAACTATATCTTTCACCCCACACTCTCCAGCAATTGGCGAGGCGATGAGCCACCTGCTTGGCAGATGTTTCTCTTCCCAAGCTTTCATCCGGCTGAGGTACTCCTGCCTTTCGAAAATATTTTTGTGCTAAGATATCGGTAGCGATCTGACTCCATTGTTTAGGCACTTCCACGTTATTCATTTCAAACACTACTTCGCCATTCGGGTTTCGTATCACCGAGGTGCGGTAATCATATTCGAATTGCTCATAGACGTTGAGATCTTCACGAGTGAAGCGA
>DASVOE010000099.1:0-47361 GCA_036383515.1 Chitinophagaceae bacterium | reverse complement strand
TACTGCCCTGTCATATCAGTCATGATATGATCAAACCCTTCCATTCCAGCCATTGCTTCTTTAAACAGTTTAGCAAGTTTGGAGGCATTGCCGGGTTTGCAGATAAAAGTATCGTGAACGATGATCATGGTATCTGTTTTTTGGTTGAAAAATAGATTGACTATCTAAAGTTCAGGAACTTGAGCGAATTAATCAAAGGGTTTAAAATAATTTAATGCAGAAGCAATACCGACATCTTGAACCAGGCCAGGCTATAACGGCGTAAGAAATGCAACAATTTTTGAGTGAATAATTTTTCTTTACGAAAACCAACAACAAGGCCGAGAAGACCAAACACGAAGGAAGAAATGCAACACACATAAATTCTGAAAACCGAAAGCCCTTACGAAAATCGTAAGGGCTTTATCACTAACGTATCATTTTTTGTAATTCGGTATTACTTCACCTCCTCATACGGCACATCTGTTACATTATCATTTGCTGTTGCTCCTGATGTTTGTTGTCCACCACCGTTCGCATCAGCACCCGGTTGTTGTGCTCCTCCATCTGCTGCCTGCGTTTTATAAATATCTTCACTGGCTGCTGTCCAGGCGGCATTCAGTTCAGCCATCGCTGTGTCAATAGCAGCGAGATTTTGTCCTTTATGTGCTTCTTTTAATTTTTCTACAGCAGTTTCAATAGCTGTCTTTTTATCGGCTGGTATCTTGTCACCGTATTCCTTCAGTTGTTTTTCTGTCTGGAATACGAGGCTATCTGCCTGGTTCAATTTTTCTACTTTTTCTTTTTCGGCTTTATCGGTTGCTTCATTGGCCTTTGCTTCGGCTTTCATTTTTTCTACTTCTTCCTTGCTCAAACCGGAACCAGCTTCAATGTGAATCTTTTGTTCCTTACCCGTGCCTTTATCTTTAGCCGTTACATGCAGGATACCATTAACATCAATATCAAATATTACTTCGATCTGCGGCACACCCCTTGGCGCTGGCGGAATGCTGTCAAGGTTGAACATACCCAGGCTCTTGTTGTCTTTCGCCATCGAACGTTCGCCCTGCATGACATGAATCTGCACACCCGGCTGGTTATCGCTGGCGGTAGAGAACACTTCTGATTTTTTTGTCGGGATCGTTGTATTGCTTGGTATCAATGGTGTCATTACCCCACCCATTGTTTCAATACCCAGAGAAAGCGGTGTCACGTCGAGCAACAACACATCTTTTATTTCACCAGTCATCACAGCACCTTGTATAGCGGCACCTACAGCTACTACTTCATCAGGATTGACACCACGATTTGGTTTTTTACCAAAGAATTTTTCTACGATCTCCTGCACTTTCGGAATACGGGTTGATCCACCCACCAGTATTACTTCATCAATCTGTGAAGTAGATAAGCCTGCATCTTTTAAAGCAGCTTCACAGGGTTTCAAACAACGGGTAAATAAATTATCAGCCAGCGCTTCAAATTTTGCACGGGTTAATTTTTTCACCAGGTGTTTGGGCACGCCATCCACAGCGGTTATATATGGAAGGTTGATCTCTGTTTCGCTGGAAGAAGATAGTTCCACTTTTGCTTTTTCAGCTGCTTCTTTCAAACGCTGTAAGGCCATCGGATCTTTACGCAGATCGATCGCTTCGTCTTTTTTGAATTCATCAGCCAGCCAGTCCATGATCACTTTATCAAAGTCATCACCACCAAGGTGCGTATCGCCATTGGTTGATTTTACTTCAAATACACCATCGCCTAATTCAAGTACAGAAATATCGAATGTACCACCACCGAGGTCAAATACAGCGATCTTCTGATCATGCTTGCCTTTATCCAGGCCATAGGCTAATGCAGCTGCGGTTGGTTCGTTCACAATCCGGCGCACATTCAGACCGGCGATCTCACCGGCTTCTTTCGTTGCCTGGCGTTGTGCATCGTTGAAGTAAGCAGGAACGGTAATAACGGCTTCTGTTACTTCATGACCGAGATAATCCTCTGCAGTTTTCTTCATTTTCTGCAATATCATGGCAGATATTTCCTGTGGCGTATAAAGTCTGCCATCTATGTCAATACGAACCGTATTATTGTCACCTTTTGCCACTTTATAACTCCAGTGACTGATCTCTTCCGTCACCTCATCAAACTGGCGGCCCATAAAACGCTTCACCGAAGTGATAGTGTTCTGAGGGTTAGTGATAGCCTGTCTTTTAGCAGGGTCACCCACTTTACGTTCGCCATTTTTCAAAAAAGCCACTACAGACGGGGTTGTGCGGCGACCCTCATCATTGGCAATTACCACTGGCTCGTTGCCTTCCATTACGGCAACACAGCTATTGGTGGTTCCTAAGTCTATTCCTATTATCTTTCCCATAGTTAAATTTTCGATTTTTTAATAAAGCCCTTTACGGGACTGCATTGGATAGTCAATGATTATGCCTGACAGCCAAAAATGTAAAATTGTCAGACAATGGATTAATGTTTGTTATAGCAAGCTATAACCTTCAAATTTTAAACCGGACTCAGTTATGGAATGGCTATGGATCATTTTAGGAATATCACTCATCATTGTCGGGCTTGCCGGCAGTATCCTGCCTCTTTTACCCGGACCGCCGATCGCTTATGCCGGTCTGTTGATCCAGCAATTCAGGAACCCCGATCCTTTTTCTACCAAATTTCTATTGATATGGGCGGGGTTGGTTGTTGTTTCGCTTTTATTAGATTGGGTGGTGCCAGCCTGGGGTACTAAAAAATATGGAGGATCAAAATACGGAGTTTGGGGTAGCTCATTGGGATTTCTGCTGGCCTTCTGGATGGGACCCTGGGGTGTGGTGATCGGTCCTTTTCTCGGCGCTTTTGCCGGCGAAATGATCGCAGGTCAAACCACTAAAAAATCATTAAGAGCTGCCTGGGGTTCTTTTGTCGGGTTCGCACTGGGTTCATTGCTCAAGGTTATTCTATGTGCGGTGATGCTTTATTATCTTATCACGAGTATCTAAAAAGCAAGTTTGAAGATGGAAGATTGATCAATTGGATTTACTTTTAAATTCATAATCATTTGCTATGGCAAATTCTATTTCCGACAAATTAAGGATCAACGAAAATTCCACACTGCTTACTATTAATGCACCGGTTGATTTTAAAAAAGGGCTGCAAAGTTTACCCACAGGAGTAAAAATTACCACACTGGGGAAAGACCCGGTAGCTACAGGATATAATCAAGTGCATTGGTTTGTGATGAGCCGGGCGCAGATGGAAAAAGAAATGAGTAAAGTGATGAAACTGGTAAAGCCGGAAGTAATTGTTTGGGTCTATTATCCTAAGGGAACATCGAAACTGCAAACCGATCTCACCCGGGATAAAGGTTGGGATTGCCTGCTGGCAGAAAATGATAAACTTACCTGGATCAACCTGATCTCTTTTAATGATACCTGGTCAGTATTTGGCTTCCGGGCAAAAACAGAAGCTGATAGAAAAAAAGAAGCAAAGCCCAAAGAAGAACGGGAAATATTTAAATGGGTAAACCCTGCTACTAAGGAAGTAAAATTGCCGGAAGACCTGAAAGCGGCATTAACTAAAAACAAAAAACAGCAGGAGTATTTTCAATCGCTTTCTTTTTCCTGTAAGAAAGAATATATCGAATGGATCGTTACGGCAAAGAGAGAAGAAACAAGAAACGAAAGAATAAAAAGTACGATAGAAAGGTTGGCGAAGGAATGGAAAAACCCGAGGAATATTTAATGAAGCGTTCGAAGAGAAAATTAAAAGCAGAAGGCATAACCTTTAAATCTGAACCGAAAGAACAGCTTTATGATGTTGAGTGTATCATCACCGAAGGCTGAGGCAACCGGTTCAGTATGACGGAACTTAAAGAAAGGTAATTTATGCCCGGAGTGCTCTTGGTGTAACTCCTGCCAGGCGAAACACGAACAGTTGGCCCCGGCGGGTGCGGCATACAAGGGTAAGGATTGCAATGGTAATCATTAGGGTGGTTTTTAATTTACAGTATAAAGTAACGACTGAAACGGCTGGAAGAAAATAGAATATTTATTCATTATGCTGTACCGGTAAAGCAAATTATAGTGTAGTATAATGACTACTGCAAACCATTACCTCCTTTCTTTCAACTGGTAGCGTAAAAATTTTACCTGGTAATTCTTCACAGTTCATTTTACATTGTTTTCCTACTTTTAAGGCATCAATGAAAAACATAACCGGGAAATTATATATTCTTACCTGCGCTGTTATTATCCTACTTGTCTCCTGTTCGCCTAAGATCAACCCGGGCAAACCTTCTCTCACCGTTACGAATTTTAAATTGGATTCATTGCCGGTCTCAGAAATAAGTATTCCGGTGCAGGTGAATCTCAAACCCATTTATACAATGGCTGAAAAGAGTGTGGACACTCTTTTCACTTCACCTAAGTATCCGAACGATTGGGTGCAGGAAGCCTGCGATGTTCGTTATAAATATTCATTCCGGCGTAGTCCTTTGCTAATGAAAGCCACAGGCACTTCCATGACATTAGGCTTTACCGGGTTTTATAAGATCATTGGTTCTACCCGAGGTTGTATTGCTGGCGTCGCCGTTTCACCGTGGACAGCACCCTGCCGCTGCGGTTTTGATGAAGCAGAAAGAAGGGTCAATGTTTCGTTTACCAATTCACTGACTATACAACCTGATTATAAAGTGAAGCTCGGAATCATCCGCAATGAACCGCAACCGCTGGATAAATGTGAAGTATGTTTCTGGGGACAAGATATTACCAAACAGGTATTGAACGGGTTGAAAAGAGAACTGGATCTTGCCAAAAGTGATCTTGAAAAAAATTATGGTACCGTTGATCTGAAATCAAAATTTCAGCAGGTATGGGATCAACTGAACAAAGCTTATGATTTATACGGTATAGGTTGGTTGCAGATCAACCCGCAACGTATTCGTATCAATAGCCTTTTTGCTAAAAACGATTCACTGAATGTTAACCTCGGGCTTTCCGTAAAACCGGTGATCAGTTTTGAAAAACCGCTCGAACAAAGTTCATGGATCCCCAATCTTACTGATGTAAGTAACAAACCCGGCTTCAATATTTTTGTGGATGCGGTGTTGCACTATGATTCGCTCAGTAACCTGCTTAACCTGCAGGTGGCCGGAAAAGAATTTGATCTGAATAAAGGACCGGTGAAGAAAAAATTCATCATTAAAGATTGCAAACTGATGGGTGCGGATAATGAGAAACTGATCATCAAGGTCAATTTTGGTGGCACCAATGAAGGCATTCTTTATCTGGTTGGTAAGCCTGTATACGATCATACCAGGAAAATGCTTGAGATCACTAATATTGATTTTGATATTCAATCAAAGGATGCGTTGCTGAAAGCAGCTGATTGGTTATTCAACAAAAGAATTGTAACAGAGATCAGCAAGTATGCCCGTTACGACCTGGCGGCATATATTGATACAGCCAAAGCTATGGTGGGCCAACAACTCAACCGCGAATGGATAACTGGTATACGGAGCTATGGAAATATCAACGACATCAAACTGGTGGGCATTTATCCCCTGAGCCAGTTCCTCGTCATACGCAGTAATTGCAATGGTAACTTATCTGTAAAAGTAGAGTCGATCAATTTCAGTCTATAACATCCTTTTCCGCATCCTTTATTTTAAAGGTAAAATGCCGCTGTGCGATATAGCTGAAGAATATAATGATGCAGGTAGTAATTACCTGGGCAAGCGGTGCATACAAATAAAACAATTCCACAAACACTTTTAATAACAGGTAATTCAATACCAGGTTAAAAAGACAGACCAGGAGATAACGAAATAATTGTATCCTGCCCCTTGTCTTAGAATCACTGAATACAACATACTTCATTAAGAAGAAGCCGAACGGAAAACTGAAAAAGAAGGAAATGAATAAGGCGGCGGCATGCGATTTAAAAGCATAAAAGCCAAGATGCAATTGCTCTTCTTTTAAAATGAATTTATAAACGACAAAATACAGGACAAGACTAAAGATTGTATTGATACCTCCTGATGCCAGGTAGCGGAATGTTTGCGCAGACATGACCTTCCGGAAAAGCGGGTAAAAGAAATCAATAACGGGCAAAACAAGATCCCGGGCACTATGTATATGTCGTCGCATGGATGCGCAAAGTAATTGAATGAAATCTCAACCGCCAAATCCCCGATCCCATCGTAAATTCGCACCCAAAACGACGATCGAATGAGTATTACAAATGAAATGAAAGGGTTGGTTTTAAAGTCTATTCATGATCTGTATAGTTATGAACTGTCTGCGGCTGATATTACCATTAATACCACCAAGCCTGAATTTGAGGGGGATTACACCATCGTTCTTTTTTCTTTTGTAAAGCAGTTAAAAAAATCACCTGAGCAACTGGGCCATGAACTGGGCGCTGAGCTGTTGAAAAATAATCCCGGGCTTTTTACAAAATATAATGTGATCAAAGGTTTTTTAAACCTATCAATCAGTGACAGTTACTGGGTTAATTTTCTGTATCAAACATATACCGATACATCTTTCGGACACCAGCCCGGTAATGATCAGCGGGTGATCGTTGAATATTCATCACCCAATACCAATAAGCCGATTCATTTGGGTCATTTAAGAAATAATTTTTTGGGATGGAGTGTGGCCGAAATAATGAAAACTTCCGGTTACACTGTTTTCAAAACGGCGATCATGAATGACCGGGGCATTCACATCTGCAAATCCATGATAGCATGGAAATTATTTGCAAATGGCGCTACACCGGCTTCAACAGGTATTAAAGGCGATCATTTTGTGGGAGATTATTATGTACAATTTGGTGTAGAGCATAAAAAAGAAATGGAGCCATTGATAGCCGCTGGAATGAGTAAAGAAGAAGCTGAAAAGAATGCTCCCATCATGCAGGCTGCTATAAAAATGCTGCAGGACTGGGAAAATGGTGATGAAGAAGTAAGAGCATTATGGCAAAAGATGAACAGTTGGGTATATGAAGGATTTAATGAAACGTATAAAAAGATCGGAAGTGATTTTGATAAAAACTATTTTGAAAGTGATACCTACCTGATGGGTAAGGGATTTGTGGAAGAAGGATTGCAAAAAGGAGTTTTTTTTAAAAAAGAAGATGGCAGTGTATGGATCGATCTGACAGCTGATGGACTTGATGAAAAACTGGTGCTACGGAAAGATGGTACTTCGGTATATATCACACAGGATATCGGGCTGGCTGAAAAAAAATACGAGGATTTCCATTACGACCAGAGCTTTCATGTGATCGCTGATGAGCAGAACTATCACATGAAAGTATTGAAGCTGATCCTCCAAAAATTAGGAAAACCATTTGCCAATGGTGTTCAGCACATGAGTTATGGAATGGTAGAGCTTCCTTCGGGCCGCATGAAAACAAGAGAAGGCAATGTAGTGGATGCAGATGACATCATTGAAGAACTAAAGAAAGTAGCCCGTCAAAAAACAGAAGAACTGGGTAAGGTGAAAGATTTCAATCCGGGTGAATTAAATGAATTGTATGATACTATCGCATTGGGCGCCTTAAAGTTTTTCCTGTTAAGAGTAGACCCCAAAAAGCGGATGATTTTTAATCCTGAAGAAAGTATAGACTTTCATGGATTCACCGGGCCGTTCATTCAATTCATTCATGCCAGGATCAAATCCATATTGAGAAAAGAACAGGCCGTTAATAGTCAGCAATCGGCACAGGACGGTCTTTTGAAACTGGAAAAAGAACTGATCATTTTACTGGAACAATATCCTGCCATTATCGAGCAGGCCTGTGCAGAGCACAACCCTTCTGCTTTAGCGATCTATGCTTATACTGTTGCCAAGACCTTCAGTTCATTTTATACAGAATGTTCCGTATTGAATGCCGAATCAGAAGAGAAAAAACAATTGCGGCTAAAGCTGAGTGAAATGACAGCAAACGTGATCGCATCAGCTATGCATTTATTAGGAATAAAAGTGCCGGAAAGAATGTAGCCCCGTTGCCATTCAGCAAATTTTCACATTTCGCACAGAGATTGTTCCGTAACTTAAGATGGTGAAAAAGATCGCCGCTATAGCCGTGCTGTGTTTAATAACTGTTGCAGTTGATGCACAGGACCTGAATGGTTTTTGGAAAGGTACACTCAGTATGCGGGGTTGCTTTCCTGAAAACAATATCGAACTTCAGATCAATATGAATGGCGGATCAGCCGCCGGCGACTCTTATCATTACCAGGATATTGATAATTATGTAAAGAAAATTTTTACCGGCAGCTACGACCGGGAATATAAAAAATTAATGCTGACGGAGGGATCGGTCACTACCTACCATATCCCCTATCACTGCAGTATCTGCGTAAAAGAATTTGAATTATTTTATAGTAAAGAAGGAAACATAGAAAAGCTGGTTGGTCAATGGGCGGGCCATGTGCTGAACAGTACTGCAGGTTGCAGTGGCGGCAGTATCATACTAACCCGGGTAAAGGAATCGGCTTTTAAAGAAATACCAGAAATAAAAGTGGATACCGGAACTATACGGTTGGATTTTTATGATAATGCAGAGATTGATGGAGATTCTATCACCGTGAAGGTGGATAACAGAGTAGTGCTGTCGCACCAGCGGTTGGGTTTAAAACCTTTAACCGCATTAATAAAGATTGATCTAGTTAATACTTTTCATGAAGTGGAAATGATTGGAGAAAATTTGGGCAGTATTCCTCCTAACACGGCCGTGCTGATCATTACTGCCGGAGAAGAACAACACCGGTTATCGCTTAGTTCTACAGAAACCAAATCAGCCAGGGTAAGGTTTGTATATGATCCCCGAAAAAGTAATGCAGTAGCTGCCCGGTGAAGATTTATTAGAACCTATCTCAAAAGTCTGAAACTAATTATTGCCACGAAGCCACGAAGGCGCAAAGCTTTAATCTTCTAATTGAATTCCTTCGTGACTTAGAGCCTTCGTGGCAAAAATTGACTTTTAAGATGGCTTCTACTCTTCGTCTTCCTGGTCATCGTCATCTTCATCCTCTTCTCTTTCTGTAGCATTAAAAAAATAATCCATCGCTTTCCAGTATTTATCTTTTCGTATATGAAAAACGATCTTATAATCCCATGACCTGCTTTCAAGATAGTGATTGATGATCGTTGCTACTTCGTTGAATTGATCCGTATAAAAATAAATACTGCGTAAGCCATCATGCGTATCATGTCCCATAAGGAAGGTAGAGGGCAGTCGTTCGAGCAATTGCAATATATCATCTTCTAATTGCTGCATTTCTTCCATGGCTTTCTTTTCGGGCATTCCATCTTCATTTCCCTCAAATTCTATATCTACCTGGGCCAGCCAGGGATAAGCCGACCGGTACTCCCAATCTTTAAACCCAGCATCAATGACCGCCAGCATAGGCTTGTTTTCATCACCAGCGTTCGCTTCAAGCACACCCCAGCTTTCTGCAGGCCGTTTTACATCAAGCGTTGCATATTTTTCTACAAACTCTTTTTCCCTCCATACCAGATAATCATTCAATTTTGACATCGGTATCAATTCTATTGCTTCACTTGCTTCCGGCAAACCTCTTACATCCATACTATCAATAAGTGTTGCTGTATTCAATTCACCCATTGCATTTTGAATATAGATCTGGCAACCGCTGAGAAAATTATCTTCTTCGTCTTTATTAAAATCAGGGTGTACTAAAACAATATTGATCTCATCGGGATAGTTGGGATCGGTGACAGGGTAAAACTGGAGATTGCTGCCGCCAAAAGTATAACCATGCATTTCAATACTCATGGTGTCCGATCCGATGGGCGGTTTGTGGGCTGTAACGATCCAGCCTTTGATGGCCGGGGCAGCGGCTACCAGCTCCTCTACTTTACAGAATAAAGCAATATCGCCATCGGCCGTGATGATCAGTTCATAGCGGTCATCATCATACGGCCCGGCCAGCGCCTTCAACCAGGGATTGAACGGATTTATTTGTTCGATCAGCTCATTTAAAAAATCATGGGCTTCGTCAGTTCCGTTTACTTTTTTAAACCGGTGTTCATGTTTAATGAACCAGTTCCAGAATACTTTTTTTGGATCGTTTTCTTTTTTTCCCGTCATCTTCTTTATTCCAAACATAAATACCTCTTTTTGCACTGCAAGAATACTATTTATTTTTCGCTGTTATTTATGAAAGAAACCCTGGCTACCCGCAACAAAGAGGATAAAATCCATTGTTACAACCAATTTTAGATTTACTTTCAGTTTTCTTAAGCCGAAACTACTTCCTCTTTCATTTATTTACCCTTTAATTTTAAAAAATGAATAAGTATGTATTTGCTTTCTCTTGTGGTTTACTCTTGCTGGTAACAGCAACCGTGCAGGCTCAAAAAGAATTTCCGCACGATACCAGTTACTACGAAACCTATTTTGATAAACTCACTACCCGTATCTATGCTTCGCAGAAGTACGTAAAATTCACTATTCCTTCCTCGGGTAATATAGAAGACGTAGAATATAATGCGAATACAAAATTGAACCTTGGAATGGGTGTTACCTGGCATAATTATTCACTCAATGTATTTTATGGATTTAGTTTTCTGAATAAGAATAACGATATAAAAGGAAAGACAAAAGGTCTTGACCTGCAACTGCATTTATATCCACGTAAATGGTCCATTGACCTGCTGGCCGTTTTTCCCAAAGGCTATTACCTGTATCCACAGGGATATGCAGCTGCCAATTCAAATAGCTACTATACACGACCCGATGTGAAAATGACGCTGCTCGGTGTTTCAGCCTACCAGGTTCCCAATAAGAAAAAATTCTCATACCGTGCTGCCCTGGTACAAAATGAATGGCAAAAAAAATCTGCCGGTTCGTTATTGTATGGAGGTGAGATATGCTCCGCTACTATACAAGGTGACAGCACGCTGGTGCCTAAATCTGTTCAAAGCTCATTTCCCCAGGCAGGCATAAATAAAATAAATTTTCTGAGTGTTGGTCCGGCAATTGGCTATGCATATACCGTAGTGATGGCGCAACATTTTTTTATTACCGGATCTGTGATCGGGAACCTGGATATTAATTTTACTAAAGAATCACTGAGCGGGGTTCAAAAGAAAAAAACCGGCATCAATCCCGTAGCCGTTTATAAAGCAGCAATAGGTTACAATAGCAGTAATTGGAGCATCAGTGCCAATATTGCTGGCAATGCGGTATGGGCAAAAAGTGCAGCATCGCCCAAAGATTATCTTTTAAAAGCCGGGGCTTACCGGCTGGCACTGGCAAAAAAATTTACTATTCACAGGCGTCACCATAGTTAATAAGGGGAACAGATAAGACATGGTTACCCATTATTCCGGAAATAATGTTTTATCAATACCGGGTATAATGCGTATTGCATTTTTGTAGTATATCTTTTTCAAGATGGAATCCGGCAATCCCATGCCATACATGGCCCAGAAAGCATGATACTTTTTATGATAGGGGAAATATTCATCCTCTGTTTCCAATACCCTGAAATAAGTTGCATATTCTTCCGGCACCCAGCTATCCTTGCCAAATAAGATGCGGTCCTGGTATTGCGTAAAAAATTGTTTCGCCATCCTGGGTTGTCTTCCCAATTCTGCGATCACTGCACCAAACTCCACTACTACATTTGGCATTTCATCGAGCAACGTTCCTAATTTTTTAAGATCGTTCGGATACCAGCCAAAATGCGCAGCAATAAAAGTGGTGGCAGGATGTTTTTTAAATAGGCGGTGTTGTTCGGCGATCAGGGTATCCCAGGGTGCAGGATTATTATTTTCTTTTTTTCGACTAGGATGAGTAGCCAGTTCCATCCAGCGTTCATTGTTTGCATCCATTGGCTCCCAAAAAGGTTTTGGATCTGCTGTATGAATGATCACTGGTATTTTTAATTCACCCGCTTTTTTCCATACCGGGTCAAGGCGGGCATCATCTACCGTCACTCTTTTACCACTGATATCGGTAACAGAAAAACCAAGACTCTTGTATATCTTCAAACCATTGGCGCCATTCCTTACATCTTCTTCCAGTTGCTTTGCCGCTTTTTCGCCCCAATCCTTCTCTCCCACTCCCTTGAAATTAACATTGGCAAAAACGATAAAGCGTTTGGGGTAATTCTCTTTGATATTGTTGATGGATTGTTTTATCAGGTCGCCGCTTTGCCCGCTGAGATTCACCATTACTTTCATATTGAGTTTGTCCATGTCATTTATCAATGAACCAAGATCCATTGTGGGCATGCTGAACTGGTGATTGTGCACGTCAATAAAAGGAAACTTTGCCCTGGCCAGTTTATGCTCCGGCACTACCAGGGTGGAGGGTGGATTATAGGTTTCGAAATCCATCTTTGGTGAATTTTGTGCGGTAGCCCACGCTGTAGTCAATAAAAAAAGCGAAAGAATGTTTTTTTTCATTGCAAAATTTTTATAAGCTTTCAAGTTAAGCAAGGATCGGGAAATTGCCGTACCGGTTGTGTAATTCGGGTATCGTAAGGCTTATTTTGTCTCTCTTAAAACTTTTTCTGACCTTTAGTGTCTTCTTTATTATTCAATTTTTAAAACTGGTTTAATATGAAGTTTTCAAAATTTGGGTTACTATTAATCATCAATTCTATTTTAGTTATGTCTTGTCATGACGAGGATAAAAAAGAAACATCAACCGAACCGGCTTATAAAGAAGAGCCGGTAAGTTATACTCTTGATAGTGTAACCATGAATGGTTTCGTTGTCTATGACTCGAATAATTCAGATAAACGGCCGGTTGTCCTGGTAGTGCCGGAATGGTGGGGATTGAATGAGTATACTAAAACAAGGGCGAGGGATTTGGCGAAACTGGGTTATATCGCTATGGCCGTTGACATGTATGGAAATGGTGCACAGGCTGACGACCCTAAATCGGCAGCCAGCTTATCCGGACCATTTTATACGAACCCGCAAATGGCGAAAGCAAGATTTGATGCTGCCCTTGCAAAAATTAAAACATATAGCCAGGCTGATACCGCTAAAGTAGCTGCAGTAGGTTATTGTTTTGGAGGCGGTATGCTGCTGAATTTTGCCCGGATGGGAGAAGCTATTAATGGAGTTGTTAGTTTTCATGGCAGCCTGCTGGGCACTCCTGCTGATAAAAATTTATTGAAAGCCAAAATTCTTGTATGTCATGGAGGAGCTGATCCTTTTGTGCCCAAAGCAGATGCAGATGCGTTTAAAAAACAAATGGATTCTATCGGCGCCGCTTACACTTTTAGAGAGTATGAAGGTGCTATGCATGCTTTTACGAATCCTAACGCAACGGCCATCGGTGAAAAATTCAAAATTCCTATTAAGTATAATGCAGCAGCTGATACTGCTTCGTGGAAGGATATGAAAGAATTTCTGAACACCGTTTTCAAATAATTGATGATAAATAATTTGATAAGCCGTCCGTCGATCCCGGGCGGCTTTTTTATTGACAAAGACTTTCTTTAATATGAACCAATAAAGACCCATCCCCGGTCATGCCTTTCCGTTTACAGCCGTACAATTACGCAATTCGCAGGAAAATACTTCGAAAAAATACGATAAAAGGTTATGACATATAAAATTCAGTTTCTATTTTGTAGCCCCGTTGACTATTAAAACAAATTCCTTTGAAGCACATTTTACTTTCTTTTTTTATTGGGAGCGTTTTATTTTTCTCTGCCTGCAGAAAAGAAAGAAATGAGTTGCCCCCGCCTGTTCCGGAAGAAGCATGCTCAACACCAACTGATAATCCCTCCAACCGTAGTTATATTCCCGATTCATTAACACTGGTTTCCAACGTAAAAAAGAATTGCGGTTTTCTGCCGTTGAGCCGCAATAGTTACTGGATATACAAGGATTCTGTTTTCTCTGACGGGTCATTGCTCAGGGTTCAATATGATACGCTGCGGTTCACCAAAACATATCAATCAAAACCGGATAAGCTGACCTGGTGGGAAACGAATATTGAGATTGGATTACCTGATCTGCTCTTTGCCAATGATTCCTCCATTTTTGCAGCAGAATACCGGTTTATGCCTGACCCGGTCAGGGAAGTAAAAAAAGATTTTGGACTTTTTAGCGGTGATTCTATTCAATACCTGACCAGTTTTGATGATAATGCTGCCATGGGCAAGTCTGTGAAATTGCAGGCCAGCATTCCAACTCCTGCCGGAAGTTTTACCGACTGTATCCTGATTGAAAAGAAAGCGCCTTTCTATCGCATGGATAAGATTTACTTTAAACCGGGATTGGGTGTTGTAAAATATATTTCTGAAGTAGCTCCTGCCGGCTCACCGTTTATGGAATTGAAACAGATTTCTACGTTGGTCAGTTACCGGTTAGATTAATCGCAGGAGAAAGAAAGTTTTCAAAGCCTTGCAGGGAATAACCTATTTCTTCTTTTCCAACTCCTCTGCCATCAGCTTCATAAATTTTGCGTATTCATCAACAAAATTTTTTCCCGAAGGGAAATCATCCCGCAGGTCATACAATGCTTTTTGAAGATATTGATAGGCAGTTTGTGCATCCGCTTCATCAAAGAATAAATTGGTAAAATCGTTGTTGCTATTAAATGATTTTAATCCCATGGCATGCTGGTAAAATTTAAAGGGAAGTATTACCCTGCCTGAAATAAAATAACTGGATTCCCTTGTAACCAAACCAAAATAGTCGCTGTAATAATTCAGTATACTTGCAAGTCTCTTTTTCAGGAGATCATCGTTTTCGCTGTGCGATGGTTTTATTCGCCAGGTATTTCTTTCAGCCTCCAGCAGTCTCGCTGCAGGATCGCTATTTATTCTCTTCAGGTTCCAGACTAGTTTGATGGATTCATTGCTGACTTTTATATATTCCGCCAGTTGTATAATACCTTTTTTATAATCTACAAATTCTGCCCTGAAAAGATCAAAACCTTTGCCTCCACCGGCTACCTCCAGCCGATTGTCATCCATAATTATCCATTGCCCATTTGTATGCAGGCTGTCCATTTGCCTGAAACGACCATCCCTGGAAAAGCTTACCAGTTTCAACCCGGTTAATCCTATAATTGAGTCCTGCATTTTGGCATACAGGTCCCGTTCTCTATTACTTTTTAATTGGTGATCGGCATACAGGATAAGCCAGTCTCCTGAAATATCCTTACTGCGTTTTTCTTTTTCTGTAAGTGATTGGCAGGAAAAGGAGACGAATAAAAATAAAACAATCAATTGCCGCATGCTGCAAATATAAAAGTCCCCCGTAATAACGGAGGACTTTTCTGAATTTCCAATTACATAAGTTAAGGTAGGGTAACCAGGAGATTATTACTACCGTTATTCCAGGTGAGCAAAGCTTTATTATCACAGTCACCGTTGTTCGGTGCGCCATAATTCAGGAATAAAACTCTGTCGTTGATCTTTATTTTCAATATGCCATCACTGATCCACGGGCAAGCTACTTTCTTGATCAGCGCTGTCTCTGTATTCAATGTAATGGTTACACCATTGTTGAATTGTGTTTGTGATCTTCCTTCAATACTATACACATCATCTCTTACGATACGGGTGCTGCCGCCTTCTATCTGCTTCACATATTTCAGACACTGGTATTGATAACCTCTGCCTGTTGGGAAGGTTACTTTACCGCCTGTAACCTGCACCGTGAATTTGATGTTACCATTTTCGCTCAGGTTACTGATCGTTTTGGTACCTTCTATATGAGCCCTGTTCAGGTAAAAATCAACAAGCGTTATTGTCATTACTGAACCACTGCGGCGAATGGGGCCTGTGAGATGAATGACGATAGCTCCCCTGCGAAATTTGCCATCGGCACAAAAACATCCATCAGGGCCAAAATCAATAGTAACTGTTTTAGGATAAGTGCTGTCATTGGGTGTTACGGTGATCGTAGCACACAGACCAATACGGGCACGCAATTCTTCAAAAGGAAAAAGACGACCGTTGGGCGCACTTACTGCAGCCTCTTCTTCGGCGGCTGTCATACCAATATCTTCCACATCATCAAAACTGGCTTCGGTCTGTGTACTTTCATCAGAGTAAACAGTTGCTTCTTCTTCGGTGACGGGGGTATTTGAATTAGATACACTTCCTTCTTTCTGACAAGAGAAAAGAAAACTAACAAACAATGCTGTAATAACAGCAATGGTGATCCGGTTAATCGAAAACATTTTCATGGCTATGCTTTTAGGGTTGTGGAAAATCATTTAACGGAAGTATGGAGCTTCATTTAAAAAGAAAGTTTAATAGCAGGATAAAAAAAATTATTTTCAGCCCGCATGAAATCTATTCTACGTTACATCAGCAGGTATTTCTACGAAACGGACAAGAGAGTTTTAATAGGGGTAAGCGTTTTCACAGCCGGACTGATATTTATTAATTACCGGTTTAAACTTGATGCCGGTATCAGCAGTCAGCAATCATTTGCAGCGAAGTGGGGCAGCCGGTTAGTATTATTTTTTGTAGCGTTTGCTGTTCCCTACCTTTTATATGTTTTACTAAATAGAAAGAATTACTTCCGGCATCCGACATTCCTTTTATTGCTTTTTATAGGGCCTGCGTTATTCTCCCTGAAGATGATATTAAATATCCCTTTCTATTTTTCTGATAATGCTGCTATCAATAATTACTGGAATCATATTACGTACTGGCCATTGTTATTATTGATCATTGGCTCGTTGGTTTTTGTATGCTGGAGGCTATTCAGCAATGATCAGCCTTTTTATGGGATTACGGTAAAGAACATTGAATGGAAACCTTACCTTATTATGTTGATCATCATGATACCGTTGATCGCAGCAGCATCCACGCAGCCCGATTTTCTGGCTGCTTATCCTAAATTAAAAATGATTACTGCTCATAACTCCATACATCAATCAGGGTGGCATAAGTTATTGTTTGAATTATCCTATGGAAGTGATTTTGTTACTATCGAATTATTCTTTCGGGGATTTTTAATTCTTGCATTGATTAAATGGGCCGGGAAAGATGCTATACTCCCGATGGCCTGTTTTTATTGTACTATACATTTTGGAAAACCATTGGGTGAATGTATCAGTTCTTATTTTGGTGGCATTCTATTGGGCATCGTTGTGTATCATACCCGTTCCATTTTTGGTGGGCTGATGGTGCATTTGGGTATTGCGTGGCTGATGGAACTGGGGGGATATATTGCCCTGAGCCTGACGAAGGGCATATAAAATTTTAAACCGTGGCATCCTTAAACACCCTTCGCCAGGCTCAGGGTGAAAAAAACTACAAGCCTGTAAGCCGGATTCTGTCGTGGGCTATCATTTATCTGTTCCGAAGGTTGCCCAACGGAATCCATCTGCCTACCCTCCATCGTGTTTGCCTTGCGGCAACACTTGAACGAGCCGTTCTCTCCGGTAAACCCGGACGATGGTATATGTGGCATTTCAGCATGCAAGGTTTACCCGCAAATGATGTTACCATCATAAGCCGTAGGCTCTTACCCTACGTTTTCAACCTCACCCCAACCCTCTCCTGAAGGAGAGGGAGAAGGCAGTTATTTTCTGTGGCACTGTCTGTCTCCGACAAGTCGGAGCCCGGCTCTTCACCGGTGCATTGCTCTGTGCTGTCCGGACTTTCCTTCCTGATTTGCATCAGAACGATAGCCTGGCTTGTAGTAACCGCAAAAGTAATTGTTTTTATTGGCCCTGTTATAGCGGAATGAACATCAGCAGTGCGCCAGTTTCAAAATTTATCAGGTACTTTTTATTTCACGCAAAGGGGCAAAGAAAATAAGTCGCTAAGGATACAGTCTTTGCGTCTTGGATTACTTAGCGGCTTTGCGTGAAAAATTCAAACTGGTACACTAGCTGAATATCGCCTATTATCCTGTTCCTACGAAGAGCGATAGCTATTGGGTCTTCAGGATTCTGTTCGTTATTCAAAGCAAAAAATAACTTTCCAAAAATGATTCAGTAATTTCAAAAGAAAAAAATGGCCAGATCACACCATCGCAAAAAACATAAAGAACATCTTCGCCAGTTCAAAGACAAAGAAGCAAATAGCGCAATCACGGGAAAAAGCAATGCAGCCAGCATCTTTGCTATTGTAGGTGGTATAGCCGGGCTTGCAATAAGTTATATTGCAGCTGACGGTTCAATTATATGGATGATTGCCGGGCTCCTGGTTGGCGGTATTGCAGGTTATTTTATAGGTCGAAGCGTTGACAGAAATAAATAATAAAATCACAATGATTACAGAAAATAAGAAAACAGTACAAGCCTATATGGACGGTTTTATTGCAAGTGACCATGAAAAAATCCTGGCCTGTCTTACCGACGATGTTATTTGGTATATGCCGGGTACGTTTCACCTGGAAGGGAAGGAAGCATTTGATAAAGAAATCGAGAACGATAATTTTGAAGGCAGCCCCACAATAAACATTACCCGGATGACGGAAGAAAATAATATTGTTGTGGCTGAAGGCTCCGTTCAATCCAAAATAAAAGCTGGCGGTTTATTAGATGCCCTGTTTTGCGATGTTTTTGAAATGGAAAATGGTAGAATAAAACAGCTTACCACTTACCTGATGAATAAATAAAAACATTTCATCAAAACAAAACCCCCGTAAGTACCGGGGGTTTAATAAATAATTTATACGTTTCTATTTTGTTGTACTCACCCATGCAGCTCTTGCATTATCAATTGCAGCATCCATTCTTAATTTTTGCCCGTGGCTAAACATATACATGCAGGCATCATCGGTATAATCCATATAATTCATCCATTGTTCTAATGGATGACCTGTGCAAAGACTGGTATGTCCTTCACCGGGACAACCAAAATTATAGGTATCATGCTGCGGCGTATCATCCACATAATCGGTGCCACAGGTACGATCACCCCAGATATGACGCAGGTTGAACCAATGACCTACCTCATGCGTTGTTGTTCTTCCCATGTCGTAGTCATCATACAAAGAATAACCGGTTGACCTGGTACCAAATGAAAGATAGCTGATCACAACACCATCAGTAGATGAATTGCCACCGGGAAACTGCGCATAGCCTAAAATGCCACCACTCATATTACATACCCAAATATTTAGTTTCGTTCCAGCATTCACCGCATCACTACCTCCCTGGTTAGAACGTTTAACTCCATTGTTGGTACTAAATGCTGTAACCGTAGTTTGCTTGCGTATGATCTGTGCTATATAGAATTGAAGATCACAGTCAGCTACATTATTTTTATCATACCCGGCCAGGTATACACTGGGTTTTGCTAGTTCCTTATTCTCCGCATTAAAATCCTTATTCAGTACATCTATTTGTGTTTGTATCTGTGCATCGGTCACCAACGCCGGATTTGTCAATACCACATGCACTACTACGCCTACATACAAGGTGCCGGCAGATCTTTTTTGCCGGTTGGTATAGTTACGGGTACTGTTTTCCAGTTCTTCTAAAAACCGTCCTCTTGCAGGATTTTCTTTTATCTCCTGTTGCAACACTTCATCCGAAGCACAGGTTCGCTTAGTCACCACAGTCTCTGATTCGTGGGTAATATCAACAACTGCTTCCTTTTTGGCGCAGGTTGAAAGCAATAACAGGCAGGCTAAAGGGAAAAAGAATTTTTTCATCACTGATCAATTTAATCCTTAAGGTAAGTTTTTTTTGACAGCCCTGATTTTAAAAATTTTATCCCTTGCTGCAAAGAAGGTGTTGTGATAATGAAAGAGACTATAAAGAATGTTCCGTCCTTGCTGCTTGTTCCTGGCGAATTCTGGCATAAATATTTGTAATAATTGGACGGTTTACCAATGAATTTGCAATGAAATCTGTATTAATATTTGATGATGATCCGGATATTCTGGAATTGTGTTCGCTTATTTTGGAAGCTAAAGGTTTTAAAACCACCGGGGAAACAACCTGTAATAATGTATTGGGCATCATAAAAGAGGTGCAGCCTGATGTAATATTGATGGATAACTGGATACCCGATTTAGGAGGAATACAGGCCACCCAACTGATCAAAAAAGATCCGGTGACCCGGCATATTCCCGTAATTTTTTTCTCGGCCAATAATAATGTAGAAAATCTTTCCCATGCTGCGGGTGCAGATTACCACCTTCAGAAGCCATTCGACATTGCTCAATTCGAAAATTTGATCACCAAAGCTTTGAACGAGAGTGTTGCGGTTTAACAACCATTCATTTAGCTGGTTCATCAAGAGGCAGGGTAAATGAGAAAACGGACCCCTGTCCGAATGTGCTTTTTACATTCATCTTCCCATTATGTTCATTGATGATCTGCGATGAAATATATAATCCCATGCCAAGACCTGATGCCCTGAATTTTTTATCTTCTACCCGGTAAAACCGTTCAAATATCTTTTTTTGATTGGTTTCTGATAACCCGATACCTGCATCAATGACAGAGACTGTTATAGTCGTTTCTCCCTTTTTAGCTTTTACGATGATCTCTTTATTGTCGGGTGAGTATTTAACGGCATTGTTGATCAGGTTCATTACCACCTGCTCCAGTCTTTCGGCATTACCCTGCACAACTATCCCTTCGTCAATCTCTTTCCCAATAGTATAAGAAGAATAAATATGCTGGCTATTCTCAATACAGGAGTTGACAAGTAACGAAAGATCTAATTGCTGCGTGTTGAATTTTAATTTACCTGCATGAATCATACTCACATCCAAAAGATCATTGATCAGGTGCTGTAGCTTGGTGATAGACTCATTAGCTTTTTTGATATACTGATTTACATTTGCCGGCAATTTTTTTTCCTCCTGTTCTACCAGTTGAATATATCCTTTCAGGCTGGTGAGCGGTGTCTTTAACTCATGGCTGGCTACTACAATAAATTCATCTTTCTTTTCCATTTCCTTTTTCTGATCTTCAATATCGATACTGGTACCAAACCAGGCTACGATGTTACCTTCTTCATCCTTAAAAGGAATAGCGTGGGCATGATGCCAGCGGTATTGTCCATCCAGGCTTCTTTTGAATCTTACTTCATCTTCATATATTTCTTTGCGGCGAACGGCGTCACGCCATTTCTTTACACTGGCTTCAAAATCTTCGGGATGAACGATCTCTCTTGCCTTTTCTTTTGATTGTTCAAACGTATAACCCGTATATTCCTCCCAGCGTTTATTGAAATAATCCCCGTTGCCTTCAGCATTGGTGGTCCAGACGATCACCGGAATATTATCAGCCAGGAATTTGAAATGTTCACGGCTTAATAAAAGATCTTTGGTTCTATCTTTTACGATTACTTCCAGTTCTTCGTTCATTTGGGACGCTTTATGCCGGGCTTGTTCAAGTTGTTCGTTCTTACGTTGTAATTCTTTTTCCGTTGCTTTTTGTAAAGTCAGGTTGGTAAGAATGATACTTAAGGCCGTACCTTCATCCAGTTCCAGTGAAGTAAAGGATAATAAAAATGGGATCAGTTCACCATTTTGATTTTTAACAGGCAATTCTCCCTTGCTGTCTGAATGCCATCCCTGTTGTACAAGCTTATCAAATCTTTCTTTATAATTATCCGGGATGAATTCTTTAAATGGCAACCCTATCACTTTACTCAAAGGAAGATTTACCATGGAAGCGAATTGCGAATTGCTGTATAAAATGATCGCCTCTTTGTTAAGCGTTACCGCTCCTTCCTTCATTTTTTCGATGAATACACGATAGGTCTGGTCAGCACTTTTTAATGTATAAAGCTGCGGGCCGTTATTTTCCTGTATCAGCAAAGCATCCACTTTACCGGTGCGGATGGCATGTATAGCATCGTTGGCTTCCTGTAACTGGAACCGTAGTTCTTCCAATTCGGCTTCCAATTCTGCATATGTTTTTGTCACACTCATTCCTCCATATTTAATAAGCCGAGATTTCTTATTATTTTTTGAAGATCAGACATATCCCCGATCAGTCTTCTTTCGGGTAATGGGAATTTTTTTATAAGCAGTGGCAACGCAATTATATCAACTGTTTTGGCTATCTGTGGCTGTTGATACAAATCGATTATCTCCAGTTCGTAACGGTGCTTTAAAAATTTTTCAAAAATATTTTTCAGGTTAGTAATAGCCCTTGAGGAATTAGGAGATGCTCCTGTTATATACAAACAAAAAGAATGCTTTCTAATAGGCGGATGCTGTACGGTTATCTCATTTTTTTTGGGCATTATACAGTTTTTAAAGGCCGGATATTTAAGCCGACCAGCACTTTTTCTTCATTGGAAAGATCTCCAATGATCTTGCGTAAAGGTTCAGGAAATTTCCGGACCAGTGTGGGTATGGCAAATATCTGGTCACCTTCGGCAAGTTGGGGATGCTCAAGCAGGTCAATCACTTCGATGATATATTTCCCCTTAAGATGTGTTTCGCAATACCTGCTGAGGTTTTGAAAAGCTGCAATGGATTTGGGCGTCTTTCCAGCTACATATAATCGTAATTGCCAGGTTTTATCTTTTTTTACCATATTATTTTTAAATCCTTACTTTTTTTTAGGAATGTTATTTCCATATTGACGGAGATGAGCTAAATCCTTCCTTCCTGCCTGTTCGCCTGAAGACTTTCCTGAAACCTTCTGCAATTTTTGAGCCTGTTGCCGGGCCGAACCCACTAAAATGCCATCCGGACCTAAATAAATATCTTCCAGTTTTACCCCATTATCACTCATAACAAATTCTCTCACCTGTTTTGAATGCTTCATACCCCTCGATTTCATAATATAAATACCCCGGTTCCGTTCCCCGTCTGTTTCTATATCTCTTACCTGTATCCAGGCATCCACCAAAGAGGAAATGCCCTCGTCTGTTTTTTCAGTAAAACTAGTATCCAATGTTAGGGCCGTAAACAATACGGTAATCCCTTTTGACTGGAAAATATCGATCAGCCGCATTAGCATGGATTTTACCTCTCTCACCATACCCACATTGATGAGGTTAGTGATGGGGTCGAGGATAACCACACCTGGTTTAAATTGCCTGATCAGTTTATCAATATTCACCAGGTGCATTTCAAGTCCATGTTCAGTGGGATGATAGGAATGGAATTGCAATAATTTTCTTTTTACATAAGGATCCAGGTTAAGACCAATTGATCTCATATTACGGATGATCTGCTGGGGAGATTCTTCAAAAGCAAAAAACAAACATCTTTCCTGGCGTTTACAGGCGGCTTGGGCAAACAAGGCTGCAGTACTTGTTTTTCCCGTACCCGAAGTGCCTGAAACAAGAATACTGCTGCCGCGATAAAAACCTTTATTATCCAGCATTTCGTCAACCCCCTTTATACCAGAAGAAATTCTTTCTGTAGAAACTTCTTTGGATAACCGCATGGAAGTAACAGGTAGCACCGAAATTCCATCTTCATCAATCAGGAAAGGATATTCGTTAGTGCCATGTACAGATCCCCGGTATTTAATGATCCGTAAGCGGCGGGTAGATATTTGATCAATAACACGATGATCCAATAGTATAACGCAATCCGAAACATATTCTTCCAGCCCATGGCGGGTTAATAAGCCCTCTCCTTTTTCACCAGTAATAATTGCAGTAACCTTTTTTTCTTTTAACCATTGAAAAAGTCTTCTTAATTCTGCTCGTAGTATACCCTGGTTAGTTAATCCTGCAAAAAGATTTTCTATCGTATCCAGCACTACTCGTTTAGCGCCTATGCTATCAATGGCATGCCCTAACCGGATAAATAAACCATCCAGGTCGTATTCACCGGTTTCTTCAATCTCGTTACGTTGAATGTAAACGTAATCAATCCTGATCTTTTTATTTTTTTGCAGCGTATCAAGGTCGAAGCCTAATGAAGATACATTGGCCGTCAATTCTTCCGCTTTCTCTTCGAAAGTCATAAATACACCTGGTTCATTGTAAAGCATGGCGCCTTTTACAATAAATTCCATGGCAAATAAAGTTTTACCGCAGCCCGGTCCGCCACAGATCAGCGTTGGCCTGCCTTGTGGAAGACCTCCTGTTGTAATTTCATCGAGGCCATTGATACCTGTTTTTGTTTTTGCTAATAACATCATTTTTATTTTTAATCTAATGATGAAAGATGCAGTGACTTGCTAAAGTAAGACTTTTAAGTGCAATGAATAATGAAATGCAATAGGATAGCTATAAATAACTTTTTACTTATAGATTAAGATGATGATATCAACTTAGAATAAGAAGTATGCCAAATTTTTTTAATACTGGAAAAATATTTCAGTGGCACCATAACCAAACCGGGGGTCATACTGGTTCACAAATGATTTTACTTCCCGTTTCAACCGGAGAATTTCATGTATCTCATCCCGGAGTTTACCTTCTCCTACTCCATGTATAATGATCAGTGAATGCTGGTGATGTGCAAGGGCCAGCTCATAATACTTTTCGAAAGTTCGTAACTGCAGGCTTATTATTTCATAATTGCTGAGATGTTTCCAGTCATCAGTTAGTTTTTCAATATGCAGATCTACCACACTGCGGGCTGGCTCAAGGTGTTCTCTTACCCGTTTGGCATCATACACTTTAAATCCTTTGGAAGCAAGATGGCCCAATTCTAATTTATCTTCATACAGGCGGTCAGGATATTTTTCAAACAACCGATGAGAAAAAGTAGCCTGGCTCTTTTTCCGGATGTCCTCGATCTTCATAAAAAGCTGCTTAGGTTTTAAGCGCAGGGATGCTTCATAAAACTCTGCTCTCTTTTTATCGGGTTGCAATAATGAAAATTCAAATTCAAAACTGGGATTATCATTCAGGTCTGAAAAAGGAATGTCATGCAGGTAAAAATCTTCAAAAGACTGGATATCGTTCTTCAGTTCAAAATCAGGTTTACCAAAATAATTAAGTTTATAGGTAAACCGGTACGGCGTTTCTGTTCTGTTTATTAAATGCAATTTCAATTCTTCTACTACTTCGTCACCAAATTCATCTGTATCCATTACCGGTAAAAAAGTAAGCCATATTCCATCCGCTACTTTTTTTTCAGGAGCCGGTTTTTCTTTCCGTACATCATCTACATATTGTTTATTTTTTTTTGTTGGCACTATTTTCTTTTCACTGAACCGTTTAAAATAAGGAAAGTCTACCTGGTCCATATAAACCGGGAAGGTTACTCCTTTAATATCTACCATCATCATTTTATCATTGATAATATCAACCACCTGTCCTTCTTCATTGGAATGCAGGATCAATACAGTATCGCCAACCTGGTATTTCATGCTGCAAAGATAAGCCGGGTGAGTTTGTCAACGGTATTACATAAGTGTGCCACGGCTTTAGCCGCGGCACACTTATAGAACGCAATAGTTTATCCTTTTACTTGTGCAAGTTTGCTTTTCTTATATCCGTATAAAAAATAAATAATAAGACCAATTGCCAACCAGCCAAGAAACCAGGCCCAGTTACTTTTGGTCATACCAGTGAGAAGATACATACAGGTGATGAGACCCATGAGAGGAATCAAAGAATATTTTTTTAAAAAGGTTACCACAGCAAGAACAATTGCGCTAATCCAGAAGACGATCAGCGATATATTAGGTGTAGCCGCATCCATAAAACTGATTTTACCATTGACATAATCTTCATTACTGGAAAAATCAAAGTTGAAAATATTCGAAAAATAGTTTTTGGATAACCATCCTGCTAATAACATGGCTGCAGCAACTATTATTGGAAAAATAAACTGGCCGTTGATATAAGGGATATGAAAACGTCCTTGTTCCTTTTCCCGCCGTGGTATCAGCAATACCCCGCCACAGACGAGTACAAATGCAAACAGCGTAGCAATACTGGTAAAGTCTAATACAAAGGTTTTATCTGTAAATAAAATCGGAACTCCTACTACCAAACCAGTAATAATTGTAGAGAAGGAAGGCGTCTTATACTTTGGATGTATTTTTTGAAACACAGGAGGCATTAATCCATCACGGCTCATACTCATCCAAATCCGTGGCTGTCCCATTTGAAATACTAACAAAACACTTGTCATTGCCACCACGGCGCAAATGGAAACAAGGAATTGCATCCAGCCCACATTCAGGTTTTGTTTTTCAAATATAAATGCCAACGGATCACCTACGCCATCAAAGTTTCTGTAATTAACTGCTCCTGTTAAAACCAGCGTTAATAAAATATAAATAATAGTGCAGATGATTAAAGAAAGTATCATCCCCTTTGGTAAATCCCGCTGAGGGTTTTTGCTCTCTTCTGCCAGCACACTCACGGCATCAAATCCTATATAGGCAAAAAATACACCACTCACTGCAGCCATCACACCACCAAAACCATTGGGCATGAATGATCGTACTCCTTCATCGTTGGGAGGTGTCCAATTGAAAGTAAGCCCGGTTGAAAATACAAGATACCCACCTACAAGAATGATCAAACCAACTACGGCAAGTTTTAATATGACCATGACATTGCTGAAGTTCCTGCTTTCTTTTATGCCTCTATAAACAAGATAAGTGATCAGCAAGTTGATGATAAGGGCGGGCAGATCAAAAATAATTCGCTGGGCACCGATCATGGGTGCATTGTTCCATGCAGCCAGCACATCAGCATTAGTACTACCATCGGTGATGGCATGCTTTGCTTCCATATAGCTAGTACTGAGGTAATGTGGTATGTGCAGGTTGATCTTTAGAATTTCTCCCGTCTTATCCAGGAAAGAAGTAAAGTAATCACTCCAGCTATAGGCCACATAAATATTACCAATGGAATACTCCATGATGAGAGCCCAACCAATGATCCATGCAAACAGCTCACCAAAGGAAGCATAGGCATACGTATAAGCACTGCCGGCAACAGGAATACGACTTGCGAATTCAGAATAACAAAATGCAGTAAAGGCACAGGCAATGGCTGTTATAATAAATAAGATCACTACCCCGGGGCCACCATGAAATACCGCACCGCCCAAACTACTAAAACTTCCTGCTCCTAAAATGGCTGCAATTCCAAAGAAGGTGAGATCCCGCATTGATAACACACGTTTTAATCCCCCGCTGCCATGAGGATCATTACTTCCTTCCGCCAAAATGGTTGAAATCTTTTTAGTTCTGAACAAGGAGTTTGCCATCAGTCAGTTGGTTTTATCGTTCAAAATAGGGAAAAAATGGATTGACAGCTGTTTTAATTGCACACTTTTTGTAACTGTATATAATAATGATTATAACCAGGTCAGCAGAAAGCAGAAATCATATTCAGTTTAGTTGCTGCAAAATCAATTTTACATCCTAAAATTGACCGATATGAATAGCCTTCAGCAAACTTATCCTCACACTTACAAAAAATCTATTTCAATTAGTACTGCCTGGAAAAGATTTATTAACTGGAGCAGCAAACAGGAAGAGAACCGTCTTTTGTGGCTCGGCATTTCCGTAATAGGTCATGGTTGTATTTTAACTGTTGCTACGGTGGGAGCTATCGTGCTTTCCGGTAATAATTTTATATTCTGGCCTTTTGTTATAGGAGCAATGACGATGACACTTGTTACTCACATCGCTGCTCTTCCTACAAGAATTACTATTCCTGTTTTCTTTTTAAGTGTGTTGATAGATATTGTGATCATTGCCATTTGTATTGGTAATGGGTTTGATATTAAGAACACATATATCTGATGTGTGTCCTACTAAGAAACCCCAAAATGAAAGGGGTAATGAAAATACTTTGTATATCTCCGTGATTTTGTGAGATAATCAATGATCCCTTTTCACCAGGAACCGGGCTAATTCCTGTAAGGGTTGTTTTCGTTTTGATAAAACCGCAATATCTTCCAAATGAGTCAAGGCTTCGTCTAAGTATTTATCTTTTAATTGAAGTGCCCACTCATCTACTTTACAGTCTTTGAATACCTGTAAGACCTGGTCCACTTTATCCGCAGGGTTGTGCTTCAGTAATTTTTCTAATTGTTGTTTTTGCGAACCGGTAGCTACTTCCAACGCATGGATCAATAAAAACGTTTTTTTATTGGCTAAAATATCACCACCGGTCTGCTTGCCAAATTTTTGCGGGTCACCAAATGCGTCGAGGTAATCATCCTGCACCTGGAAAGCGATACCCAGCTTGCGGCCAAACTCGTATAATAAATTTTGATTTCTTTCACCTGCACCGCCGAGTATAGATCCCATTTTTAAACTGGCGGCTAATAATACAGATGTTTTTAGTTCAATCATCTTCAGGTATTCGTCAAGGTTTACCTTGTCTTTCTTTTCAAAATCCATATCAAGTTGCTGTCCTTCACATACCTCTTTGGCCGTTTGATTGAATAAGCTAAGTATAGGATGGATCAGGTTGCCATCAATTTTATTCAGGTAATCATAGGCAATCACGAGCATCACATCACCGGCGAGCAATGCTGTGCTATCCCCGTATTTGATATGAATAGTTTCCATGCCTCTTCTTAATGGAGCCTTGTCCATAATATCATCATGGATCAGGGTAAAGTTGTGAAAGAGTTCAATGGCGGTAGCCACTTCCCAGGCAGCAGGCGTGATCTCGTCAAACAATTCATTACCCATCAGGCATAATACAGGTCTCACTCTTTTGCCACCAAGGTTTAGAAAATAATTATTGGGTGCATACAATGATGCAGGCTCCGAAGGGAAATGAGGCTGTTCAAAATGGAGGCTGAATTTTTGGGAGAGCAGTTCGAATGATTGCATGGTACAAATATATTAACGCAGAGAACGCCGAGTTCGCAGAGAGTTTAATAATTATTAACTATTCTTTTAATTCCCTTTCTGAGTAAATCCTCATAAAAGTTAATCATTAATGCTACTGTTAATTTACTCAACTTGAGATAAGTTACCAGTTTTCTGTAATGTACAGGAGGAATCACCTCAATCGATTTCAACTCTACGATAACTTTATCCTCCACAATCAAGTCTGCCCTGAATCCTACTTCCATTTTTACCTCTTCGAAAAAAACTGGTATCGGATGTTGTTTTTTAACTGCCAGCCCTCTTTTGGTAAGTCGATAAAATAATACTTCTTCATACACTGATTCCAGTAATCCTGGCCCCAGTTCCCTATGAATATAAATTGATTCCTCAATAATTATAGAAGTTATATCATTTATCTCCATAACAAAGTTTCGATATTTCTCTGCGTTCCCGGCGATCTCTGCGTGAGACTATTTCTTTTTCTTACCCTTCTCTTTACTTTTTTCCTCCCCCGCTATTTCTCCCGCTATCACCCACTCATAATCCAACTGGCGTTTAGTAAGATTAGCCGCTACCACTTTTATCCATACCTTATCTCCCATCCTGAATTTTCTTCCACTCCGCTGTCCAACCAGGCAATAGTCGGTTTCTACATGGCGGAATTCGTCGTATTCCAGTAAACTGTTTACACTCACCAGGCCTTCACATTTATGTTCAACCGTCTCCACCCAAAAACCAAAGCTGGCTACACCACTGATCACTCCTTCAAATTCTTCACCGAGGTAATTCTTCATGTATTGTACCTGCTTGTATTTATTGGCAGCTCTTTCTGCTTCCATAGCAGCTCTCTCCCGTTCGCTGCAATGCTTGCATTTATCTTCCAGCTTTTTATCGGGTTGCATTTTATTATTCAGCACATCAAAAAGAATGCGATGCACCAGCACATCCGGGTAACGGCGGATAGGTGAAGTGAAATGACAGTAATGAAGAAATCCTAATCCATAGTGCCCTACATTCTCCGTAGTATATTTTGCTTTGGCCATGGTACGGATACCTAACTGCTCCAGTACATGCTGCTCAGGCTTTCCATGTACGTCTTTTAATAATTGATTAAAAGACGTAGCAATTGCTTCAGGCGAAGACGTATCAAACGTGTGGCCGAATTTTTTAGCAAAGGCTGCAAAAGGCACCAGCTTCTCCTCATCCGGGTCATCGTGGGTGCGATAAGGAAAAGGAAGCGGCTTGCCATTGATCTTTAGTTTTGAAATATTTTCAGCAACAGAACGGTTCGCCAGCAACATAAACTCTTCTATCAACTGATGCGCTTCTTTACTTTCTTTTATCACGATGCCAATCGGATCACCTTTTTCATCCAGTTTGAATCGCACTTCTGTTGATGAAAAATTGATAGCGCCATGATTAAATCTTTTTTTCCTGAAACGCTGTGCCAATTCATTCAGCAATAATATTTGCTCGGCATATAAACCGGTTTTTTCTTCAATAATAGCCTGCACTTCTTCATAGGTAAAGCGGTGATCCGAATGCATGACCGTTTTGCCGAGCCAGTATTGTTTCACTTCTCCTTTGGGTGTGATCTGGAATATGGCAGAGAACGTGAGTTTATCTTCTTTAGGACGGAGAGAACAAAGTACATTAGAGATATGCTCCGGCAACATGGGATTCACTCTGTCCGGCAAATACACTGAAGTGGCTTTACCATAAGCTTCTTTATCCAACGGAGTTTCGGGTTCGAGATAATGACTGACATCTGCGATATGGACACCCAGCTCATAATTTCCATTTTTCAGTGTACGGAAAGAAATAGCATCGTCAAAATCTTTGGCATCCGCCGGATCTATGGTGATGGTAAAGATATCCCGGATATCTTTTCTCTTATTGATCTCATCGGCAGAAATGGTATCCGGTATCCGGGCTGCCACCTCCAATGCATCATCCGAAAATGCAAGCGGAAATCCACTGTCCAGCAAAATTTCTTTCATTGCTGCATCATTGCTGTTCTCAGGATCTAATACACTTACTACTTCTCCCACAGGTCTCCTTCCGTTATTATCCCATTCTGTTATTTTAACCACCACCCTGTCCTTATCATTGGCTCCGTTAAGATTATGCAACGGAATAAAAACATCCGGCATCGGTTTATCCATCTCCGCAATAAAAAATCCAAAGCCTTTATTCATCTCCAGCTTTCCGATGAATTCACTTCTTTTACGTTGCAATACTTCTTTCACTACTCCCTGCATACGGCGACCCTGCGCCCGCATCTCTTTTATCGTTACTGAAACGATATCACCGTGTAAGGCCGTATTGAAATCAGAGGGACGGATGAGTACGTCCACATCCATGTTTTCGATGGTTACAAATCCCATTCCTGAACGGGTAACATCTAATTTCCCTTTCAATACTTTACCCGGAGATTGCTTAGGCTTTTGTTTGTCTTTTTTCTTCTTTGAATTCTTTCTTCCCATTATTTCCAATTATAAATATGAATGTTGCTTCTTCAGGTTTGTAAGAAAACCTGTTAATTCACCCGGCTGCTTTCTTTTTCATGAACCGGTGTGGTGTTATGCTTAAAGTTCAGGATAAAATCGTTCACCATCCTGTTGAATTTTTCTTCTTCTCCAAATAAAAAATGATGCCGGATTGGGATCACATACAAGGGAATACCGGCAATTTCCTGGTTGAATTTCACCAATCGTACTGCATCTTTCTCCGTAGTCAGGATAATCTTATTTGTTGTATTGATGGCGGCAAACCGTTTTTTAATGTCTTTCAAATCATCAATTGTGAAAATATGATGATCTGCATATTGCATCAGTGTATAACTATTGCTGTAATCTTCCACTAATTTTTTTAAAGGCCGGGGATTCGCAATACCGGATACCAGCAATACATCCATTTTACTATCCAGCATTAATTTTTGCTGTGTTGCAATATGATAAGCGTTTTCATATTGTATTGACGTAAAAAATACAGCCTGTTGTGGCAACGGTTTAAGCTCCGCTATGATTTCATTCTTTTCTCTATCGGAAATATCAGGCTTGCATTTAGTGACCACTATTATTTCTGCCCGCTTATAACTTCTTTTCAGATCCCGCAGATCACCAGTAGGTAAATAAAAATCACGGGTAAATAAGTTGGCCTGTTCTGTCAATAATATATTCAGCCCGGCTTTGATAGCACGATGCTGAAAGGCGTCATCAAGTATGATGGCCTGCGTTCCTGGTCTGTCGTGTAGTAATTGAGGGATAGCCACGATCCTTTCTTCACCCACCGCAACGGGCAGCTCCGGAAATTTTAAATGAAACTGCATAGGCTCATCACCGATCTCTAAAGCTGTTGTCTGTTCATTGGCCAATGCATAGCCTTTTGTTTTTCGTTTATATCCCCTGCTTAAAGTGGCTATTCTGAATTTATCTTTTAATTGTCTCACCAGGTATTCCACCATAGGCGATTTACCGGTGCCACCTGCAGAAAGATTACCTACACAGATCAGCGGCAAACCAAAGCTTGTTGACTGGAAAATATGTTTATCATATAACCAGTTGCGAATAGCAATGGCCAGCCAGTATAACAAAGCAAATGGCAATAAAAGTATGCGAAACGATTTCAGGAAGATCTCAGAAAACATAGACTGTTTGCGACGTAATACAAAGGTTTAAAGGTACGTCAAATTCATTGCAGTCATCAATGCTATCAATGGCATCGAAATAACAAAATCCAACCTTTATACAATCTTCCCGGCAGGACGCTAGGTATTTATCATAAAATCCTTTGCCATATCCCACTCTGTATCCTCTTTTATCAACCGCAAGTAATGGCACCATCACCAGGTCAATGTCTTCCGGTTGCACCAATTCTCCTCGCTGCGGCTCATAGATATTGAGCTTTTTTTTAGTAAAAGCTGTATCAATGTCTACTGCAACAGCCGTCATCTCCAACGCTTCAAAATCAGCTACAGGATAGGCGACCTTTATTTCAGGATTTCTAAAGCGAAGGAATTCTAAAAACAAATGTGTATTGGGTTCGTTGTTTTCTTCAATTGGCCAGTATGATAAAACGGTGTGAAGAAAAGGGATATCCGCTGTTTGAAACTGTATAAGAAGTAAGTCATTCAATTTACTGATTTGAGCAGCCGATAACTGGTTTCTTTTCTCTCTGTATGTTTTGCGAATTTCTTTTTTACGCATGGTTTGCTCAAAGAATGTTCAATAATTTTTCTTTTAACTCTGCCGCCTTTTCTTTGATGACTGAACTATTGATCACATTTAGTGTGCCAATGGAAGCAAGTTTGGGATAACCACTCCATTGTACAATATCATCTTCATAGTCCATAAAAGCGTCATTAAATATCCATCCCGCTACCCGTAAACTTTTTTGCCGGCACGCTTGTGCCGTCAGTAAGGAATGATTGATACTGCCGAGGTAATGCCGGCTGACTAATATTACTTTCGCATTTAACTTCCGGATGAGGTCGATCACCAGCTCATGGTCATTCAACGGGACCAATAACCCGCCCGGGCCTTCCACGATCAGTCGCCGGTTGGGCGCTACATGCTGGGAAAAGGTAGAGAATATTTTTTCCAGCGAGATCGTTCTGTTCTCTTCTTTAGCGGCGAGATGAGGAGAAGCCGGCATTTTTAACCGGTATACTTCCGGGTACACTTTTGATTTATTGTTGGTCAGCACGGATTGTATCCATTCACTGTCAGTGCCATCATCATAGCCAGCCTGTATCGGTTTCCAGTAATCGGCCTGCAAAGCTTCGGCCAGTATGGCCGACACAACGGTTTTACCAATGTCGGTGCCAATTCCTGTAATAAAGATCGTTTGAACCATTGATAAATTTAAAATGCAAAACGAAAGTTGCAAAATGTAAAAATACGGAGATGATAACCCTGCTGGTAATGGGTATAGTACTTTTTAATCCCTGCTTTCCACAAAAATGGAGAAAACAGTAGTTCCATAACTTTTCTCCTGCCTGTAAAAAGGGAAAGTTTTATAATCGTTCCGGGGAGTGTGTTCCAGTACAAACCAGCCTTCTTTGTTCAATAGTTTCTTTTCAAATATTCGTTTGGGAAGATCATCAATCGTTGTTAACGCATAAGGAGGGCCAGCAAAAATGAAATCAAATTTATCAGGACAGCTTTCAATAAATTTAAACACATCCAGTTTAATGGTTTTGAGATTTTCAATACGAAGCTGCTCTGCTGTTTTTTTTATGAACTCATACATCCGGACATCCTTCTCTACGATGGTAAGATCAGTTACACCTCTTGATGCCAGTTCGTAACTGATATTGCCGGTGCCACCAAAAAGATCCAGTGTTTTTAGATTTTCAAAATCAAGTTTATGTTGTAATACGTTGAACAAACCTTCTTTTGCAATATCAGTAGTGGGCCTTGTATAAGGCATTTTATTGGGCGGATTAAATTTCCGTCCACCATGTTCACCGCCTATGATGCGCATCGGGCCAAGTCATTAAGAGAAGTAAAAAAATGAGCAGGGAATTCGCTTTCGGAATTTGACCAGGCGGCTTCCCTGAATTCGATATGAATAAAATACTGGTATAACTCTTTATATAAAGCAGATTGTTGATCGATCAATCCTGAAAGAGATAACTGAACCAACTGTTGTGACAAATTAAATTGCTGGCAGATCTTAAGCAGGTAATACAAAACATCTTCGGGTGTAGCGTATAAAAAAGTTTGCGTCAATAATAATTTACCACCGGCTGCTGCCTGTACGGTAAAATCTTCGGTGCGGAAGTCAACCAATAAATGACCATTATCATCAGCGCCTTTAATATTTTTAGCGCCGATTGTATGCTGGTGCCAGTATTTGCCGATATTAAATTTCCGGCTTATCCATTCATGCAGATCTTTTGGCACGGAGTAAATATTATTCACCTGCCATTCACTAATGGGTTCTGAAATAACAGAAGTATTTCCATTTAATCCATAGATTGATTTAAGTAAGAGGGCGGCATCCTCATGTTTATAATGCTGTACCGGCACGAGGGTGCTTTGTGGATAATCGTAGCTCACCAAAACTTTATAAAAGCTATTTTTCAATTCCGGGTGTTGATCCATGATGCCGGAAAGCGGGTTTTCATCCGGCTTATCTGCCGCATAGTAAGCCAACTGGTAAAGTTCATCACCAGATATATCAGTAACAGCAAAACAACAATGTTTCTCTCCCACCCGGATTGACAAAACCTGCTGAGAAGTTTCAGTATCCGGCTTCTGTTCAATATGAAATAATTGTTTCAATCGGTCATTTTGAGTTCGTGCAATAATAAACAAATTTTAAATATCGTAGGTTTGCTCCCTTTTACTATGACCCGGTCCGCAGCACATAATGATTTACAGGTAGGTATCAGCAACCGGCAGATACTTAAAATTGCGTTGCCGATTAGTTTAGCCATTTTAGTGCCACAAGTTAATTTTATAACCAATAATATTTTCCTGGGACACTATAGCCAACAAGCTTTAGCAGCAGGTGGACTTGCAGGGGTATATTTCCTGATTTTTGCTATGATCGGCTATGGACTTAACAATGGTTTGCAGACATTGATCTCCCGGCGTGCCGGCGAAAATCGTGCTGATGAAATCGGAAAGATATTTTCGCAAGGTGTTTTTATTTCGTTAATAATTGCAAGTGTTGGCATTTTACTAACCTCACTATTAGCACCTGTTATTTTCCGGCTGGTTATTCATGATCCTGTAACTGCCGGGAATGCGATCGGCTTCATGAAGATCCGGATATGGGGATTACCATTTTTATATGTGTACCAGATGCGCAATGCATTATTGGTAGGTACTAATAACAGCCGGTATCTTGTAATTGGTACGTTGGCAGAAACCGTGGCCAATATCTTGTTTGATATTCTATTGATCTTTGGAAATTTGGGGTTTCCTGAAATGGGATTGAATGGTGCTGCAGTGGCTTCTATCATTGCGGAATTCACCGGCATGTTTGTCATCTTTGTAGTGATCTATTATAAGGGCATCAGTAAACGGTTTGCCCTGTTCAATCATTTTAAATGGGATGGTCAATATGCCCGGCAAATCATGTCGGTTTCATTGCCGCTGATCTTTCAGTTAGCTATCAGCATCATCAGTTGGGAATTTTTTTATGTTTTAGTGGAGCATCATGGACAGCAGGCATTGGCTATATCACAAGTGATGCGGAATGCATTTGGCCTGGTAGGTTGTTTTGTATGGGCTTTTGCGGCTACCAGTTCTTCCATGGTCAGTAATATTATTGGACAGGGTAAAACAGAGCAGGTCTATTTTTTGATTAGAAAGATCGTAAAGATCAGTTGCCTTTTTGCAGTTACCGTAGCGGTATTGATCAATATTTTTCCCGGCGCTTTATTGTCTGTTTTCGGACAGAATAAAGAATTTATTGCTACAGCTATTCCGGTGGTTCGTGTTGTTACACTCGCCATGGTGTTTATGTCTTTCTCCGTAGTATGGATGAATGCAGTAACAGGCACAGGCAACAGCCGCATTACATTTCTAATTGAGTTGATCACAATTATTCTCTATTGTATTTATGTATATGTGGTATTGGAGACTTATAATCTTTCGATTACCTACGGCTGGATAAGCGAATGGCTTTACTGGTTAAGCATTTTCTTTTTATCCTGGCTGTATATGCGGAGTGGAAAGTGGAAACATAAAGTTATCTGATACTTATTCTCTATCTCTCTCCTGTATTTTTCACCCCCATTAGAAACGGTGTTTTTACCTATTTGTCAGCCATAGAACGGTCAGAACTTTAAAGTATTCGTAATCACTTTAAATCAAATTTTATGTCAAGCAAAAAAATACTAAAAGTCATCAATGTTAACCTGACCGCATTCAAAATTAATCCTCCTGCTTTAAATATTGATGCAACCGGATTGGTGCCTACCGCCGGATGGACAAACGGTAAGCTTGTACCTTATATCTATGTCAGTTTCCCAAAAGATGGGATATGGGATTTTGATTTTGTTGCTGATGAACCACACGGTCCGACAGCCCAGGTCATAAGTGTTGTCTCCGCCAATTATCTTTGGTATAATTATCCCAAGGGATTAAAAGGTGTTCGCATACATTCGTCCACCAACGCTTTAGAAGCATTTATTGAAAAACAAAAAACGATAGAAGTTTAAAAATCTTTACAATAACGGACGCTTACCTGTCCTGTAAATTCGACGATGGGTGGATGTAGCTTAGCAATGCCTATTTCCACCTTTTTTATTTTTGGAAAAGAGCTATTTATTTTCTCAGCCAGTTCCATTACAAATGTTTCAAGCAAATCCCGGCGTTGTTTCATTTCTTCCTTTACCAACGCATAGAGCTTTGCGTAATCAATAGAACGATTCAACTGCGTAATAACGGTTTCATCCGGTTCAACTGAAACAGCCAGGTTTACTTCAAATTCATTCCCCGTCTTTCTTTCTTCTGCAAATAAACCATGATAGGCAAAAAAGCGAAGATGTTTAAGTTCTACAGTTATTAAACCTGCCATAGTTATGATTGATTAATGAAGCCCTTTCGCACCAAGGTATCTTTCGGCATCCAATGCTGCCATACAACCGCTGCCTGCAGCTGTTACAGCCTGCCGGTATATTTTATCCTGCACATCTCCTGCAGCAAACACTCCCTCAATATTAGTTTTAGATGTTCCCGGAATTGTTTTAAGATAGCCCGCTTCATCCATATCCAAAAACCCTTTAAAGATATCTGAATTGGGTTGGTGTCCTATGGCAACAAAAAATCCACTGACAGGTATTTCCTGTTTCTCACCAGTTTTATTATTCTTTATCCGCACCGCTGTCACCGTCTTATCACCAATTACTTCATCTGTATCTGTATTCCAATACACTTTAATATTCGGCGCATGCAAGACTCTATCCTGCATTACTTTACTGGCCCGCATGGCATCTTTACGAACAAACATGTGAACCTGGGTGCAAAGTTTGGAAAGATATAAAGCTTCTTCAGCAGCTGTATCTCCTGCACCAACGATCGCAACTTCTTTATTGCGGAAGAAAAACCCATCGCATACGGCACAGGCACTTACGCCATAACCGTTGAGCCGTTGTTCACTCTCCAGTCCCAGCCACTTTGCTGAAGCGCCTGTAGCAACGATCACGGCATCAGCTTCGATCCATTTTTCTTCATCTATCTGTACTTTATACGGCTGAGAAGAGAAATCAACTTTTGTAGCCAGTCCATAGCGGATATCTGCGCCCATGCGGGCAGCTTGTTTTTCAAAATCCACCATCATTTCGGGGCCCTGCACACCATCTGCATACCCGGGATAATTCTCCACTTCAGTGGTAATGGTTAATTGACCACCAGGTTGAATGCCCTGGTATAAAACCGGTTTCAGGTTTGCTCTTGCTGCATAAATAGCTGCTGTATAACCCGCCGGCCCGGAACCAACAATCAAACAATGTACTTTTTCACTTGCTGTAATATCCATCTCATCTTTAGTTTTAAGAATCCTGCAAAAATAGTCGTAAAACAATTACGGAATGGTCTGCTATACGACCCGTTAATAAGCATGTGCAAAACGCTAACGGGGAATGACGATTGTTCTGAACTGGGCTGCATATCCTCCAAAATAGCCCAGGCCACCATTACTGATATTACTTAATACTTTTGTTGGAGATGAGAAGGGATTACCAACGCTGATATATGTAAACTCCATCGTTCTCCAGAAATCAAAAGTGGCTTTATCAATATTGCAAAGCTTTAGCGTTACAGTGTCTCCTTTATTAAAAAAAGCAAAATCATCAGGCAAACTCATGTTCCGGTCAACCCCTCTTTCAACCTGGAAATCATAAGTGCTGTTATCAATCACCTGGTCATCAAATACTGAATTTAAGCCAGGATAAAACGGGTTTCTATTCTGTTTTGTGAAATAGCGAACATAATCTCCGAGTCCCGGAGGATCAGTTGCTTTTATCATAACTGCTACTTTTTCCGGTGGGTTATTTATGGGCGCCTGCTTCCAGTATAATGAATCAATGCGCTTAGTAATAGTTGGAATGTGCGTAGTTGCAGTATATTCTTTTCCTTCTGAAACGACCCGTAATGAATATTGTTTAGCCAATTCCCCGGTAAAAGCTGTAGAAAGATTTGAAGAATCAACAGCGTAATAATAAACGCTGAATCCATTCCCAACAGGTACAGCATACTCTTTTAATTTATGAGTAAGTATTCCATTAGAGACAAAAACATCAGCATTATGAACAAAACTATTAGATAATACCGAGATATCTATTTTCGAAAAATAGGCCTGGCTCTTTGATAAATAAACAACAGGTGGTTGCCCGTTTTCAATAGTTGCTTCTACCACCAATTTTGGAGTTACATCAGCCAGTTTGAATTCAACTGTTCTTTCACAAGAATTTAATAGTACCAGCAGAAATATAATGACATATACTCTTGTCTTCATCATTGCAAAAATAACAATCACTGCTGATAAAGGTTCTCACAGATACGTTGACAAAAAACAACCCCGGCGTTACTGCCGGGGCTGCTATGAAATAGTTCTAAATTAATATGCTTATCCTAAATAGGCTTTCAATGCACTGCTGTAACGGGCTTTCTGTAAACGTTTGATCGCCCTTTCTTTTATCTGGCGGATACGCTCTTTAGTAAGATCATATTTTTGACCGATCTGCTCGATCGTTACGCCGTTTTCACCATCCAGTCCAAAGTAAGCATTTACGATTTCTGCTTCACGGGGGCTAAGTGATTTCAAAACACGGCGTATCTCGTTCCTCAGTGAATCTTTCATTACATCATCATCTGTATCATCGCCACCTTCCAGGAGATCGCCCATGGCTACATCTTCAGCTTCATGCACAGGAGCATCCAGTGAAGTGTGACGGGTATTACTTTGGAATATGTTATTGATCTCTGTTTCGCTCATCTCCAATAATTCTGCTAATTCTTCAGTAGAAGGCTCTCTTTCATGCTCCTGTTCAAAAGCCATGTAAGCCTTGTTAGCTTTATTATAGGTGCCGATTTTATTTTGAGGCAGGCGAACTAATCTGCCCTGCTCTGCCAATGCCTGTAATATTGATTGACGAATCCACCATACTGCATAAGAAATGAATTTGAAACCTTTAGTTTCATCAAAACGCTGAGCTGCTTTGATTAAACCAAGATTGCCTTCATTAATAAGGTCACTCAATGATAAACCCTGGTGTTGATACTGCTTTGCTACTGACACTACGAAACGGAGGTTAGCCTGCACCAGTTTATCCAGCGCCTTCTGATCTCCCATCTTAATGCGTTGTGCAAGAGTTGTTTCCTCTTCGGGGGTAATCATCGAAATTTTAGAAATCTCTTGTAAATACTTCTCTACTGCCTGAGAATCCCTGTTTGTAATCTGTGTAGCAATTTTAAGCTGTCTCATAATATAATACCTCTCTGTTTAATAAAACGATAATAGACAGTCTTTGTTTACAGAATGTTGCAAAAGTGTAGTTAAAGGAACCGTCCAAGTCCGTCGACAAAAGTACATCGCAAACGCCAAATCTCATAGCTCTTGTGTATAAAATATTGGAAGAAAATATTATGCAAACGTTTTCATTTTAAAAAACAATTGCAAAATCCAATACTGGCAAGGGTTACAGAGCACTCTGTAGAGTAGCGACTACATCTAAAATCATGCCTTAGAGTTGTCGGCATTCTGTGGATTACCTTTTATAGATCTTTTCCTGAGGATGACCCATAGAGTAAGACCTGAAAGAAATAACAAGGTGGAAATAACTTCTGCCTGGGTTGGTTGAAACCCAAACAGGTTGATCGTTGTATTCACCCTGATCTTTTCGACAAAGAAACGTTCCAATCCATTCAGCATGAGATATAGTGCAAAAAGAGTTCCGGGGATCTTAAGCCTTTTACGGATAAGCCAGATTATGATAAAAAGGAAGAAACAGGTAATAGTTTCATAAAAAGGTGTAGGAAATACCGGAACAGGCAAATGATTGCAGTATTTTTTATCGGTACACTGGGCAAGAGTTACCCCATCTTCATTTACATTATGCGGATAATCGTAGGCAAACATCCAGTCTGGAAGAAAACTAAGCGCCCCGGGCTTTTTATAACTGGTGTGCGGGACTTTATCCAGGCTTTTATGGTTAAATAGAAAATAAGTACTGTTTGCCTGCATTGTTTTTTCAAAATCACCCGGTGCGGCGGCAGTAATATTGCTTTCTGCATCTACAGCGTATGCGGAATTATAAATACCCCAATCACCATCGCCCGCAACCTGGCAACCAATCCGTCCTATCGCATAAGCGAGCATCAGGGCGGGAGCAGCGGCGTCATTGAGATGCCAGAATCCTATCTTATGCTTTTTTGCATACCACCAGATGGCCAAAGCTGCGCAAATCAAACCTCCATAAAAGGTAAGGCCGGATGGTGAGAATATAAAATCAGAGGGGCGTTCTAAAAACTTACTCCAGTTCTCGAAGATGTCAAATAATTTGGCGCCTAATAATCCAAAAACAAGGGCAATAATAGTAATCTCTCCTACCCTGTCATGTGGCCATATCCTTACTGTTCTATTTTCTGGTTTTGCTAATTTCTGTTTATTCTTTTCCCTCCATTTGAGCCAGGCAAAGAGTAACCCTAGTCCAATTCCTGCAGGCCAGCTACCCAATGTTGAAAAAATAAAGGCCTGGGGATCTTCTGTAGCGCTACTGCTCATAATAAAAAGAGCAATTATTTTATATCCCAATAAAAAACCTAGTAGAAAATTAAGGAGCAATTCCCCGGTTGTAGCAGGTTGGCCCACGGTAATCTGCATCTCGGTGGGTTGCAAAAGACCCTGTTTGCTTTTGCGTCGCAATTCAGCAACAAGAATAATAGCGGCTACTATAAAAGCAATGGCGACAAAAAAGCCAAATGAATTGACAAAACGCAGGTTATTTATTTCTATTCCGAATAAGTCTCTGAAAGCGAAATATAGATTTGGATACATCTATGGGCTGTTGGTTAAGAATGCAACGAATATACAACTGTAATGGTGAGTATGAGCTATAAAAAAGAGAATACCTCCCCATATAAAGAGAGGTATCCGTAATCTTTTACAACGAAATTATGCAGTAGCTTCTTTTTTACAATGTTGTTCAAAAGCGCCTATCAGGTTATGTGCAATTACCTGGGCCGGCCGGCCTTCGATCTGGTGTCTTTCTATAAAATGAACCAATTGACCGTTTTTAAATAATGCTATTGCAGGTGATGATGGAGGATACGGTAATAAATGCTGGCGCAACGTATTTATCGCCTCAATATCAAATCCGGCAAACGAGGTAGTTAAAAAATCTGGTTTAACATTGGTGTTAGCAACAGCCATCAATACACCCGGGCGGGCAGTACCAGCCGAACAACCACATACAGAATTGATCATCACAAGGGTGGTACCTTCCTTTGTCAATTGTGATTCAACTTCACCGGCACTTAATAATTCCGAAAAGCCATTATCTGTGAGCTCTTCTTTCATGGGTATTACTATTTCTTCAGGATACATATTTTTTATGTTTTAAATGGAACGCAAAAGTAGCAAAAAAGTTTATCGGGAACATTTAAGAAAGGTTATCACGGAAATTATGGCAGTAAAAATTTCGCATTTCGGAAATTCTGTCCTGAAGTATCAGGCGAAAACTCTTATAACGACAGTTAAAAGTAAAAAATGGCCGTTGGTATATCGTTTGAAAACTACTTCTCATCAAACAATATTTAAAACTATAAACTAAATAACGATGACACAAGTAAAATTCAACAGGAGACCTTTTGAAGGCAGCTTCAACAGTTTTGTTGACGACCTGTTTACAGAATTGCCTGCTCTTTTTAAGAACGACATTCAACAACCCCAATGGAAAGGTTTTGTACCGGTAAACATTGTGGAAAATGAAAAAGGTTATTCTCTTGAAGTGATAGCCCCGGGTTTTGAAAAAACTGATTTCAAAGTTAACCTGGAGCAAAACGTATTAACCGTTTCTGCTGAGAAAAAAGAAGAGGTGAAAGAAGAAAATAAAAAACAGATCCGGAGAGAATACAATTACAAATCATTTAAGAGATCTTTCACAATCGATGAAAAGATAGATGCAGCAGGCATCGAAGCGCAATATGTTAATGGTGTTTTAACATTAAACCTTCCGAAGAAAGAGATTGTCAAAGAATCAGCGAAGGAAATAAACATCAGGTAACGTCAAATAATTAATAACGATTTTCTCATAAGCAGTTGGTTTTGGTTTACACCCTCCCGTTTCTACGGGAGGGTTTCTTTTATATACCAATACTAACAACCGTTCAAGGTCAATCCTCTGAAATAAGGTAATATTGCAGCGAATAAATCATAACCCTCTATGAGGATAAGGGCAATTGCAATTACCTGTTTTCTTTTTACATCATTTATACTCCATGCGCAGGTCGATTCCGTAGGCGATCAGCCTGTGAAATTAATGGAGATAGATACAAGTCTCCGCATCACTAATCTCAACCCCTATTTTACCCTGCATGTGGATTCTATGCTTTCCTACCCGCTTGCTATCAATAAAGAGGAAAAAAACTATTACTGGTATATTAAAAATTCACCCATCGGTCTTAAAATAAATAAGGATAATGGCTTGCTGACATTCAAAGCGGAAAAATCTTATTTTATGTCGGGCAAGCTCCGATACGACCAGGAATATATCGTTAGGCTGGGTGTTCAAAATCTTTCAAATCCAACAGAAAAAGTAGACACCAGCTTTACACTTGTATTTTATAATACAGATATAGTGATGCCTAAGGTCAAGCCTACCGTACAGGGCTCTTTATCCATCGAGGAAGGCCAGACGGTTTCTTTCAGCCTGCTGTGTGAAAGTGGCAACTTCCCGATTGAAAGTATCCTTTTCAACAGCAGTATTCCTATCAGTAATTATAAATTGGTGCGGCATTGCGATGACCAGTTTGAGTGGACTCCCGGGTATGATTTTGTAAAAGAATCAGATCCCGGAAAAGAAAAGGTATTGAACCTGCTTTTTATAGGATCAAGCCGGTTCAATGTAAAAGATACAGCGAATGTAAAAATTGTAGTAAAGGATGCCCTGAATTATCCCCTGGCAAAACAGGAATACGAATTGGTAGTGTCAAACATCAAAGGATATATTCTCCGGTTAAAATATACTTTCCTGCAACTCGACCGCCGCCTTAAAAAAACAAAAACAGTACGTACTTCTTTTGATCTTACCTCTGCAAGTTCTGCATTGACAGGAACTATCCTGTCAACCACCGGCGGAGAATCTGGAAAAACAGCCGGCAAAATTTTACCAAGTATTGGTGTAGCGTTAGTACCGGTAAAGGAAGCCTCGGCTCCTAATAAAAATGTTGAACAGAACCAGGCCACCCTGATCCGGTCTTCTATTAAACGGTTGGAGTATATGTTATACGATTATATGCTGGTAGGTGAAAAAGACCCGGCTATTACTCCTAAAACAACTAAACTAAAAGAAGAATTGAAGCAGAGCCAGATGCAACTGATCGATGTACCTGTTGATATTACCAACAATATGACGGAGGAAGAATTGAATAATTATTTCAATAATCCCAGAGTAACTAAGAAGTATCGTTTAAAAGGGGGAGGAAAATAACTACCTGCACCCTTCTTTTCTCCGGGTATCAATAATATATTGGATCTTCCACTCCCCATTCAGTCTTACCAGTTGAAACGAGTTGACACCACAATGGCTGAATTTTCCTTTATAATAAAATTTATAGGGAGTCCATGCAATAGCCAGGTCAGCATCAATTTTTATTGTTTCAAAAACGATCTGCTCATCTGCATCCCCTTTCGCAATCTTCTGAATGGATTCAGCAAAGCCATTTACATCTTCTGTAGTAACCACCATACCTCCACCTTCTTTAGCCTTTCCGATTGTTTGCAAAACTGCGTTACCGGTAAATGAACTTTTCATCATTTCGACATTCGCTTCCTTCATGCCAGCAAATAGTTTGTTAACCGCAGCCTTTACAGAGTCTTCCGTAGTTTGAGCATTAACAGATAACGTAATAACAGCTGTTAACAATAATAAAAAACACTTCATGTTAAAGTAGTTTATGATTTTGCGGCAAATGAATTGTCCGGCTAATGTAAAATCATAAAAAATGAAAATGATAAAAATTTTACCAATGGTACTAGCGATCTTTCTTATCGGCACATTAGCAAGTTGCCGGCCGGGTCGTGAGTACCAGGAACCTCCTCGTCCCCGTTACAATACGCATGTTTCATTGATCCTCTCTCCTAGCCCAGGGTTTACCATGAGCCGTAATCCTGATGGACGATTTTATCACCGGAGTAAACAGGGATTTGTTTATTGGCAGGGATATGACAACAGGTTCTATCTCGACAAAGCCCAGGTTCGTAAAGTTCGTTACAGCAACTACGAATACCGCGAATGGAAACGGTATGGAAAAGGTTATAGCAAACGTGGAAAATATTAATCATTAAAAAGCCCTCTCGTGAGGGCTTTTTTTATTTCATATAACCTAATATTTTGAGCATACTCTGCGCTGTTTGTTGCTTAGCATACAGCCAGTCAGTAAGTTTCCCATTTTTATCTTGTCCAACGATCACATGTTTGGGAGAAGGAATAAGACAATGTTTTATTCCGCCGTAGCCGCTGATCTGATCCTGGTATGCACCAGTATGAAAGAAGCCTACGTAAAGCGGTTCCGCAGATCCATTCACCTTAGGCAGAAATACTTCGTTGATATGTTCTTCGGAATCATAATAGTCGTGGCTATCGCAGGTAATACCTCCAAGCACTACTCTTTGGTATTCAGCATCCCATTTATTTACCGGTAGCATCAGGAATTTTTCACCAATACCCCATGTGTCAGGCAACGTAGTGATAAAGGAGGAATCGATCATATACCAGGTCTCTCTATCGTTCTGTACTTTTTCACCGATCACACTGTAAATATGTGCCATGCTTTCTCCCACTGTATAGCTGCCAAACTCCGTATAAATATGCGGCATGGGCACTTTAGCTTTTTTACACGCCACTTTAATGTTACCTACAATTTCATTGATCATGAATTGATAATCGTATTCAAAACCTAAAGAGTGTTTGATAGGAAAGCCGCCTCCGATATTTATAGAGTCTAGTTCAGGGCATATCTTTTTTAACTGGCAATATAAATTGATGATCTTATTTAATTCACTCCAGTAATAGATATCATCCTTTATCCCTTTATTTAAAAATATATGGAGCATCTTTAACTGGAACTTACTTTCATATCCTTCAATCCTGTCAACATAAAATTCGAGAATGTCCTTTGCCCGGATGCCTAAACGGGATGTATAGAATGGAAAAGTCGGCTCTTCTTCTGCCGCTACCCGGATCCCTAATTTAAAAGGGCCTTTTACTGTTTTGGCATATTCCTTTAATTCATCTTTATTATCCAGTACCGGAATCACATTATTGAAACCGGCGTTCAGCAAGTTCGCAATACGCCGGGTATACCCTTTTTGTTTATAACCATTACAAATGATATGAATGTCCTTGCTGATCTTCTTTTTTTCGTAAAGTTTTTTGATGATCTCAATATCATAGGCATAGGATGTTTCAAGATGTATATCATGCTTCAGCGACTCTTCTACAATAAATGAAAAGTGAGAGCTTTTGGTACAATAGCAATAGTGATACTTACCCTCGTATTTATGTTTTTTAAATGCATTGGCAAACATCAGCTTTGCCTTTTTTATCTGCATACCAATTTTGGGGAGATAGGTCAGCTTCATCGGCGTCCCATATTTATCAATCAGGGCTTTCAGGTCGAGGCCATTGAAATGCAGGTATCCTTCATCATTTACATTCAACCCTTCCTGCGGAAAATTGAAAGTTTGTTTTACCAGGTCGTGATACGAATTGGTAACAGAAGAGTAAGTGGGTTTATCCAAGTAAGTAAGTTTTTAGGCTACAAAAGTATAGGTTTGAAAAATATATGCGCAAAAAAAACCGTCCACTTAAAATGAACGGTCTACTCAAGGTCTTTAATTATTATTACTTTACTGAAGCAACGAGGGTCTTGAAAGTCTCCGGGTTATTCATCGCCAGGTCAGCCAGTACTTTACGATCCAGCTCAATTCCTTTTTTCTGAAGTTTGTTGATAAACTCAGAGTAGGTCATTCCTTCGGCACGAACTGCAGCATTGATACGGGCAATCCACAACGTACGGTATTCTCTTTTCTTCAGCTTACGGCCTACAAACATGTAGGTCATACCTTTTTCCACTACGTTCTTGGCTACGGTTAATACATTTTTACGTTTGCCATAGAAACCTTTGGCTTGTTTTAATATTTTTTTGCGGCGGGCCTTGGAGGCTACTGCATTTTTTGAACGAGGCATATTTAAATTAGTTAAGAGTTAAAAGTGATGAGTTAAGAGTTCTGGAAACGTTTATTTCAGACGTAACAAACGTTTTACAAAATCAACATGTGATTTTGAAACAGTTCCGTCCATTCTCATATTACGTTTGCGTTTCTTGGATTTCTTCGTCAGGATATGACGTTTGAAAGCTTTCTGATGCATGATCTTCCCGGTCGCCGTCACTTTAAAGCGTTTTTTGGCGCTGGAATTTGTTTTTACTTTAGGCATTTTACCCAGTATTTAATTATTACACCCTT
>DASVOE010000098.1:0-58523 GCA_036383515.1 Chitinophagaceae bacterium | reverse complement strand
GGGTTTTAGCCCCACAAAAGCTATCTCAAATTCACGACGGTGCCCCATGAATCAACTTTTTATCCCGAAAATTCGGGAGGCAAAGGTAGGGGAAATGATCGGAAGTTTGTGACAGATTTTATATTATTTTCGGCTTTGGTGGCTTACTTAAACTCCTGATTATTAACCCGCTTAAAATTTAAAGGATTGCAGCAATTTTTCTCCCGCCTTTTTGCCCGACTCATGAAAAGCTGGAGCTGGGTTTTATTGATAGTGTCCACCATCCTGATCAAATGGGTTTCCCTTTATCCCGGCTGGGTAGAACGAAACTATACAAACGGCGTATATCCCTACATTTCCAAAGCACAACGATTTCTCTTTGGTTGGTTACCATTCAGCATTGGCGACTTGTTTTATGCGTTTCTTATCCTTGTCATTCTTTTCCGGCTTATAAAGTTCTTCCGGTTATTATGGAAAAAACAACTTACCCGCCGATATTTTGTGATGGCATTGCAACAGGGCATTTTTCTTTTCCTCTTTATATATGTTTTTTTTAACCTGCTATGGGGTTTAAATTATAACAGGCAGGGCATTGCCTACCAGCTAACACTCGATGTTAAAGCATTTTCCCCGGAAGAGTTGGATACTTTATGCCATTCCCTTCAGCAAAAGCTAAATTATTATGCATCAAAAACAGATACCATCAGCAGGGAAAACATGCTTAAGAAGAGAAGAACACTTTTTAATGAGGGCTTTGCCTCTTATTCAGTAGTGAAAAGAAAATATCCTTTTTTAACGTACCAGATACCATCAATGAAGCCATCACTGGTTGGATTTTTGGGCAAGTATGTAGGTTTCCAGGGATACTATAATCCGTTTTCAGGCGAAGGCCAGGTGAAAACATCCATACCGGGATTTCTTCAACCCTTTGTTATTTGTCATGAAATTGCACATCAGTTAGGCTATGCAAAAGAGAATGAAGCCAACTTTGCAGGCTTCCTTGCCTGTAAAGAATCCAGCTCTATGGATTTTCGTTATTCAGCTTACTATGATGTCTATCAGTATGCGATCCGCGAAATGTATGCACTTGATCTAAAAAAAGCAATGAAGCTGGATAGCTCCCTGCATCCTTTGGTAAAGCGTGACAGGAGGGAGTATGCAAGATATTTATACAAAATGGAAAACCGGGTGGCTCCCTTCATGCTGCAAATGTATGATAGCTATTTGCGCATGAATAATCAACCAAAAGGCTACCGTACTTACAATGAAGTAGTCACCTGGCTGGTCGCTTATTATAAAAAATATGGCATAGCTGCATTATGAAAGTTTTAAAACTGGTTCTTCCACATCATACTTTCAATGGGCTTATCAGGCTGGCCGCTATATTTGGCGTTTTTCTTCTGGTTATACTTCACTTCTATTTCTCCATCTACAGGGAAATAGATTAATTGTCCTATCGGCATCCCTTTATATACTTTTACAGGCTGCTTTACAGAAATTTCCAATGTCCAGTGACCACAGAAACCTACATCACCCTTGCCGGCAGTAGCATGAATATCGATACCCAAACGCCCCGTAGATGATTTTCCTTCCAGGAAGGGTACATGCGCATGTGTTTCCGTGTATTCCTGGGTAACGCCGAGATAAAAAATATGCGGATATAATACAAAGCCATCTTCAGGTATCTCAAAATACTCTATCTCGTTATGTTTTTTGGCATCAAGTATATGCTCACGGTAAGTAGCCAGCCATTTACCAAGGTGCACATCATACGAATTACTGCCCAGGCATTCCCTGTCATAAGGAACCAGTTTGATTGTTTCTTTTTCTATTTCCTCTAATATCCGTTTGTCAGATAAGATCATGTTTTATTTTTTTGTTAGCCAGTTTTTTTTATTAGTACCAGCTTTTCTTGCGCCTGTCCTATATTCAGCATTTTGCAAAGGGCTTTCCATTTATCTTTACTATACCATTAGCGCAGCAAATCTAAATTCTGCAAGCTGAAATCTGGAATCTAAAATTCAATAATGCCGGTTTTTTTTCAACAACAAATCAACGAAACCACCCGGCTGGGTATCTGGAAGATAGAAGAATCGGAGGATTTCTTTAAAGGCAATGTGCCACAACACCGTTCTGTTACGCATCCGCATAAAAGATTACAGCACCTGGCTGGCCGTTTCCTGTTGCAATTTCTTTATCCTGATTTCCCCTATGAATTAATCCAGATCGCTGACACCCGCAAGCCTTTTTTGCCGGAAGAGCAATATCATTTTTCCATTTCTCATTGTGGTGATTATGCAGCGGCTATCGTAAGTAAAAGCCAGAGAGTGGGCATTGATATCGAGATACCCACAGAAAAAATTGCGGGGATCATGTATAAATTTCTAAGTGCAAAAGAGCATGAAGTATTTCATTTGATTGATGCTAATAAAGACCGTATTCCTTTTGCCACTTTACTTTGGTCGGCGAAGGAAGCCGTATTCAAATGGTATGGCGATGGGGGAGTGGATTTCCGCCGGCAGATACAATTAAAAATGCAGCACGCCGAAGAAGAGAGAATCGGTTGTTTTTTTTCAAAAAATAATACAGACCTGGTTATTCATTACCGCCAGTTTGATCATTTGGTGCTGGCCTGGGTCGTTTCCTGAATTATTCCCACAAAGACACCAAGTTCACTAAGAAACCTTATTAGAGCGTAAACACTTTGTGAACTTGGTGTCTTTGTGGGATACATTTTCTTTTCTTACTGACCTATATCACCTTCGTTTCCCGATTCCAGTAAATTAAGATCTACTGAATCCATCCCGGCAATCCCTTCAATCGAACCTCTTACATGTGCTGCATTCAATAAAACTTTTTCTAATTGTTTCTCTCTTGCCTTCCAGAGTTTCTCCATTGCATCTCTTTCTTTCTGGATTGACATTTTCATACTCATAAAACCTTCCCGGATGGCTTTCCATTGTTCTGCAAATTCACCACTCGTCAGGTAATCATATAGCAAATGCATTTTATCACCCCTGTTCTCCTGGTTTTTTGATGCGTTGAATACTCGTATTACGCCATCCCGTAATACGGCCGTTAATGCTTTTACTTCGGAGAAAGTACATATCCAAACGCCATCTTTTATCCCGAAACAATCCATCTCTTTCGGCATTGTCTTGGTTACGATCACGGCAATATCAGCACTAAGGCTGCGCATATCTCCTTTCAATTTTTCGATCCAGTCAGCAGTAAAAGCATTCGTTCGTTTGCTTTCATAAATGATCTTGCCGCATTCCTGTCCAAAATTATTTCTCACCGTTTGAATACAATCGGCACCCCGCACTCCTTTACCCACTTCCCCGATCACATCAAAAGGGAAAGCGGCCCGTAGCATTTCTTCCAGGGCTAGTTCCTGCACTTCTCCCTGTAATTGCATAGATCCCTGTTCGGCTTTGCGACGCATTTCGTCTGCCAGTTTTTTCTGATCATCCAGTTGCTTTTCAAGTTCTTTCAACCGCATCTGGTATTCTGTTTCCTTGGTCGCTACCTTTTGTTCTTCTATTTTACGGATGTCTTCTGAAAGCTTTTCTCTTTCTTTTTGCAGTTGTCGTTGCACATTCACGTCGATCTCAGCTTCTTTATTTTTTAATTCCTGTTCTTTTCTCAAAAAATCGGCTTCTTTCTGCCGTGCCGTTTTAAGTTTTTCTTCATTGTCTTTATTGTTTTGTTCCAATTGGCGAACCTTATTTTCAAAATCGCCGGATATGTTTTTACGGATATTTTCTTCCAGCGATTGCTGTATTTTTTTTCTCTCTTCTTCCAGTTTGAGTTGAAACTCGTCATTCTTTTTTTTCTGCCAGTCTGCAGCCTTTGAGCGCAACTCTTTTTCCACTTCTTCCCGTATAGCATCGTTGGGCTCAAACTGGTGACCACAATTCGGACATTTTATTTCAGTAGGCATCTCTCACTATTTTGCTACAAATTAAGCAAGCTTTCACCGGATAAAAAATTGTGATTCAGATGCGCTGCTGCGTCTTCAAAAGGGTATAAATAAAAATAGAGGTTAATTGTACTTTATAAATCAATTTGTATTTTACAGTATGAAAAAAATACTCCCCGTTCAATTTATTATTTCATTACTTTTTATAAGTAATTGCTTTGCCCAACAGGCAGGCGAAAAGAAAGGCTGGCCGTCCAGCGAACGCTATGTTTTTATCAGCGAGTGCATAAAAACTGCTAAAACGGGAATGGGTGAAGATTCTGCCCGGTTTTATTGTTATTGTATGCAGGATAAGATAGAAACAAAATATCCAACCGTAGCAGAAGCAGCTAAAATAACAGATGCCGACATGCAATCACCGGAAATGAAGAAAGAGATCAGCAGCTGCATGTATGGTTACTGGACTAAAGAAGACAGGGAAGCTTTTGTGTCTAATTGCATTACTTCAGCGCAAAAGGGTGGATTGAGTGAAGAGAAATCAAAAAACTATTGTGAGTGTATGCTTTTTAAGGTAGAAATGAAATTCCCGAAAACTACCGATGCGAAAAAGGAGCTGACTCCTGAAAAACTAAGCTCGCCTGAATGGAAGAAATTGATCCAGGGGTGCCTGGATTTTTGAGAGGTTAATTCTCGTGCTTCTTAAATAACTATTACATAAAACAACAAAAGCGACCGAAGTCGCTTTGTATTGTGCCCCGGAACGGAGTTGAACCGTTACGACCGTTGCGGGTCACAGGATTTTAAGTCCTGCGTGTCTACCAATTCCACCACCAGGGCATTTCAAAAAAAATCCTCCGCCTATTTGGCAAGAGGACTTTCAGAGCGGAAGACCGGGCTCGAACCGGCCACCCCGACCTTGGCAAGGTCGTGCTCTACCAAATGAGCTACTTCCGCATATTCGTCGCCAGATCCGATAGCTATCGGATTATAACCCGGCTTACAAAGAACTAAGGGGTTGCAAAAATAGGCACTGCGCCTTTTGCAAAAAAATTTTTGATGAATTATTTGTACTTCGGCGTGTATTGTGTGCTCTCCTGCACTTTTACTGCGGGCTTTTCAAATCGCTTGGTATAAAGCATGTAACAACCACCCAATACGAAAGCTACAATACAAGCTACCTGCAGATAAAAAAGGAATGCAGAAGATGAAACCCAGTTATGGACAAAATCTCTGTCCTGTACTTTTTGTAATTCCTGTTGATATTCCTGCGGATGACTCATAGTCAAAATTTTGTGTTGCAAAAATAAGGGTTCATAATAAATATTTACCGGCTTTTGCCCACAATTTCATCAAATCTCTTTTTCTTTTTTACAAAATGAAGCCATACCATGTTTTTATGGAGGTAACCTGAAAGGGTTGCTTTTTTGGTTGCCGGGAAAACGCTTCTCCTTTGATAAAATAACCACCATTTGAAAAAAGCAGCATGTGCCCTTACAATGGCTATAAAATAACCGCCATCACCTGATAATAATCCTTTCCAGGCCGATACGGCATCCAGGAAAGTTCTTATAGGAAGGATCCATATTTTTTTACCATAAGTAAGATTCTTGGAAAGCATGATATGATTGTTGCGGAAGTTGAGATAAGTTTTCTTTGAATTGCCTCTTGGCAAAGTACCTCCGCCTACATGATACACCACTGAGCCGGGACAGGAGTATATCTTATAACCTGCCAGTTGTATTCTCCAGCAAAGATCAATTTCTTCCTGGTGTGCAAAAAAGTATTCATCAAATCCATTCACCTGGTGATAAACGCCGGATCGGATAAATAAAGCAGCGCCACTGGCCCAGAAGATCGGCTCAGCCTGATCATATTGCCCATGATCTTCTTCGCAAATGTCAAATATTCTTCCTTTGGCAAAAGGATAACCGTATTCATCTAACCAACCACCGGCAGCACCGGCATATTCAAATATTTTTTTATTATGGTAGGAAAGTATTTTAGGCTGGCAGGCAGCAATAGATCTATCGCTTTCCAACAATTCAATCATCGGTTGTAACCAGCCTGGTATTACTTCCACATCAGAATTCAAGAGGACATAATAATCTGCTACGACCATTTTTAGTGCCTCATTATACCCTTTGGCAAAACCATAGTTCCTGTCGAGCCGGATAATTCTTATATCAGGATAAGCTGCTTGCAGCCATACCATAGAATCATCTGTTGATCCATTATCTGCCACGACCAATTCTATGTTTGTATAGGTGGATGCTGTAACAGAGGGAAGAAAATGTTCAAGAAACTTTCTTCCATTCCAATTAAGAATTACTATGGCAACTTTTGGCGATGGATTCAATGCGATCAAAATATTTGTTCAAAAATAAGGGAACGAAATTTATACTCGTTACATTCGGTGTATGTTTCAACAGATTTTAAACTGGAGAACGGGGTGGGCGCTGATCGCTATTTGTATTGTGATCGCTACCATTTTTTATTCCCGCTATGTATCCCGCAAAATAGGTGATGAAGAAAGAGCAAGGGTGGTGGCTTTTGGGGAATCGCTAAAAATAAAAGCCATATCAGACGACCCCAATGTGCTTGACTTTACGACCCGCATTGCCGTGGAGAATGATGATATCCCTATTATTGAAACCGATGAGAACAATAATCCCTCCGGTGCTTATGTTAATATTGATTCTGCAGAAGTAGCAAATGATACCGGCTATCTTCGAAAAAAGGTAAAAGATTTTGGGAGTTCCAATCCTCCTGTGATCGTTGAAATTTCTAAAGAACCACTTCTTTACAACAAATATTATTATGGCGAATCAAGACTACAGCAAGAGGTAAGGTATTACCCTTATGTTCAATTATTGATCGTTGGCCTGTTCATATTTGTAACGATATCCGCTTTGCGCAGCAGTTATCGGTCCGTACAAAACCAGGTATGGGCTGGTATGGCAAAAGAAACAGCACATCAATTGGGTACACCCGTTTCTTCACTCGAAGGTTGGGTAGAAATGATGAAAGAGAAACCGGGTAATGAAAAGATAGTACAGGAGCTTGAAAAAGATGTGAGCCGCTTGCGATTGGTATCAGACCGGTTTGGTAAAATAGGGAGTACGCCGCAACTGGAAGAAACTAACCTGGTAGGGCAGATCAGCAGTATGGTAGATTATATCCGTAAAAGGGCGCCCGGTAAAGTGAAGTTTTCGATCAACACACATAGCCAGGAAAAAGTGATTACAAAAATCTCCCCGCCCTTATTTGATTGGGTGATGGAAAACCTGTTGAAAAACGCATTGGATGCCATGGAAGGTAGAGGAACCATTAATGTAGATATACAGGAAAATGATAAAGCAGTGATCATTGATGTAGCCGATACCGGTAAAGGCATTTCCAAAGCTAATATCAGCCAGGTGTTTAAGCCCGGGTTTACGACTAAAAAAAGAGGGTGGGGTCTGGGCTTAAGTCTTTCCCGGCGTATTATAGACCGCTATCATAAAGGAGAGATTTTTGTAAAACAATCGGAGCCGGGTAAAGGAACTACGTTCAGAGTTGTGTTGAAAAAGTAAGTGGTTAGTTAATTGCCAGGAAAATCATTTAAAACAATTGAAGCGGTAATCTCACAAATATTTTCATCTTATCAGTTATATTTGCATCCCGTCATTTTATTATGACAAGGTTGCCCGGGTGGCGAAATTGGTAGACGCACCACCTTGAGGTGGTGGCGCTGGAAACGGTGTGCTGGTTCGAATCCAGTCTCGGGCACGTTTATAGCCTTGTAAGTCTTGATTTACAAGGCTTTTTTATTTCGTGTGTGTCAAAAATGTGTCCTTTTTCTCGCTTTCTACCACATTTTTTGACACTCAAAAGACACACGAAATGACACACGAAATTCGCTGGCACACCCCCAGCACATTACCAGCACAAAGCAGTAAAAAATGTGTCAAAGCAGGGCCTCAAATTGCCCTTTTTGACACACCAAATGACACACAAATCTGGCAGCTTTCCAATCGCCGAAATGTCATCATCAATGAGTACTATGAAAGTTTTCAAAAAGATTCTCTTTCTCACTTCTTAACTGTTCTTTCCACAAAGCAAATCAAAACCCGGGAACAGGTTACAATGTTGGCAGAACCTGATTGCAAGGCATGTTCATTGTCATTCAATTTCCTTACCCTAAAAACTGCTACCCTATGAACATCTTAAAACGAACAAATAAAAAAGGTGATAAGATCACTTTTTATTACGACTTCGGAGGACGTGGTGCGGGTCAACGTCCATCTACCGGAATTTTTATTTATAAAAAACCGAAAGATCAAATCCAGAGGAATCATAACAAAGAAGCACTTGCCTTGATTGAAACAAAAAAAAGCCAGGTTATCATCGAGAAACAGGCGATCGGTAGTGCATTTATTCCGTCACATAAGTTCAGGCAAAACTTTCTTGAATATTATGAGGAATACGTTGAACAAAACAAAAGAAAAGGAAATCGCCATCTCTCCAACAGTCTCACACAATTTAAACTGTTCATCAATGGTGATTTTATCTCACCGGTTGATATTACGGAGAATCTTTGTAAACGATTCCGCCAATATCTATTGGATAAATTCACCGGCGAAACGCCTGGAGGTTATTATGCGAGATTCAAATGGGTGGTAAAGGCAGCAACAAACGACAGGTATTTCTTAAATAACCCTGCAGAAAAGGTTTTTGCTAAATCCAATCCATCGTCAAAGCTTAAAGAAAATCTGGAAGTAGATGAATATCTCAAGCTGCTTAATACACCCTGCATTAATGAGGAAGTAAGAGCTGCTTTCATTTTTAGTTGTTACACGGGATTACGTTGGGTTGATGTTAAAAAAATGGAATGGAATGATATTAAAGATGGAGTATTGACAACAAGAATTATTCAGACAAAGACAGGAAAGCCGGTAACGCTTACATTACATGAGATTGCAAAATCAATCCTTGAAAAGCAAAAAGCAAAAGCAGGGGCAACCGATAAGGAACCGAAGCATGTATTCAGTCTCCCAACTGCAAATATTGATTCGAAAGATTTTTTTTCATTTTCACTTTTTAAATCTTGAGCAAGATAGAATGCAAAAATTATGCGATCGGTTGAAATGATTATGCAATCGGATTTTTATTTTTTAATTGCACAAAGCGAATTGAAGTAGTGCAAGAATAAAAATTGCTATCATTTTGCTGCTATCAGTTAAAGAGAAATTTTCCGCAGTAGCTTCTTCATTTTCTTTTGGCTTCGAGTTTACTTCTTTGTGTTTTTTAAAATCAGTAGGTGATTGATTATATTTTTTCTCGAACGCAGTAATGAAATTGCTTATATGCTTGTAACCGACATGCCGTGCTATTTGTTTAAGTGATTTTCTATCTTCGGCTAACAGCGATCTGGCTTTTTCCATCCTGACATTGGTAAGGAATTCAAATATGCCCATTCCGAATTTCTGCTTGAAGCCCTTTTTCAATTTCGATTCATTGGTTCCAATTTCCTTTGCAATTTCCGGTATGGTGTAATGCCTGTCGAGATGTTTCTCAATCAGTTCCTTTGCTGCATTAATGTAAATTATATCGTAATCACTCAACCCCATTTGATAGGTTATTTGCACTAAATCAGAACAACCTGTCTATAATCCTTAATCCTGGTCAGTTTGCAAAAAAAATAGGTGGTTGGAAAACTGCAAACAAGCTTTTGAAGAATATGCTACACAAAATGGTCGAGCCTCAGCAAAGATTCCACAATTGCATCTACGAAAAATCGGTATTTAGACGTATTTAATTTGTTCATTATACGTATTTCTGCTGAAAATCAATTTAATAATTGTGCTTATCTTTTTTATAGGATAATAAATGCCAGGATTTTTTATTCATTTATTGAAAATGATAGTTTGTAACTCCTTGCTAAACTTACGAGAGATGAATGATTATGGTGACAGTGAATTGTCTGCTTCCCGGTATTCGGATGAGGTCACGTCATATATAGTGCTATTGAATAAAAGTTTCACTATTCAAACAAAAAAATTGGAAGATGCCTTTGCAGATGGGATCATCACCGAAGAAGAATATGATCAGTGGTTTAAACTTTATGACAGAACAAGAAAAGAATGCCTTTCACTTGATCTTACCATTCCGGGTAATTTCAATCTTTTTGTGAAAATGGCAAAACATAATATGGAGATAGCAGAAAAGCTAACGTTTCCACGGAAGTCTTAATAATGTTGATTCATTTTAAAAGCGAATAGTTATGTACACGGACATTGAATTTACCACGGCTCTTAAGAATAAAGACCCAACAGCTCCTGCACGGAGCTGTTTTGTTATCCTTTGTGATTTTCACTACAGACTAAACCAGGCACTTTCATTTGGCTACGTGTTGGTGTCTGTGGTTTTCATAACGAGTAGTCACAACTAAACTATTTTAAAACCCAAAAAACTCTTACCATGAGTAAAGTATCTTCTGTCTCCCAACCCATTACCCCCAGGCGCCGTAAAAAAAACACTGCCTGGGAAAAGGAAAAAATAAACAGCTTGATTGAAAAGCTTAAAAAGGAGAAAGACTTCCAAAAAGCAATCGCCATAGCCGATGAAATAGAGGGAATATTGTTTCATTTGAACTAAACTCACCTGGCAGCGACTACAGTAAGCAGGTTCATTTTTAATAGATCCTGGCGGCCTCCTAACATTCCAGAAAGTCGTTGAGGATTTATTCTATGCATAGAAAGTATTCACGAAAAAAATATCCGGTTTTTCGGACTGAAACGTAAGGTTTGTCGTGATATAAGGAGACGGATTTTTTAACTAAGTCTATTTACGTATTCTAATCCAAAGCAGGCTTTTTAAAAAAATCGCCTTTTTTCTAAATCTCCAGTAAATGAAATCACACACTTCGCCGTCTTTAATTGAAGAGGATACCGGATATCCTTTTGTGTGTTGTATGTCACAGTAACCTTTAAATTATGATCAATTCTTTTAAAGAATTGGGTTAATGGCTTTGATTAGGCCCCCGATAAATTATTCGGGGGTTCTTTTCCAAAAGGACGTAAATTTTCAATATTTGCAATGGATGATAATGAACTCATCACTGGCCTTAAAAATAAAAATCAGAAGGCCATTGAATATATCTTTAATTCTTATAACAAGATATTATTTAAATTTGTACAGGGAATTATAAACAATAAAGAAGAAGCTGACGATATCGTTGCTGAGTGCTTTATTAAACTGTTTGGAGAAGAACATGATTTTGAAAGGCATTCAGATATTTCACATTTTTTATATGAAACCGCAAAGAATGATTGTTTAGATTACCTTATGTATATGAAAGAGAAAACTACTTTACATGAAAAGATCATTTATCTACTTCAAAATGATGACAATTTTTTCCAAAGTAAGATTGCAAAAACAGAAGTATTAAGACTTATAATGTCCGAAGTGGAATGCCTGCCACCCTTGAGAAAAGAGATATGCAAGTTGATCTTTGTTAATGGGCTGAGCATTTTCGAGATAGCGACACGATTAAATATTACAATAGATACAGTACGTGTTCAGAAAGCAAAGGCCTTCGCTTCCATACGTACTTTTTTCCTAAAAGATGAATTGCTTTGATTGCCTACCTGTTTGATAAAGGTAAAGTGAACCAATCCGAAATAAATTTAAACAATCCGCAATATTTAGCAATTGCTTCATAATAAAAAATCAATAGCATTAAGCAATCTTGACTTTAGTCCAATATTGACGTTGAAGCCTAATTCTAGTAAATCCAGACGGCCTCATAGCATTTCAGGAGGTCGTTGAGGATTTATTCTAAACACAAAAAGTATTCACAGAAAAAATATCCATTTTCTTCGGGCTGATGTGTAAGGTTTGTCGTTATGCATTATTGAATCGTTAGCTATAGTTTTCTCAAGTGTATGGTTTGATGGTTATAGCCCTTGATTAGGGGTCAGGCAGCCTTCTTAATAGGGGGCTGTTTTGCTATATGAACATAATCTCAAACAGAAGGTTTTATTTGTTCCAATTTTGCCTAAGTATCAATAGAAAAATGAACAGGAAAGTGCGTAAATTTAAGAGTTAGCAGCAATTACTTATGGACAACTCTATGACATGGGTAAAAAAGCAATCGATTGGATCTTCGCTAGTTGATCTAGGCTATCGAGATTATATCGCTGCTCGGTTTCTACTCAATAATGAATTCATCGTTCAAGGCTTGACTCTTGCAAGTACTGCTGTAGAAAAATATCTAAAAGCATTAATTGTATTTACTTCAAAGGGGAAAGAAAAATACAACTATCACTTTGACAACCTTATCAAGTTGACAACTATTTTAGATAAAAACTACTACGATGTAACTAAAAAATTTGATCCTGTTTTCTTAACTATATTAGAGAAGGCATATAAAATCAGATACTACGATAAACTTAAAGAGCCTATTAAAATAGGATTTTTTTTAAACCAATTTGTTGGAGAATTAGATAGCACCATTCATTTTCTGGAAACATATGATACACCTGGACTTCTTTTCACGCAGGCAATCCAAAATAAAGACCCTAATCTTTATCATAATAATTTTATTCTAAACAAACAGGATAAAAAAGACTTTATGGAAAGACCAGATACTGCTTTTGTCATTCACATCCAAATTGGTTCGTCATCACACAGAGAAAATAAAGTTGTAGGAAGAGATGTCGTAAACAAATACGAAGGGCGACTTGCTGTTTTTAACGACCCTTTTGAGCCAAATTGGTTTGTCAGTACTCCTGCAGAGTAACTGCTGCTAACATTGGGTTTGACACAGAACGGTAGTTTATAACAACATTTTTAAAACTTAAAATATAATGTATGGCAAAACGAACAGCAAAACCACCGAACGGGCCAAGTACTACCGGTAAACCTTCAGGCGGTGGCAGAGGTAACAACCCTCCGAAACCTGCTCCGGCCCCAAAGCCTACTCCGGCTCCAAAGCCTAAAGCCGGATAAGTCATTATATTCTACGACAGAGCAATCTGTTTTTGCTATGAAACATGATAACAGAACAATTCCGCTATCAATAGCCAAATTGCTGTTGGGTTTCTATAGCCGAACAAACAATGAGGTAGAAAAAGATACCCTTGGTGATTGGTTATCTGCGGATGATGCCAAATATTTGAAAAATGCATGGAAGTAACGTTGCGCCCTGCTGAGTACAATCATGAAAGCAATGAAAAAGAAAATGAACTGCGTTATGTTACTGATCTTATTATAAAACACTTGAAGCATACCATCAGTTCCGAAGAAAAGATAATGCTGGATTACTGGCTCAATTTATCTGACCACAATAAAAAATTATTCAGCGAACTACCACAGACAGATGATATGGAAGTATTATATTATTGGTTGTTGGAGCGATGGGGAAAAAACCGTAGTAATACGGTATAAGAATGAGTGGAAAATGAATAAATTAGTAGAGCAAGACCATAAACCTTTTCCCAATGACCACCTGTTTAAGACGAGTTAGTCTCCTTTTTTTATTTCTGCCCCTCTGTAGTTTTTCTCCATTTGATGATTGTGGTGATTATAGATGGGATTATAAAATTCTTGTTGATCCAACAGGATGGCCTCTGCTAAATAAGAAACCAAAAAGCAAAACAATTTCTTCTCTTAATCAGATTGCCAGGCCAGCGAAGCTGGGCAAGCAACGAACGCCATTTGAAACATGGAAAGTAACTGTTACAGCCTGGGTAGTTATGCTTGGCAAAGAAGACGACAGGGATTATCATCTTGTATTGACTAATAATAATCGAACTGATTCATTGATTGCCGAAATCCCTGATCCTACCTGCAACAAAGTTCAACAATTCCCTGCATTAGTAAAGAAATATGGCGATGCCAGGACTTTTGTTGAAGATAGCATAAAGGCGCCGACAACTGAAGTAAAAGAACTCGATCAACCTGTTAAAGTAAAAGTAACCGGTTTTTTATTTTTTGATAAAATGTCTCATGGTAGCGGTCATGCAAAAAACGGGATTGAGATACATCCGATTACTGCGATAAAATTGGCTGATTGAGTTGCTGAGGTGTCTCTCTGCATCTAGGATATTCGATCAGAAGAGGATGATACAGTTGGATAGCGATTTTACAAAACAGACAAAACAATATTGGAATGATTTTGTTGAATTTTACTGCGCAATTATTTTATTATCCTATTAAGTCAACCAATCAAAATGTAATTCCAGTGCAAGTAGCTTCAAGTGTATTATTTAAAACTGACAACGATTACTTTTTAGTAACAGCAAAACATGTTTTTAGTGATGTTAAACTGAGTGATATAATTATTCTATTGAATGACGGCAATGCTGTTCAGCTTTATGGGGAAATTGGTTTCTTTATTGTTAACAAACCACATGACAATTTAGATATTGCAATTCTCAAATTGGATATGGAGATAGTCAAACAATTAGAACACCAATACTCTTTCCTTCATTATAAGAATATAGATTTTTCTCATGATTACAATGAAACGAATAATTATATGTTATTGGGCTTTATTAATAAACAAACTGAATTAAAAGGTAAGACTTTTCAATCAACGCCGTTCGGATTTTTGACGCAACTAAAAAGGATGAATAAATTAAGTGATCTGAGGCTAAATGACATTGAGAATATCGCTTTAAGATATAACCGTCGTAAACAAACATTTTTGTTTAACGACGTTAAACAACTAGGGCCGCAGGATTTAACAGGATTAAGTGGAGGTGGCATTTGGTTCGTTAGACAATATGCATGCAAACCCCACTTACAATATTGTTCTTTAGTTGGTATCATGATTGAACAACTTAGAGGAACAAATCGAGGAATTGTTGTCGGGACAAAAATTTATTTAGCGTTCGAAATCTTAGAAAAGCACTTTGGAGTTGCTTTAACAAATCAAGGGATTAGCGTAATTGGAGATGGAAGGCGCTTTAAACATTAATCACAACTTTTATGGCAACCTGCAAACTTTGTAAGCAAGAAAAAGATTTAATAGGAAGATCTCACATCATTCCTGACTTTCTATATAAACATGCGGGACTTTATGATGAAAAGCATAGAATGAGGCATTTTACAATCGAGGATTTAATAAATGGAAAAAAGCCTTCCTTACCTCAATCTGGAGTTCATGAAGGCGGAATCCTCTGCGCTGACTGTGATAACAGATTGCTTGGGCAAAATCTTGAAAATTATGCCAAGAAAGCCATTTATGGAGGCGGTGAACTTCCTATAGATGAATGCCCTGACTGTACAAATTACACAAATGATAAAGGGCAATTGTTTTCAATCTGTGAGAACTTAAGCTATACAAAGTATAAGCTGTTTCTTCTTTCAATACTTTGGAGAGCAAGTATTTCATCGAAACCATTTTTTAAAGAGATTAACTTGGGCCACCATGAAGAAACTCTAAGGGAGATGGTTTTAAAAAACAACGCAAAAAACTTTAATGATTATCCCGTATTTGTAGTAACAACCGCCTCAGACAAGAAATTTACATCCGATATGATTATTGAGCCAAGACAAATAATCGGATCGGACGGCATGGATACCTGTTGTTTTATAATTGGTGGCTTTATTTATATTTATAAACTCGGAACTTTTAATGATAAACTTGATGAATTGAAAACCCAGACAATAAATGAGGAAAACAAAATAACTATCCTTCATACAAAACCAGGGACGACAATTGAACTAATCAAAAATTACGTTGGACTATAAACTTGTTTATGCAAAGTAAATCTGCTATCTATGTATATAACGATTACAAACCCAATTTGCCGATGTAAAAAATGCCCTTGGATTTAAATCCTGTTGCCAAGATGAAAAAGAAGAAATTAAATAGCACAGCTATTTGTTAGTGATAATAGACAAATCTACTCTGGCTGCTCAAATAAATATGCAGGTAATTCATAATTCATTCCATTCTTTTTAAGATCATCCAAAAGTTTAATCGAGCTTTCCAGAATTTCCTTACTCCAACAACCAACATAGCGCTTAGACTGGTCAATAATAGCAGCGTTTATTAGTAAAGACACTGGCTTGGTCAGTTTAAATGGCTCTTGCGTAGATGTATAAATTCTTCCGGAATTCAGAGGAAAGATGAAATCAGTTTCTCCAAACGATCTAAACTCAGTTGGGGTTTTTCTAAATAGAATGGGATAATCACCGATCACAAAAATCGGATATTCATTACTATGAATATTAACCAAAGATTTCCCCGATTTTCCAAAATTTCTCATTTCCTCAATGTGATGCTTAAACAAACCAGCTCTCATAATTTTTTTATACGCTGGATCATTTCGTAATATCTCTGGATCGATCCCTGGCGAAACAATATCCGATCGTTCCATCAAGTCCTGCACTGCATAGTCCGTAAGAGGAATCCTCCAAAAAAGATTAATCAAAAAAAATAGTAGATGGGCAATATCCTTTCCATCGAAAATTATTTCATTTAAAGCCTGTGTTTGATATTGTCGGACAATCCTGCTACCTTCATTGTCAATCATACTATATAAATAGTCTTCAAGAATAGAAGACTCAAGGTTGTCCTTCAAAGGAATCGTATTTCTGTCCTTCTCAAAAAAAACTGATTTTGGAGGCCTTGGATTTTTATGAATTCGGTTAACCATCTTATCATAAACATAGATCATCCCATCCGAACTCGTAAACCCTTCCAAAAGAAATTGAGGAATATAATGATGTCGGCTTGATTTTGTTTTAAAGAGAGGCGATTTTGGCAGGTCTGAGTTCACAATTAAATAAAAGGTAAAGTTACTTTCTTTCCCCAGGGTCTTCACCAAAAAACTTTTTCAAAAATAAACAAGGCCGGGGCAAGACCTCGGCAATGAAGGACTTTTGAATAGATCAATTATGTAGTCCCAAGTATCGAAAACTCGAACCAGATACTGCAAGATTTGAGAGAATTAGCAACATTACTGGATAATACATAGCTCAAACGAGATAAGAAAAGTTCGAGATAGTAATTTTGGTTCTTTTGAAAGTGATCAGCGCCCTTTATCATATTTTATCCAATGTTGTTTATTTATGTATAAAAGGTTCAGACCTGAGTCGTTCAGGTTCGTCAATTGAAAATTCCTGAATAAAGCTCTTGAAGCATTCGAATATATCTTCTTTACATTCTTTTGTTATCAGTGCAAGAATATCAACCAACTGAGCACGCTTGAAAGTGAGTTTTTTTACTGCAATTGCATACAGGAACTCCAGCAAAGCTTCGCCCTGTTCCTGCTTATAGTAAGTAATCATCGTTTCTAGTGTATTGTACATATCCTGTGACGAAGCATTATCAATGGCGTATGCCAATTCATCCGCTGAAGCACTTCTTAGCAATGAAGCTTGTATCACGCCATCATTGAAGCGGCTGAAATTATGCGGGTCAATAAGATTTCTGACATACACCGCTTGCTTCAACTGACTATCGTGTTTGTCGGAATTACGCAGAGAGTTAATGATGTTGCAGATCGTGAAATAAACATCAGATTGCGTTATATCATCGACATCATATTCGAAATCGAAGAAGGCAAAGTTTTTCCTGAGTGCAAGCTCTTCGTGTGTTGTTGTTACTATCCTGGGATAAAAGAGTTTTTCGCTGATCCCGCGTGAAAGTTCTCCTGAACCCTCTTCAAGAATTTTTCTCCTTTCTTCAAAGAACGAGATGCTGGATTTGAGATCAGGTCTTTTGTTATTAATGAATTCCACCATCGATTTCAAAAACTCGATTTCCTGCGTCCAGGGGGTTTTACGAGAACTGCTGCTGCAATGCAAAGTTTGCACGGCAATGAAACTATTGGTTTGTGGGCCATATTTGCCACGTTGCAAATTTGTGGAAAGATTCTTCAGGTATTTTTCATTGGAGGAACGAGCGATGCCGTTAAAGTAAATAATCTTTAGTTTATCATATTTCCTCAACGCCCTACTGATGTAAAGCAAGTTTTTGCCGTTAGAGATGCAAGAACCTACTACTAGAATACTACCAGTCGTCTCTTTGGGTATCTGTGTGAGTTCATCCTGCGTGAGAAGTACCGGAGATTTCGATTTATCGTAAAGCGGTGCGATTTTATCCATGATGTATTGACCAAGACCTTTTGAACCATCATCATTCAAATGGACAATATAAACCGTGTTTGCCGGTACATATTGAGTAATATAGTCATCCAGACGGGCCTTAAACTTATTCATGCGTTTATTGACGCCCAATGATTTCAGTACCTGTACGAAATCAATATATACTTCATATTTATGCGGCGAATCTTCTTTAAAATGCGATTTGAACACACAGTTTTTCTTTTGCTCTGCACGAAACTGGCCCACAAATTCTGAGAGATTTTTTTCGCGGTGTGTAACGGAGAGCAGGATCTTGTTCACCTTCGGTTTTTCTAGCAGAAAAACGTCACCAGAAACAGGCACAGGAAAAGACCCTTTCTTACAAAATTCGCAATCTTTTTCCAGGTAGGTTCGGTAAAATGGAATACCGTTTTCGTTCTCATCAGATTTAGTTAAGTTACACAGCACCTGGTCTCTTACATGATTGAAATCTTCCGGCTTGCCGAGGTAGTATAAAATGACCACGTTATCGCGATCCAGTATTTTGTGATTATCCAGCACATATTTTACAATGTTGGAAGAAGTGGAAGCCGAGATAAGCAAAAAGGAATCTTTGGTATAACTCTCCTCGCTTTTGTAAAGCCCATCATAACTACTGAAACTCTCTATCGACACACTCATTTTCTGATCGGGATCCAGAAAACTGTTCTTCAGATCGAACAGCGCAAAGGCAATACTATTGATCGACGAAGTATCACAATAGATACGGCTGAATAGTTCTTCATTGAAATGAGGCAGGAGAGAAAACGCAATGAAATAAATTTCCGGGCTATAGAGCAAGATGTTCCCCGTTCTCAGGAACCGGTCGCAATGTTTTCCCGATGGAAAAACGTAGTGATGCGAATCCTCTGACACAATCAGGCCGCCCCGGCATGTGAATATCTGCTGAAGCCCCTCGTTCATGAAGGCTGCTAAAAATCCTTCGGAAACTATTTTTTCATTTTCACAGTTTAATTCTCCGTCCTTATCAAATGAAAGTATGTATAAATTTTCGTGCAGGTGTGTCTCCTGTTTTTTGGGAATACCCTTGAACGTGGTTTCCTCGTTTTTGACAAAAACTTCCTTCAGACGTTCCACTGCGTTTTTACTACCGAGTACGAATATTTCATCCGGTTGGTAGTGTTGCTGGTAAAATACTTTTATCTCTGCCTGCAATTCTGCCTCATCGATGTTTTCGCAACTGCAAAAAATTACAGTGGCATTGCTATAGGCTGGTTTGTCTTCAGCTATTCTGTACTTGAATGAATATAGATAAAACGAATTCATGAATGAGCTTTGGTGGATAAGGGATAAAGAATCGTCAAACAAGCACCGGCGGCTTGGTGCAAGCTGGAGTAGTTCGTCAGAGAGTTATTCTTCCAGTCAAATAGATCGAGGTCCTGTTCCTTTTCAACAAATTTGTAAGGGTGGGTGATCATGTTCCGGTAAACGCATCTTGCATTGGTCTTAATTCGTATCAATCCTTTGCTACTTAGTATTTGCAGAATCTTATCCAACCCAACACCCTTCTCATCTTTTTCTAGGCTTTTCGAAGAGGTCATGTGCAACATGAGGCATCGTTTGATGATCTCAATATCACTGATCTCATTTTTATCAGGTGCTTCAAATTTCTCCACAAAGCCAACGCCACTGTCAAATACGGATATCTCTACAAAGTATAGTTCCTCCTGCTGATTCTCTGTATGTACTTTACTCTCAAAATACTCACGCAGTCCGGTATGCCATTTATATTCTTGTAGTATCGATTGACGCCTTTTCTTAAAAAACTTTACCAGTATACCGCGGATACCTGGGTTCACCGCAATGTTATTATAATCTGTTCGCGCCCATTCATGAGTATTTTTGAAAAGCTCATGAATGATCTTGATAAAATCCTTTCCATATAAGGCGAATTCTCTTTTAGCTTCCTGTGAAAAACTTAAAACACTTTCCAATGCGGGTTTGAGATTGCGCATGGTGCTCGCTTCATTGTCAATGAAGGAATCCGGGGTTTCAAACAGGGGAAGCCCTCCGCTGGCAAAAGGAAAATGATCAATACTGACGAGCATGAGTTTATTTCCTTTCATCGGGCGCACCTTCATCATTAGATCACGGAGATCGCCTAAGGGATCTTTGAGGTAAGAACGAAGATCAATATCGCCTGTACTGTTATAAATATCGGTTTTGAACCAGACCAGTATAATAGCCGGGAATAACAATTCGTTTTCGAGTACTTCCCTGAAATTTACCTCATCGGGCTGCTGTATATTCAGTAGTAAATGGCCCGCGTGAGGATATCTGCTCCATGTAATCACAAATTGTAGTAAAGCCGGCACAAGGCCGCCAAAATGATTATCCAGTTTCATAGGCAGTAACAGATCAACTGGTGCATCCACTTCCTCGGCTCTGACGAGCCTGTCATAATATGTATCAATCTGGTCGAGTGTAACGCTTTTATCAATTTCAATAACCATTGTATATCTGTGAATTATCTGTTTTCTGAAGGTGAGCGAATAAATATATCTAACAAACCGGGAGATTGCAAAACTAATAAAAAGAGGAGGATAGTATAGTCTCAAACTGCAATTGATTTGCAGTTTTTACAAATGGCGGTCCGCGATGCAGAGAGCTAGGGTCATCAATAGATACCTGCCTGAATATTCATTTGAATGTAGCGGTAGGCTGGATGTTTTTCCGCTAGCGGTCGCAGGAATTCATATAATGCCTGGTTCCCGGAACCGATTGACCCAAACCAGCGGGCATACCACTTACTGACGATATTGGCCTGTTGCTCTAAATTATAATCGCTAAATGGTAAATTCAGTTTATCAATATCAATTCCATAAACTGAGTCTTTACCCCAAAGAGTTTCGCAGATATAATTATTGAGTCCCTTTGTAAACAGTATGAAATTACTTGAGCTGTGGTGAATCTGCCAAACATGTGTCATTTCATGAAGAAAGGAAACACCGTATTGATCACCATGAAGTCGGGCATCTGCAAATCCATCCGGCGACATATTTAGCGTTATCTTGCCATCGAATCTTGGAAAAACGTAAGCGCGGTTATTGCCGCGATGTCCGTCAGTAACGATAATATTTTCGCGTGGTGGTAAACTTTCCGAAAACACCCTCTCACATGCCCACTGATATTCATTCTCACTTAAGTCCCTGCTATTAGTTGCTAGCGCAGCAATTCCTTCTCCGACGATTGCTAAAAAAGTTCCGTGAGGCCCTTTCATCCAAAGCGTTCCATTTATTAATCGTGCACCGCTGTACAATGACCCGGAGTCTATCAATGAACTTAATTCCGCGCCAACTAAAATTATAAGTCCAACATAGGGATAAGTAACGGCCAATGTGCCTACGGCCCACCCAACAACAAACTCGATGCAATCCTCGACAGTACTTGTGAAATTGTCCGAGTATTCGGTGTTTGTTTCAATATAACTATTGACAAACTCTTCGAATAAATCCGCAACAGGCTGGTTGAAAACAGTTTCATTGCGATGGGCAACGCGTTCGCTATCACCAATACGAGCTGCATTAATATGGCCCGATCTTTTAAGAAATAACACTTTCCCACTAATGGTGGAAACCAACACACCTATCTTATAGTCATAGCCGGCAATGTGACTCCCGTTTCTGATTCGGCAATTGAAGTCCACATTACCGTTTCTATGTAAAAGAACAGTGACCGTCGCACCAAACGCATGTAACCCAGCACTCGTGATGACCTTTGTAAGTATTATCGTGTCGTTGTCAGGCATATCCCAAGAGCCTGCTGAGGCATACATTTTCTTAAGAAGTGCATGCATGCAGTTGCCGCCCGTCGCAAATTCTTGGCTTAATTGCCGCAAGCAATATGGTGCGGGGAAGCGACGATTTGATAATCGGTCCAGCCTTAATAAAGCCTGTTTCAAACTTAGCATGGGAATTTATTGAAGTGAAACAAGAACAGGGATGATTCCTTTGCCATCAGCCAGCGGCTTCAGGGCTTTTCCTATTATAGCACCAAATGCCGATAATGGATCAATGGCTTTCATTGCGTGGCCAGGTACTGAAGAGGTGGTTAGCAAATCGCCGGCTTCAATCGCGCCAAAACTTGCATCTACTTTACAGTACACTTTACCTAGCAATGCTATCGGAACCCGCGGCTCATCTGTGTTTTGTTTGTCGAGTATGATTCCAGGACGGAATGTTCCTGCGCCCGAAATAACTCCGGCTACTCGTTTGTCGTATGCTTTTGAGCAATTTGTAAGATTACCTCCATCAGTTAAAACCATCACCGTACCTGGCTCAACATCAACGGCATCTAATACGTCAAAGTCTTCCGCAAAATCGGCGCCTTTGCAGCACATGTCCTTTTCCACCGTTAGACTATCAGTAATATGGACATTGCCTTGAAAAAATCCGGCATGTCCAACGTTACCTTCTTTCATAGCATAAATTGCTGCGCCTACACCGTTAGGGTTTCGGTTAAAGGCTGCTATTGCAGCTACCCTGGGTGAATTTGTCTCAGCATGCACGCCTTCGCCACCTACACTACTGCCCCAAACACCCGCGCCGGAAACGCTATTTCCCTCAACCGCTGTATTCGATTGACTTGAACCCAACACCCCACGACCTGTATCGCTTTTACCAACGACGCCAACTCCGATTCCTTTTTGATCGGTTCTCCGCAGATGAGATATCCGAGACTCGACTATAGTATCACTTTTATGCCTGGCAATGTCAATATCAACAGTCTTAGCCAGTAATTGCGAATAGTGGATGTCCTTAGATTCGCCGTACACACCGAACCAAGATTCACTAACTCCCGCAACCCCGGTGGACTTTACTGACTCTCCATGCACCCCTTCCCAATCATTACTTTTACCTAACACACCTGCACCTGCTAATGATTCTCCATGTATGCCAGTTCCACGGGCACTTTTGCCAAACACTCCAACCGAATCAGTCGACTCACCCGCAATGCCGATCCCTTTATTGCTTTTACCATGAACACCGATTGAACTTTTCGATTCACCGTAAACCCCTTCCCATTCTTCGCTGGTACCTACAATCCCACATGATTCTATTGAACTACCTTGCACTCCAAACGATTTCTCGCTCTTGCCCTCCATACCAGTATTAGTTTTTGAAACACCTTTAACGCCTACAAAATCCGGATTCTCCCCATACACTCCTGGAGTGTTAAGGTCATTTGTTTGTCCGATTAGATTTGGCATATTTATATAGTTGAGTTTTTGACAAAAGGAATATAGATGTTAGGCCAATATGTAAGCACCCTATATTTCAGACTGTCCTTCAAAATTACCTGTCAAGTATATTTAACTTGTTTCGAATTGCCTGTAAGAACAAGTTCCAATTACGCATCTAAAGAGATAAGGTACATCAGATAAATAGCGAGGCCCACTTCATTGATTTTAATTTCTGAAAGTGAATTTTGTAAATAGATTCCTCCACTGCTAACACAATTAATTTATTCCCTCCTTGTAAACAAAAGGGGATCTCTATTGGTTATATACTCTTAAATCCCTTTTCTTTCGAGTTTATATTGGACAGAAATTACAAAATGAAACCGGCGCAGAGAGATTCAAGCAACATTAAATATAGTATATAAACAAGGTGAAGTCAATACCATTTTTGTGGTATTTTTTCATCTCTCCGACGACATTTCGCACCTTATCACAAGAATGTCATTAACTATCGGTATTAGTGTGTACGTGTTAAGCGACCGCCTTTGACATCCTTAAAAGGGATTACTTATTATCCCATTTGTAAAGAAACAACTTCCTGTTTAAATGATACTATGAAAAATTAGAGAACTGAATAAGTTTTGGAAGATTTAAGGAATAGAGTGCATTACCAAATAATTAAGTACATTAATTGGCAATAAAAAAGTTTGATGTTTTAATCATGCTTGGTCTCTGGATTTTGAATATTTACAGTTACTGTTTGAGATTTCTGAACTTTGGTATCAAGCAATAGTTCAAAGTTCACATAGTAATCCATAATAATTTTTAAAATACTTCCGTTTTTCACTATTTGATCATCATCCTTGTTTTGATTTACTATTGGTTCAGATAGAATTACTTTGCTTTCTTCTTTGGATCTTGAAATAAAATTTCTTTGCTGTGTAATATAATTCTCTACTACTAATACAAAATCAGACGAATCTGCCCTATCAAAATCAAATTTTGTTTGAACTACACTCTGAAGAAAATTAAAATGAATAGTTTCAAATTTTATGAAGCCTTGCTCGACTTTTAAAAACTTAAAAGGATAGTTTTCAAATTTAACAACAACTGGAGTTTCAATAGCGATTTCGGGCTTTCCATTTTCAGGCTGTATTCGATAATTGAAATAATTTAGCCAGTTTTGAAGTACCCTGTTTCTAATCCCTCTTAGCAACCTGATCAAGTTATCTCCCTTTTTTAATTCAGGATAAGAATATAATTGAAATTGATCTGTAAGCTCAGCTTCTCTTGTAAAAGGTATTGTCAGTTCCAATTTTTGTGGCCGCTCGTCTCCCGTAGGATAAAAACGGGTTCCTCCTAGACGAATATTTGTTATTTTTCCATTGAAGGTTTGAAGATAAAACCAAACAAAGCGGCCTGGCTCCCCCCATTCCTCTTCTGCGACATCTCGAATAATAAAAATATCAATGTTTTTGCTTCTTGCATATTGAATAGCCCCTTCCTCATATCCCTTGGTTGTAAATATTACACCTTTATTGGCGTTTAAATCATCTATAGTAGCCGCCATGATATTGATTATCTGACGATCCACTTTAGATTTCCACCGTTTACATTCAATTAAAATCTTTATCTCATGCAATTTAATCTTCTGAATAACCCGAACATCAATTTGATATTTTGAGCCGGATTTACCATATTCGGTGATATTATGCTCAGCAATTATCTCATCTGATTCTCTATACAGATCAGCCACTAAGATCTCAAATTCTTTCCAATCAAATATTTTCTGCAAAAATGAACTTATCGTTTGGTCAGGCATGATAAAAATATATACGTCAATGAATAGAAGAGCAGTGATACAGCATCGCTATACATTAGTTCTTCTTAATTAGTGTTAATATTATCTTGTAATGTCAGCACATAGCCTCTAATAATCTCTTTTCCGTCTATGATTTTCACAAGTGCTCTATGATAACCTTCCCAAAGAATTTGCATGTTTTCTACCTGAAGAATATAAACAGGGTCATCAATTTGATGAAATTTCGGCCCCCTTATTCCGACCTCCTCCTGGTAATAAGAGAGGGTGCTAAATTCCACTTCTTGAATACTCCCAAAATATTTGAAACAATTTTTTTCGTTCTGATATTTATTAATAAGAGCTGTTCTCAGGAGTGCTATCCTATCAACATCAACAAAATGAACTTCCTGTCCAAATTGCTTTATTAGAAACTTCTTGAAATCAATTATTTCATAGTTTTCAGGGACATGGTATTGGGTCATGTCAATTATTTCTGGATAATGCGCTCTGAGGTATTCTGTAACTTCTTTTTCCATTAAACTTATATTTTGCTGACTAACGCCACTATCTGCAGATCTTTCTGCCTATTACATTGACAAGGCCAATAGCTAAAGAATATACAAAGTAAGCATCCTCTTTTCGAGGAATTGGAACTGGGTTTAATTGACCGACCCGATCCTTATCATGAATGAATTTCGAGGTATAATTGAAAAAACTTGAAATACCCTTATTAAATTCTTCAAATCCTTCTGCGCTATGCTGATCTTGTATAAATAACTCTTTCAGGCGATCTTTCAATTCTTGTTGCCCTATAAATCTTGAATCAAATTTCAAGTTTTCATAAAACTGTCTCGCTTTTGTCATTGTTTTTTGCCAATCTCCATGTCTGATGGCATCTAGCATTTCCTTTATTCGTAAAATAAGTCGTTCGTAAAGGTCAATCCAAGCATCCTCTACATTTACCCGACTTGGTATTTGAAGTTCCAGAAGAAGAAAATTTCCAATTCCAAGCAAAGAGGAATATTTGTTTATCCAATCACTCTGCTTTATTTTGAATTGGTGATTGAAGTTCCTGGCCTGAATGGAAATAAGAGGAGCATGGCCCTTAACGTCATCAACATCTCCCTGATCCGAAGGTGTGTTTAAATACTTAACAATAAATCCAAAGTTAAGTACAACTTCTTTTTCAAGATTTTCTTCCCGCAGTCGTTCAATATGATCTATAGCATTAGGGGAAAGAAAGGAAGTTAAATGAGCTTCGTAGCTGAACCTATATTTTCCACCACTCCCATAAATTACATCCCTTGTTTCTTTATCAAGGACTTTCAATCCAATTGACACTTCTCTGTTTATTTGATACTCATTAACAATTGCAACTGTTTTTCCATCAGATGTGATAATTCTCCCGCTGATACTAAATGGAGCTTCTTGATTATAATAGTATGTTATTTCAGTTGCAATAACTAAGGAAGGAGTAATTGAGTTAGTATCAATATCAATGTGTGTAACCTTAATATCCATAGAAAAATTAATTTTTCTCAGCCTTGCTATTACTGATTCTAATTTGTACAAGTTCCTGGTCGTCCTTAAATATCCATTCTTTTGTATTTCGGTCTATAAAGGCATAAAAAGTTCTGTTTTTCTGATTTAATGTTTTCAGCTGTTCAGTAAGTTTATCATCAGACGTTTTAGCATAATTTTCGTTCAATAGTTCAATAATTTTATCAATCGCATTCTGCCAATCAGAATCAGTTAACGTTTCATCAAATAGCAATTTGATAATTCTATCGTCTCTCGTTTGACAATAAACCGAAATGGATTTAGATTGGGAATAAGTAGAGTCGAGCTTTTCTGTGGATTGACTGGCCGCAACAGTATGAACTTTTATATGTCTCGCTTTTGTCACCAAGCTCTTTAGCCATTTGCTTAAATGATTATAGTGATCTTTTCCTGCTTCTTTGAGAAAAGATTCAAAATATGGTTTTAAAATATAGGCAGCTATAATTCCCGGTATTGCCCACTCGAAAGCATTATATATAGGTATGGGTAGTCGCTTAATTTCTATGTTTAAACCTGTGGTATCAAGTTCTACAGTCAGGCCATTTAAAATTGCCTCCGGGATATTTTCAGGGCAATTAAACCCAATATGAATTATTTCTTTTTCAACAGCCATTTTTGAAATAGGTTTTATTTTAGCAATAAAAAAGTCAACCCCTAAAGATTGACCTACACAACGTACAAGGTAAGTATATCTTTTCTGAAGTAAATTCTAACATTTCCACATCATTGGATTGCCGTATCATGCTTTGCACTGTTTAAATGTATCTTTCAAGCCTTTGTGTTGCCACAGATAAAAGTTTCTGAAACCAGTCATCTACTAATGTCAACGTGTTTATAGGCTTTGTTAAGTCATAATATTTTCTATTGTCCCTATTTCTGAATAAGACAATAAGTTCTCTGTTTGTCGCCTGTTCATACAAGTGTGGCAACGACCAGCCTTTTAATTGTGGGGTAAAGTAAAACAGCCGTTCTTCCTGTTCAATGGTCTTTTCTGTCTTTCCTTCTTCGAAAATTTTAAAGAGTTTAAACGCTACGCAAAAGTCCTGTGTCGTTACTATATGATGATACATTTCATCAGGTAAAACAATTTGGCATTCCAATAAATATTCATTGATTCCAAAGCGACCTCTATATGTATGCTCGGTAAATGGAAGCCCAGAAACAGAATCAATAATCTTCCTTTGCAAAAAATTACTTTTAATATTGAAACACTCTTTTAATATTTTTATTTCATTTCTTGCATCTTCAATTGCATTTTTACTCTCTTGCAGACTAATAATTGATTTTTTTTCATCAATGCGATGCAATAAATTTTGGTAACGATCTTCAACTGTTACGGGTTCAACGATACCTCCTTCTTCTGCAACCTTAAATTCAATAAAACGTGCAAGCTCCTCTACTGAAAATCCAAAGGGGCTTGCGTAAATCTTTGTTGAAGGGTACCAAAGAGGTATTTCTCCTTGTATCATTGGAATAACAATCAGAAATTGATAGCCTTCGTTTTTAACGGCAGTTCTATCAATGATCGCATTCCGTTCTATGTCGGTGTAAAAAGATTCACTCCATTCTTTTCTTGAAAGAATTACTACAACTCTGCTTTGTTCTTTGAATGTCCTTGCAAAAACTTCCGGCCCTGATTTGCCTATGATTTCTTCTTGCTTGTCTTCATAAAAGAACACCTTCAAACTGGGATTAATTGCTGCTACAAGTTTTTTTGCGAACTCAATATCTTGTTTGCAAAGTGAAATAGCAATATCCCAGGTATATTTTTTTGAAACATTTTCATTTTCCATTGTCAAGCTCTCTTTTTGAATCTTTTTTAAATCCTGATTATCTTCTAATTTAGAATATTTCCATCACCCCTCCCTGATTAAACCTCCACATCTAAACAGCCTAGCCTTTTTCGGGTATTTCGATCACGACATCTACATCATGCTGAAAGGTATTAGTCCCTCTGAATTTTCCATCCTTTGTTGATTGAAAAATTCCGATGATTGATTTTCCTGGATTCGCAGTCTTCAGCTTGGTCAAATCATCAGGTTTCAGATCAAGTTTGTTTACGCTACGATGTAAACACAAAAAAACCAATGCAACTACATGCACAACCGCTTCCCTGTCATTAATGAGAATATCTATTACGCTCCTTATCCATTCTTTTGAATGATAAACCTTATTTTTTGTAATATAAAAAATACACCAAAAGGGGTATTTTAAATAACTTATACCTGACCTATTTTTGTGTAGTGTTTCTGGCAAACGAATCTTCTTACAAATTATTGATTCGCTGGTGAACTGAATATATTCGCATCGATTTCGCATAGTGCCTGATAATTTCCTTACTCTTGATTACTATTTACTTCATACATAAAAACATCAATGAATGTCGGGTTGGACTAACATTGGAACCGGCGCTGGATGGCTTCATCAAACAAACGGCATTTCCAACTATGTTGTCATTTCAAGGCCACTTGTAGATGGAGGTGAAACACTTCTCTGGAATTATACGCCGCATGACTGGAGGATAATAGGTGGTCATTTTTCTATGGTATTACCGACCGGTAATGCAATTTATGCCGTCAGTTATGATCAACAGTATCGAGTAATGGAATGGACAGGTGCTTCTGCGTGGCGGGAAATCGGTAGGCCGTTCGGTAGAATTTTTGGCGGGAAGTTGGAGCATTCAACGACAACCGGACTTGGTTGGAGTACGATTTATGGCATCCATGCTGTTACGGGCAACATTTTTCGTTACGAAGGAACTCCCGGAGCTTGGACAGAAATAGGTGGGCCAGGTTTCACGTTTACGGAGGTGTATTTTCCCGTTAGGCAGGAAGCTAAACTTTACGGTTTATCACCCGACAAAACTGGTGTTTGGGAATATACAGGCATTCCTTGGGAATGGCGGCAAATTGGTGGCCCAGCATCATGGATTATTGGGGGAATGATAGGACAGTTATTGGCGATTGACCCCATTACTGGTCTACCTTATTTGTATCAGGGACAACCGATGAGTTGGACGCAGTTAGCTCTGGCTTCTAATGATTCACTTCGATTTCAATTAGGGGGATCGTTTTTCTTTGGAGCCCAATTGGAACAATCTGATTTATATTATATACCGCCAAACAGAAGCGCAATTTACGGTCAGTTCACATGGACTGGTTTTGTTGCGCAACCGATAATTACTAATAGCTGGCAATTCATTGGAGGTCCTTTGAAAACGGTAATACCCATTCCTTGGAGCAATCGCACAGCACTCGTCGCAATTGATAATGATGGGAATGTGAATCTATTTGAACGATCTCAGGTATCATTCAGACGTGGTGACCCACCAGCCGCAGTGGAAGGTGACGAGTATTTTTTCCAAATACAAGCGGAAGGCGGATCACCCCCATATTCCTTTATTAGCGAAGGAGGTTCTCCGCCACTGGGTACGACGCTATACGACGATGGAAGGGTTCAGGGAAGAGTTATCCGAACAGGTAGGTATGGATTAACAGTCCGAGTTGTCGATGCAATGGCTTCATCAGCAACAGCTATTTTTTTCTTCAATGTTGGCCCTATGCGTCCTGCGACACCCCCACCACCCCCACCGCCACCGGTGCCCGTTGGATATTCAAGGATAAGGATCTTTAATTGTCGAGTGGGCGGTTTAGATCACCCACGTCCTACAGTACATATTTATTCACGAAACCTTACCACTCGCAGAGACTGGAATGATCATGGTACCCTCGCGTCTTCATACAATAAAAGGGGAACGTGTCCTGATCCCGAGTCGATGTCAATTACAGTAACATTGGATGAAGGATTGCATTATATTATTGCAATAGATGAAACATTAACGGGTTGCGACGGTAATCCCAATAATCCCTATTGCAACGGTGGGCACTTTACTGTTCAGGGCGACCCGAAAGGCTCTGAAATATCATGGTGGCCAGGTCCATAGCAGAATGATTATAATAATTGTGTGCCTAAAAGCGCATTGCATTTCATCAAATATAGGATATAGAAAAGGGTATTTTTAGTACTACTTCTAACCACCCTTCAGACGAATCAAGAATGTATGCGATTTTTCAGCATGCTAAAACTTATGGGATTTGGTGGAGAAATAGCTCAACAGGTTTCAGAGTGACAGTCGTTCATTGACATACCTGCCAATGTTAAGCCACTCTTATACTTTACTATATTACCTCATGAAATCATTGACCAGTTAGTTGCAAATGTTTTTGCCGGATGTAATGATATCGGCTTGCTTTCTTACAACAAGCAAATAGAAGGAGCCAAAACTCCAATAAGCAAATTACTTAATAATGCCTGGACTAAAAATCATTAAACACCAGAAACTTTTGTTGCATGAGAAAGTTAAATTGTAAATAAGTTACATAAAGACCTTTGAGGAAACTTTTGCTTTCAACATGAGTTTTTTATGCCAGCTTCACAAATTTCTATATTATCAATAAATACTAAAAACTTCATTGGATTTTTTTATATTTGTTCTGACAGATAGAAACTGAAAAAAAGTAAGTGGAAATGGCACACTTTTAAGTTCTTTCACTTTTCACGACACAATTTTGACACACATTGTCTATAAATAATTAATACTTAAGCTCGGTTCGAATCCAGTCCCGGGCACGTTTATAGCCTTGTAAGTTTTGATTTACAAGGCTATTTTATTTCGTGTCTGTCAAAAAGTGTCTCTTTTTCGCTTTCTGCCATTATTCCTGACACAAAATTGACACACACAATGACACACAGATTACTGGATTTAAATCAGCACGACACCGACATAGATTGGTTGAATAATCTTTCTTTTTTGACACACAATTTTGAGAGTTGGCGACACAATTCTTCTATCTTTCTAATAGATTAAGCAAAGGTCATAGCGTTTTAAACCAGCACCAAAATTCACAACATGAAAAATCTTATTAAACTCGAAGAGCTCGGCATACTTGCACTATCAATTTTCTTATTATACAGATTAAATATTCATCTTAGTTGGTGGCTATATATCATTCTATTCTTAAGCCCGGACGTTGGAATGATAGGATACATTGTCAATACGAAAGTCGGTGCTTTCACCTACAACTTTTTTCATCATAAAGCAGTTGCCAGCATCGTATTGGTCCTGGGAATTATTCAATCAAACGATTATATTTTATTAGCAGGCTTATTATTATTCGCCCATTCCTCATTTGACAGGGTACTTGGCTACGGTCTTAAGTACAACGACAATTTTAAACATACAAATGTGGGCTACCTATAGAGGCGATTCTGGAGAAAACATCTACTGCCCTATTCCGACGCTAATCATCCTTCTGATGTTGAATTTTTATTACTCGATCTTAATTCATGCCATCCATTAGGGGCGATAAAAAATTGAGTGTTTTTTTTATCGTTCTTCTTAAACTTTATAAGCCATCCCCATTTTTGTGGAACTTTATCAAACGAAAAGAATTGAGAAACAAGAATGCCATCCGGGTAAGTCTTGTTGATTGCTGCAATAATTTTTTCGGGCGGCTCCTTTAAAAAACCCTCTTCAATTCTCTCCTCTTCACTTGAAACATTAGGTGTAACAAACCCGTGTAAAACAATTTTTCCGGATAAATCCTGGATAATCCTCCCCACGACCCTCTTCTTTCTGAATAACCCCGTAAACCAGAAACGTTGAATTTCTTCATCATCAAACATCTCTATTGGATCACCAATTTCAGCAGATGATAATGATTCAAACCTGCCCCGAAATAAATCAGAAGATTTTTGAAATATTAATGCTTTAATATCCGTAACATTCATCAGTAATCTAATTCTGTATAAACAAAATTAGTATGATTTACACTGTCCCAATCCTCCCAATAAACTTCACCACCCAATTTTAAATTACTATTCCACGGCCATGGGTCATAAATAAGTAGCTTTCTTTCGGTGATATTAAATGGGAAAAGCTGTATTATGTAAGAATACCCTGCACATACCCTGGCGTGACCAGGGATACCGGATTTGAATGGCTGTAACAAATTGATTTGATCTCTTGCTTCTTGCCAGGTAGCTGTATTATCAAAAGAGCTGTTAATATGATTGTTGCTTAACGATTCATAACCTGGACTCTGATCAGGAGGACAACCACCTCCGGGTGAATAACCCAATGCGGGAGCAATTTCATTCTGGCTATAATAATACCTGTAGTAACACAGGATCATTTGGCAGGTGGCTACGGCACAATAATCATTAACCTGCTGCGCATGCAAAACGAAACAATGGTGTGAAGTAGCTTCATAATAATTATAATGAGTACAGAATTGCAGCTCTTTTGTGATTTGGATACTAAACCGGATTTTTTCAAGGTCAAATATATCACCAACGACTCGTTTTGACAGAATAGCACTTGCGGTAGATTTAATCTTCAACTTCTCTAAGAGACCGCTTGTCTTATTGAATTTCCTCACGTTCGCCTTTTTCTTTTGGTCATCCAAACTATCTAAAAGAGACCACGCATAAGCACCTTCCCGCTTCTTCTTTCCTGCTAATGGTATGGAAGAGTAATCGGCAATATCGAATATCAACTTCTTTGCTTCCACCTTACCGGAGATTTCGATCAGCAAACCGATCTTCGGATAGCTATAGCAGACCAATAAAGTTTTAATGATTTTTACATTTTTATATCTTTTTCTTATTTTTTTTAGAATTTCCTTTTGTGCTACAGAGGTATTCCACCTTCTTTCGCCCAATATAAATGATACAACAGGGCTACCTATATATTTATTGGCAGAAGTTCGGATGGTGCCGGTTTGCTCGCCGGAAATAGCGGCTTCAAAGTCATAAAATAATAAGCTGCCATTGATATCATAGATTTCTGTGGGCTTCGATGACACTTTAGATATTGCCCATCCCTGTACATGTGGGGTGCCTGCTGCAATATTTCTTGCAGTTGACGAAACAGCATGTAAATAGGCCTCGTCCTTCGAAACAAAAGATTCTTTATGTTGATTTTCTTTTTCCATAAAATTTTTTTAGAGAATATGATTGAAATTTATTTTAATAAGCTCAGAACAGATTTTATTAGTCGTACATCTTTTAGATTCTCTACAATTAGTTTTAGGAAACGATAAAACTGCATTTAACAATTAGCGATCGCTACTAACCAATTTCCTGGCGTATAACTATCCGCTGACCTTCCCGAATATGACGTTTGCAACAATCTCGTTCACGTTACTTGAAACATCCCCTTATCCAACATAGGATACCGGTTATTAAAGTAACGATAGCACTTCCGGTAAGTACCGCAACAAGTTGTGAAGAAGTTGCACCGATTAATAATAGTATTGCTAAAACAACGGTACCTGTACCAGCTCCAAAAAGAATTGCTTTAAGAATGCTGCAGATACCTGGCTTGCATTGCTTCATCCAATAGTTTAAAACAAAGATCAATAGAGCCAATGCGATAATAACAGCAATAGGTAATGATGATCCGCTAAGCGCTCCGGATAAAATGATCAATACAGCTATTAATAATATCACAAAAAAGCTAAGCGACCTGCACCGGTTATACCTGGCCTTCCAATCATCGGAAGGAGAAGCAACAACTTTATCAGCATTACCTCCGAGTGCATCTACACGATCTGCGACCTGGCGGACATACCTGGTGAATACACTATACCACCGGTTCGCGGCCGGAATAGCTCTGAGTATCCAACGTAAATTAGATAGCAGGATTTCCTCATGCACCAACATGCTTTCCTTATGTACCACAGGTATTGTGATTTGGAATGATCCATGAACTCGTCGTTGAAATAAAAGAGACTCTCCTTCTGGTATATGAGTGAATACTTCCCTTCGTGCCTCATTGGTGATTTGGTGCACAACTACAGTAAACGCCTGTCCCGCTTTTACGCCTGCAGGCAGATCAATACTAAGCATGGCAGGGAAATTAGAGCCACTGCTTGCCGGGATCGGTATATAGCTCATGCCACCAGTCTCACACTGTATCGTATTGGCGTCGACACGAACTAAACCATGCGTACGATAATAAGTATTTGCCAGCGCAATGATATCATTCGTATTGATTCCTGAAATATAAAGAGTAGCTAAGCACCCCGTAGGAGTATTTCCCCAATCGATCATAAGTTCATCTGGCATTCCTTCTTCACCACTACGATTGATATGTGTTGGTTTAATTTCAAATGTGTGAGGAATGCGGTGCGATGCAAACTCTCCGGGATTCGCAGATTGAACAATAGCAAGATTTCTCTGTGCTAACTTATCCGATGTTGACGGAAAGGCATTGGATGGAATAGGCGTAGGGTCAAAAGCGATTTCTGCAACGAGGCATTGATGTTCATTTCTTACGTGTTCTTGTATTGATTGTCTTCCGGACGACCATGGCCCGTCGGCTGGTGATGGATTAAAAGGAAACTGCGGAGTTGTTTGGTTGATATCAAGCCAGCAACCAAAATACCTGGTTACTTCATTTCCACCCGCATTCGGAGGAATTGTTTGAACATTCTGCGGATCAGTTTGAGTGCTCAATGATACAGCTGCAGAATTGATGCGCGGTGAAGCAAAACAAGGGATCGTAACTGTTTCTCCATTGATGATGCCAAGTACTGGTTTGATAACGCCATTATCCGGGTTTCGGCGATAGGTGCTCGATTGGTTAAATTCCAGGGAAGTGCTTGATGCAGGAAATAATCTGAAAAATACCCTCACGTTGGTGGCAGACAAGCTAAGGGCACGATACCTTACTTTGGCAACAGCAAAATTGTATACAGATGTTCCACCTACCGATTGAGAAAGTTCAAGTTTCGATGTTTGCTGATCCGTTGATATATTATTTTCAAAACTTTGTCCACCGGTGTTGCCGTTATTAAGATTTTGTATGACACCAGTGATAAAGTTAGACGGATCATTCGTAATCGTTTTATTGAACTTTGATTCACCAGCTTTGATTTGAAATACTCTGAGATCCGTACTTAACCATGAAACGGCACCATCTATTTCATATGGATTAGGTTGTTTGATCAGGTATATTTTTCCCGTACCAGATACAGTAGCAATAGTGCCTGATGTACTGGTCATGGACGCAGCCAAATTAAGTTCATCCAGCTCGTTCACAAATCCAGCAGAGCTGGTAAAATTGATTTTATACTTCCAGGTAATTCTTTGACGCCTGTTGAGATGAGTAGGATATTCCAGTTTGATCGTCGCTATTACATCCATAGTTATCCCTGCTGTAGCTGGGTTGAACTGGAAGACAGGTTGTATATTGGGTATACCGGATAAAGTTGCGTTCGTGATGCCAAGTTCTGTAGGAATAAATCCTTCCACCACAAAATAAAATGCAGCATCAATAGAAGAAGGATTGCTGCTGGTAAGCATTGCATCTACTTCATCTTTCGAAATAGTGCTGCGGTCAACAATAAAATAGGCTCTTCGTACAATAGGGCATGCATAGGGCGACGGCCCAAAATTGGCGCACATTACATCTAACTTTATCCTGTATTCCTCCATAGCACTATCCGCCTGTGCCTGCGTAGCGGTTCCGGTGGCCAGGTATCCATATGCTGTCCATGCACTTGGGGTAAGATTAGCTGTTGGTCGTTGCAGATCACGCCATGCTTCGGGTGTCACCGGTCCATCACACAACGATGGATCAATAACCATTTTGATATCGGGTCCGGAACTTTGTGTTACCATCAGGGTAGGCGCCACATGCCAGCCCCACGCTACCTGGCATTCAGGTACATTTACCGTTGCAGCCACAAGTCCACCATAATGTATCCATATTTTTTCTGGTGTTTCACCCTCTGCCACCATTTTATAGCACATCAGGTGAGCTCTGATCCAGCATCCGTCATAGGGATATTTGAAAGGTATGCATGGAGATGTTGATGAACATGGGGTACAGGTATCAGCCTTCATCATATTAAAAAGATCCGTGGCACGTTGTGGTGAAACAGGAGGATCGGGCGGGAGCGGGGGCGGCGGCTCCATCGGGCTGTTAAGTCCATAGGAAGGAGGGACCTCTCTTACATCAATAATTTCAAACTCAGGATGTGTAGAAGTAACCAGGACTTCAGTATCTCCCGTCTTTGCATTTTGTAAAGCATTGAAAAATTTGTCGAAGTCGGGATGGTTGCGTCGTAGAAAATGATTCGCATGCGAATTGGTAAAACCAACATTGGCCACATTTTCACCTAAAGCAACATCAATAACTTTTGTAGCAAATGGAACAAGAAGTCTCGTGATATTATTGGTATCATGATCTATTTCCAGGTAAACGGGCCTGTTATTTTGTTGCAGGTGATCAAGCATTTTTGCCCACGCGTTGCCAAGTTGGTTATCCAATTGCAGCTTGCCCTTCCATTCACCTTCAAATTTTACTTCCAGTGGTTTTGCTCTTTCATCAGCACGACGTTGTGCAATCATCCCCATCAATGGTGATGAACTCCTGATTTTTCCCAGGTATACTTTATATTTTGGCATAACTGAATTTTATCGAGTACAAAATTTTTTCCGATATGAAATGTGGGGATGCGGCTTAATTGCTTAAATTCTCCAGGGACAGTACATTCAAAAGAATACGTAAAAGAGGTAGTTTGCTAAACTAAACAGCAAAATTTACTAATTCAGAAATCCCGGGCTGATGATCTTCGCTGATAAATAAAACTTACTTTGAGTGGAATAACTGTTATCTGTTATTTAAAGGTATGATTGATTACTTCTGAAGTCAATACCCCTTTGGTGGTATGGTCATCGGATGATCATACATGGTAAAGGCCTTATCTGTTCAATGTGCCCCGGTCATGCTATGTAGAAGCAGAGCCATTGGTATTGCATAGCTGGACTTATGGCACACCTTCACCATTAAGCCATGAAGAATTTGTATCGAAGGTAAAAGAATGGATAGAGAAAGGCACAGCCATTCCTGATAAATAAATAAGTCATGCTTTGATTTATCAGGAAATCTTGCCTGTGCACAAGACCCCAACATATGCTGGGGTCTTATTTAAGAGAATCAGGCTTCACATAAAATTTCAACCAGTTCTACAGGCTTACTGAAAAATGGTGAATGACTTGTATCCATCGTATATACTCTTTCGCAGGGCAATTCACTATACATCTTCCGTTGAATAAAAGGAGTGACGGCTTTATCCTGTGTACATTCAATATAGACTCTTGGTACACGACCAAAGTTTTCATTAGTCAGTTCCAGGTTTGTCATTCCTGATTCTATGGGTTCATGGCTAAGCAAAACATTCGCTAATTCGGTGATGTACTCATCGCAATCATGATACAATCCTTCTTTATAGATTTCTTTTCGTAACGTAGAAGCATTAAGTGCTGTATCAATATCAACAAAAGGCTTCAATACTCCTTCCGTATCTTGTATGGAGTACTCCCGCTGACATTTGCCGTTGGGTATAAGATAAGCTGCGAGGTAAATGAGTTTTTCAATTTTGTCGGGTCTGTATTCTGCCGCCTGCGAAATCATAACTCCGTTTTTGCTGTGCCCTACTAAAATCACTTTGCCTTCTATACTGTCGATTAGCTGACAAATTTTTTCTACAGTTGTTTTCATTTTCACTTTCTCGATAGGCGTTTTGTCTTTTCCCATACCGGGGAGATCAATTGCAATCGCCCTATGTCCTTTTTTTTCTAAAAGAGGAATTACTTTGTGCCAGTTCCAGGAACTATGCCATGAGCCATGGATAAGAATAAATGTTTTCATTGTTTATTATTAAATTAAGAATGTAAAACTGGTAAAGTGCAGGCGGAATGAAAACCCGTTTCTTGCTGATCTATATAACCGTTTTCCATTTCTTATAAGCTTCCCGCATACAATGACCGCAAGGTCTGTAACCTGCTGCAATAGCTTCGGCTTCAGAAAAAAAGAAAACCCTATTTTTTCTCAGCATGCGTTTACCTGATTTGCAATGCAGTGATCCATAAATTTTAAGTAAAAGATTACCTCCGAATAAGATCTTATTTTTCCTGATCATAGAATGTATGGAGCGGCCTTCTGTTTCAGCATGTTTGATCATCCTGGAAATTTTTAGAAGCTTCCCAGCCAATGATGGCCATCTTTCTTTCAGTGCGCCATCTGTACTCACCGATGCCGCCTACTGATTTAATTACCCGGTGACAGGGGATGATAAAGCCAACAGGGTTGCTTCCAATGGCTGACCCTACGGCTCGTTGAGCAGATGGATGATCAATGTGCCGGGCAAGGACGTTATAGGATTGAAGATGACCTTCAGGTATTTTAAGTAGTGCTTCCCAGACTTTCAATTGGAATGGAGTCCCTTTTAAATGAAGTTTGAGTTTGTCGGACGAAGGAAGGTTATTGTCAAAAAAGTTTTTTACAGACTGATGAAAATTATTATCACCTTCAATGATAGTAGCTTGCGGCCATAATAACCTTAATTCTCCTTCTACTTCAGCTGCAGAACTTTCAAAAAATAAAAGATTGCAAATACCGACAGATGTGGAAGCGACCAGGTAGTTTCCAAACTGGCATTGCTGCAGGCTGTATTGAATAGTTAGATTTTTACCGCCACTCTTATACTCACCCGGTGTCATTCCTTCAATATTCACAAACAGGTCATGAAGTCTGCCGGTGCCTGATAATCCTGTTTCATAAGCGGCATCATATACCGAAGTGTTATTCCTTTTTAGAACTTCTTTGGCATACTCAACACTCAGGTAATGTAAAAACTTTTTAGGGCTTACGCCAGCCCAGTTGGTAAACATTCGTTGAAAATGAAAAGGGCTTATATGCACTTCTTTTGCCACATCTTCCAGGGATGGCTGCTGTTGCATGTGCTCTTTTATAAATTTCAACGCTTCTGCTATACGGTAATAATCCTGCATATAATTTTTTTTATGAAACAAAATTGCCCCGTTTATCCACCACAACAAACCCGTTTCTTGCGCATTAATTTTTTAATTTATTTTAATATGAGAGAGTTCTTTCTTGTTTTGATGTCATTTCCAGTTGAGATGAGAATATTATTCCCGCATTTTTTCCTTTTAACTTAATTCGCTCTAGTTATAAACATAAAGACGGGTGGCATACACTTTGTGAAATTTCTAATGACATCAATTCTAGTAAATTTAAAAAAACTTTTTATGCAGAATACAAAATCAAAAAGTGCTGTGAAGTCACACAAAAGCAATGCTGTTACAGCAGAACATAAAAACACGCAATTGCACCAGTTTTTTGTTGACCAGTTAAAAGATATTTACTGGGCAGAAAAACACCTGACAAAAGCACTTCCTAAAATGAAAAAAGCGGCTACAACATCAGAATTACAACAGGCTATTGAAGATCACCTGAGCCAAACACAGGAGCATGTAACCCGTCTTGAACAGGTATTTGAATTGGTAGATCAAAAAGCACAGACTAAAAAATGTGAAGCTATGGAAGGGTTGCTGAAAGAAGGGGATTCCATAGTGGAAGAAACACAGGAAGGAAGTATGACCCGCGATGCTGGTATTATTATGGCCGCACAGAAAGTGGAGCATTATGAGATTGCCACTTATGGTACACTAGTGCAGCTCGCAAAAGTGATGGGACATAATGACGTAGCGGGTATTCTCCAAACCACCCTTGATGAAGAGAAAGAAGCTGACGAAGGATTAACATCCATCGCAGAAAATAATATTAATTGGGAAGCCGGACAGGAAGATGATGAAACTGGGGAATAAAATCCAGGCAGTCTTTAGTTGATGCGTAATAAGCCAGGTCTGTTGTCATGACCCGGCTTATTATTTTAAACATAAAATTTTATTGACCAAAACTATACTGGTAATCTATCTTGCCGGTGAGCTGTTTGTCTTTATCAAAAAGAGCTTCTTTTGTTTTCAGCCCCTTGTCGTTATAAACATATCTCCAGATCAGGTAGCCGAGATTACGGCTGGATAAAGTAGTTATTTTTTGAATTACCCGGTTACTGTCATCGTATTCAAACATAATATCGGGTAATAAGCGATTGGCCATTTTATTAAAGCGGACTATATCGGTAAGCCGGTTATTGTCATCGTAATAATAATAAACGGGGTCGGAGCCCTTGCCCCGTTTGTAAACTTGTTCATCAGCCACGTTGCCCTTCTCATCGGGCATAAAACGAATTTCTGTACTGTCTTTGGCGTTCAGAATACGCCAGAGCTTCTCCGGCTTGCCGGCGGCATTATAATTCCATTGGTGTATTTCTGTTTCATTAAATTCAGTAGCTGTGTCCTGCATTACATTTTCTATGCGTATCAGTTTGCCGGTGGCATCGTATTTATAAGTAGCTACACTTTGAACACCAAGTGACGAATCGATAAGGCTGGCTAACCGGCCGGCGGCATCAAACCGGTAATAAAGAATTGTTTTAGTAAGACCGTTACGGGTCGTGATCTTTAATGCTTTCCCATTTTCCTTCACTTCCTGCCATTCATTAAAGTCGGTAGACTTCATGCCCTGTTGATCAAAACCGGTAACAGTTACCGATTGCACTTTATTGGCGGTATACATTTTCATCCGTTCTGTTATTTCAGCAGTTCCAATAATGTCGTTGTAATAGTACTGGGCATGAAGACTAAATGACGAGAGGGCGGTAAGAACTACCAGGATCAATTTCATCTGATATTGTTTTATGGGTCAAAAATACCTGTTTTGCACAGTAACGTAAAAGAAATGCGTCGCTGTATTTTAATTGTCCCTTATTTTTAAGCAAAATTTTAAATTGTCACATAGTTCCCAGCGAAAAGAGAAAGATTGCCTGAATTGCGGCACGATCGTCCAGGGAAAATATTGTCATGTCTGTGGACAGGAAAATGTTGAGCCAAAAGAAAGCTTTTGGCATATGGTCACTCACTTTTCTTACGACATCACTCATTTTGACAGTAAGTTTTTTGAAACAATGAAAGACCTTCTTTTTAAACCGGGTTTTTTATCTAAAGAATACATGATCGGAAGAAGAGCCAGTTACCTGCATCCCGTCAAGATGTATGTATTTACCTCTGCATTATTCTTCCTCTTATTTTTTAGTTTGTTTAAGGGGGAGAATGCTATTTCAACGAATGCCAATCAGCCGATATCACTCAGAGAACGGGAAGCCGCCATAAGCGAGTTAAAAGAATTATTGGTAAAGGATACTGCAAATAAGCTGCTCAGGGAGGGTATTCTTCTTTTAGAAGACACAAGCAAGCCCATTACCGCAAAAGAAGTACTTGCCTATTATGGGGATAAGCATAATTTTTTAAATATCGGGGGAATTAAATACAGGAGTCAGACAGAGTATGATTCCGTTCAGCAGTCTTTACCTGTTTCTAACAGGGATGGGTGGTTTATGCGACGGTTAGTGAAAAAAACAATACAGATAAATGAAAAATACCGGGAGAATCCCGAAGAGGCGTTTAAAAAATTAGGCGATGGGGTACTTCACCGGCTTCCCTACATGTTGTTTGTCTCGCTTCCCTTATTTGCATTGTTGCTAAAACTGGCGTATTGGCGGCGTAAGCAATTTTATTATACAGACCACGCTGTATTTGCGATACATCTTTATATTTTCAGTTTTATTGTATTGACAGCAGTATTTGCATTGGATAAACTCGATGACATGATCCATAGCAATTTTATAGGGGTAGTGATGGGTATCTTGTTTTTAATGCTGTTCTTTTATTTATATAAGGCCATGCGAAAATTTTATGGGCAAAAGAGAGGTAAGACGTTTTTGAAATTCCTGCTGCTTAGCTTTTTTTCAATAATTATGATGATCGTATTGTTTGGGTTCTTTCTCTTCTTTTCTGCCTTTACACTTTAATGGAATAATACAATGAATACAAAACTCAGTGAGTCCTTTCTTCGGTTAGTGCATATCATGGATGAATTGCGGGAAAAGTGTCCATGGGATAAAAAGCAAACCATTCACAGCTTACGACAGATGACGATCGAAGAAACCTATGAACTGGCAGATGCGATTACGGAGAAAGACTGGAAAGGTATCAGGGAAGAGTTGGGTGACCTGCTGTTGCATATCCTTTTCTATGCTAAAATCGGGCAGGAAGAAAAACAATTTGAGTTGACAGAAGTGATCAACGGGATCAGCGACAAATTAATTGCCCGTCATCCCCATATATATGGAGATACCAAAGTGAATAACGAAGAAGATGTAAAAAGAAACTGGGAAAAACTGAAATTAAAAGAAGGCAAAACTTCTGTATTGAGCGGGGTGCCTGTATCCCTGCCCGCTACTGTCAAAGCAATGCGGTTGCAGGAAAAAGCCAAACAGGTAGGATTTGAATGGCAGAATAAAGAACAGGTGTGGGAAAAGGTAGAGGAGGAAATACAGGAGCTAAGATCAGCGATGAGCGAAGGGAAGCAGGATAAAATTGAAGAAGAGTTTGGGGATGTCGTTTTTTCGCTTATTAATTATGCACGGTTTTTGCAGGTTGACGCCGAAAATGCCCTGGAACGAACCAATAAAAAATTCATCCACAGGTTTACAAAGATGGAACAACAGGCCATAAGTGCAGGCAAAGATCTCAGGGATATGAGCCTGGAAGAAATGGACGCCATCTGGAATACCATCAAACAACAACGAGCCGAGTGAAGATTCGTTTGCCCCATATACTTGTCAGTAAATATGTATTGCTGTTACTGGCAATTTTGCTTTTTACGCTTTCTTTTATTTTCAATACACTTTATACACATCGTTCTTCTGTAACCCGGGAAACGAGGCTGCTGGAAAAATATATCAACAAACAGGAGAAAGAATTTCAAAATTTTCTTGCTGATACCGGTCTTATTCGCCACCTGGTAAGGAATGAGGAGTCTCTGGAATCATTTAACAGGCTGGCAGAAAAATCTTATATCACTTTTTTGTATACTGCTGATGATGCCGGTGGTGTTAGAATGAACTTTTGGAGCGACCAACTGGCAGAGCCACCCGGCGAAACATTTGCTGCAGAAGACGGAGAGTATTTCCATCATTTGAGTAATGGCTATTATGTAACCGTAAAACGAACGCTTACAATAAATGGTATTGCAGACAAGGTGCTGGCCTTTGCTGTAATACCTATACGATCGGAATTTTTTATTCAGACCGATTACCTGCCTACCCGTTTCTTTTATAGCAGCACAGCAGAAAAAAGAGTTGTGATCAGCGATAAGGAAACAGCATTCCCGGTAAAATCTCCATCAGGTAAAACATTATTATATCTTGAAAAGAAAGTTTCCGGGGCTGTACCATATAATGACAGGCTGACTATTTTTTTACGACTGGGAGCCGTGCTATTACTTTTCTTTTTCCTTCACCTGATGGCAGAGTCCATAGCTAAGCGTAAGAGCCCCTGGCCGGCTATCGGGATGCTGGCTATAACTGTCTTAGTGCTGCGGGTGTTTACTTATTATTATCCATCGGTACTTAATCTTCGCCAGTTTGAATTATTTGATCCTGCTATTTATGGAACAAACCCGGTGCAACGATCGCTGGGTGATTTGCTGGCCAACGCATCTCTTTTTTGCTGGGTAGTTTTATTTGCATGGTCACTGCTTCATCAAACTAAAGACCTGACCACTTCATTCTCAAAAACAGTTAAATGGGTCGCCGGTATTCTTTCATTATGCTTTTTGATCTATTCCACTTTTGTGGTCGCTTCCGTTATCCGTAGTATGATTGCAGATTCGAAGATATCTTTTGATGTCACCGATTTTTTTAGTCTTAACCGCTATACAGTATTCGGGTTTGTTGCATTAGCATTTTTGGTGATATCCTATTATTACTTTACCCAATTATTATTTCGGCTGGTATTTCCTTTATTCGAGGGCAAAACATTTCTTATCTATTTCGCTATTGGTTTTGCCGGGCTTATTTTTTTAACGGCAAAATCCGGAGATCCTGCTGTGCTGTTTTATATCCCCGTACTGCTATGGCTGATGGTGTATACCTGGCTGGTAAGCCGACAGGGATTGCTGTTCAGCCGGATTCGGATCAATATTGCCGGTATTCTTTTTTGGATATTTGTTTTTTCGTTTTCCATCGCAGCCATCATGCTGGCGGAAAATAGAAAAGCAGAGTGGGAGCGAAGAAAAAATTTTGCTAATAAGCAGGCAGTACAAACTGATCCTAACAGTGAAAGGTTATTAAATATCGGTCTTCAGTATCTTGATAATGATTTTTTGAGAGAGAATTTTACACGGTTTCTAGACCCTTTTAAAAGCAAGATCATCAGGGATAGCATTTTGACCGAAAATTATCGCGGCTATCTTGATAAGTACGATACCCGGTTGTATATCTATGATGCGGCACACAAAAACGTTAACAACGATGATCCTACGAAGTATGAAGATTTAAACACCTTATTACAGGTGCAGGCACAACCCGCACAAACCAAGGGTCTGTTTTATTATGAAACTTCTTTCGATAAATTTATTTATATCACCCGGCGGGAAATAACGGATACTACCGGCGAACCGATGGGTTCCCTGTTTATTCTTTCCAATCCCAAAAAATTCAGCAGCGATGCTCTTTTTCCTGAATTATTCAAACAATTCAGGCAAAACGACATGGAGAGTTCTCCCATTTACTCCTCTGCTGTTTACAGTAAAAAGCGGTTGGTTTCACCATCTAATAAATATGAATTTGCTATCTGGATAAATGATGACCAGTTGCCAAAGAAGGAAGTAGAAAGAAGACGCAATGGCGATTTTGATGAATTATGGTATCGGGCCAGCGACGAGAAAGTGGTGGTAATAGCCAGGAAGCGGGATACACTGATCGAGACGATTACCCTGTTCTCGTATATTTTTTGTTCATTATTATTCCTGGTAGCTATCGTTCAATTTGTGTCATTGATTTTACGAACGGTTACTAACAGGCAGAAGATCGGTAAGCTGTTACAGCTGAATATCCGCAACCAGGTACACGGTACTATTATTTTTATCAGCATTTTCTCTTTTGTGATCATTGGTTTTTCAACCATATCCTTTTTTATTGGCCGGTATGAAAGAAATAATAGTGATAAACTCAGCCGCACCATGCGGATCATGGTCAATGAAATGCAGAAAGAACTGGCGGATCACAGCACCTTTGATGATGTGGTGAAAATTTATGACTCTGTTTCAAATTACAATCTTCAGAACCTGGTAAATGGAGTATCCGACATTCATGGAGTGGATGTAAACGTTTATGACCTGAGTGGTGATCTTAAAGTTTCTTCGGAAGCTAACGTGTATACGAAAGGCGTGTTGAGCAGAAAGATTGATCCGGCTGCTTACTATCACCTGAACCGGTTGAGGCAGGTAAAATATGCACAGAATGAAAAGATTGCTAATTTTTCTTATCTCAGTGTATATGCCCCGGTAAGGACTGAAGATGGTAATGCGTATGCTTATATTAATATTCCCTATTTCACTTCAACGCCAGAACTAAACCAGGAGATATCTAATTTCCTTGTTACACTTATTAACCTGAATGCATTTATTTTCCTGATAGCTGGTATGATTGCATTGTTCATTACCAATCGCATCACCCGATCCTTTTCCGTTATCAGTGATAAAATGAAAGAAGTAAACCTCGGCAAATTGAATGAAGAAATAAGCTGGAACAGGGAAGATGAAATTGGTGAATTGGTAAACGAGTACAATAAAATGGTGGCCAAGCTTGGCCAAAGTGCAGATGCCCTTGCCAAAAGTGAGAGAGAAGGGGCCTGGCGTGAAATGGCCCGGCAGGTGGCGCATGAGATCAAGAACCCGCTTACCCCTATGAAACTAAGTATCCAGTACCTGCAAAAAGCTATCAATAATAACCAACCTAATGTAAAAGAACTTTCAGCAAGCGTAGCTAATACACTCGTAGAGCAGATTGATCATTTATCAAAGATCGCTGCTGACTTTTCTCAATTTGCCAATATCGGGAATACCAATGTGACGCTGCTCGATCTGCATGATGTGATTGGTTCATTAAAAGAATTGTATCAAAACGATGAGAATGTTGCATTCGCCTGGAAACCTGTGAATGAAAAAGTTTTGATTGAAGCTGATAAAACACAGATGAACCGGTTGTTCACTAATTTATTTGCAAATGCACTGGAAGCCCGTCACGAAAATGGTATTTGCCGTATTGAAGTAGCGGAGATGATACTGGAAAGAACAATAAGAATAAGTATAAAAGACAATGGTGAAGGAATTGCTCCCGAAATGCAATCCAGGATTTTTGTTCCCAATTTTACAACCAAATCATCAGGAACCGGTTTAGGTCTTGCCATGTGCATGGGAATTGTAGAACAGGCAAAAGGAAAAATTTGGTTCAAAACAGAACAGGGGAATGGAACGACTTTTTACGTTGAACTGCCACTTGCCGATTAAATATGTTTAATTTTTTTTCGGTTAGTGAGAAATTTCTCAAACGCTGCCCGTGAAAAGCTGCTTAGATTTTTTTCTTTTGTCAATCCTCCTTTTTGTGCAGCCAGTACTCCGTACTTAATATCATCAAAACCATCCAGGGCGTGTGCATCGGGATCAATGGAGAGTAAAACATCTTTTTGTAAAGCATAATCAATCCATTTCCAGTCAATATCAAGGCGACGAGGATGTGCATTCAATTCGATGGCTACATGATTAGCAGCGCAGGCATCAATGATCTTTTTATGATCCAGCGGATAGCCGTTACGGCTTAATAGCAACCGCCCGGTCATATGCCCTAAGATGGTGGTATAAGGATTTTCAATGGCCTTCATTAATCGCATCATAGCTTTCTCTTCATTCATCTTCAGATTGCTGTGAACAGAAGCAATGATAAGATCGAAAGTGGAAAGTATGTTATTGGAGTAATCCAGGTTGCCATCGTTAAGAATATCGCACTCGATGCTTTTGAATATTTTAAAAGGAGCAAGTTTGCCGTTTAGCTCATCAATATAGCGATGCTGCTCCCTGATCCTTTCTTCAGTTAGCCCATTGGCATAAGCGGCTGCTTTGGAGTGATCCGAGATCACAAGGTATTCAAATCCTCTTTTAACAAGATCCTTAGCCATTTCTTCAATAGTGTTGGATCCGTCGCTCCAGTTACTATGGGAGTGAATAAGCCCTTTTACATCGTTTGCCTGTACCAGTTGAGGTAATGAACTTGTTTTTGCTTTTTCAATTATTGCTGCCGACTCTCTCAAGTAGGGCGGGATGTATTGAATTTTTGCTTTAGTAAAAATGATCTCATCATCGGTTGATTCGTTGCCTTTATACGTTAAGCCGGTAAATGATTTTTCAAATGCTTCGAGAAATGCGGCTGACCCTGTTGTTTTAAATAATGTTTCTGCCCGGTTCTTTCCACCGTGGTAGAGACGAAGCTTTAACCCATTTTTTAGTTTATATAAAATGCTCGTCTCTGTTTCTTCTACTAGTTCTGGCGGTTGTGCAGTTTGAAACTTCGGTTTTATTGTATCTACTGTTTCCAGGATGACAAACTCCAGTTCTTCGATCGTGGTCTCGTGTCGCCGGTAAGCGCCGGTTACTCTAACTGTGTCAGGAGAAAATATTTTTTTAAGATAAGCATCTACTTGCGGGAACACTTCTTCTAACTGTGCAAATAAAAAATGTCCCTGGTTCTGTAAATAAAATTCGATAGCTTCAATTACATTTTGCTGTGTCTTTGCACCAAAACCTTTGAACAGGGTCAACCTGTTTTCATTGCAGGCATATAATAATTCGCCTATCGATTCGACTTCCATTTCTTTCCAGATCGTATGTATCTTTTTTGGACCGATGCCTTTAATGTTCAGCATTTCTATTACACCGGGAGGTGTGGTATTAATATAATCAGCAAGCACCTGCAGGTGGCCTGTATCCAGCATTTCGATCACTTTTTTGCCAATGCTGTCGCCAATTCCTTTTATGCCAAATAATTTTTCCCGGGGAGTTTCAGCCAGGTTTACCGGCATTTTTTCAATATTATAAGCGGCTATGGAGTAGGTCTTCGTCTTAAAAGAATTCTCTCCATGGATATCCATGAGTTTGGAAAGAAGCGAAAAATTGTCGGCAATAGCAGCATTATCCATAGCTGCAATTTATGATTTCCTCCAATGAGAGAAATAAAAAAAGTCCCGGTGAAACCGGGACTCCTATTACGTTTAAGAAATTTCGAAACTTATTTCTTTTTCTTAGCTGCTTTCTTAGCTGCTTTCTTTTTTGGAGCTGCTTTTTTCTTAGCTGCTTTTTTCTTTGTTGCCATTTTGATTGAATTTAATGTTTAGTAAATATGGGTTATCGCTAGTAAAAATAATAATTATTTTATACTACCCAAATTTTTTTTCAACAAAATTGGCAACGGAGAGTTTATGCTATGCTTCTGCAATGTTCACAGAAACATAAGTTCTATCGTTTCTTCCTTTACGAAATTCAACAACACCATCCTGCAATGCAAATAATGTGAAGTCTTTTCCAACACCTACATTAGGACCTGCATGATAAGTTGTACCACGTTGACGAACGATGATATTACCGGAGATAGCAGCCTGGCCACCGAATATTTTTACACCAAGACGTTTACTATGTGAGTCGCGACCGTTTTTTACGCTGCCTTCACCTTTCTTATGTGCCATTGTATTAAGTTTATAAGTTTTAAGTTTATAAGTTGATCAGTTGCTTGTAAACTTTTCAACTTGTTAACCCATTAACTGGTTAAGCTATGCTTGTTACTTTAATTTGTGTATAAGCAGTGCGATGACCTTTCTTTTTGTGAAAACCTTTTCTTCTTTTTTGCTTGTAAGCAATTACGGTATCACCTTTAACATGGTTAACGATCTCTGCTTTTACTTTCGTTTTTACATCTGAACCGGTTGTTAATTTACCATTGGCATCAGCCATCAGTACTTCCAGTTCAACTTTATCACCGGCGTTACCTTCTACATGAGGTACATATAACGTCTGGTCTTTTTCAACTTTGAACTGCTGGCCGGCCACTTTTATTACTGCGATCATAGTCTTAAAATTAGGGAGGCGAAGGTAAGGGTAAAAATTGAAGTGGCAAACGGAAAATCAAACTTTTACCTGCTTTTCGAAAGGCGTCTCCGCAGAAGTATGTGGATAAAATGAGGCTGTTTGTCAGCCCTTCCTTTATATTTGTGGGCCTTTGCCCGGCCGACAAGGAAAAAAATAATAGCAACTGGGGAGTCAGCCGGACGAACAATAGAGTTTGCCATTGCAGAATGTATGAAAATCAAGTCTTTCTTAGCCAGGCCCTTCGCCTCCTATATATATAAAGGTATCCGAAAAGGTATGGGCACCGCACTGCCCGACCAGGAGAATACACTGAAAGCCCTCCTTAAAGTAGGCCGGAACACCGAATTTGGCAAACATTCCGGGCTGGACAAAGTGAACAGCTACGAAGAATTTTGCCAGGCAGTCCCCCTCAGGGATTATGAGCAAATGCGCCCCTGGGTAGATAAAATTAAAGAAGGCCGGCATAATGTATTATGGAAGGGCCGGCCCATCTATTTTGCAAAAACGTCGGGCACTACCAGCGGCACCAAATATATTCCCATCACCAAAGATTCGATACCCAACCATATTAATACGGCCCGGAATGCTTTATTGTGTTATATGGCCGAATCGGGGAATAACAGGTTTGCTGATGGAAAGATGATCTTTTTATCAGGTTCACCTGAATTGGAAAGAGTGGGAGGAATTCCTACGGGTCGTTTAAGTGGCATTGTGAATCATCATGTGCCGCAATATTTACGAACCAATCAATTACCCACCTACGAAACCAATTGCATTGAAGACTGGGAAACCAAATTGAATAAGATCGTGGATGAAACGATCAGCAAAGACATGACACTGATCAGTGGCATACCTCCGTGGATGCAGATGTACTTTGATGAGTTGATGAAACGAAGTGGAAAAAAGATCGGTGAACTATTTCCCAACTTTAGCGTGATGGTGCAGGGAGGAGTAAATTTTGAACCTTATAAAGCAAAATTGCTGGAAAGCATTGGAAGGAAGATTGATTGCATCGAATTATTCCCGGCCAGTGAAGGTTTTTTTGCATTCCAGGATTCGCAGCAGGCAGAAGGGTTGTTGTTAAATACCAATAGCGGCATCTTTTTTGAGTTTGTGCCTGCTGGCGAGATCTTCAAAGAAAACCCAACCCGGCTTTCCCTGAAAGATGTAAAAGTGGGAGAGAATTATGCTATGATCATTAATAGCAATGCAGGGCTTTGGGGATATAATCTCGGGGATACTATAAAATTTGTTTCCACAGATCCCTACCGGTTAATAGTTACAGGAAGAACCAAACATTTTATCTCGGCATTTGGTGAACATGTAATTGGTGAAGAAGTGGAAGCAAGTATGTTAAAAGCGGCAGCTGAAGAAATGGTGCAGATAACAGAATTTACAGTGGCCCCCTTTGTAAGCAGCAATGATGGAAAATCTTATCATGAATGGTTTGTAGAATTTGAGAACAAACCTGAAAACATGCAGGAGTTTGCAAAGAAAGTAGATGAGAACCTGCGCAAAAAAAATGTTTATTATGATGACCTGGTAGGGGGCAATATTCTGACACCGTTGAAAATTACTCCTGTAAGAAAAAATGGATTTATCGATTACATGAAATCGATCGGTAAATTGGGAGGACAGAATAAAGTGCCACGATTGAGCAATGACAGGAAGATCGCCGACAATTTGATCAAATGGACAGAAAATTAATTGAAGCTGGTTATTGTGATCTTGCATTGGTATGAATGACTTAACCGTATACACAATTACCAGCTCTACACTACTCACTTATAATGACAGAACAACCCATAAAAAGAATTGCCATCTTTGGTTCAACCGGTTCAATCGGTACACAGGCACTGGAAGTTATTGAAACCAATCCTGATAAATTTTCAGCAGAAGTTTTAACCGCACATAACAACGAAGAATTATTAATTGAACAGGCTTTAAAGTTCAATCCTAATATCGTAGTGATCGGGGATGAAAAAAAATACCTTAAAGTAAAAGAAGCATTAGCAGCTACAGCGATAAAAGTATTCAGTGGCGAAAAAGCATTGGAAGAAGTAGCCTCTATGGATTGCTATGATATGATGCTCGCAGCAATTGTTGGCTATGCCGGACTGAAGCCCACCTTAAATGCTATCAGTAAGGGTAAGCCAATTGCTTTAGCCAATAAAGAAACCCTGGTAGTAGCAGGTGATATCGTCATGCGCAAAGCAGTGGAGAACCGGGTGCCAATTATCCCGGTAGATTCAGAGCACTCTGCCATATTTCAATGTCTCGTTGGCGAAACAAGAAACAGGATTGAAAAAGTAGTTCTTACTGCATCCGGTGGTCCTTTCTTAGGTCGCAAGCCTAATTACCTGGTGAATGTAAAAAGAGAGCATGCATTGCAACATCCCAACTGGAACATGGGCGCAAAGATCACTATTGATTCGGCAACACTTATGAATAAAGGGCTGGAGATGATCGAAGCCAAATGGCTTTTTAACCTGAGGCCTGACCAGATACAAGTCATCATTCACCAGCAAAGTATCATTCATAGCATGGTGCAGTTTGAAGATGGAAGTATCAAGGCGCAAATGGGAATACCGGATATGAAATTGCCTATTCAATATGCCCTGGCATTTCCTAAAAGAATACCTAATTCATTTCCGCGGTATGATTTTAAAAAAGTAAGCAGCCTGACTTTTGAAGAACCGGATCTGAAGACGTTTAAAAACCTGGTACTTGCCATAGAAGCCTTAAATAAAGGAGGTAATCTTCCCTGTGTGTTAAATGCTGCCAATGAAATTGCTGTCTATGCTTTCCTGCGAAACCGCATCAACTTTCTCGACATGACAGATGTTATAGAAAAGGTAATGACGAAAGTGCCGTTTATTCAAAAACCCACGCTGGAGGAATATTTTGACAGCGATGGCGAGGCCCGTAACTTTGCGGCCGACATAATCAAATTATAATATCACTTCTAAACCTTGTTAGTTGGTTTAGATTTTTTTGTTTAGAACTATTTCTATGAATTTATTAGCTATTAACTGGTCGCATGTGGGGTTGCAGGCCGGGCAACTATTGCTGGCATTATCCATACTGATTGTCCTGCATGAATTCGGACATTATATTACAGCCCGCTGGTTTAAATGCAGGGTAGAGAAATTCTTTCTTTTCTTCGATCCGTGGTTTGCGTTGGTAAAAAAGAAAGTTGGTGATACGGTATATGGAATTGGCTGGTTGCCGCTGGGTGGTTATGTAAAGATCGCCGGCATGATGGATGAAAGTATGGATAAAGAAGCGATGAAGCAACCGCCTAAAGAATGGGAATTTCGCAGTAAACCGGCCTGGCAGCGATTGATCATTATGCTGGGTGGTATTATTATGAACATACTGGTGGCTTTTGTTATTTATGCGTTTGTATTAATGATATGGGGCGAAAGGAATACACCTAATAGCAGTGTTAAGAATGGTATATGGATTACTGATTCGGTAATGCACCAATTAGGGTTTCGCAGTGGTGATAAGATCATAGCTGTGAATGGCGACAGTATCCGTGATTTTGAAGATATCCAAACCAAAATACTAATTGGAGGAAAAGATATATTGGTAAAGCGTGATGGAAAGGATACCGTTTTAAAACTGGAGATAAACACAATCGGAAAAGTAATCACCCGGAAAGTTAAAAAACGGATATTGCTAAGAGAAAGGCTTCCCTCTTACATTGGAAAATATAATGAAAAGGATACGGCATACGGTAAGGTAGCAGGGTTGCAACCCTTTGATAGGATCATTGCCGTGAACAACGAACCGGTCCAATTCATTGATGAGATCAGTGTATTGGGGGTTAAGAATAAAGGGCGAGTGGTAAATTTAAGTGTACTGAGAGGAACGGATACATTAACATTACCCTGTAAGGTTTCTGATGAAGGATGGTTTGGTCTTGCACCACTGACCGATGAACAATATGATAGTCTTGGTGTATATCATGCTATCAACAAAAAGTATGGATTTTTCGAAGCGTTTCCTGCTGGTGTAATGAAGACGGGTGAAAAATTGATGGCCTATATAGACCAGTTTAAATTAATACTCAATCCCGATACTGAAGCATACAAAGGAGTGGGTGGTTTCAAAGCGATTGGTTCTGTTTTTCCCACCTATTGGAGTTGGGAAGCATTCTGGAACATCACTGCATTTCTTTCCGTTATCCTTGCATTTATGAACCTCCTGCCAATTCCTGCATTGGACGGAGGCCATGTGGTGTTCACGTTGTATGAAATTATTACACGACGTAAACCCAATGAAAAGTTTTTGGAATATGCTCAAATCGTTGGCATGATATTGTTATTTGGATTGATGATTTATGCCAATGGCAACGATTGGTTTGGATGGGGAAGATAAATTAATAGTTCAGAGTTATTAGTCTGGTCAGGTAAAAGACTCCTGACTCTTAACTCAGGACTAATGACTCAAAAAGGGGGCGTATGGTTTTGACAGCGTAGATCTTTGAAAGTATAAGCATGTCCTGCGTTGCGTAATTAGCAGGTAAATCTGAATACGCAAAACACAAATGGCAATACTCAGTATGCCATGGCTGCCTAATCAGTGATTAAGTAGTCATTAGGGCCGCCGGGCCGGTTGGTCTGTTACCAAGCCCCGCCGCCGACTCAAAAATAAATACAGGCTGCTGCGATCAAAGGCTGTGCTGATCGCTTAAGACTATGCAGCTAAGGAATAAATCGGTTGTTTGTTTCCAGTTTATTCCCGACATACCAAAACAGAATAAACATGTAGAAAGCTTTTGAAGAATATGTTTGGACACCGGTTCGATTCCGGTCGCCTCCACCCGACCGGACTATCATCATTTGGATAGTCCGCCCCATCCACAATAAGCAGCCGTTTGCTTTTGAGAATTAGTAAGTTATGCGTAAAGGTTTCCATGATATATTGAGTTCGATAATGGTTTTCCTGATAGTACAAAGTGTAATCGAACACATGCCGGAGCAGCTCCTGCTTGCCGGTAATGTTGGTATAATCATATAAATTAAATATTACAGACGGTAAGCTTCTCCAGCCTTTATTCGGGAACAAACCATTGATCCTTTTTATTTTGTGATAAATATTGATAAGTGTATTTACTTAAATTCCAGTTTAATATTTTTTTTATGTTGAATTGAGAATTTCTTTTGCAAACTGACTAAGCATTTTTCCGTAACTTTTAAGTAGTAAACCTTACTAACAATAATTATAAGCCTTTATCCGCATGGAAAAAATAACTATTCTACTTGTAGATGATCACCGCCTGATCCGGGATTCATGGTCTTTTATTCTTAACAGTGATGCACGTTTTGAAGTAATAGGTCAAACCAGCAGTGGTGAAGAAGCCATTGAAATAGCAAAGAATAAACACCCCGATGTTATTTTAATGGATGTGAACATGTCACCCATCAATGGCTTTGATGCTACCAAAGAAATCCGAAAACTTTTACCCGGGGCCAGGGTAATAGGAGTTTCTATGCACTCTATGCCAGCCTATGCAAAACGAATGTTGCAATTAGGAGCCATGGGATATGTTACTAAAAATTCATCGAAGGAGGAAATGATAGTTGCTATTACAGAAGTACACAACGGGCGGAAATATATTTGCGAAGAAGTAAAAAATATACTGGCACTACAGGAATTAGATGAAGACGCCCTTAGCGGTTCAGATATGAACAATCTTTCACGCCGGGAATTGGATATAATTCACCTAATAAAAGAAGGACATTCATCAAAAGAAATTGCAGTCAGGTTAGAGATTTCATTAAAAACGGTAGAAGTGCATCGTTATAATATTTTAAAGAAACTCAACCTGAAAAACACTGCAGCTCTTGTCAACTTTATCAACATACAAGGTTTGTAAAATAACGATATAAAGTTATATTTACTATAACCGTGTTACTGTGAACCGGTTTCAACTCCGGAAAAAGTTATGACTCCATTTTCAATCCGCAGGGCAATTGTTGCAGGCTATATCATAGCGCTGGCCATTATCTCCTTTTTTGCTTTATATACTTATTTTATCATGCAAAAAGGAGAGGCTAATTACCGCCGGCAGGATGAAACGCTTCGATCTCTTAGAATTATAGAAAGCATTTTTGATGATGTTCAAAACATCGAATCGGGACAGCGGGGTTACATTATTTCCGGAGAAAAATCTTTTTTAGAATCCTATTACGTCGGGTTGGCGAATATCAAAAAAGACTCCCTGGCGTTGCTGCAATTAAAAACCAGCGAAAAAAGAAAAACTGATATTGCTCATTTGCTGAATTTTATCCACCAGAAAATTCAATTTGCTGAAATCACGATTCAACTGAGAACTGATGAGGGGCTTGAGGTAGCAGGAAAAAGTGTGCAGTCAGATAAAGGTCGTGTGCTTATGAATAATATTTCTTTGGTTGTTCATAAAATTGAAGAAGAGGAAAGAGCTATTCTTAATAAATTCAACAGTGACCGTAACCGGATAGCCAGGCAAACCACCACCTTGTTTTTTATTTTAGCTTTTTTGTTTTTCCTTTTTCTTTTGTCTTTCTTCTTTTTTGTACGAAGAGATGTTAAAGACCGGTTGAATTCAGAACTTAAAAGCCGGGTGAACGAGAAAACCGATGCCTTTAAAAATATCCTTGATCGCATCAGTGACGGTTTTGTTGCAATGGATAAAGAATGGCGGTATGTTTATATAAATAACAGCGCCGCTGCTATATCAGGAAAAAAAGCTGAAGAACTTTTGAATAAACCGGTGTGGAATTTATTTCCGGAAGCTGTAGACAAAGAATTTTACCAGGCCTGTCACCGTGCCATGGAAAAACAGGAATATACATTCCTGGAAGTTTATCACCCGGGTTTTGATACATGGTTTGAGAATCATATTTATCCTTCGCCTGCCGGGTTATCTATACATTTTCGTGATATAACCGGGAAGAAAAAAACCGAATTAAAACTAGCCGAAACATCAGAAAAACTAAACCTGGTTGCTAAAGCCACTAACGATATATTGTGGGAAGCAGACCTGGCAAAACAAACGGTATGGTGGAATGATAACTTTTATGAAAAATTCGGTTACGACAAAAACGAAATTGAAAAAACAGGCAAAAGCTGGGAAAATTATCTTCACCTAGATGATAAAGAAAGGGTGTTGCGAGAAGTAAGTGCGATAATAGAAGACAAAACTCAAATTACATGGAGTGATGAATATCGGTTTAGAAAAGCCGATGGAACTTATCTTAACGTTTACGACCGGTGTTATATTCTGCGGGATGCAACCGGCAAAGCCTCGAAGTTGATCGGCTCTATGGCAGATCTCACTTTTTTGTTTGAAACAAAGAAAGAATTGCAACGAACGGAAGAGCGTTATAAAAGCCTGGTAGACTCCATTGATAGCATTGTTTGGGAAGCAACCCCGGATACTTTTCAATTCAGCTTTGTTAGTAAGCAGGCAGAACGCTTACTAGGATATCCTATTGACCAATGGACATCAGTGCCGGATTTCTGGGAAGATCATATTCATCCTGATGACAAAGCAGGAGTCATGAACTATTTTATTGAGAATACCCGGAAAATGCAGCCTTATGAACTTGAATATAGAATGATAGCTGCCGACGGAAGGGTGATGTGGTTACGGGATATTGTTTCTGTAGCAATAGAAAATGATAAGCCGGCCTTATTAAGAGGATTAATGGTTGATATCACAAGCAATAAAGAGGCAGAGCATGCTTTGCGTAATAGTGAGGATAAATACCGGACACTGGTAGAACAGGCAACCGATGGGATATTTATTGCCGATAGTACGGGTAACTTCATCATTGTAAATTCAAGCGGTTGCCGGATGTCGCAGTATACAGAAAAGGAATTAAAAAGTATGACGATCTACGATCTTACTGATCCTGAAGATCTAAAAAATAATCCTTTTCATTTTCATGAAATGAGTGGTGAAAGAGGAGCAAGAGCGGAAAGAAAAATGCGAAGGAAAGATGGGACTGTGGTAGATACTGAGGTGAACGCTAAATTTCTTCCAGACGGAAGATTCCTGGCTTTTATCAGGGATATTACCGAAAGAAAGAAAGCAGTCGAAGAGCTGAGGGCCAGTGAAGAAAACCGGCGCCTGATAATGGACGCTGCATTAGATGCTATTATTTGTGTTGACACTTCCGGCACTATTACTGTTTGGTCAACGCAGGCTGTCAATATTTTTGGATGGCAAAAAGAAGAGATGATTGGCAAAAGGCTCAGCGAAACTATAATCCCCCCTCGTTACCGGGCAATGCATGAGGCTGGTATGAAAAAATACCGGGACCTGGGTGAAGGACCTATATTGAACAAACTCGTTGAAATCACTGCACTTAATAATAAAGGAATAGAATTTCCTGTTGAACTAAGTATAGTACCCGTAAAACAGGGTAACACTGAATTTTTCTGTGCCTTTGTAAGAGATATTACAGCACGGAAACAAGTGGAGCAAAAATTAATACAGTCTAATGAACGCTTTGAGCTGATAGCCCGGGCCACCCACGATGCTATCTGGGAATGGAATCTTGAAACCGCCGAACTATGGGCGAATGAAGTACATCAGCAGTTATATGGACTTACCAAGGCTGATCCTGTTCCATCAGTTGATGAATGGATGCGACGTATTCACCCGGAAGACAGGGATAAAATTGTAAGTGCACAGGAGATGGCACTACTATCGGATCAAAACTATTGGGAATCGGAATATCGTTTTCAAAATCGGGATGGAAATTATGTCATTCTCTTTGATCGTGCTTATATAATCCGAAACGAGGAGGGCAAACCCATTCACCTCACCGGAAGCATGATTGATATCAGTGAAAGGAAAAGAACAGAAATGGAGATCATCAAAGCAAGGGATATGGCAGACAAACTTATTGACTCTCTGCCAGGTGTTTTTTACTTTTTTGATAAGGATGGAAAATTTATCCGTTGGAAT
>DASVOE010000097.1:0-1737 GCA_036383515.1 Chitinophagaceae bacterium | reverse complement strand
TACTTCTGTCGTCCAACAAGTTAAAAAATACATCAAGGAATTGCCCTGCCTTGGTATTTCCAATGATTCTGCATTTAAAATTGTTGAAACTGACGCCTCTGATATTGGATTCGGAGGTATTCTCAAGCAAAAGTTAACTCCAGACTCCCCAGAACAAATCGTCCGTTTTCATTCCGGTGCATGGAATAGTACACAGTTAAATTACAGCACTATTAAAAAAGAAATACTTTCTCTTGTATTATGTATTAATAAATTTCAAATTGATTTATTAAATCAAAAATTTTTAGTTCGAATTGACTGCAAATCGGCAAAATATGTGTTAGAAAAAGATGTTGAAAACTTAGCTTCTAAACACTCCTTTGCTAGATGGCAAGCCCTTTTGAGTATCTTTGATTTTGAAATTGAATACATTAAAGGCAGTAATAATTCCATTCCTGATTTTCTCACTAGGGAATTTATTAACACAGGTACCGTGCAACCTTCATGAGTATCCGCGGTGCATCATCCTCTCGTGGTCCGGGTCGCCCTACTGGCCCTAGTAATCAGCCAAGAGGAACCTTGGTTCCTCATCCAGTTAACCCAATTTATCAAACCAGTAACAAGTTCACTGTCCTTGGGACAATGCCCAAGCCCTATAGTTCAGCTTTAGCTAGTAACCCAATTCCTGTCGACCCCTTTCAGTCAAAAGCCTCTAGTTCAAATCCCAGTAATCCTCCCTCTGAGTACTTGCTTAGATGGACCAATCTCTTATTTCATATTGAGCCTCACATGAAACCCAGAAATGACCCAGTAAAATTGACCTCCCAGTTTTTTCCTTCTGGTTGGGATTTCATGCCCCTTGCTCCTTATAAATCCCTTGTGTATTATAAGGACATTCTTGTCGAAACAGAGTCAATTTTTATTAAACCCATTTATGCCAATAATGATAAAGCCAAAGTTCTTTACCATTCGTTGTATATTAAACAGTTTATTCAGATGTCCGAATGGGGAAAACATCCCTCTGATCTTATGCAGCTTTCGAATCAAGATAACTCTTTTTGTTATTATGATTATATAGAAGCTTGGTATAAAGTTTTCCTCCATCAAAATGAGTCACACAGACATTCTTGGTTAGTTCAATTTGACCATAAATTCAAAAGTCATTTCCCATATTGGTTTTCCCATTGGTGGGCGAGATTTGGTTCTACCTATGACCTTCTTCCCGATCCTCTGAAAGTCCAACTCAATCATTTTTGCAATCACAAAAAATTAGATTCAGCATATGAAGGTGTCCCAGTCCTTCTTCAGTTTGTAAGTAAATATAAGATTCCCTGGATTCTCCGATGGGAATACAGCATTCAAAACTCCACCAGTGAAATCAGTCACAATGCTTCCCCTACATCTCCATCGGCATATCCTTTTCCCCTAGTCACTCGCCAATGGTTTGTCAAATGGTGGGATAAATTTGACGTCAATAGAATTGTAGGTCAAGTCCAGTTAGAATTCCCTACTTCTCTCAAGGTTCTCCCAGTCTCTACAGCAGAACCTTCTAGTCAAAAATCAAAAGAGTCAAGTGTCAGTAAAAAATCAAAAGAGTCTAGAGTCAGTCCCACTGGTTCGACTTGTTCCCGTAGCATTTATGATTTTAAAGATTGTTCTGGAAAAGAGTTAAAATTAATTGCCCAGGCATTAAATAAAAGAATTGATGAGCTTCATGAGGATGCCTCTACAGGTTCTTCATCAGCTTCCTGCAGTCAG
>DASVOE010000096.1:0-4116 GCA_036383515.1 Chitinophagaceae bacterium | reverse complement strand
TTAATTAGTAAATATAATTGCATCTTAACTTACATTTGCCGCATCTAAAAATCAATCATGCTGAAAGACATTCAATCTACCGGTAATAAAGATACCCGCAGTGGTTTTGGTGATGGCATCGTAGAAGCTGGCCGCAAAAATTCAAATGTTGTTGCGCTTACGGCCGACCTGGCCGGCTCTCTCAAACTGCAGCAATTCATGAAAGAATTTCCTGAACGATATATTCAGTGTGGCATTGCCGAAGCCAACATGATGGGTATTGCTGCGGGGTTAACGATTGGAGGAAAGATTCCTTTCACTACCACGTTTGCGAATTTCTCAACAGGCCGGGTGTATGACCAGATCCGTCAATCCATAGCTTATAGTAATAAGAATGTAAAAATATGTGCTTCACACGCTGGCTTAACGCTGGGTGAAGATGGCGCTACTCACCAGATATTAGAAGATATTGGTTTGATGAAAATGCTTCCCGGAATGACGGTGATCGTTCCGTGTGATTATGCACAAACAAAAGCTGCTACACAGGCTATTGCTGAATATGAAGGGCCGGTATACCTTCGGTTTGGGCGTCCCGTGTGGCCCATCTTTACTAAAGAAGAAGATTTTAAAATCGGCAAAGCACAGCTGTTCAGTGAAGGCACGGATGTATCCATCTTTGCCTGCGGCCATTTAGTATGGAATGCGATACAGGCCGGCGTTATTTTACAGGAAAAAGGGATCAGTGTTGAAGTAATAAACATTCATACCATAAAACCATTGGATGAAGAAGCCGTGATCAAGTCTTTAAAGAAAACAAAATGTGCGGTTACAGCAGAAGAACATAATATCATTGGTGGATTGGGTGATGCAATAGCGCAATGCGCTGCTAAAAACTTTCCGGTGCCCATTGAATATGTAGGTACAAAAGATACGTTTGGTGAAAGCGGACCGCCTAAAGACCTGTTGAAGAAATATGGCTTAGATATCCCGGATATTGTAGCGGCTGCTGAAAAGGTGATGGGAAGAAAGAAAAATAGTTAGATGTTTGTTGACAATATTTAAGCAGGTTCTTTTAAAAATTGAACCTGCTTTTTTATTTTTAATTATGTTAGCACTTTAAACAAACCTAATTTCCAATACCCCAAGCCAAAGCCCCGACGCACATGTCTCTGACAACTACCACTGATAGTGAATTGCTCCAACAGTTCCGTGACCCTGTTACGAAAGAAAAAGCTTATACTACTATCATCCGCAAATACCAGGAAAAATTATACTGGCATATCAGGCGTATGGTTGTAGAACATGAAGATGCCAATGATGTGCTGCAGAATGTATTGATCCGTGTATGGAATGGACTTGAAAACTTCCGGGAAGACAGCCAGCTTTATACCTGGCTATATCGTATTGCTACTAATGAATGTCTGACTTATATTGAACAACAGAAAAAACGAAGTTCCGTGAGCCTCAGCGATGTAGAAAGCGGATTAAGCAATAAGATAAAAGCAGATAAACATTTTGATCCCAACAGGCTGGAGTGGAAGTTGCAATTGGCTATGCAGCAGCTGCCGGAAAAACAGCGTGTTGTTTTTAGTCTCCGGTATTACGAAGAAATGCCCTACGAGGAAATGAGTAAGGTATTGGAAACCAGTGAAGGAGCGCTGAAAGCCAGTTATCATCATGCGGTCAAAAAAATAGAAGATTATATCCGGAATCATTAAACTTTGCAGGTCAGTGAGGGTCTGAATTAACGTAAAAATGTCACAGAATAACAACATATTACAAGAATTGAAAGAGCTGGGGAGTTCGTTATCTGGCCATGTGGTTCAACCTGGTTATTCCGTTCCGGATGGATATTTTGAAAGTTTAGCTCAACAGGTATTAAACAGGATCAAAGCATCAGAAGCAGAAAATGCTGCTGATGAATTGAACTACCTGTCACCAGTATTGAGTACGGCTTCCAAACAACTACCCTATGAAGTTCCGGTTGGATACTTTGAGGGATTGGAAGAAAGAATGCTGCAATCGGTATTGCATTCACATCAAACTGCTGCGGAAGAACTTGAAAGTATTTCGCCCTTATTGAGTGGTTTGAATAAAGATATTCCATACAGTGTTCCGCAAGGATATTTTGAAAACCTGGCGCCATTCAATAAAAAAGCAACAACGAAAGTTGTTTCAATGGCAAAACGTTCTTTATTCAGATATGCCGCAGCAGCGGTTGTAATTGGCATCGTTGCAACAGTAGGGTTGTTATTTTTAAATCGTCCATCATTTGAAAGATTTGAAGCTAAGCTGAATAAAGAAATAAAGAAAACCAGCGATAAAGAATTGAATGATTTTATAACATATACGGAAGGTGGCCAGGATATAGTCTTAAATGAACCGAAGGAAGAAGTGAAAGAGTTATTGAAAGACGTGCCCGCCACTGAATTACAAAATTTTTTGGACGAAATTGCAGATCCTGAAATCACTCCTGCTGAAAATTCAACAATGGAATAAGTGCCTGAAATGAAAAAGTATTTAGTCATAATAAGTTTGTTTCTCATCACCGGTTTTAGTGTGGCTGGCCAGGAAGATGATGTTGCTGATGATAAGATGGGGAAATTGCAACAGCGAATGACCGAGTATATCCAGAAAAAACTCAACCTTTCAAGGGCAGAGGCTGAAAAATTCAGACCTGTTTTTGTCCGGTATCTTCTCGACTTAAGAAAAACACATCGTGAATTCAAAGGAGACAGACCTGTGCTTCAATTAAAAATTGCCGAATTAAGAGTGAAGGTTCGTAATGAATGCCGCGATATACTGGATGAGCCCAGAGCTAATAAGATTTTTGAATATCAACGTGAATTTGAAATCAAAGTAAAAGACGAATTGGACAGGCGTAAACTTGAGCGCCCCGGTGGTAATATCAGGAGAACAAGGTCTTTACTGGACTAAAAAATAAACCCTTTTCTTCTTTAATTATTTATAAAGACCGGCTCTTACAGAGCCGGTCTTTATTGTTGAAGATAGTACTGCTGTCGCTCAAAATTTATACACCGGATTTTTTACATCATGATAAAAAAGAAAGGTCCATTTCTCTCTTTCACCCTTCTCCCACCATTGCTGCCGCAGGTGCATGGCTTTCTTACCGTCATAATCATACTTAGCGGCAAAGCGATGTTTCATTTGTTGCAGTTGCGGAGCATCATCAGCTCCAAAAAAAATAATTTCCCCCTCTTCCTTTATCCAAAATACCTGGTGCTGTGGTGAATGAGCCCCTGTGATCTCGTACTGGATGTAATCATCAATCATTCCATTGCCTTCCAATAATACCACTTGTTCATTATGTTGAAGACAATTCAATTCCTCCGTGATATAAGAAGGAAATCCTTTTTGAAAAGCAAAAGAAAGTTCATTCCGCTGAACATAGTAGGTAGCATTGTGAAAAGACAAGCGGGCTCCCAGTCCCTCTCTTTCAACTCCCACACCACCGGCGTGGTCCTTATGTAAATGCGATAACAGCACTTTGGTTATTTCCGATGGGTTGATGCCGGCATCCATCATATTCTGGTGCAATTGCAAAGTCCCGTTCTTTTCAAAACCAAGTCCTGTATCCAGCAACAAAATATCCTTTGAAGTAATGACAACGAAAGGTTGTATCTCCACCAACAGGCTGCCTGAGGTGCGTTGTTGCATCGTATCTTTTTCTTCGTTGTAGGGCACAAATAGTTTGGATTGATCAATCGTGAAAGTGCCTTCGGAAAGCGGGATAATTTTCATTGATAAATTTTGGAATAGGGGAAATCGAAATTTACTGCCGCTGCAATTTGCAACACAATTTCTCAATTTCCCAATTGACTCTTTTCTATTTATCGCAATACCATCTGCCTGTCTGCATCGAGTCGTATCAAAATAAAAAGAAGAATAGTAAAAGTAAGTAACGAGGTGCCGCCATAACTGATAAAAGGAAGCGGAATACCAATTACCGGGGCCAAACCCACTGTCATCGCTACGTTGATAACGATATGAAAAAAGAAAACAGCTGCAACGCCATACGCATAACAACGGCTGAATATACTTCGTTGCCGTTCGGCAATTGTAACGATCCGGAATAATAACAACAGGTAAATGCCAAGCAAAACAAAACTGCCGGCA
>DASVOE010000095.1:0-110147 GCA_036383515.1 Chitinophagaceae bacterium | reverse complement strand
CCTTTTACAGAAATGCCTAATACCAAACCTGCACCGGTGATGCCGGTAAGCCGGATAAAATTGCGGCGGTTGATAGTTGATGCTGATTTCTGCATATCCTGTAGTTGAAAAGTTTAATAATATAAATGAACTACTATGGTTAACGCTGCGCAGTTAATTTCATTAAAGCTGCTGCCCGGTGAATTGCAGAACGGATGCGCTGGTGTGTACCGCACCGGCAGAGATTACCCTGCATAGCTATATCAATATCTGCATCTGTCGGCGCCGCTTTCTTTTTTAATAATGCTACGGCACTCATGATCTGTCCCGATTGGCAATAACCACATTGCGGCACCTGTAATTCTATCCATGCTTGTTGCACCACATGGTCTATGTTTTCAGAAATGCCTTCGATAGTAGTGATCTTTTTACCAACGGCACCGGCAACAGGGAAGGAGCAGGAGCGGACAGGATTACCATCCACATGAATAGTGCAGGCGCCGCACTGAGCCATGCCACAACCAAATTTTGTTCCGGTCAATCCGGCATAATCACGTATAACCCATAGCAAAGGCATGTTTGATTCTGCATCTACCGTGTAGGATTTATTGTTGATATTGATTTCATATACCGGCATACTATTAAATTTTTAGGTATACACAATTTTTTATTGCGATTGTTTATTTTCTTTCCATTGATAGGTTTCATCTTCAAACAATTCCTTTCCCCATACAGGTAGCTCAGCTTTTATTTTTTCTACCGTTTCTTCGCAGGCCTGTATAGCAGCTTTGCGATGAGCAGCGGAAGCGAAAACAAATAAAGAAATTTCTCCTGCTGCTACATTACCAAGGCTATGATATACATGCATGCAGGTAAGATCATATTTTTCAAAAATACCTTCCCGTATCTCCTGCATTTTTTCCAACGCCATTTCTTCATAGGTTGTATAATCTATTGAAGCTACTTTTTTATCGTTGATCATATCGGCTCTTACCTGGCCCAGGAAAATACTATGGCCACCAATAGTTGTCTGTGTGCTGTGTTTCTGAATGCTATCTGCAATGAAGGAAGGAGGGATAGCCCCCTGCACAAAAATGTTTTTAGGTTTCCTGTCTTTCATACCGATTTTTTTACGTGCCGATTGTTCCATTGCAAAAGGCCACCTTGCAGGCTATATACTTTTTTTGTTTCACCAAATGTATTAAATAACAACTGTGCGGCCTGTAAACTTCTTTTTCCTGATTGGCAGAAAAAAATAACAGCATTTTCTTTAATCCCCGTCATCTTCTCCTGTAGTTCTGACAAGGGGATTTGTGTAAAAGCAAACTCATCCACTACCGGTTTTTCGTTCCATTCTCTTACATCAATAACTGCAGTATCGTCTTCCTGTAATAGTACAGTAAATCTTTCCACATCAATTTCAAAAGACGTTGAAGGAGATGCACAGAGCCAGTCATAATTGATTTGTTTAAATGCTGCTTCATCTGCGGGAATCAATGAACGGGTCTCTTTACGGGAAGACAAACCCAGCGTATATACCTGGTTGGCCAATGCGTTATACGTTAACAACTGGTTGATCAATGATTCACCAATACCTGTAATGAGTTTGATCGTTTCATTGGCCATCATCGTGCCGATGATACCGGGCAATATACCTAGCACACCTGCTTCTGCACAATTTAATACTTCACCATCTTTAGGCGGCTCGGGAAATAAGTCACGATAATTTACAGGGTCGTTGTTATCGTTCTTAAAATTAAATACAGCAACCTGTCCTTCATATTGCGAAATGGCTCCGTATACTAAAGGTTTACCCGAAAGCACACAGGCATCATTGATCATATAGCGGGAAGCGAAATTATCAGTACCGTCTATTATAAGATCATACGCATTAATTATATCCAGTGCGTTCGCAGTCGTCAATCTTTCATTATAAGTAGTAATGGATATATCCGGATTTAATGCCGATAAAACTTTTGCAGCGGTATCTGCTTTTGACAATCCAATATCATTTACTGAATATAATACCTGCCGGTGCAAATTACTGAGCGCAACTACATCATCATCCACAATGCCTATTGTTCCCACGCCGGCAGCAGTAAGGTATTGAAGCGCAGGACAACCAAGACCACCGGCGCCAATCACCAGCACTTTTGCCTGCAGTAATTTTTGCTGGCCTTCTTCGCCAAATCCTTTTAATAATATCTGGCGATGGTATCTTTCGTATGAATTATTCGTATTCATTTTTATCCTCCCGAAAAAGGAGGTAATAATGCCACGGTGCTATTTTCTTTTAATAAACTATTTTCAGCAATGATCTTTTTATCTACAGCTACCAGGTATTTTTTATCAGCGAGACCCGGATAAAGTTTATTCATGGTCTTTACCAGGTTGTCTGTATCTGTAACGTTATCCAGTGATACGGAGGTCCCAGTAATATCTGTAAGCTGGCCGAATATGATGATCTTTACCTGCATCGTTTAAAATGAACCCAAATTTACTTAATCCTTTCAATTCTTATGGTTTGTAAGCCTTTAATGTATCGGCGGCCGGTAGTATAGTCAGTCGGTGATATGATAGCAATCCTGTCGTCAGAGGCTTTAGCAGCTTTGCTATCGCTTTCAGTAATGATATAAATGGTTTTACCCAGTTCATTATTAAAAATTTCATTCCAGGAAAAAACAACTTTATAATTGTCGGAAGCAATACAGGCGAAATAAAACTCACTGAGTAGTTTAGGAGTTGCGGCATCTATTTCTACCTTACTTAAAACATCTTTTAATAAAACGGCTTTGATATTTTTTATGGTTCGTTTCTTTTCATGAAGATGATTGGTCACCACCATACTATCAATAGAATAAGAAGTGTACCCTGCGAGGTCGGCCAGGGAAATGGTCAATCCTTTTTTCACGGCCCCTTCAATCGTAAAGTTATCTGTAGGATCAGTTTTTTGCTGTGCCTGCACGAAAGAGACAATACTTATTGTTGTTGCTAATAAGAAGAGTTTCATTTTTATATCATTATGCGTTTGTCAATAATAATTTGTACGCCGCCACTGCCAGTACAACAGCCAGCATATATTTCAGGATCGTATGTTTAAACCGTAGTGAACCGAAATAAGCTCCGAAGATACCTCCCACAAAGGCAATAATAACATACCAGTACATATCGGGACTGAAATGAATTCCCTTTTTTAATTGCCCTGCCAACCCTGCCGACGAATTGACAAAAATAAACAAGGCGCTGATGGCAGCAGTTTGTTTCATATCTGTCCACTTTAATAAAAGCAGGACAGGTGATAAGATGATCCCGCCACCGATGCCGATCAGTCCCGATAGAAATCCAATGACGGCGCCAATAAATAATGACAACGGCGTATTTGATTTTTTTATTTCAGTTGGTTTCAGGTTGGCAAAGAATAAAAAACGAATCACGGGTATGATCAATAACAGGCCTAATATTTTTTTGTATAATTCTGCATCAACGGTAATCAATCCTCCCACATAAGCCATCGGTATTGATGTAATGGCAAACGGTAAAAAAATCTTCCAGTTAAAATGCTTGCCGCGGTAGAATTGTATAAAAGAAGTAAGGGATACAAAAAGATTAAGCAGCAGGGCAGTAGGTTTCATTACATCTGGCGATATAGCAAAAATCGCCATCAACGCAAGGTAGCCGCTGGCACCTCCGTGTCCCACAGATGCATATAGAAACGCAACGAGGAAAAGAAGGATATAAAAAAGTATAAGGATGTCTGACATTCTTTTTATTTAATCCGGTAACAAATGAATTTCTATCATTTCTCCCTTGCTGCACCCTGTAATTTCTTCATTGATCTGCAGCAGGCAATTGGCTTTGGCAAAAGAGCTCAGCCGGTACGATTCCTGGGCATTTAATGCAGTAACTGATTTACCATCATAAAACCCTTTCAAAAAATGAGTGAGGCCTGCTGGCTTTTTTATAGATTCGGCCAAAGGCACCTGCATTACCTGTAAACCCGTTTTTTGTTTGCTCAGTTGTTTCAGGGCAGGTTCAACATATTCGTAGAAACAGGTGAGCACCGAAGCCGGGTTTCCCGGAAGGCCAAAGACCAATTTATTTTCCTTTTTACCAAAATAAAATGGTTTGCCGGGCCGCTGCTTTATTTTATGAAATATTTTCTCCACTCCGTTTTGCGTAGCAGCTTCGGCAACAAAATCATAATCACCCACACTTACACCACCGGTTAATAAAACGATATCGTTTTGTTGTAAGGTGTTGCCCAATAATTGAATAACGGTTTCCAATTTATCTTCAGCGTTGTACACTTTTACATTATCAATTTGCATTTGCTTCAGCGCTGCCTGCAAGGTGAATGAATTAGATTCATATACTTGTCCATATTGCAGTGGCTGTCCCGGAGTTTGCAATTCATTTCCTGTAACAATGATACTGATAGAAGGAAGTGGGTACACAACAACCTCAGTAATTCCAATGCCGGCTAAAAAACCTATTGTGCCCGGCATAAGCAGTGTATCTTTTGCTGCAGCAAGTTCTCCGGTTTTTATTTCTGAACCTTTGGCCCTCACGTTTAACCCCTGTGTTATATTTTCATCTGCTATCAACAGGTTACCATTTTCGATCTTTGTTTTTTCCTGCATCACTACTGTATCTGCACCCGCAGGCACGGCAGCGCCGGTAAAAATCCGAACGGCATTCCCGGGATTTAATGAAGTAGTCTCGTTGCTCCCCGCCGCCATTTCTCCTTTTACTTTTAATGGCTGTTTATTTCTCAGATCAGCAAATGAAAAAGCATAGCCATCCATGGAAGATTGAGGATAAGCAGGAATATCTATAGAAGCGTAAACGTCTTTCGCCAATATCAAACCTGCCGCTTTTAATAAAGGAAGTTTTACCGGCTGCAATGGAACACAATATTCAGCAATCATTTTTTTTGCGGCTGCTACCGAAATCATACCTCTATCACCTGGAGAGGAGTTAGAAGTTTCTTTAAACTGAATTGCTGTCACGCCTGGTAAGTTTTGTTTTGCAGATGCTAGATTAAAAGTTACTTCAAGTTAAGCAGAGTATTTGTAAGATTCTCTTTAGTCCCGATAATAACCGGGGCAGGAGAGGGGAGTTTTATCCGCCAATGGTTATCATACTCCTGTTATTGATATCTTCGGGATGCAGGTGTTCAAAATCCGGGGTAAACTGGCCGCCCAGTTCTTTTGCTTTAGATCGTATGCTTTGATGGATGAGGGGAATAATATCTTCACCTTTTCTGAAAGCCGTGAGCAGATCTGTTTCTGCTTTTGAAAACAAGCAATTTTTCATCTTACCATCAGCAGTTAACCGTATACGGTTGCAATCACCACAAAAATTAGAGCTCATGGTGCTAATAATGGCAAACGTTCCCTGGTGACCCGGCACCTGGAATCCTTTGGCAGTATCATGTTTCTCATCCTGCAATCTTACTACCTTATATTTTGCTTCAATAACCTCCAGCATTTGTTGCAGGGTAAATACTTTATTACTTGTCCAGCGGTTACCGGTGAAAGGCATAAACTCAATAAAACGGACATGCACGGGTTCATTTCTTGTCCACTCTACAAAATCAGTGATCTCATTTTCATTCAATCCTTTCATCACTACCATATTCACTTTTACATGAAAGCCCCTGCTTAACAATAAATGAATATTATCGTAGACGAGTTTAAATTGATCCCGTCTTGTGATGAGATTAAATTTATCCGGCTGCAGTGTATCCAAACTTATGTTCAGCGATTTTACATTGGCCTGTTCCAACGTCTCAACAAATTCATGCAGACGTGTAGCGTTGGTGGTCAGGGTTAATTTCACCGGCAAATTCGATAAAGCAAGTATGATTTCTTTCGCATCTTTTCGCACCAGGGGTTCTCCGCCCGTTAATCTTATTTTATTTACACCCAGGCCAACAAATATTTTAGCCAATGCTTCGATTTCATTTACCTGCATGAGCCGGGAGGCCGGAGTGAATTCATAGTCTTCTTCCGGCATACAATAAAAACAACGGAGATTACAATTATCTGTCAGCGAGATGCGCAGATAATTATGAACCCGGTTATATTTATCAACGATCATTACTTCTTTTATTTTGGCACATTCACTTTATTGATACACGGTACACAAAAATATGTCTTCTCTCCATGTTGCCCTTAATAAGTTTAAAACAGCAAAAAGTACAAACATTAAAAAAAGAAAAATTTTACATTTTTTACCTGTTAATCAAATCAGGTCTGTTGTAACGTTTCATAGTCTGCTGCGGTATCAATATCAATAATTCCTTTGGGAAAGGGTACAGTTGCCAAGTCATCTGCATGTCGTTCTACAATCTTCCTCGCTCCCGCATCACCTTTTAATGCCAGCAGTTCGGGAAAAATAATTTTATGAAACAGGGCAGGAGGGCCGGGTATGTTTTTATAAAAACTGGTGATAATGGATTTCCCGGTTTCATGCTGTGTCGTCAGCAGATCATTTATTAATTGCGTCGTTACAAATGGCTGATCGCAGACCATTATTATCATAGCGTCGGTTGAAGGCGCACTGTGCAGTAATGCATTTAATCCACAACGAACAGAAGAAGCCCTTCCTTCTTTCCATTCTTCATTATCAACGATGGTGACTTTATCTGTTGGCAGTTCTTTTTTTATAAGCCCGGCATCAGCACCCGTTACAACTATAACAGGTCTTGCGTTACTCCCGGTTGCAACTTCTACTGTATGTTGTAAAAGACTTTTTCCTTTGTAGGTTAATAATTGCTTGGGCTTGCCCAAACGGGAAGAAGATCCGGCTGCCAGTATTACAATACCGCAATGATCTGCTATGAGCTGCTGTGTATGAATTGTACTCTTTTTTTATGCTGAACCCAACCTGACTTCCTCGATGACAGCGTAGGGACGGGAATGAATATATTCCCCGCTATCTTTCAGCGATTTTCCTGATCTGCCTGCTAACACGGTTTTTATCTCTGCAATGATGGACAGGGCAATTTCTTCCGGTGTTTCAGCTCCAATATTCAATCCAACCGGGCCATGAATAACGGATAGTTGTTGTAAAGTACAATTCATTCCTTCCTCCTTCAATTCCCCGAGTATACGATCCAGTTTCTTTTTAGGCCCCAGCATACCGATGTAAACAACATTTTTTTCAAGCAGCGCTTTCAGCATCGTCATATCGTAATTATAATTATGTGTCATCAGGGCAAAAACGGTCTGATCATCAATTATAATTTGTGCCAGGGCATTTTCCGGTTTAGCCACCACTACCTGGCAGGCCGAAGGAAATCGTTCCTGTTTTGCATAAGTAGCCCTTCCATCTATTATGGTTGTTTCCCAACCCAGCACATCAGCAATACGTAGTAATGGCATCACATCATTTCCTGCACCGACGGCAACTAAAGAAACCGCCGGTTTGATAAATTCAATGAAGGCCGTGATCGTATTTGTGCCCGTGATATAATTTTTGAAAGAAGAAAATTGCCTGGCTAACACTTCTTTTGTATTACCGACCAACGTATCGTTCAATGAAGTCGCAGTAGTTGTCATCGTCCCTTCTTCAGTTAATAAAAAACAGGTTCCGGGCTGATGATCTTTTTTATCCTGTAAGGAAAACAACGTAGCAAGAACTGCTTTTTGTCTTTTTGCCAAAACAGCTTTCAATAACTGAACAGGATTAGCAGGATTGGAAGGATCGATCGGCTCGATCAATACTTGTATAATGCCATTACATCCCAGGCCCACACCAAATTTTGCATCATCTTCATCCATGGTGTCATACGTAACCAGCATGGCCCTTTTCTCCGTCATTACCAGCAGCGCTTTCCGCAGTGCATCACCTTCCAGGCATCCACCACTGATGGCGCCTGTCAATTGTCCTTCATCCGTTATCAGCATTCTTGCGCCGGGCCGGCGATAAGAAGATCCATCCAAATGCACAACAGTGGCCAATGCCGTTTGCCTGCCCTGTCGTTGTGCTTCATCAAATGCTTTTACAATGTCTTTGATCTCTTTCACTTTCCCGGAAGGTTGCTTTTATTTTCTTAGCTCTTGTCAAAGCTAACGCATTCCTTCATTTCCTTTTCCGTATAGGCCACTTTGTATTGTGTTAACACATCATCCGGTACACCATTCCATTGATTGGGCGTATTGCCGGCATAGCCAATATCTTTTACTCCAATTTCGGAAGTATAAAAACCGGAGGCGGTTAAATTACGCATCAAAGAAAAGAAAGCAACACCCTGCATCATTTCTGGTTTTGCTTTTTTAGGATAAGCGATCTGGTCAACAAGTTCGATCTGTTGGGCAGAAGTGCAATCCTTAAAAGCTTTATCATATTTTTTCAGGCATTGCATATCCAGCCAGCGCAGGCCACCTTTCATCGGGGTCTGGTGCTGGGGCATATCTTTTACGATGAACTCAATAAAGTCAGGCACTTTAGCATCAGAAGCGCTGCCGCTGATCTCATCTTTTGGAATGATGATATCCGCCAGCACCGTGATAGTTGCCATTTCATGCTCCGTAAAGAACTTATCTTTTGCTAATAACTCTTTCTCGTATTTTATTTCATCAGGACTACGATCCAGGTTAAAAACAGGTTCACCTGGTTTTGCTGCTGTACCCGTTTTTTTATCTTCTGTATTGCAACCTGCAATAACTACCGGTGCAGCCACAGCACCAGTGACGATTAGTTTTAATGATTTGCGACGATCCATATAAAAGCCCCTCCAACCTCTCCGCCAACTGGCGGAAGGCTTAGTTTACGAAAGTTTGAAAATTGATTTCATAATGTTATTTCTAATTATCGACTCTCCGCAAGTCCCCCCTTTGGGGGATTTAGGGGGTCTTAGAGATTTTGTTTCTTCAATTCATCAATAATATATTCAGAAGCCCGCATGCTCAACGCCAGTATCGTCCACGTAATATTTTTATCGGCTTGCGAAACAAATTGCCCGCCATCTACACAAAACAAATTTTTACAATCATGGGCCTGGCTCCATTTATTCAATGCTGATTTTTTAGGGTCGTTGCCCATTCTTACGGTACCAGCTTCATGAATGATCTCGCCTGGTTTGGATAGTCCCCAATTATTTTTTTCGCTATCATCACCACCCCAGGTGATCACCGCACCCATATTATGCATCACTTCCTTAAACGTTTCTTTCATATGCTTTGCCTGTTTGATCTCGTGATTCGTCCATTTTACATTGAATTTTAAAACAGGGATACCAAATTTGTCTACGGTATTGGGATCAATAGCGCAGTAATTTGTTTCGATAGGTATGGCTTCACCACGACCCGCCATACCTACACTGGCTCCATAGAAAAAACGATGATCTTCTTTCAACGAAGCACCATAACCACCCGCTTCTTTCTGTTTTCCTTTTACTACATATTTACCATTCAGGTTTTCTATGCCCCAGTTAAAACCGTATGATGGTTGTCCTTGCCCACCCCAGTATTCAATATGATAGCCTCTTGGAAAATCCAGTTTTTTATTATCCATCCACCAGGGTGAATAGACATGCATGCCGCCTACACCATCTTCGTTATATCGTTTCCTGTCAAATAAGTGTGGTAGTACACCACCCATTGCTGCACCGGTTGAGTCATGCAGGTATTTACCCACCACATCACTGTTGTTGGCTAATCCATTCGGATGCCGCTGTGATTTTGAATTCAATAATAATCTCGCACTTTCGCAGGCACTTGCTGCTACAATCACTACACGGCCGCTTACCTGGTATTCCATCATATCTTCTTTATTGATATAAGAAACACCGGTGGCTAAACCTTCGGCATTGGTCAATACTTCTCTTGCCATGGCATTGACAACGATATCTACGTTACCCGTTTTCAATGCCGGATAGATGAGCACATTGGTAGAAGAAAAATCAGCTTTGGCCATACTGCAGTTGCGATTACATTGTCCGCAAAAGAAACAAGCCTGCCTGTCCGTAGTGCTTTCAATTTTTTTAGTGAGAATAGAAAGCCGGGAAGGGATCACTTTTACACCAGCCTGGGTGGCTGCATTCTTAATAAATATTTCATGTAACCTTGGTTTTGGCGGAGGAAGGAAAAACCCATCAGGATCATTCTCTAGTCCTTCATTGGTACCAAATACACCGATCAGTTTATCTACACGATCATAAAACGGTTTTACATCCTCATACCCGATAGGCCAGTCATCGCCGAGACCATCAATGCTTTTTCTTTTGAAATCTTTTGGTCCAAAACGCAGGGATATTCTTCCCCAATGATTGGTGCGGCCACCGAGCATTCTTGCCCGCCACCACATCCAGTCGGTTCCGCTTTCTTTGGTAAATGGTTCTCCGTCTATACTCCAGCCGTTATAACATGCATCAAAATCGCCAAAGGGTCGAAGTTTGGTGCTGGCGCCACGGCGTGGGCTATCCCACGGATTTTTTAACTGGGTAACGTTTTTTTGCGGGTCATACATAAAGCCTGCTTCGAGAATACAAACTTTCAAACCTGCATTGGCCAACATATATGCAGCCATACCACCACCGGCACCAGAACCCACTATTACTACATCATATTGTTTAGATTGTTTTTTAACATGGATATCTCCCATACAGCAATTAATTTTTAAAAAGAATAATAAAACACCAATTTACAGTAAACAATCCTGATGTGGTAAAAACAGAAAAAGTTTTTTCTACACGGTATACAACCGATTATATTAAACATGAATGAAATTGCCCGGATCTGTTTTTTTAAAATACATTTATGTTTCATTAAACAGAATTAAATGAGGAAGTGCTGTATGTTAATTGGATTGATCAGCCAGTTATTTTTTGCAAAAGCTCAAATGACAGAGTTTAGTACATATCCCGTTTACAACGGAACCGACTTAGGGCTTTCCTATTCTCGTGTCCAATCTGTTTTTAAGATATGGGCGCCTACTGCTATTAATTGTCAACTCCTGGTATATACTTCTGGCGATGGTAATGAGCCAGCCCAGCGCTATAGAATGAAACCGGGCATCAATGGCACCTGGTCGGTCATTGTCAAAGGTGATCAGAAAGGGAAATTCTATACGTTCAAACTATTTTCAAAAAAAGAAGGTACGGATGGAGTATGGATGAACGAAGTGCCCGATCCCTATGCAAAAGCGGTAGGAGTGAATGGGAGCAGGGCAATGGTTGTCGATATTAAAGAAACAAACCCGGTTGGTTGGAATAAAGACAAAAGCCCCAGGTTTAAGAATAAAACGGATGCAATTATTTACGAACTGCATGTAAGAGATGCCAGCATCGCTGCCAATTCGGGAATCAATAACAAAGGGAAATTTTTAGGATTAACAGAAAAAGGAACAACAAACAACGATGGTTTATCAACAGGTCTTGATCATATAAAAGAACTGAGAGTAACGCATGTTCACCTGTTGCCTTTCTACGATTACAATTCGGTGGATGAAACAAAACCCGATGCAACATATAACTGGGGCTATGATCCGTTGAATTATAATGTGCCGGAAGGCTCTTATTCCACCAATCCGTATGATGGAGTAACAAGGATCAAAGAATTGAAACAATTAGTGAAAACATTTCATGAAAACGGGTTGAGAATAGTAATGGATGTGGTATATAATCATACTGCGCTGACAGAAACCTCCAACTTCAATCAATTGGTGCCCGGTTATTATTACCGGCAAACCCCGGATGGAAAATTTTCCAACGCTACGGCCTGTGGCAACGAAACAGCAAGCGAAAGACCCATGATGCGCAAGTTCATTCTTGAATCAATGTTATATTGGGTAAAAGAATATCATATTGATGGTTTCCGTATAGACCTGATGGGAGTACATGATATCGAAACAATGAATCTTATTTCAAAAGAGCTGCATAAAATAAGACCCGATATATTATTATATGGTGAAGGATGGACAGCCGGAGCATCACCATTACCTGATTCATTGAGAGCCGTAAAAAAGAACGCTTATAAGCTCGATCGTATTGCTGTATTCAGTGACGACATCAGGGATGGGATAAAGGGAAGCGTATTTGTGCATAAAGACAAAGGATTTGCCAGTGGCGAACCCGGCATGGAAGAAAGTATAAAGTTTGGCATTGTTGCATCGGTAAAACATCCACAGGTTGATTACAGCAAAGTAAATTACTCGAAAGCTCCGTATGCAGCACAGCCTTATCAAACGATCAGCTATGCCGAATGTCATGACAACCATGTGCTGTGGGATAAACTGGCTATCTCAGCAAAAGATGCAACAGTAGAGGAAAGGATCAATATGCACAAGCTGGCATTATCCATAGTACTGACATCGCAGGGCATTTCATTTTTACATGCTGGCACAGAATTTTTGCGCAGCAAGAAAGGTGTGGAGAATTCTTTTGCATCACCTGACAGCATCAATGCAATCGACTGGAGTTTGAAAACAAAGAATACGGAGGTGTTTGAGTATGTAAAGGGGTTGATCAAATTGAGAAAAGAACACCCGGCCTTTCGGATGATAGCTGCAGACCAGGTCAGGGAAAACATTGACTTTAGAACAGATTTGCCCGCTGGAGTAATAGCTTATACTATAAAAGGTAAAGCCGCCAGGGATAAATGGGATACGATCCAAGTATTATTGAACGGAACAGCAACAGAACAACAAATTGCTATTTCAAAAAGCTGGCAAGCGGCTATTTTAAATAACCAATTGATAAAGGATCCGGTTGAATTAAATAGTTCAATAATGCTGAAGCCATTTAGTTGCACTGTTCTTTACCAACACTAACAGGTGATCATTTTGTCTCCATTACCTGGTCTACGTATGCGGATATCCAGCCTACCTGCCCATTTTTGACCAGGTAAAATTCTTTGGTTTCGTAAACAGAAGCAAACTGGCGCATCATCTTCAATAAAAGACCAGCGCCTGCCATAAGTGAACGCTGATCAAAAACAGCATGAACTCTTTTGATGTCTTTTGCAATTGAAGTTTTATCCAATTTGGTATCCGTTATTTTCTTCGTGAGTTCATCTGCAGATAAAGAAGCATAATCTTTATATAACTGCTCTGTGAATTTAGTTACTTCATCAAAACTGACGCTTATTACCGGCCGGTTAGCTTGCTCAGGATGTAATAAGGTTGCTGCAGCCCATGCAATGCCGCCACTGAATGCGATATTATCACTTAATGGATAGGCACCGCTTGAATTGACTGCATAAATGATCTCAGCATTTTCAGCGCCACTCAATACACGATACAATTGTTTATTGTAATTGGATAATGTCTTGTCCGTTTCATCGCATCTCTTTTCTGTAGCGTTGGCGATGCTTTTAGTTCCCCAGCTAAGCTGAAATAATTTAAAATCTCTTGTATTTCCATTCGGGAAATAGCCGCCTTTTGTATTACCACTTCCGATATCAATTAAAAAAGTAGTATAACGTTTTTTATCAGGAACGATGCCGAGATGGGAGAGTCTCGCTTCCTGCGTTACATCCACCACTTCTACTTTCCTGCTGGGTTCATTTATCTTTTGGCGGAAGGAACCTGCCAGCTCTTCGATCATTTTATTTTTATCATCTTTTTCCGCCTGCAATTTTACGCCGCTGCTGATCACTGTAAAGATCCTTTTAGACGGGATCTTCATGCTTTTTGTTGCTATTGTAAAGAGATCGTATAACGCATTCAATGTAGCAGAAGAAGTAGCGCCTGAGAAGGTAATGAAATCTGTATTAATGGAGGTGTCTTTTAAAATGGTAAAAGCGCTCCCGTTTTTTGTTGATTTATCAACGTCTACCACACTTAGTTTTACACCTTTGGATCCTACTTCAATACCTGCAAAAACAGATGGAGCTTCATATTTAATTTTCGTTTTATCCTGTGCATATAAATAAGAAGTAGAAAATAAAATAGAAACAAAAGCGATGGCTCTGCAATGGTTACGGTACATAATGGAAGGTTTAATCAATAGTAAAAGTACTAAATGCATAAACCCGCAAGCCATTTATCGAATGGAGTTAAAAAATGATTGTGCAAAGAATGTGAAGATATTTTGCAGATATAACCGCAGCAACCGGTTGTATTAAAGAAAAGTTTAAGACAACCTATCCCCAATGGAACTCAGGCAGGGATTAGTAATGTCAGTATAGGTAAAATATAAAAATGGGCATTGGTGACAATGCCCGAAGTACTTCTTAACAATATTGAATCTGGTAACTACTTAATAGCGACCACGCCCCCCTCTGTTATTATTAAAGCGGTCATTGTAACCGCCACCTCCTCCGCTGCCACCACGGTCACGGTTGCCACGGTTTTGTCCACCACCGCCATTATCATCGGCTTGTTTAACCACCAGTGTTTTTCTGCCGAGAGAAAGATTATTTAAGCCGTCAATAGCTTCTTTGGCTTCCGCATCTACCGGCATTTCCACAAAGCCAAATCCTTTACTTTTTCCTGTTTCTCTATCCATTGCTACTTTAACGGATGTTACTGTTCCAAATTTTTCAAAAAATTCTTCGAGTTCTGCATCATCCATGTCATAGGGGAGGCCAGCTACAAAAAGTTTCATTCTTATTTTTTTTTTTAAAAGTACAGCTTTATATAAGTAAAGCCTCGCAAAATTGAAGATGTTTTTATAAATAGGAAAAAATAAAAAATGGGGACGTTAATCCGCCCCCATTACAATAATGGTTTTCTACTATTACGTTTATTTACGTTAGAATCGCCCGTCTTTCTTATCCTGCGTGCGGCCCAGTACATAACCACCACCGGCTCCCAATACTGCACCCACGATACCACCAACGGCACGGTTCTTTTTATTGATCACAGCACCAGCCACACCACCCGCAACACCGCCTACTATTGCGTACTTCGCAGATTTACTCATTCCTTTCTTCACTTTTGCAGGACTGGATGAAGTAGATGTCATAGTCCCACTTTGTGAAGCTGAAGGGGTAGAATGTTTTGCTGTAGTTGCTTTTCGGGCAGGAGTTTTTGTAACGGCCTGCTGGTAGCCTTCCACAAATCCCTGGTTGTAACTCTGTGTAGGATCTGCTTGTTCATTCACAGCTTTCCATGCCTGGAACTGGCTGAACCCGGCTGTATCTTCATATTTAATTGCTGCTTCTGATACGCCTTTGCTTCTCGAACATGCTGTAACCAAAACAGCGATTACTGCGGTTATAGCGATAATAGATAAAAGTCTTTTCATAACTGTAGGTTTTAAAATTTGAAATAATTTATAAGAGCACTACCCTTAAGACAGAAAGAATGCCATAGATATTCACGTTGTTAAGACAAAGAGAGATTTCCATTTAACCAACTGAAATTTAGTAACTTAATGACAGCATCTTTTAACATATAAAGGTTGCAGGTTATGATGATGATTGTATTCAAACGAACATAAGGATGAGCAACATGCTTTCTGTTAACTATATTAAAACACTATTTTCTTAAGGCATTAACAACAGCGAATAGAAATAATTGCAAAAGTCTTTTTGCTGTACTTTTATTTAAAATCATTGAGAATGGAGACTTATGTTTTAATGTTACAAACAGACCCGGATGATAAGGATATAACTGAATCTGCATTACAGGAAATTGATAATAGCACTCCTTTATATTTTATCCCGGGAATAAATGAATTGAAAGATTTTGTCACAATAAAGGGAATGCCTTCGGTGATATTATTAAATGACCGGGGAGCAACTCATAATTGCCAGGCCATATTGAAACAATTAAAAAATGATGCTTCCTATAATCATATTCCGGTCATTGTGCTGGGAGAAGTTTCCAGTACAGAATATATCCGGCAGTGTTACCGGGCGGGTGCGAATACATTTATTACCAAACCCTCTTCCGTAGAAGACACCCGGAAAAAGATAGCGGCCTTTTTTGATTATTGGTTTGATGTAGCGGAAACCTAACCTCAGACCATCATTCTTTGAAGCAGCATCAGCGATTCTTCAGTGAAAGGTATTTCTCCATACAATGATCCACGGTATTAATTGCCCTTTTATAAAGTTGCGGGTCACCGTTTTTCATTTCTTTAAGTAAAGCCCGGCATTCCATTAAATATACTTTTGCAAAATCGTCTTCTGCTTTCGCAATCGTTGTGCTGTTATCAATGATATCTGCATATTTTATGGTTTGCCCGGCAGAGCTTACCCGGCTCAATCGCTCTGCTTCTTTTTGTTTTCTTTTACGGCGATTCCATTGCGGATAATTATCCTTAACATACACATCTGTTAGTTCTGTTACGAGTTTTAGTGTGCGGCGGGTATCTTTTTCACCCATCAATGGGATAAGAAAATCGTTTATTTGCCCGCTGCTGACAGGAGTATCTTCTAATACATCATGCAATAATGCAGCTGCCAGCACAGGAATTTCGTGGACATATTCTTTTGTCAAATTCATTACCCGAACCAGGTGTACACTATAAGGTTCTGGCTCAAACTTGCGTTGCTGATCACCATGAGCTTTTTCAGCAAATTGTTTTACCTGTTCTAAAATATCCATATTGAATGGCAGCAAAGTTCAGGCCGTGGTATGTTTTCAGTAAACTACTATTTATTGCTTAACCCGGCTATAATTAAAAGAAATAGTATCCTTACCGCCTTTATTATTGGGGCCGATTATAAAAGCATTGATTGTATTGGCATCCGTAATAGTATAATTAATATCTGTGGGAAAATCATGCGCCGGGTTGCTGAATTGGACCGTGGTTTCATTTAATATGGATGATAAGAACTTTACAGACTTACCATCGTTCTGACCTTTTACTGTGTTTTCAAAGACCCATTGGTTATTCTCCGGATATATTTGTGCCTGTTCATTCCAGGAGGTGTCCGCATTTTTTATACTAAACGCAACGGAGTTAAAGGTATTATCCAAATTCTTTGTCCAGCGTTCAAAACTTTTTCCGTCCTCATTTTGCCAGGTTCCCACAAGTTTATCAAATATCAATTCAGGGGCGATTAATGCGGTATCGCTTGTCTCTACAATTGAATTTTTGTTGTTCCCTGATTCGCTATTACAGGCAGTTACCAATAATAAAACCGCCAGGAAATGAGTAAAGGACTTATTTAATTTCATGTGTATAATTTTATTGGTGCAAAGTATATGAACCGGCGACAGCAAAATTGTAAAAATGCGACAGCTTCAATCCGCTGAAGCAAAGAGTGCTGCAAATTTCATATTCTCACCAAAAAATAATTTCGGACTTATACCGGTTAGCACTTTAAAGTCCCTGATAAAATGTGCCTGGTCGTAATAGCCGTTTTCATAAGCCAGTGAGGTCAGGTTATTGAAGTTTTGTTCAGCGAGCATTTTTATGGCCGCCTGCAACCGAACCACTCTGGAAAGTTGTTTTGGGCTTAAGCCAACTGCCGTTGTAAATTTTCGTTGCATATTGCGGCGATTGATATTCACCTTATCAGCCATCTCTTTCATTCCCAGTTGTCCTCTTGTTTCAAAGACCACGTCCACGCAGGTTTTGATAATGTTGTCAATGATTTGAGGATCTGTCAGTCGGGACAACAAAAAAGTTTCAATCAATTTTATGCGGTGTAGGTTATCCTTTGCAGCAATCACTTCTTCTTCTAACTCTCTTCCTTTTTCACCAAATATTTCAGAAAGGCTCACCGCTTTATTTTCCAGGGCCGACACAGGAATGGTGAGAAAAGGCATTAATCCCCCGGGTAAAAACCGTGCGGAAACGATGCCGCTGATCCCGGTAGGCGCTATTTCTATATACTGCGTTAGTTGCCCGAACACAAAACTTTTAGGTTGTATGATACTGGACCCATCTTCGAAAAATTGCCGGTACAGATCGCCATAATGAAAAATCATTTCCATACAGCCATCGGGAACTACCCGCTGCTTTACCATCGCAGCTTTCCCGTCGTCATCCAATGTCCAGAAACATTTGACAAATGATTGTAAACCGGCAGAAGGTGTATAGGTCTGGTAGTTCATCGGTATCCATTTTTTTGCTGAACAGTTTAAAGGGTAGTGTACCAGTTTGAATTTTTCACGCAAAGACGCTAAATAATCCAAGACGCAAAGACTGTACCCTTGACGGCTTATTTTCTCTGCGCCTTAGCGTGAAATAAAAAGTACCTGATAAATTTTGAAACTGATCCACTGCCGTTTAAAGATATTGTAAGTTTATTCAATAAGGATAAGCTGAAAACATTCAACAAACAAGTAGTAGAATAAAATTATTCTTCACTTATCTTTAGCAAATAAATATCTCCTGCATGAAACGTATTTTTATTTGTCTCATCATTCTTATCACTAGTATAGCAGCACCGGCACAGCAAACCCAAAAACCGCCATTACATGGAAAGAACTGGATGGCCATTACAGGAAAACCGCTTGCAGCTACAGCGGGTTCAATGATATTTCAAAAAGGAGGCAATGCAGTGGACGCAGCCTGTGCGATGCTCGCCGCCACTTGCACCATGTGGGATGTGTTAAGCTGGGGAGGAGAGACACAGGCACTGATCTATAATCCTAAAACAAAAAAAGTAATTGCTATCAATGCAATGGGCATAGCGCCAACAGGCGCCACGGTTGATTTTTTTAAAAGTAAAGGATACAATTTTCCTCCTGAGTATGGACCTCTTGCAGCAACTACACCAGGCACACCCGGTGGCATTTGTTATATGTTGTCTGAATACGGAACCATGAGTTTAAAAGAGGTGCTGGCACCGGCTATGCAACTGGCAGCAGGTTATCCTATCGAAGCACAAACAGCCAATAGCATTGAAAGAGGGAAGGCAAGAATAAAAGAATGGCCTTATAGTTCAAAAGTTTTTTTGACACATGCCGGGGAAAAAAGAGAAGCGCCTGAAGCAGGAGAAATTTTTGTACAAAAAGACCTGTTACAAACACTCAACAAAATGGTGGAAGCAGAACAAGCAGCTTTAAAACAAAAGAAAACCCGTAAGCAGGCTATCATGGCAGCCTATGATCGTTTTTATAAAGGCGATATCGCTAAGGAATTTGTAAGAGGCTGTAAAGAACAAGGTGGATTAATTACCATGGAAGATCTTGCCAAATGGAAGCCGATAGAAGAAGAACCGATGAAAGTAAATTATAAGGGAATTGATGTTTACAAATTGCAGCAATGGACACAGGGGCCTATGTTCCTGCAATCGCTCAACATACTGGAGAATTTTGATTTGAAAGCAATGGGATATAACAGCAGTAAGTATATTCATACCATCTATCAAACCATGAACCTTGCTTTTGCTGACAGGGATTTTTATTACGGAGACCCCTATTTCGCTCCGCAGGAGCCGATGAAAGGGTTGTTAAGTAAAGAGTATGCAAAGCAAAGAGCCAGCCTTATCAATTTTGAGAAGAACAATCCTAATATCGGTCCGGGCGATCCTTATCCGTATGAAGGAAAAACAAATCCTTACCTGGATCTATTAAAGAAAAGAGGTTTTGAAATGGATACATCGAAAAGAAATTTTGTACCCTCACATGATATGCAGGGCACTGCATCTGTTGACAATGAGTACATGGACAGGTTATGGCGTGGCACAACAAGTGTGGAAGCTGCAGATAAAGACGGATGGGTTGTATCCATTACACCAAGCGGCGGATGGTTGCCCGCCTGTATTGCCGGAAATACTGGTGTAGGAATGAGCCAGCGCATGCAAAGTTTTGTATTGGATAGCGAGCTGAATCCTTTTAACGTAGTGGAGCCGGGGAAAAGACCAAGAGTAACATTAACCCCGACCCTGGCAATGAAAGATGGGAAACCATTTATTTCTTTTGCCGTACAGGGAGGAGATACACAGGAACAAAATCTGTTACAATTCTTTTTGAATATGGTAGAATTTGGGATGACTGTGCAACAGGCTGTGGAAGCTGGCAATATCAACAGTAATCAATTATGGTTATCACTTGGTGGCACTAAAATGGATGACAGAAAACCAAGACCGGGCAGTATTTTACTGATCGATAAAACACCTGAAGCAGTTCGTAATGAATTAAAACAAATGGGGTATACCCTGAGTTTTGATGACAGAACCAGCGGCCCCATTAATGCTATTTACTTCGATTGGAAGCATGGAAGTTTCTGGGGCGGTAGCAGTAACCATGGTGAAGATTATGGTATTGGGTGGTAAGTTTTTTTAATCACGTTGTGAATAGCTATTATTCTCTTCGTCTTCTTCACCCAATGCTTCGTTATCATCATCCAGTTCTGAACCCGGAATATCAAGATCTTCACCCATATCCAATGGATTACTTTCTTCATTGAGAGGATCGTCTTCATCCATTCTATCCAATGCCAGTTTTTGAAGATCCTTTGTTTCTTCTGTCACGGGCCGGTCTGTTTGATCTAATAATTTTATTTCCTGGTCAGTTACATCTGCATCTGTAGCTATTTTTTCATCCAATTCATCCTCTGTATTCAGATCATCAACAATGCCTTCTCCTTCTTCACCAGCTGATGAAATAGTTGTATCCCTCATTTCACCCATGCGGGGAGGTTTAATATTTTCCTGGCCGGGTATATCCTTCACCTCCGGCATATCAATAGTGTTTCCGGTTGTTGTTGTTTTTTTATTTTTCATAACATCGTTTATTTTAAAGCTGAAATAAACGTGCCGAAGATTATTATAGCATTCACCCATTATTCTTAAAAAGGGTGGGGGAAGAAAGTCAACAAACAAAAAATCCCCGGCAAAAGCCGGGGATACCCTTAGTGTATGGATTTGGTTACTTCGAAACCAAACTTCTGAATCGTTCAATATTCTGCATGCCTTCATATTTAATCGGCACTTCTCTGGAAAAACCTGTTTTTTTAACTTTCGCAAAACCTTCGATCCGTATCAATGCTTCTTTCTTTTTCCATAATTCACGTTGATTTTTGATAGCGCCGATCATATCCAGTTTGATAATAGCAGGTACAACAAATTCGGATCTTTTCTTTACCTGGACAGACTGGCCAAGATCAAATCGTCCCAAAAAGGCATTGTCAATATAAATATCACCCCTGGCTTCCGTCAACTGCACACCGAAATCATTGGGATTGTAATAAACAAGGTCGACACCCGCAGTGGATTGCAAAATGCCCAATTCAATCAACCGAACTTCACGAACGGTGCGGTATTCTGGTTCCTGCACCTTCGAACTGCGGCAGGAGGTTAAAAAAATAGCTCCTAATAAAAGTGTAGATATAATAGCTTTCATACGCATTTGTTTTAAAGTTTTAATTCAATAAAGATTACTGCTGCCTGTATCGAAGTATCAGGCCATAATATGTTAAACTGTTGTAAAGAACGTTCTTAAAAGCTCTTACTTCAATGCATCCAGCATTTTTTTAACCATTTCTGCCATGGCATTATTCTCAATCCAGCGAACAACCATCACGATATCATGTTCAGCATCCACATAGATCATGTTGGTGCCATTGCCAATATGTACAAACGCTGTAGCCGGTGCAGCAGGCAACATTTTTTTATCCGTGTTCAGGAAAAAATTCATATACCCATAATCCTGTTTGGCCGGGGTAGGAGTGGTCGCCTGGTTGATCCATTGCTGAGAAATGAGTTGCTTCTCCTTCCATCTTCCTTTATGTAACGTAAGCAACCCGAACCTTGCCATATCATACGCATTGATGAATAGGCCACCACCCCAATGTCCACCGCCACTTGCACTTTGTACTGGTTTCTTATCAAGAATTATCCATGAATTAGTATAACCATGCCATTTCCATGTATCCGAAGCGCCGATAGGGTTCATAATTTTTTCTTTCAACACATCTGGCAACGCTCTTTGCCAAACCATAGTTGCTGCTAATGCAAGAGCATTTACTCTTACATCGTTGTATTCAAATACAGTTCCGGGTTTATTACGCACCGGCCTTATCCATTTTGTGCTATCCTTATCCGGGCGATCGGCCCATTCCGGTTTTCCCCATAACGTTCCTTCCCAATCGCTTGTTTGCCGCAGCATCACTTCCCAGGTCAATTTTTTATTATGATCACTGGCAAAAGGACGGATTATTTTTTTGAAAGCATCTATGCTACTATCATATACTTCTACTTCATTTACGTATGCCGATACTTTATCCTGGACCGATTTAATTTTTCCCTTATCAACAGCGAGGCCAACTACAGTGGATAAAAAACTTTTTGTCACACTATGTGTCATATCTACTCTTGATGGCTCACCCCATTCTGCAACGATGTAACCATGATGAATAATAAGACCAGTAGGATCACCCCGGTCAGCATAAGCCCCGATACTTTCAGAAAAAGGTTCTTTACCAAAATTGAGCTGGTGGCTCAATTCCATATTACGGGGATTTTTATTTTCACTGGCTATAGCAAAACGGATAGCATCATTCAGTTTGGCTGTGTCGAATGATAACGTAGCTGATCGTTTGTCCCATGAACCCGCAGGTGGAAAATACTCCTGGCTGAAAAGAGTTTCAAAGGGAAGTATAAGAAAGAAAAAAAGGAATTGCTTTTTCATAAAAAATATTTTCTGCCCTGTCTTAAGTACTATTATCACTTTTTGTTATGCGCTTTACTTTATTGTGGCGATTTTGCATCCACCACTTCAATATCAAAAACCAAAATACTATTGGGTGGAATTTTGGCAGCCCTTGTTCGAATAGAATAAGCATGAGCAGATGGGATGACCAACCTTATTTTGCCGCCTACATTTAGCAATGGCACACCGATCTGCCAACCTTTGATCAATCGCTTTAATGGAAAAGTAGCTGGTTTATCTTTTGCCTGGTCAACAATAACCGTATCATTAAGCAACGTAAGCTTGTAAAAAACAGATACAGTATCATCGACGGATATCCTCCGGCCTGTGCCTTGTTGTAATATCTTATAATAAACTCCTTCAGTATTTTCTTTTGTATCAATCTTGCCGGCAGCAATGTGTTGTTGAATGATTTCTTTATCAATATTGAATTGCTGCAGGCTGTCGACATGTGACAAAACGTTTACAACAGGCGCCACCGGTTCATTCGCCTGTAAATTTTTCCAGGAACCATTGCTGCGCTGGATCCATGCATCATTAATTGTTACCACTAATTTATTTTTCTTACCTGTATAAAAAGCTTCAGGTTTTTGAATAGTGCTCCATTGTCCCGCTATTTTGCAAGTGCCGATCAGTTTCCATTTATTTTCTTTGGGCAAAAAGATATAGCCGGAGTATAAAACGAAATTGCCGGCAGAATCGGCTGCGGCAGACAATAGAAGTTTATAGGTTACATCGGTTGCCCATTCATATTTCCATTCCAATTCACCTTTTTCATCGCCTTCTATAGATAATCCTTTTGCCATTACAAAAGCAGACCCGGGAAATTCAAAAACAACTTCCCGGCCCTTCTTATTTGCTTTCAGTGAAAGTTTTACCTGCTCTGTTTTAATGCCTGCAACTACTTCTTTCTTTGTGGTAACCGATTGCACCTGTATGCTGGCGATAAATGAAACAGCTTTAACACTATCCGGCAGATCGTATTTGTAAGTTGAATCTTTGCCAGCAGCTTTTGCTACGGAGAACGAAATGACAGTTAAAACAAAGAATAAAGAATACTTCATACAGGTGATTGTTTACCAAACATACTAAATGGAAGCAACATCAGTTTTTACAGGCTATCATCGCCATATCACCATTTTTAGAACTCTTTTTTCACACTAACAATTGTTATCTTTGCGCCCAATAATTTAAAATCGAAGTTGCTATGTCTAAGGAAGTATATATTATCGCTGCTGTTCGTACACCTATAGGGAGTTTTGGCGGTGGATTAAAAAGTTTATCTGCTACGCAGCTAGGTGCAGCAGCCATTAAAGGTGCTATAGCGAAAGCCGGAATAAAAGCAGGACAGGTGCAGGATGTATTAATGGGTTGTGTATTACAGGCCAACCTGGGACAAGCACCTGCACGGCAAGCAGCTAAGTTTGCCGGTTTGCCCAATGAAGTAAACTGTACCACCATCAATAAAGTTTGTGCCAGTGGAATGAAAGCAATAGCGCAGGCTGCACAAAGTATTTTATTAGGTGATGCGGATATTGTGGTAGCGGGTGGCATGGAAAGTATGAGTAATGTTCCTTTCTATGCTGATGCTATGCGTTGGGGAAATAAATATGGTAATACCAGTTTGATTGATGGACTAGCTAAAGATGGTTTAACTGATGTATATGATGGCAAAGCAATGGGAAACGCCGCAGAGCTTTGCGCAAAGGAATGTGGTATCAGCCGTGAAGAACAAGACGCCTTTGCTGTTGAAAGTTATAAACGTTCGCAGGCAGCCTGGGAAAAAGGTTGGTTTAAGGATGAAGTAATACCCGTGGAAATTCCACAACGGAAAGGTGAGCCTGTTGTGTTTGCAAAAGATGAAGAACCGTTCAATGTAAAATTTGATAAAATAGCTTCACTCAATCCTGCTTTTATAAAAGAGGGCACCGTAACAGCGGCCAATGCCTCTACCATGAATGATGGAGCAGCAGCATTGGTACTGATGAGTAAAGAAAAAGCAGATGAATTGGGATTAAAACCTATTGCTAAGATCGTTTCGTATGCAGATGCTGAACAGGCACCGGAATGGTTCACTACCACACCTTCTATCGCTGTGCCGAAAGCTGTAGCCAAAGCTGGTTTAAAAATGGAAGATATCAGCTATTGGGAATTGAATGAGGCGTTTGCAGTGGTGGGAATCGAAAATTCGAGACGAATGAAACTGGACCCTTCAAAAGTAAATGCGCATGGTGGCGCCGTATCCATTGGTCATCCGTTAGGAGCCAGCGGGGCAAGGATCATTGTTACATTGATCAATGTTTTGAAACAAAACAAAGCACGGTATGGTGCAGCCGGTATTTGTAATGGGGGAGGTGGGGCATCCGCTATGATCATAGAGAGTACTGTCTATTGATTTCCCTTTTTTATTAACGCCTTAATAATTTAAAAAAACTCTCCCGGTTCTTTTAAAATTACTGCATGCCAATAACAATACAATTTGCAACACAGGATGATGCCGCCCTTATTGCTGACATGAGCCGGCAAACTTTTTACGATACGTTCGCCAAAGAGAACAGCAAAGAAAATATGGATAAGTTTATGAACGAGGTATTTACCCGGGAAGGATTGATTGCGGAAGTGGGTGCAATCAATAATATTTTTTTGCTGGCTTACGATAATATAGAACCAGTCGGGTATGCACGGTTAAGAGAGAATAATAATTCTCCTGAATTGAAAAGTAATAATGCCATTGAAATTGCGAGGATCTATGCCAGCACTCATTCAATAGGTAAAGGCGTAGGAAAGGCATTGATGCAGAAAAGCATTGCTATAGCTGTAGAAAAAAAAGTTGACTGGATATGGCTGGGTGTGTGGGAAAAGAATTACCGGGCTATCGAGTTTTATACAAAATGGGGATTTGAAAAATTCAGCACGCATATTTTTATGCTGGGCAATGACGCACAAACCGATTGGCTCATGAAAAAAAGCCTGTAAGCTATTTGCGCTGGCGAATTGTAGCGATGATCTTTTCGGCATGTTCTCTTGAGTTTTCAATAAAAAGACGGTGTGTGTTCATGCCACCACAAATAACCCCAGCCAGGAAAACATTTCGAACATTGGTTTCATAAGTGCTCTCATCATAATAAGGTTTACGTATATCATCTTCTGAAAGACGAATACCTGTTTTTTGCAAAAAAGCAAGATCAGGCTGGTAACCCGTAGCAGCTATTACCCAATCATTGGCAATGGTAATATTGCCTTCCGGCGTTTGTATGATGACTTCCTGTTCTTTTATTTCTTTTATAACCGAATCAAAATATACTTTTATCGATCCTTCGTGGATGCGGTTGATGATATCCGGTCTCACCCAGTATTTTACTCTTTCACCGATTGTTTTCCCACGGATCACCATGGTTACCTCCGCACCTTTGCGCCAGGTTTCCAGGGCAGCATCTACTGCAGAATTATTAGCACCAATAACCACCACTTTTTGAAAAGCATAATGATGCGGGTCCTTATAATAATGAGTGACTTTAGGCAAATCTTCTCCGGGTACGTTGAGCAAATAAGGAATATCATAAAACCCTGTGGCGATAATAATATGCTCAGCGGTGTATACAGCTTTGTTTGTTGTAACTGTAAATTGACTGCATGGTTTACCATCAACTGTTGATAGCAGCGAATCAATGTTATCGACCTTTTCAAACAAATGAATGTTGAGGTGATAAGAGCTGGCTACTCTCCGGTAATATTCCAGGGCCTCAGCTCTTACTGGTTTGGCATTATTGGAAACAAAAGGAACACCACCTATTTCCAGTCTTTCTGAAGTAGAAAAGAAAGTCATATTGACCGGGTAATTGTATAAAGAATTGACAAGACCTCCTTTTTCAATTATTATATAAGGTATGCCGGCTTTCTGAGCTTCGAGTCCGCAGGCAAGACCAATAGGGCCGCCACCGATGATGAGAATAGAATAATGAGTCGAGGACATCAGCAAATATAAATAAGTACGAACCCAAAGTAGGAGTAAGCAGGATGTATCGCATCCGAACTTATAGTACAGCCTTCTGTTTTTAGGTTTTATCCGTTGTCTCACTTAAATTTGCCGACCTTAAAAAAGTGAATCAAAATGGCCAGATCAATTGCGTTCCGTGATGCTCTTCGTGAAGCGATGACAGAAGAAATGAGAAGAGATGACAGGGTTTTCCTCATGGGTGAAGAAGTAGCAGAATATAATGGTGCTTATAAAGTAAGCCAGGGTATGCTGGCCGAGTTTGGCCCTAAAAGAGTGATCGATACACCTATTGCTGAATTAGGTTTTACTGCCGTTGGCGTAGGAGCCGCTCAAAATGGTCTTCGCCCGATCGTTGAATTCATGACCTGGAACTTCGCCGTATTAGCTTTAGATCAAATTTTGAATACAGCTTCTAAAATGCTGGCAATGAGCGGAGGGCAAGTTTCATGTCCTATTGTTTTCAGGGGAGGTAATGGTTCTGCCGGCCAGTTAGGAGCCCAGCACTCTACCGCATTTGAAGCTTTATATGCCAATATACCGGGCATTAAAGTAGTATCGCCCAGCAACCCGTATGATGCAAAAGGATTATTGAAACAGGCCATCCGCTACGAACAGGATCCTGTCATGTTTATGGAAAGCGAAACCATGTATGGTGATAAAATGGAAGTGCCGGAAGAAGAATATTATATTGAACTAGGAAAGGCGGATGTGAAGAAGCCGGGTCGGGATGTTACCATCGTTTCATTTAATAAAATGATGAAAGTGGCATTAGGGGCCGCGACGGAATTAGAAAAAGAAGGTATCAGCGCTGAAGTAATAGATCTCAGGACGGTTCGCCCGTTGGATTGGAAAACGATCCTTGAAAGTGTAAAGAAGACAAACCGCCTGGTGATCGTGGAAGAGCAATGGCCTTTTGCTTCTGTATCTTCTGAAATCACTTACCGCATACAAAAAGAAGGATTTGATTATTTAGATGCACCGATCCGCCGTATTACTGCTGCTGATGCTCCCTTACACTATGCACCCAACCTGGTAGCCGGTGCATTGCCAGATGTGCCAAGAACCGTAAAACTGGTAAAAGAGGTGATGTATCTGAAAAAATAAATTACAGCATTAATTTTTTATCATAACATACGCAGAGCCCGGATTTATTCCGGGTTTTTTATTAACTGCCTTCAATTGATGCATGTGAAATACTCCTAAAAGGGTAGCTGCACTACCACTTTGTGGGATTCTTGAAAAAAATCTTCTTTTATATTCTCTCATTTGATATTAATCCCGCATCTTTGACATGGTTTTTCATAGGATATTGGATTTTAAAACGAGGCTGGGTTTCTACCCGGCTTCTATTTTTTTGGACCCTTAACTTGCCGGAGGGTCTGTTTGTTCAAAAACTCATCGCTCCTTGACAAGCTCAGGGTCAGGCACAAATCATTTAATTTTACCGTACTAAAAAAAACAGGATGCCGGATATACTGATCATTGATGATGAAAAAGCAATACGTAAAACATTATCTGAAATACTTTCATTTGAAGGATATAAAATTGATGAGGCTGCTGACGGAGAAGAAGGCTTAAAGAGGTTCAGGGAAAAGACCTATGATCTTGTATTGTGTGATATAAAGATGCCTAAACTGGATGGAATAGAGTTTTTGCAAAAGGCCGGTGAATCAAATCCTGATACTCCTATTATCATGATCTCGGGGCATGGCAATATTGAAACCGCAGTAGAAGCTGTAAAAAAAGGTGCTTACGACTATATCTCTAAACCGCCTGATCTTAACCGCCTGCTGATCACCATCCGGAATGCCATGGATAAAAGCAGCCTGGTGACCGAAACCAAGGTGCTGAAAAGAAAAGTAAGCAAAGTGCAGGAAATGATCGGGGGCTCATCTCCCATCAAAAAGATCAAAGACACCATTGAAAAGGTAGCGCCTACCGACGCAAGAATACTGATCACCGGGGATAATGGAGTGGGTAAAGAACTGGTGGCCCGTTGGGTGCATGAAAAAAGTAACCGGGCCAGCGGCCCCATGATCGAAGTAAACTGTGCTGCTATTCCCAGCGAACTGATCGAAAGTGAATTATTTGGTCATGAAAAAGGATCTTTTACCTCGGCGATCAAACAACGCATAGGAAAATTTGAATCGGCCAGTGGCGGTACGCTTTTTCTTGATGAGATCGGTGATATGAGCCCTAATGCACAGGCCAAAGTATTAAGAGCTTTACAGGAAGGAAAGATCACAAGGGTAGGAGCCGATAAGGATATCAACGTGGATGTAAGAGTGATTGCTGCTACCAATAAAGATCTGTTGAAAGAAGTGGAGACAAAAGCATTTCGTCTTGACCTTTACCATCGCCTGAGCGTAATCCTTATTCACGTTCCTTCATTAAATGAAAGACGGGATGATATTCCGCTCCTGGTAGATCAGTTTTTAACCGATATCTGTTCTGATTATGGCACTGCCAAAAAAGAAATAGATGAAGAGGCTATTGAGCTGCTGCAACAATATAACTGGACAGGTAATATCCGTGAACTGCGCAACGTAGTAGAAAGGCTGGTTATTCTTTCGGGTAAAACGATTACTACAGAGGATGTGAAGAATTATGTAATGCCTAAATAAGAAAATATCATTTCGCCATATCTTTCTTTGCTGATAACGACTGAGCCAGCTCCGTTACTTCATCCAGCGAACGCAACTGTTTCAGGTTGGCTGCATCGTTTTTAATACAGGTACAGGCCGGGCCTGAAATAAGAATGGCCTGGGTGGGAAAACTTTTGCATAACGAATCTACAACGGTGTTCAGGCTGCAATTATCGAAATGAGTGATCACATGCATATAGAAATGAGTGACCCGTTGATGTTGTGCATAATATTGCAACGTATCTGTTGAAACATTTATTCCAAAATAAGTAGTATTTACCTGCTGTTTTCTCAAAAGATAATTAACCACCAGCAATGGTATTTCATGCATTTCACCCAGTGGCGAAAAAATGACCACATTGTGTTCTTTACTTAGTGGTTGCTCAAGTCCATCAATAGCACAGATGATCTTTTTGCGGATAATATGACTGCAAAAATGTTCTTGGGCAGGTATCACATGATTGGTCATCCATAAGAGCCCGATCCGTTCAAGAAACGGATAAAAAACATGAAGGACACATTTTTCCAGCCCAATCCTTAGCACCAGGTTATTGACTATTTTTTCAAACGCTTCTTTATCTAATTGAATACTGGCTTCAATAAGCTGGTGAACAAATATCTCGTAATTGCAGCCCTGTGGTTTTATTTTGGCAATCTCTTCCCGGATCTGTTCAGCAGATAGCTCTGCGATCCGCGATATTTTATACCCGTTATGATAAAGAAAGCAGATACGAAGCAACTCCTTCAGGTCATCGCAATCGTAAATGCGGTGCTGACTTTCTTTACGTTTAGGTGTAAAAAGATCATAACGTTGTTCCCATATCCGCAACGTATGGGCCTTTACCCCACATAAGTTTTCTATATCACGGATGCTGAACTGGTTCATACAGGCGTCTAAATTATCATTCTTCCGTTTAAAATGACAATCAGCCGCTGATTTGGTTTAGCAAAACTTTGAATTATTAAATTTTGGCAGGCAAATATTTATAATACTTTTGTCACTTACTAAAAACAGGCTCATGCCCTTATATCACATATTCATTGTCTACCTTATTGGAACACTGATCGTTTTTTTACCCTCTTTTGGTTTTGCTAAACTCTTTGAAAAAGCCGGAGCCCCCGCCTGGAAAGCATATATACCCTTTTATAATACATGGGTGATGCAGGAATTAGCCGGCCGGCCCAAACATTGGGTATTCTGGCAATTTATTCCGGTGGTAGGATGGTTTATCAGCCCGGGTATTTTCATTGAATTTGCCAAAGTGTTTGGAAAGTTCTCATTAGCTCAGCATACCATGGCATCTGTGTTTGCTCCTTTTTATTTTCCCTACCTGGCTTATAAAGACAAACCAAAATATATAGGACCCGAAGCAGCCCGCAGGCATAAAAAACCAGGGTGGAGAGAATGGGTGGATGCAGCCATCTTTGCCGTGATTGCAGCCACCTTGATCCGCACGTTTATTTTTGAAGCTTATACCATTCCCAGTTCTTCCATGGAAAAAACATTACTGGTAAGGGATTTTCTTTTTGTCAGTAAGCTGAGTTATGGACCCCGAATTCCGAATACACCTTTATCGGTTCCGTTTGTACATAATTATTTGCCTTTTGGTTCGAGCCGGAAATCTTACTCAGAGGCCATCAAGATACCTTATATCCGCTGGTGGGCATCGCCGGTAAAAAGAAATGATGCCGTGGTGTTTAATTTCCCGGAAGGAGATACGGTAATCAATTTACCGGAATACCAGTCTGCAAGGCCTTATTACAATTTTATCCGTCAAAGTAATGGCACTACGTCAGACCAGATACGGCAACAAATTCTAAACGATCCTAATTTCCCGATTGCAGTACACCCGGTAGATAAAACAGATAATTACATTAAACGTTGTGTGGCGATTGCCGGCGATTCATTAAAGATCATTAACGGCATTCTTTACATTAATAATGAGCCGGCATTTGTTTCACCTACATCGGCTACGTTTTATAATTTCCGTTCAAACAATGTTACAATAACAGAAGATGACCTTAAAGAAGCAGGCATTTCTTTGAACCAGGAAGATGAATCACCGGATTTCCCCCCCACTAGTGGATTCTCCTATAGGGCCAATCTTACGCTGCCCGAAGTGGAGAAATTAAAGAAGATAAATGGTGTCATTGCTTCATCTATTCAACGAGAAGTTGATTCATCCCGGACAGGTGATGTTTTTCCTTACGATACTAATTACTACCGGTGGACAGTTGACAATTTCGGTCCTTTGTGGGTTCCCAAAAAAGGAGATTCCGTTCAACTTACACCTCAAAATATTCCCTTGTATAAACGTTGTATTGAAATTTATGAAAAGAATAAATGGGAACAACGGGATGGAAAAGTTTATATCAACGGACACGAAGCAACCAGTTATACTTTTAAAATGAATTATTACTGGATGATGGGAGATAACCGTCATAAGTCGCAGGACAGCCGTTACTGGGGTTTTGTATCGGAAGATCGCATCGTAGGCAAAGCCTGGATGATCTGGTTTAGTTGGGATAAAGGACCGAGATGGAAACGCCTATTCAGCATTGTAAAATAAACTAACTTTAAATGCCCTTGATAATTATCCGGGGCATTTTTATAGAAAAAAGATTGGACCGTATGCAGAAAAAAATAGAATTTGACTACGACGTATACAATGATATCTCAGAATTGAATGAAAAAGATGCATGGTTACTGACTGAAGCAAGGATGGTGACTGAACAGGCTTATGCTCCGTATTCTAATTTTCATGTAGGTGCAGTTGCTATTTTAGAAAATGGTGAAGTGGTAGCAGGCACTAACCAGGAGAATGCTTCTTATCCTGTAGGCATTTGTGCAGAAAGAGTTTTATTGGGGTCAGTAGCCACGCTGCATCCAAAAGTGCCTATTGAAACAATTGCTATCAGCTACAATAGTGAAACGGTGAAAAGCGATCATCCTATTTCACCTTGCGGCATGTGCCGCCAGTCTTTGCTAGAATATGAAACAAGAGTAAAAAAACCAATCCGGTTAATATTAAGTGGCCAGGAAGGAAAAGTATTCATCATCAAAACAGCAAGTTTGTTGTTGCCTTTTGCTTTTACAAGTAGTGAATTAATCTGAGTTTATTGTGTATGGTTTTTTGTTTATTGTTCTTAAAAGCGGGGAGATAAGCAAAGGGTTATTTATTCTCCCGATCTTTAAATTTCAGGCCTTTGATTTTAGATTTATTCAGGTAGATAATAAAGCGGGCCATTTTTTTAATTACGATATCAATATCGTTATAAAGTACATTGAATTCATTTTCATCAATGTACTTATCGTCCATACACCTGTAGGCTTGAGATGTTAATTCGCCTGCTTCACCTTTGGAGATACTAAGGGAGTTAAGAAATTCAAGGCGGCTATTTCTTTCAAACCCTTCAGCAATGTTATCCATAATTGAACCCGCCGCTGCCTTTATCTGATCAGCAAACCTGTAATCATGATTTTTTCGCATTTTCTCTGTGATAACAGAAACTTTTTGATAGATCTTTCTTGCCAGCTGCCATATTTCCAACTCTTCAAATTTGTGAACTGTTGCCATAATAATACATTTTCAAATGTTAGAAAACAATCAACTAAAAACAATAAACCACAAACTAAAACAACGTCTGCACGCCATAGGCTACTTTGAGTTCATGTTCCAATAACCATTTCTTTCTCCACAATCCACCGCCATAGCCTACCAGTTCTTTATTACTGCCAATGACCCGGTGGCAGGGAACAATGATCGCAACATTATTTCGTCCATTGGCAGCTGCTACAGCTCTTGTGGCTTTTGTATCACCTGTTCGCCGGGCGAGTTCGAGATAGCTGATGGTTTTTCCAAAAGGGATGGCCATTAATTCACTCCATACGCCTTGCTGAAAGGCAGTACCGGGTTGATGTATGGGTAGTTCAAATTGTCTTCTTTGTCCGTTGAAATATTGTATCAGCTGTTCAACGCAATTAATTATCATTGCTGGCATGTGCTTTTTATTGCCTTCAGCCTTTTTAGATATATCATGAAAACTTACCTCGGCAATAAAATCATCCGTTCCTGCAATTTTTAAAAGTCCGACGGGAGAGTGGTAATATGTTACAAATTGATCTGCCATTTCAACCTATCTTTTGCCCATTGATTACGGCACGTTCGGGTTGCAATAAAATTACATCCTTATTTTCATCATACACACCCAGTACCAGGCATTCGCTGATAAAGTCAGCGATCTGCTTGGGAGGAAAATTAACGACGGCAATTACTTGTTTCTTTACTAATTCTTCTTTCTTATAATGAAAAGTGATCTGTGCGGATGATCTTTTAATGCCTATCTCGCTCCCGAAATCAATTTTTAACTGGTAAGCCGGTTTCCTTGCTTTAGGAAAATCATTGACTTCAATAATAGTCCCTACCCGCATATCAACTTTTTCAAAATCATCCCAACCAATTATCATGAGTTCATTTTTTGAATAAACCAAATATAATTCGTGAATGGAAACGTTTGCAGAATATTTTTTGATGGTTACTACAGTTCCTTTTATCTTACCGCAAATTATGCTATATGACTCCTACTAAAAAAGATATGAATGTTTCCCGTCGGAATTTCATCCGGAACACTTCGATTGCAGGCGCCGGATTTTTTATTATCCCCCGTCATGTTTTAGGCCGGGGTTTCGTTGCACCAAGCGATAAGTTGAATATTGCAGGAATAGGAGTAGGAGGCAAAGGAACCAGCGATCTTGCAGAATTTGCAAAAAGCCCTAACGTAAATATTGTTGCCTTATGTGATGTAGATGACAGGCAGGCAAAAAAATCAAGAGCATCTTTTGCAAAAGCTAATTATTACAAGGACTACAGGGAAATGCTTGCTAAAGAAAAGAATAATATTGACGCCTGCAGCATATCCACACCTGATAACATCCATGCGGTTGCAACGCTGGCTGCGATGCAACTAGGTAAACACGTCTATACGCAAAAACCGCTGACCCATGATATTTATGAGGCAAGGATATTAGCGGAGGCAGCAAAGAAATACAAAGTGATTACGCAAATGGGTAACCAGGGCGGATCTGGCGATGGCGTAAGAAAAGCAAAAGAGATGTATGAAGCAGGGATGATCGGCAAAGTAACAGAAGCTCATGCATGGACCAACCGGCCTGTATGGCCCCAGGGTGTGCCTTCGCCTACAGGTAAGTTTGATATCCCCACAGAATTAGATTGGAATCTATGGCTCGGCCCCGCTAAGCATATCGAATATAATCCAGCTTATCTTCCTTTTAACTGGAGAGGCTGGTGGGCTTTCGGAACGGGAGCATTGGGAGATATGGCATGTCATATCATGGATCCTATCTATCGCATCCTGCCAATTGATTATCCCGATTCTGCGGAATGTAGCGTAGCCACTGTATGGAAAGAAATGTGGAATGATACGCAAAACCCGGAGGCCTGTCCTCCTGCATCTATTATTCATTTGAACTATCCCCGGAAAGATGGTAAAGGCAATATCAAAGTTTCGTGGCATGATGGAGGTTTATTACCCGAAAGACCTGATGAGTTATTACCTGGCGAACCATTTGGCAATTGGGATGGCGGTGTGTTGTTGGTAGGCACAAAAGGAAAATTGTTACTGGATTGTTATGGAGCCAATCCAAGATTACTGCCAACAAAACTGATGAAAGAAAAAACGATGCCTAAAGAAACGATCAAAAGAGTTCCGGAAGGACATTACCTGCAATGGGTGAATGCCTGTATTGCCGGCTATGGCAACGCCACAACAAGCTCGCCCTTTGAATATGCCGGACCTTTTACCGAAAGTATTTTAATGGGCAACCTGGCCATCCGCAGCTGGTTAATGAAAAATCCCACCTCTAAAGGATGGGATGATAAATACCTTGGTCGCAAAAAATTACTGTGGGATGCAAAGAATATGAAAGTCACCAACTTTGATGAAGCTAACCAGTTTGTGAAAAGGGAGTATAGGGACGGATATAGCCTGGTATTATAAGTTTGATCATTTTAAATAACTCCGGATCATCCAGCTCATTTTTTCATGTTGCTGCATGATGCCGGTTACAAAATCCATGGTGCCTGCATCTTTATAAGTTTCCCCGATCTTATCAACGTTCTTGCGGATATTGATGATGATGCTTTCATGATCGGCAAGCAAATTCCGTAATTGCTCTGCCTGGTCAGAGGTATAATCCTGTTCGGACAAGCGGGTGATCTTTAGAAAATCTTTTAACCTTCCTTCCGGAAAATGCCCCAGCATGCGGATACGTTCTGCTACTTCATCAATGATCTCGGCTAGTTCTTCATACTGTCCTTCGTAAAACTTATGTATTTCCATGAAATTATCTCCTTCATAATTCCAATGATAATTTCTTGTTTTAGTATAAAGAATATGTTCATCCGCCAATAATACATTCAGGATGGCAACAACAGTTGCTGTATTCTTATCGGTAATGCCAATATTTGCCTTCATAAAATATATTTTTATAAAGGTAAGCGTTAACAAAAAACAAACCACTATTCATCAAGCAGGGTGGCCAGTTCCAATAGTTCTTTTTTCTTAAACTGCTCTTTCTCGCTTTCGAAGCACTTGCTGAACTCTTCAAGCAGCTGCCGGATCACCTGCTTATTTTTTTGAGGTTTGAAATAAGAACCGACAGGCGGAACGGAGATGCGTTTAAAGTAGCTCTCTACATCGTTATGGGTAAAAATTTGCCCGGAAGTAGGGTCAATAAAGAATTCGATCTTATGAATAGGATTGGGAAGACTCTCATCTGAGTAACCGGGTTTGAAATAACCGATAATAAATTGCTTGGGGATATTGATAGCTCTCACGGGTATATCCAGCATTTCACACAACAGCAAATAAAGAATACCATTACTGATCTGGTTGCCCCTTTTTGATTCCAATGTTTTATGTAATAAAAATTCATTGGGCTCTTTGTAATTCGTTTCTCCGCCTTTTAACCCATAATAGTTGTATAAAATACTGGTGACGATATTGATCTGCTCAAGCGGTGTGAGGTAATTATTTAGTTCAAGCCAGATATTACGGCGCACCTTTTCTATTTCCTGTAAAACAGGGGTTGTGGATAGTTCAGGATATTGAAACTTTGAAGTCAGCATGGCGCCCAGCATCAGGTCATGATGACCCGCCAGGTTCCATTGCCTGAAATCTTCCGAAAGATCAGTGTAATGAAGACGATGGATCAATAATTCAATGCGTTCCTGTACAGGTTCTTCGGGAGTTGTTTCCCATAAATTTTCAAGGTTGGGAATGATGGGTTTGCCGAGATCAACTATCTTTTTACTCACTGCATCAAATACCTCTTCATCCGGGTCATCAATCAAATGCAGTAAAGCAGATATTTCCTTATTTGTTTCCATGGTGGTGATTCTCTCACAATATCTCTATTGCTGATGAAAGCAAATAGTTAAACTTTTCCACAGATGGGGGAAACAGGAATTTATTACAGGGTGTAACCTGTAACTAAATACTCATAACTTTTTAGCCACGCACATCCAATCCCAGGGTTGCGGTTGTTTTAACCAGCGAGGCGGGCGAACGAATTCAGTATGCCAGTTGTATTCTATTTTTTGAAATGCAGCAACCGCAAAGCCTTCCTGCATAAGTAATAACTCCAACTCTTCTTTTACATAGTGTTTGGTAGGCACTTTATCAATATCAAGATTGCCCTGCTGCATATTACTGTATTTCTTTAATGCTTCCTTCCCCTTTAGTTTTTCAGCAAAAATTGTTTTATCAATCTTCCATTTTTGTTGAATGATGCGGGTAAACATCCATGACTCCAGCGAAGGCACCACCAATATCAGATCGCCATTCTTTTTTAAACAAGCAGATAGATTTTTAAAAAAAGCATTTCTCTTTTTGAGTGAATCAGTAAGTATAGCATTGATGCAAACAGCGACATCACAGTTGGGAAGCTTCACCCGTTCGGCCGACATATCTACCCGCAGGTAGTCTACATTTTTATATTCCGGGTAATGCTGCTTTGCGATAGCAAGATTTTTAGCGGAGATATCTGCTGCGTATACTTTTTTAAAAGCGGGTGACAGTAACGGCAGCCATTTTCCTACGGCACAACCGGCATCAATCACTGTTTTGGAAGGTGAGGCCGTTTTTTCAATGGCGGATCTGATAAGAGCCTTCTTATCGTTATACAGTACATCAAATATTTCATCATTGTAGGAGGGTGCAATCTTTTCCCAATAGTTTCTATCCATGAAACTAAAGATAAGGGATAATCCTTTTTAGAAAATTTACCAGCTATATCCCGCTTATCTTTTTTCGTAATAATAAAGAATGTTTCCTGTAGAAGGAATACCCCAGGCTCTTGTAGCCACACGCAGATGTAATTCTGTGGACGTGAGTTTCTTTATAACAAAGTAACCGCTTTGGCGAACATAAAGACAAGTGTCGTTCCTCGAAACACTGAAAAATTCTTCTGCCCGTTGCGGCCGGCCTGCACATCGATTGCTGTTGTCAAAAATATGAAGAATAGAATTTGAATTGAAATGGAGATAGTCATCCTGCTCACAAGCAGGCAAAGAAGAGAAGTTTGACACTTCAATAGCCCCGTCATTATTGACATCAAAGCCACTATTAACCAAATACCAATCCGTGTTTACTAAATTTCCTGAAAGAGTAGTACTGCCCAGTTCTTCTTTTTTGCAGGCATTTAAGAACAAGCAGGATAATAGAAGTATAAGGACGAATTTCATTGAATAAGGTTTTTCAGGTCTGGATAATCTTACCTATTCTTTTTAAGTCCGGTACTTTTAAGATCCCGACTAAAAAACACAGGTAATTATAAAAACGATCGTTTTTATAATTTGTTTTCCAACTAAGGCTTTCTCCTTATTTCTTTTTCTTAGACGCTGCTTTTTTCGTAGTCTTCTTTACTTTCTTTGTAAATGCACCTGGTACTTCTACTTCTATCATCTTTTTTACCTCATCTAATGTGAATTGAGCGGCTTCTTCCGGAGTGTATTTGGTATCATCCGCCTTCTTAGGAATCCGTATTATCTTTTTACCATATTTTAAAACAGGGCCCCAGCGGGCATTTTCGATAGAGATCTTTTCATCCGGCCAGCGCTGAATAAAACGATTGGCCTCCTTCTTCACTTTGGCATCGATCAATTCGTTCATCTCTGCCTGCATTAGCGTTTCAAAATTGTAACGTCTCGGTACGTTGATAAACATGCCATCCCATTTTATATAAGGACCAAAACGTCCTTTTCCTTTTGTAATGGGTTTATCTTCATAAGTTCCAACAGGTGCATCAGCAATTTGTTTTCCTTTTATATACTCTATCGCTTTGTCAAGATCAACAGTAGAAAGATCCGTTCCTTTTTGAATCGAAATATAATCTTCACCCCATTTTACATAAGGGCCAAAGCGGCCCACATTCACCGAAACATCTTTCTCTTCATATTGACCCAATACTCCCTGGATCGCAAAAAGGTTCATAGCCTCTTCAAACGTGATCGTTTCAATACTTTGTCCCGTAGGTACTTTTGCAAACCTTGGTTTTTCTTCTTCATCTGCACTGCCTATCTGTATCATGGCGCCATAGCGACCCATTCTTGCCACCACCGGTTTTCCGCTTTCCGGATCAACGCCCAGTTCTCTTTCCCCTTTGATCCGTTCTGCAGTCTCGATCGTTTTTTCAACATCCTTTTTAAACGGGCTGTAAAAATCATCGATCATTTTATTCCACTTCATCTTGCCTTCGGCCACTTCATCAAATTCTTCTTCTATTCGTGCCGTGAAGCTGTAATCCATGATATCATCAAAGTATTGCTTCAGGAAATCTGTAACCACCAAACCAAGATCGGATGGAAAAAGTTTTGATTTTTCAGCGCCGGTTGTTTCCTGTTCCATCTCTTTACTTACAGCATCTTTCTTTAAAACAAATACCCGGAAGTCCCTGCGCATTCCTTCTTTATCCCGCTTCTCTACATATCCTCTTTTTAATATGGTAGAAATGGTAGGAGCATACGTTGAAGGGCGGCCAATACCCAACTCTTCTAATTTCTTTACAAGTGAAGCTTCTGTATAACGGGGCAGGGGGCGGCTGAATCGCTCTGTTGCTTTCATCGCATTCAATGGTAATTGCTGTCCTACACTTAATGGAGGCAGCATCCCTTCATTGGCTTCTTCTTCCAGTTCATCATCGTCTTTATCTTCCCGGTATACTTTTAAAAATCCATCAAACTTCATCACTTCGCCGGAAGCCGTGAGATCTTCTTTATTAGTTGAGATTTGAATCTTTGCCGTCGTCTTTTCTAACTCGGCATCCGCCATCTGGCTGGCCATGGTTCTTTTCCAGATCAACTCGTATAGTTTTTTCCAATCCAACTCTTCTACGGTTGAGTTGTGCATGTACGTAGGCCGTATAGCTTCGTGAGCTTCCTGCGCACTTTCATTTTTATTTTTATACTTGCGAAACTGGTGATATTGGTCGCCATACATTCCTTTTACCGTGCGGGTAATATCACCGAGTGCAGTATCACTCAAGCTTACGCTATCTGTACGCATATAGCTGATATAACCATTTTCATACAAACGCTGGGCGATAAGCATTGTTCTGGAAACTCCATAACCTAATTTCCGGGAAGCTTCCTGTTGCAAAGTAGAAGTAGTAAAGGGTGGGGCAGGGGAACGTTTGCCCGGCTTCACCTGTATATCGGTCACTTTATAATCGGCACCTATACAGCCTTTCAAAAACGTTTCAGCATCTTCTGCTGTATTTTGTTTTTTTCCTTCCGCCGCAAATGTTACATTTTTACCAGCCACATCTTTAGCCGTAAACAATGCTTCAATCCTGAAGTTGCTGGTAGGAGTAAATGCATTGATCTCTCTCTCTCTTTCAGCGATCAATCTTACGGCCACACTTTGCACACGGCCGGCACTCAGGTTATTCCGCATACTCATCTTTCGCCAAAGCACAGGACTTAATTCAAACCCAACGATACGATCCAATATTCTCCTGGCTTGTTGCGCCATCACCAGGTTCATATCAAGCTTACGGGGATTTTGCACCGCTGCCAGTATCGCCGGTTTGGTGATCTCATGAAAAACGATACGCTTAGTGGTTTTAGGATTAAGACCCAACACTTCACAAAGATGCCAGCTGATGGCTTCTCCTTCACGATCCTCATCCGTTGCCAGCCATACTTCACCAGATTTTTTTGCCAGCGCCTTCAGGTCGTTCACCACTTTTTGTTTATCAGCCGGCACTATATAACTGGGTTCAAAATTTTTCTCTATGTTGATACCCATGCCTGCTTTTTCCAGGTCACGGATATGACCAAAACAACTCTTTACCTGGAAATCACTTCCCAGTATTTTTTCAATTGTTTTTGCTTTCGCAGGGCTCTCAACTATTAACAGGTTTTTCGCCATAAGGACTTATTATTATACTACAAAACCGCTTTTCAGCGGCTGCAAGGTAGGGCAAGAATAATAAAAATTTTTGTAAACCAGCTTTTGAATCACAGATCATCGCCTGTTGCGTCGCACTCTTTAAGGTTCAGTCCGCTGCTGTACAAAGAGAAAAACAGCAGGATATTTTCTTACCTCATCACTAAATTTTCTTTTAATTAAAGCCTGCTTTTAAAATAAACAGCAATCTTCTCCGCCCATCTTTTGTATTCTTTGCCGGAAGGATGCAGTCCATCAGGAGCCACCAGTGACAAATCAGTTGCCGCCTCTCTTGTCCACGGAGTGATATCTAAGTAATGAACATTATAGCGCAAAGCAATCTGTTTATTGGCTGCATTATACACATCTATTTCCCGGGCCACCCGGTCCCTGTCTGCCCCGGCACCAAAAGGAGTAATACCCCAATCAGGAATAGACACCACCACCACATGATCAGCTTTGTTACCGGCAAACCGCATTGCTTTTTTGAGCAGCTCTTCAAACTCCGTTTTATAGACGTCAACCGGTCTTCCCCGGTATTGATTATTCACACCAATAAGGAGTGAAACAAAATCATAGGAAGCTTTCAGCGGATCTATTGCATTGGCGGCAATGATACCAGTTTCCAGTTCGTCTGTTGTCCACCCGGTAGTAGCAATAATTCTCGCTGCAACGTTTATAGAATCGCTTTTAAGTAATGTCACCGTTTGATTGGGGAAATTTTCAGCTGGCGGAACGCTTTGACCAATCGTGTAGGAATCGCCTAAGGCCAGGTAAGTATATTCAGAACCAGCGTTCATAATTGTTGGGGAATTTATGTCGGGTTTATTTTTCTGGCAGGCACTACTTAAAACAAAGAGAGGCAATATTAAGAAAAAGGGTTTCATAAAAAATCAATAATGGCCTTTGTTACATTATTATCACGGTAAATACGGCGGTGACCCAGGCCGCTTGTAATTACGAATTCAATATTGGAATAGTTTTCGGCCTTTATTTTCAGTGCATCACTAAGTGGAGTGACCTCATCGTTTTCGTCATGCACCCAAAGCACTTTTGCCTGTATATGTTTCATAGCCCTGCGAATGGAATACCATGATGAACTCACCCCGCTTGTTTTGATGATGATCTTTTCAAATTCTTTTTTTACTTCGTCATCCAAACGCAAAAAGCTGAAGAAGGAATCAATTGCCGTTGGTGTTTCTGTAGCCGGCGCCATCAGCACTACTTTATAATCTTTTGTGTGGCTTATTTTTTCCAACGCAAGACTCACGGCGAGTCCGCCAAAAGAATGCGCCATATAAGATTGAACAGGCCCATACTTATCGTGTATTTGTTTGATCATTTCACCATATAGAGGTGCTGTAATGGTTTTGCCCCCACTTCGTCCGTGTGCCGGCGCATCAAAAGCAAGTACTTCATATCCTTTTCGTATCAACGGCCTGATATAACGGTCGAAGTTGATGACGGAAGACTCGAATCCATGAATGATAAGCGCTTTCTTTTCCGCCGGATGATTCCAGCGCCAGCCCCGTATTACTACCTCATTCATTTTAAAACTAATTGATTCAGCTTCCTGGAAGATTTTGGGTAACTGTTTTTTGTTGCGGGTCATCGGCGTACAAAAAAGCTCGAATGCTTTTTGCGCTGCTTTTTTTGTAGAGACGGCCGCTAACAGCCGGAACTTTGCCCTTACATATCCCACTGCAAGTTTTTGTGCTAACTTCATGTTTTGTAAAAATATTCTATTTGTTCATTGTATTATTTCTCTTTCAGGAAACAGCGATATGGATATAGTAATAATTGGTTCAGGAAATGTAGCAGCGGTTCTTGGAAGAAAATTCAAATCCGCAGGACATACGATTGTGCAGGTCTACAGCCGCAATGCAAAAGAAGCTACTGCACTGGCCTATGAATGGGATACAGAATCTACCAATTATAAAAGCCTGATCAATAAAACGGCAGACGTATACATCATTGCCGTGTCGGATGATGCGATTGAAGAGGTGACAGATAATTTAAAACTTCCGGGTAAAGTAGTTGCGCATACAGCGGCTTCAGTTGCTGCTGCTATTTTAAAAAATGTCTCAGATCATTATGGTGTTTTTTACCCTTTGCAAAGCCTGCGAAAAGAAACGAAAAGTTTGCCCGAAATTCCCATTTACGTTGATGGTCATGATGAGAAGGCAACAATGCTATTGAAAACACTGGCACATTCGATCGCTGACGAAAAAGTTATACTTGCCGGTGATAATGACCGGCTGAAATTACATGTAGCGGCAGTGATCGTCAGCAATTTTACGAACCACCTTTATACGTTGGCAGAAAATTATTGCAGGAAAGAAGGGCTTGATTTCAAACAGCTTTTACCGCTTATTGAAGAAACAGCTTTGCGTATTAAAGATATTACTCCCCAACAGGCACAGACTGGCCCGGCTATCCGGCATGATAAAGAGACCATCGAAAAACACCTGTCGCTATTAAAAGAACATCCACACCTCAAAAGCATTTACCTGCTGATGACAGAAAGTATTCAGCAAGTGAAGTAATACTTTCATTTTCCCAATCAAGTAAGTGTCTTAACTGTTTTTCCGATACTTTTGCACCCCGTCTTTGGCAAAAGCAACGGCGGGTGAACCTGAAACGAAAAACGACGAGATGTATACCATCCAATTTAAATTTGAACAAAAAGGACTGGAGCCGTTAACATTAGAAAATGTTGAACCGGGGCAAACCCTGCTGGAGATCGCTTTAAAGAACGATATTGAACTTCATCATAACTGTGGTGGCGTTTGTGCCTGCACTACCTGTCATCTGTATATTGAAAACGGAATGGAGTCAATAGATGAACTCAGCGACAAGGAAGAAGATTTTATTGACCGGGCCGTTAATCCACGGCTTAATTCAAGATTGGGATGCCAGTCATTACTGTTAGATGGCGATGGCCAAATAGAAGTAACGCTTCCGGATCAAACGCAATTTTTGGGAGAATAGGAAGAATAGACTGTGAGTCGGGAGATTCAAGCTAAATACCAATAACAAGAAACAAGTAATAAGATTATGAGTCATTTTGAACCCCCGATCAACTGGGCCGATCATGAAGACATCGCATTAAAATTGTATGAACGTTTTGGAAATGATTTTAATGAAGGAAAGATATACCGGGTACGTTTTACTGATTTGCTGGAATGGATCCTGCAAATTCCACGGTTTGAAGGCACCCGTGAACAAAGCACCGAAGGACACCTGGAAATGATACAGAGTGCCTGGGTATACGAATGGAGAGACAACCAGGATTAGTTGACTAATAAGGTTAATTGGCGTATAAACAAATTTGCCGGCAACATGAACGTTCTTGCATTATTTAAAAAAATTACCACATTCGTTTTTGACATGGATGGCGTGCTTACTGATGGCACGCTGCTGGTATTGGAAAATGGCTTGCAGGCCCGTCGTATGCATATCAAAGACGGATTTGCATTGCAAATGGCAAAGACCAAAGGTTACCGGGTACTCATTATTTCAGGCGGTAATTCACCCGAAGTAAAACATCGGTTGGAGAAATTAGGTATCACTGATATTTATATGTCTGTATTGGATAAAAAATCTTTCCTTAATGATTATATGGCCACTAACAAATTAAAGAAAGAAGAAGTATTATACATGGGCGACGATATTCCTGATCTTCCGGTAATGAGTGCAGTTGGCCTGGCCTGCTGCCCTGCAGATGCAGTGCCTGAAATAAAAGAAGCGGTACAGTATATTTCTCCTATCAATGGTGGCTTTGCCTGTGTAAGAGATGTGATTGAAAAAGTGTTGAAACTAAACGATCACTGGCAATACCTTGAGAGTGTAGCTTCACGTTAAGCATCGTTACCTGTCATCTATCATCTTCTCTGTATCTTTCCAAAAAATTTCATTCATGCGATTGACAGCCGCCTTCCTGAAGATGATCCGACTGCCTAATCTTTTTTTTATTGCACTCACCCAGTTGTTATTCCATTGTTGTATCCTGCGGCCGGTATTGACACAGGTGGGTCGTCCGCCACTTATTAATGGTATGCTATTTATTTTCCTTGCCATTGCGTCCGTATTGATTGCTGCAGCAGGTTATATCATCAACGATTATTTTGATATCAATATAGATGAGATAAATAAACCGAAGAAAAATGTAGTGGATCATATTGTTTCCCGGCGATGGGCTATGCTCTGGCACTTTATTATGAGCGGCCTGGGTTTGCTGTTAAGTTTCTATGTTTCCTGGAAAACAGGTTTATGGTATATCGTTATCGCTAATTTTTTCTGCATAGCGCTCTTGTTTGGCTACTCCGTTTCATTAAAACGGAAATTATTATCAGGAAATATCCTGATATCTCTTTTAACTGCCTGGGTAATACTTGTGCTATGTTTATCTGAATCCGTTCCTTTTTTTACCCGCAATGAAAGTTGGTCAGTAGCAGCCAATACAAAGATCTTACGGCTGGGATTTTTGTATGCTGGTTTTGCATTTATCAGTTCACTGATCCGGGAAGCTATCAAAGACATTGAGGATATGGAAGGTGATGCAAAATATGGTTGTCGCACTATGCCTATCGTATGGGGTGTGCATGCCACGAAAGTATATGTAGCGGTATGGCTTATTGTTTTGCTTGCCCTGCTGCTTGGTGTGCAGGTATATGTATTGCAATTTAAATGGTGGCCTGCTATTGTGTATAGTATTGTGTTGATCATTTTACCCTTGCTGTATGTTTTTTATAAATTATTCCGGGCCAGGTCATCAAAAGATTTTCATGCCCTGAGCAGCTGGACAAAGCTGGTCATGTTTACCGGTATCCTTTCCATGATATTTTTCTACTTTTATTTATGAACAAAATCATTTTGGCATCGCAATCACCCCGGCGCAAACAATTACTCGAATGGGCAGAAGTACCTTTTGAAATTGTAGCAAAAGAAACAGATGAACGATTTCCCCCGGGTTTGGAACCGGAAGAAGTAGCGATTTATATTGCCCGTAACAAAGCGCTTGCTGTGCAACAATTGCACAACAGCAAAGAAGTGATATTGGCTGCGGATACGATCGTTGTATTGGGCGATGCCATCATAGGCAAACCTGTTCATCGTGAAGAAGCGATCAGCATCCTGCTGGCATTATCGGGCGAAAAACATAAAGTAATAACCGGGGTAGTTATCAGGAAAGGCGAAAAAGAAATATCCTTTGCAGATACTACGGAAGTTGAATTTCATGAATTGAGTATAGAGCAGATCGAATTTTATGTCAACAAATACAAACCGTTTGATAAGGCAGGAGCCTATGCCATACAGGAATGGATAGGAGTAACAGGTATCAAATCTGTGAACGGTGATTTTTATAATGTGATGGGGCTTCCGGTGAGCAGGGTTGTGCAGGCACTGGAAAAGTTGAATAACTGACAGGCTAATTTGGGTAGTGCACCAAGTTCAAAATTTATCAGGTACTTTTTATTTCACGCAAAGGAGCAAAGAAAATAAGTCGCTAAGAATACAATCTTAGCGTCCTGGATTACTTAGCGGCGTTGCGTGAAAAATTCAAACTGGTACACTACCATAATTTGTTTGCGTTGGAAGAGTTTAAAATTCTTATTAACTTTTCAACTCGTAAACCTTATCCATGACCGAACGACTGCTGCAATTCATCTGGCAATTCCAGTATTTTAACAGGAATGCACTTAGCACTTTAGATGGCGAAGCCATCCAGGTTTTATTGCCAGGCCACTACAATACAAACCAGGGACCCGATTTTACCAATGCAAAGATTAAGATCGGAACAACAACCTGGGCGGGCACCATAGAGCTTCATGTTAAAACGGCTGACTGGAAAAAACATAAGCATCATTCAGATAAAAATTATAAGAATGTGATCCTGCATGTGGTGTGGGAAGATGATGAAACCAGGAATGCTGTTCCGGTGCTGGAATTAAAAAGCCGTGTATCCAGGCTTTTATTGCACCGATATAATGAGCTGATGCAAACCACTGGTTTTATACCCTGTGAAAAAAATATTACATCAATTAAAGACATCACCTGGAAAAGCTGGCAGGAAAGATTACTGGCTGAACGACTATTAAGAAAAGCAAAGACGATAGAAACTTTTTTGCAGCAAAACAATTATCATTGGGAAGAAACTTTCTGGTGGCTGCTAGCCCGCAATTTTGGAATGAAAGTAAATGCAGATGCTTTTGAATCAGTAGCCCGTTCAATACCCATCAATATTTTAGCAAAACAAAAATACCAGGTCCACCAAATTGAAGCCCTGTTATTGGGCCAGGCAGGTTTACTGAAAGAAGCTGCTGAAGAAGATTATCCGCAACTACTGCAAAAGGAATATAAATTCCAGGAAAGTAAACATGGTCTCCATCCCATTCATCTGCCGCTTCATTTTCTTAGAATGAGACCGGGAAATTTTCCAACTGTCCGGTTGGCCCAACTGGCTATGCTCGTTCACGAATCAGCACATTTATTTTCTAAAATTAAAGAAGCCGGTTCTGTAAAGGATGTTAAGCGTTGGTTTGATGTAACGGCCAACGATTACTGGCATTATCATTACCGGTTTGATGAAACATCGCCATATAAAAAGAAAAAGCTTGGAGAGGTGATGATCGATAATATTATTATCAATACGATAGCACCAGTCTTATTTGCCTATGGCAGTTACCACGGCGAACAAAAGTATAAGGACAAAGCCTTACAATGGCTCGGTGAAACTTCAGCAGAAAAGAATGTTATTACCAAAGGATTTCAGGAACTGGGTATCAAAAATGAAACCGCATTTGATTCGCAGGCATTGATTGAATTAAAGAACGAATACTGCACTAAAAAAAGATGCCTCGAATGTGTAGTCGGAAATTCATTACTGAAAGGGATGAACGCATAATCATCAACTCCAGCTACCCCAATCCACTTTTACATCAATATCGGGATGAATACTTTTTATCACCGGGCAGGTATTGCCGGTATGTTTGAGGGTCGCTTTTGTTTTCTCATCTATATTTTTAAGTGCTTCAGGTATATGAACTGTTAATTCTATCCCACTAACCCGCCTGGGATCGGCTTTCATGATCTTCAACACTTCTATTTTTATATCGTTCAGATCAAAACCCATCGTTCTTGCTTTGATACCCATTACCGTTAGCATGCAGGTGCCAAGTGAAGTGGCCAGCAGATCAGTAGGAGAGAACCGTTCTCCCTTTCCATTGTTATCAGTAGGGGCATCCGTTTCAAAATGGTTACCGCTGTTCAAATGGGTACAGGTCGTTCTCAGGTCGCTGTTGTAAATAACTGTAGATGTCATTATCAATTTTTGCCCTAAATTTACGTTATCGCCAAACGTTAAAAAGAGAAAAAGAGAAATTTGTTCATTCCAATAGCTAATGTAACAACCTCCTGGTCTTTTTTTACGTTCCTATCATTCATCAAATATTGTTCGTGTGAAGAAATTAAGCCTACTGGTAATTATTGCAACAATAACCATTGCTTCAGCAGCCCAGGATTCTACTAATTCGAAAGCAGATCGTAAAGAAGCCCGTCGTCAAAAGATCAATACTAAAATCAAACAATCCGAAGAAGGCATTCTTGTATTCCGTAAACAAAGCATTTTTGGTATCCAGGCCAAAACCAACGGTTACGGTATTTTTTATGAGCTCGGAGTAATGAAATCGAATCGCAAGACAAATATTTATCGTATTGACATCACCGAAACAAAAAGTCCAAAAGAAGAAAAATTATTGGGTGGGGGTTTTCTTTTTGGGAACCCCTTTATTTATGGTAAGCGAAATTATTTTTATCCTGTCACGTTGGGATTTGGCCAGCAATATATCTTAGGACAAAAAGGAAATAAGAATGGAGTAGCAGTGACGGCTGTTTATAATGCGGGCATCTCTATTGGGTTGCTGAGACCATATTATCTTAATGTAGAAGACCCGGGCACTGGTGAAAATAAGGCCATTAAATACACGGATGCCGATAGCGCTTTATTCCTTGGCCCCAGTATTACCGGCGGTGCAGGATTTGGTAAAGGCTGGAGCGAAATAAAAATGCGGCCCGGCGCTTTTGCCAAAGTAGCTATGCGGTTTGACTATGGCCGTTTCAATGAAGTGGTATCTGGTCTTGAGATCGGCATGACACTCGAAGCATACGGTTCAAAAGTGCCTATCATGTTATTACAAAAAGATAAAAGCCTTTTCTTTCAGGGCTATATCGCCGTGCTGTTTGGCCGGCGGAAATCATAAGCTTATTTTTGCAGAATGATCGAACTTCCCGTAGTACAGTCAAGCGAAAAAGAAACGGAAGCCAGTCTGCTGCCAGGCAGGGTCAAAAAGCCCGATTGGTTGAGAGTCAAACTTCCTATTGGCGAAAGCTATAAGCATGTCCGTCAGTTGGTGGACAGCCATAAACTTCATACAATTTGTGAAAGCGGTAATTGCCCTAATATGGGTGAGTGCTGGGGTGCCGGCACTGCCACCTTTATGATATTGGGGAATACCTGCACACGCAGTTGTGGCTTTTGTGCAGTGGCCACAGGACGACCTGAACCTGTGGATTGGGATGAGCCACAGCGGGTGGCTGAAGCCATTCATTTAATGAAAGTAAAACATGCGGTGATCACTTCAGTTGACAGGGATGAATTGAAAGATGGTGGTGCTGCCATCTGGTACAATACCATCAAAGCCGTGAAAGCTTTAAATCCTGATACTACCTTAGAAACATTGATACCCGATTTCAAAGGAAAGAAAGAAGATATACAACCGATCATTGAAGCTGCACCCGAAGTAGTCTCTCATAATATTGAAACGGTGGAGCGATTGACCCGGCAGGTTCGTATCCAGGCAAAATACTGGAGAAGCATGGAAGTAATAAGAACACTCAAGGAGGGCGGCATAAGAACGAAGAGCGGCATCATGCTCGGGTTGGGTGAAACAAAAGACGAAGTAATACAAACGATAAAAGATCTTCATGCCAATGGATGTGATGTGATCACTATTGGTCAATACCTGCAGCCAACAAAAAAACATTTACCCGTTCATCGCTTTGTTCACCCTGATGAGTTTGCTGAATACCGGGAGATCGGGTATGAACTAGGGCTTGATTATGTAGAAAGCGGTCCGCTGGTTCGTTCTTCCTATCACAGCGAAAGACATGTGTTTGCAGGATTGGGAAGAAAAGAATGGGAGATGAGCAAACTTGCTGTGTCTTAACAATCGGGTTGATTTTTATTGGTAAATTGCTTTCTAACCAGATTGGCAGTCTTCATTATGAAACTTTTCCGAAGCGTTTTCTTTTTCCTGCCTGCCAGCTTACTTCATATTCTTTCATTCGCACAACCGGCTACGTATATCCTCAATGGAACAGCCGTACAAAATACCTGCAATTGTTATACACTTACCCCGGCTATCAACACGCAAAGTGGTAGTGTATGGAATGCGGCTAAAATAAATCTTAATAATCCATTTGATTTTGTTTTCAATGTGTTCCTGGGCTGCACTGATGCAAATGGTGCAGATGGCATTGTTTTTATTTTACAACCTGTGAGTACCAGTGTAGGAGCTACAGGAGGTGGATTGGGATTTGAAGGCATTACACCTTCAGTAGGCGTTGTCCTGGATACCTGGCAAAATTCTTTCCATAATGATCCGGCAGAAGATCATATCAGCATCAATGCAAATGGTAATCTTGTACATGGAACCGATCTTGCCGGCCCGATACAGGCTTCATCATCGGGCGTTAACATTGAAGATTGCCAGTGGCATACATTACGAATCAGCTGGGATCCGGTTAGCCATTCATTAAAAACTTATTTTGACGGAACATTCCGGTTAGAAACAACAGTTGATCTTATTGCTACTATTTTTCATAACGATCCGTGGGTGTACTGGGGTTTTAGTGCAGGCACAGGTGGCTCCAATAACCTGCAGCAATTTTGTACAGCACTCAATCCGGGGTTCACCACTAATGCACCAGCCGATGCTACCTGTTTGGGAAATGCAATAAATTTTTCGAATACGTCCCAGTCATTTGCGCCTATCGCCAGTTTCTATTGGAATTTTGGTGATGGCAGTACGACAACGGTGGCCAATCCGCCTCCTCACATATATGCAGCGGCTGGCCTGTATGAAGTAAAACTGGCCATTACCGGTTTGGATGGCTGCAATAGTGATACGCTTCGCAAAACAATTGCGGTGGGAGATTATCCCGTTGCCAACTTTGATATTTATGATACCTGCTTTGGGCTTCCGCCCCGTATTATTGAACGTTCGCAGGTTACTGTCGGAAGTATTTCGAAATGGAACTGGATGCTGGATGGAACAGCTGTTTCAGTAGCACAACAACCACAACTCACTAATCTTAGCCCGGGAGTTCACCAGTTGCAATTGACGGTTACAAGCAATCATGGTTGTGCATCAGCACCTGTAACAAGGTCGTTTACAATAAAAGCTAAACCACTGATCACTGCAACGGGAGTAGATGGGTGTGTGAATGAACCCCTTTCCTTTACAGCCAACCAAATGGATAATGCAACGACGATTATAAACTGGAATTGGAAATTTGGCGACAATCAAATATCGACCTTACAAAACCCACAACACAGTTATTCTTCTGTAAACAATTATACAGTGCAGGTGTTTGCCCTTTCTTCAGACGGTTGCTCATCGGATGTTATAACTATTCCGGTATTTATCAACCGGGCTATTGCTAATGCGGGTAATGATACAATAGTACTTAAAGATATTCCCTTTCAATTACATGCTACAGGAGGCATGCAGTATAGCTGGTCACCATCAATAGGTTTAAACAATACAACTATTGCTGACCCGGTAGCTGCTTTACAGGACGATATAACCTACCTGGTAACAGTTACCACACCGGAAGGATGTGTGGACGGAGATCATGTCAGCATTACTGTTTTTAAAGGATCGACAGTTTTTGTCCCAAACGGATTTACTCCTAACAACGATGGATTGAATGACAGATTAAAGCCCTACTATGTTGGTATCCGCTCTCTCGATTATTTTACTGTTTATAACCGATGGGGCGAAACAGTATTTACCACTAAAGACCTTTCGGCAGGATGGAATGGTATATATAAAGGAATGCTGCAACCCTCCGGCACCTATGTATGGATGCTGAAAGCAACAGATTATGTAGGTAAGGTTTATGAAATAAAAGGGACATCAATTATTATCAGGTAGAAACAAGAATTTTTTGAGATGAATAAAAGGAAAATGTTTTTAGTGCTGTATTTGTTTATCATAACCAGCACTATTACTGCACAGGTAAAATGGGTAAATGTAGATTCTTCATTTGAGCCATTGCCATCTTCTGTTCATGTGTATAAAACAACCGACCTGCTGGATGGCAAACCGAATATTGCTTATTACGTGGAAGCTGATCTTAAGGACAGGGATTTAATTTTTGCGGCTGATACTTCGCAGGACAGAAGATTGAAACCTTCTCAGTTTTATGAAAAAGAGAAAGCTTTGATAGTAGTGAATTGCACTTTCTTTTCTTTTGAAACGAACAGGAGCCTGAACGCAGTTATAAAGGATGGCAAACTCGTTGCCTATAACCAGCATACCATTCCCGGCAGGGGAAAAGATACATTAACCTATCGTCATCCATTAGGTAGTGCGATTGGAATTTCGAAAAAGAGAAAGGCCGATATTGCCTGGACTTATACTGATTCAATGTATAAATATCCTGTAGCATATGAAAACTATCCTCTGCTCATAAAAGATTCTTCATTAGCAGTGCAACGATCCATCTTCTATCCCCATTTTATACACAGCCTTATCGTTTTAAATAAACAACAGCTTAAAAAGCAGGAAGGCATTTTGGATAAATGGAAAATGCAAACCGCAGTAGGAGGTGGGCCTGTGCTTTTACAAAACGGTGATATAAAAATCACCAATAACGAAGAATGGAAATTTGCCGGTAAAGCCATTGATGATAAACATCCCCGCACAGCAATGGGATATACAAAAGATAACAAGCTTATTATTTTAGTGATCGAAGGAAGAAATCCCGGCAAAGCAGAGGGGGCTAACTTAAAACAGGAAGCACAATTATTAAAAGACATTGGTTGCCGGGAAGCATTGAACCTCGATGGTGGCGGCAGCACTTGTATGTTGGTAAATGGTAAAGAAACGATAAAGGTTTCTGATGCGGAGGGTCAAAGACCTGTACCTGCTGTGTTTATAATTAAGAGGAAAAAATAGGTTTGCTGGCATGATTTTTTCAATTATCCCTCAAACTGTACATTATGAAACAAAAAATCGTTTTTTCCCTTTCATTATTCGCATTATCCGTAATCCTACTGATTGCCTGTAGTAAAGATTCGGATAGCACTACGCAATTAAAAGTAAATCTCACCGACAATCCTTACAATGCAACAGAAGTGAATGTAGACATTCAACAGGTAAGAGTAAATCTACGGGATGATTCTACCGGTTGGGTTAACCTGGATACTTATAAGGGCGTTTACAATTTATTAGGATTGCAAAATGGTGTTGATACGTTGCTGGCACAAGTAACAATTCCTACAACCACTGTAAAAGAAATCCGATTTGTTTTAGGAAGCAACAACAGTATTAAAATTAATAACGTTGTGTATCCACTTACTATTCCCAGTGGCAGTGAATCAGGTTTAAAGATCAAGGTCAATAAACAATTGAACGCTGGTCTTGATTCTTTACTGATCGATTTTGATGCTGCCTTATCTATTCATCAAAACGGAACGGGTGCTTATGAACTGAAACCTGTTTTAAAAATAAAAGAGTAGCTGTAGCCACTTTAATTAAAAATCCGTCTCGTTTTTTGCGGGACGGATTTATTTTTTATAACACAACCTGTCAAAACAATTAACTGGTAAACTAATTCATCCATCACTATTCAAACAGCTACTTCATTTCCCACACCAGTGCACTCGCACCTAAAATCGCCGCATCTGATTCTTTTAAATGACTCACCAATAATTTCACTTTATTCTGGAATACCTGGATCAGGTTGGCCTCCATGTGTTCTCTTGTTGGTTTTAAAATAAGGTCCCCGGCTTTGGTCAACCCACCAAATAATACGATCGCTTCGGGACTTGAGAACATGACGGCATTAGCTAATGCCAGGCCTAATATTCTTCCGGTGTATTCAAATATTTCCAGTGCAATTTTATCGTCTTGAATAGCGGCGTCATATACAGCTTTAGAATCCAGCTGATCTTCGGGCACCGCCCGTAACAAACTTTTTTCTTTACTGCTCTTTAATATTTCAAGAGCCGTGTAGCATACTCCTGTAGCAGAAGCATAACTTTCCAATGAACCTTTTTTACCTGTGCCTTTATGTAATCTCCCGTCTGGTATCACAATCGTATGACCGATTTCTCCTGCAAATCCATCATGACCATAGATCAGTTTACCATTAGCTACAATACCGCTTCCCACACCTGTACCCAATGTGATCATGATAAAATCTTTCATCCCTTTTGCAGCACCATACATCATTTCACCAATAGCAGCAGCATTAGCATCGTTGGTGAGGGTAACGGGAAGACTGAATTTAGCTTCGATTAGTTTTGCCAGCGGTATAATTCCTTCCCACGGCAGGTTAGGAGCATATTCAAGTGTACCTGTATAGAAGTTGCCATTAGGTGCGCCTACGCCGATCCCTTTTATACGGCCTGTGCCGCCTGATCGTTCAATGATCGCTGATACGGCAGTATAAAGTTCATCAATGAAGCTGGTGACTTCTTTATGTTTTTTGGTAGAGATCTCGCCGGAGAAAAGAACATTTCCGTCACGGTCAACAATGCCAAACTTGGTGCCGGTGCCACCGATATCAATTCCTATTGCCAGCTGTTGTCTTGCAGTTGATTTAGCCATCGTTAGTATTTTAAAAAACCCCGCTACTTGGTAACGGGGCGATAAATGTACGAATGAATTTATGGATTAATGACCACCGCCACTTACTTCGGCATCATAGTCAATACCCTGTTTCTTTAAAATGCCTTTTACAACAAAAGCAAAGAAGGCCAAATAAGCAAAGCAAACAGCAGCAATGATATAAGACTGATGGATGCCAATAATGTCAGCCATTTTACCCTGGATGGGAGGGATAATACCTCCACCAAGGATCATCATGATCAGGAATGCTGAACCCTGCGAAGTATATTTTCCTAATCCTGCTATTGCAAGGCTGAATATACTTGGCCACATAATTGAACAAACCAAACCACCACTTAAGAATGCATAAGTGGCTACAGTACCTGCTGTCATTAAACCTATGATCATAGCAGTTACACCCAACAAACTAAATATCAGCAATGTCCTGGCCGGCTTTTCTTTACTAATATAAAAAGCGATGATCTGAATGAATACACATACTATATACCAGTATAGCGGCTTCATATTGTAATCAGCCAGTGTGTTAATACCCATCAGGATTCCGAATGCCACAAGAGGAACAACAAATTGCAGGATGAGTTTGGTGTTCTTAGATAAATTAAATGCGCTGATAGCACCTGTCCACCGGCCAATCATCAAACTTCCCCAATACATAACAATATAAGGTGTGGCTTCTGAAGCAGCATGAGCACCAAACTCTTTTTGTTTTAATAACTCTCCCAGGTTACTGCCAATTGCCACTTCTACACCTACATACACGAAAATGCCTAACATACCCAATACTAGCTGAGGATATTGCATAGCTCCCCATCCTTCGGCTTTTTTCTTGGCCGTTATATTAGCAGTTATTAATCCAATGACAACAACTGCCAATGCTCCAAGAAGCCATTTTAACCGATAGGCTTCCATTGCATGTTTCTCGTCCACCGATGCATTCGTCAGATCAGTTTTATAACTATCAAAAACAGGAACAAACATGATGATCAGTAGCCCTGTCATGATCAATAAAGTATATAGCGCCTTATTTGCCTTTTCTGTTTTTTCTAATAATATTCCGGAAGGCACTTTTTTCGAAAAATAAAAAAGTGCGGCTGCAGCTATAAATAAAACTCCCACACAGGAGTATAGAATGATCACTTTTGATAAGCTCAGCGAAGCAATTTTTTCATCCGTGATCGCAGCAGTCGTTCCAAACAATGCAAGTGCCACTACCAATGGGCCGATAGATGTACCAAAAGAATTAACACCACCGCCGAGGTTAACCCTGCTTGTACCCGTTGCCGGATCTCCTAACGAAATAGCAAATGGCTGTGCAGCTGTTTGCTGCAAGGAAAAACCTAATGCCACCACAAACAGACCGACTAACATTCCGGCAAAACTATTACCATTAACAGCAATGATCATGGCTGCAGCGCCCAGGGCTGAGAAAAGTAAACCGTAGACGATGCTTCTTTTAAACCCCCATTTTCCTACAAGGTCTTTGCCTCCAAACGCACCATAAGCGAATAATACCAATGCCCCGATATAATAAGCAGTATAAAAGGCAAAGTCGATCAATTGACTCTGAAATTGATCAAGTGTAAAATAATGTTTACAAAAAGGAATAAAAACGCTGTTACCAGCAGCAATAAAACCCCAAAAGAAAAAGACAGTTACAAGGGTGCCTAATGCGCCATAGTTGGTTGGTTGTTTAGGTTGACTCATAGCAATCGATTGTTGATTTGATGAAGTGTTGAAAGTATAACATTTTTCATTGCGAATAAAAAAACACCTGTTTGTGCTGTTAGCAGGTTGTTTAAAAAAAACCGCATTTATCTTAGGGGTAGTTCGAAGACAGGATTATTATTTTATTTTTTCGGGCTATTCATTTTTGCAATCGCAGAAAAAGACCTTAATTTCAAATCGAATCCCGTTCATTAATTTATTTCCATGGAAATTGTTCATGTAGCCGCTGAATGTTACCCGGTAGCCAAAGCCGGTGGTTTAGGTGATGTAGTAGGAGCTTTACCCAAATACCAAACCTCACTTGGTCATGTGGCTAAAGTAGTGATGCCTATGTATCGCACCAAATTTCTGTATGCCAATGAATGGGAACTGGTGCATGAGGGCGGACAGCAAATGGGGTCTCACTTTTTTCATTACAGTGTAATCAAAGAAAAGACCAATAAACTGGGGTTTGATCTTTATCTCGTTGACATCAATGGTTTGCTCGACAGGGAAAAGGTATATGGTTATGATGACGATACCGAACGCTTCATGACCTTCCAGATAGCCGTATGTGACTGGCTTACGAAATGGGAGCATGCCCCTGATGTGATCCATTGCCACGATCATCATACAGGTCTTATACCGTTCATGGTGAAATATTGTTACGCTTTTAATTATAAACTCGCCGCTATTCCTACCGTTATCACTATTCATAATGCACAATACCAGGGCTGGATCAGCTGGGATAAATATTATTACCTGCCAGCCTATGATTCTTTTAAATGGGGTATGATGGATTGGAATAAAATGATCAATCCATTGGCATCCGCAGTGAAATGTGCCTGGAAAGTAACCACAGTAAGCCAAAGTTATCTCGAAGAAATGAGGTTTGCAGCGAATGGACTCGAAAATCTCTTTGAATATGAAAAAGGAAAAAGCGTTGGTATATTAAATGGTATTGATACAGAAGTGTGGAACCCCGAAACAGATACCATGATCATAAAAAACTTTGATAAAGATTCAGTAGAAAAAGGTAAACGAAAAAACAAAAAAGAATTAACGACCAGGTTTGGATTAGATCCGGATAAACCGCTGATCACGTTTATCGGCCGGTTAGTGGGAGAGAAGGCGGCTGATCTTTTGCCAGATGCCATCAGCCAATCTATTTACCAGCATCATGGTAATGCAAATTTTTTAATACTCGGTTCGGGTGAACCTGTTCTTGAAGACCGGCTTGACCAGATGAAACACCAGTTTGCCGGGTATTACAATTCTTTTATTGGATATGATGAGCAATTGAGCCATCTCATTTATGCCGGCGCCGATTTTTTATTGATGCCAAGCCGTGTTGAACCATGCGGTTTGAACCAGATGTATGCTTTGCGCTATGGTACCATCCCTGTTGTAAGAAGTGTAGGTGGATTAAAAGATACCGTCACAGATTTTGGCGAGTGGCAGGGCTTTGGTATCCGGTTTGACCAGGCCAGTGTGGGAGATATTGTTTATTCAGTAGGCCGGGCTATTGATCTTTACAATAATAAACAGGACCTTTATTCATGGATGCGCAATTATATGATGACCATTGATCATTCATGGGATGGAGCAGCGCAACAATATATTAACCAATACCAGTCATTGAAATAAAACATTCTTGCTATGGCAATAAGAACCATTACTCACTCGAGGGAAATTTTATCAGTCATTCTTGGCGGCGGTGCCGGATCAAGACTTTTCCCGTTGACAGCCAGCCGTTCTAAACCCGCAGTACCTATTGCCGGTAAATACCGTTTGGTTGACATACCGATATCCAATTGTTTGAATAATGGTATTGGAAGAATGTTTGTATTGACGCAATTTAATTCAGCCTCACTCAACAGGCATATTAAAAATACGTATCACTTCAGTGCGTTTAGTAAAGCTTTTGTAGATATTCTTGCTGCCGAACAAACACCTGACAACCCGGCCTGGTACCAGGGCACAGCAGATGCAGTGCGACAAGGTCTCCGGCATATTGAACCATTCGACAGCGATTACGTGCTGATCCTTTCGGGTGATCAGCTTTATCAAATGGATTTTGCCGAGATGCTCGATAATCATAAAGACCTGGGAGCTGATATTTCGGTAGCCACTATTCCTGTTACAGCGAAAGATGCACCCGAGTTCGGGATATTAAAATCAGCTAATGGATTGATTACTTCCTTTATCGAAAAACCAAATAAAGATATACTGGGAGAATGGGTAAGTGACACTGGCGATGAAATGAAAAATTCAGGCAGAATATATTTAGCTTCCATGGGCATTTATATTTTTAACCGTAACCTTTTATTTGATCAGTTACAAACTGAGTTCAAGGATGCCACTGATTTTGGAAAGGAAATCATTCCTCAATCTATAAAAAAATATAAAGTAGCAAGTTATCAATACACGGGTTATTGGACAGATATTGGAAATATCCATTCCTTCTTCGAAGCTAATCTCGATCTTACTAAAGATATCCCGGACTTCAATATGTTTGATAACGACCGAACCATTTATACAAGAAGCCGCATGCTGCCACCAGCTAAAGTAAGTGGCACTACGCTGGAAAAAACACTTATTGCCGAAGGTTCAATCATACATGCTTCCAGGATAGAGCACTCTGTTATTGGCATTCGTTCACGGGTTGGCACTGGAAGCACCATCGTCAGCACTTATATTATGGGAAGCGATTTTTATGAAACATTACCCGAGATCGCACAGACACAGGCCAAAGGCATTCCTTTATTAGGAGTTGGTGATCGTTGTTATATTAAAAATGCAATACTGGATAAGAATGTTCGTATTGGTAATGATGTGCGGATAAATGGCGGCACTCATTTAGAAAACCAGGATCATTCCCTCTTTACAGTAAAAGACGGAATAGTAGTAGTGAAAAAAGGGGCAGTGATTCCAAACGGATTTGTGATCTAAATTATTTCCAGTTTTTATAAGGAAGCAAGTGGCTTCTTATTGTTTGTACAAAAACGTGTACTTTTTACATACTCTCTTTATCTTCCCTCACTGATTTTTATAAAACGATTACTATGTCTATTGCTTTTACCGGTGCAAAACCAAAGCTAAGTCTCAGCCAGATCATCAATATGAGTGTGGGTTTCTTTGGAATCCAATTCGCCTTTGGACTTCAGAATGCAAATGTGAGCCGGATATTTCAAACGCTGGGAGCTCAAATTGAAGAGATCCCAATTCTATGGATTGCTGCGCCACTTACCGGCTTAATCATTCAACCAATTATTGGTCACATGAGTGATAAAACATGGCTGGGGAAATGGGGGAGGCGCAGACCTTTTTTTATGGCCGGTGCCATATTTGCTTCGCTTGCTTTATTTATTTTTCCAAATGTTACAGCCCTTTGGATGGCTGCAGTTATGCTTTGGCTGCTTGATGCTTCTATAAATATTTCTATGGAACCGTTCAGGGCATTTGTAGGAGACATGCTTCCTGATTCGCAAAGAACTGCAGGCTTTGCAATGCAAAGTTTTTTTATAGGTGTGGGAGCAGTTATTTCATCGGTGTTGCCCTATCTTCTCACTGGGATTGGTGTTTCTAACGAAGCTCCCCAGGGTGTTATTCCTGACTCTCTCCGAATATCTTTTATAATAGGTGCCGTTGTGTATATCGCCGCTATTTCCTATACTGTTTTTACAACCAAAGAATACTCTCCCGAGCAATTAAAATCTTTCGGAGAAATTGCAGAAACAGGTAATGAAATTCATATTAAAACGCCTGCAGCCTATTTTTTTAAAAAAGGAATACTATGGGCAGTCATCGGTCTCCTTTTAACAGCCGGACTTTATTTGTATAACTCCTCTGCTGAACACAAACTTGCCAAAGAACTGTATGTTTTAACAGGAGGCATAGCTGCATTTGGTATATGTCAATTACTAGCGGGTCTTTTACAAAAAAGAAAAAGCAAAAATGGATTTGTTGAAGTAATGGATGATTTGAATTTTCTTCCGGATACTATGAAAAAACTGGCTGTTGTTCAGTTCTTTTCCTGGTTTGCATTATTTGCCATGTGGATCTATTCAACACCGGCATTGGCCCAGCATATTTCAGGCACAACGGATACTACCTCCAAAGCATATAATGAAATGGGCAACTGGGTGGGTGTATTGTTTGCCTGGTATAATGGCTTTGCAGCTTTATTTGCTTTCCTGTTGCCTGTATTAGCCAAAAAATTTTCGAGACCCTTCACTCACATGATTGCATTGACAGCAGGAGGATTGGGTCTCATTTCCTTCTATGTTTTCAAAAATGAAAATTTTCTTATCATCAGCATGGCGGGAATAGGATTAGCCTGGTGCAGTATTCTTGCCATGCCGTATTCTATGCTCACAAAAGCATTACCTGCCCATAAGATGGGTGTTTATATGGGTATTTTCAATTTTTTTATAGTTATTCCGCAAATACTGGCTGCAACGTTGTTAGGAGTATTTACAAAGCAACTCTTTAATGGAAATGCCATTCTAACTATCGTGCTAGGCGGATGCTCAATGATAGTGGCTGCGCTGTTGACATTAAGAATAAAAGATAAATAGATTATCCATGAAACATTATTTTTTTATTCTGCTCTTATTTATTTCAGTTAAGTGCTGGGGCATAGATGTTCCCCAAATTTATCCCACCCACTGGTGGACCGGCATGAAAGAACCAAAGCTCCAATTAATGATTCACCAGAAGGATATTGGAAAACTAATTCCCTATTATAAACTTCCGGCTGCAGGCATTAAGATCGCAGACGGGATAACACTAAAACAAATTCACCACGCAGAGAACCCCAATTATATTTTCCTGGATTTGCTGATTGCTCCAACTGCCAAAGCGGGTGTTCGCAATTTAAAACTTTCCATCCCGGGTTCAAACTACCAGGTCAGTTACGAACTCAAAGCCCGCAGTAAAGACAACGGGAAAACAAGAGTGCAGGGTGTTACCTCTAAAGATTTTATTTACCTGGTGATCCCCGATCGTTTTGCTAACGGTGATCCTTCAAACGATATAATACCGGAATACAGGGAACATGCGAATGACCGTAGTAATAAATTCACACGGCATGGCGGCGACTTCAAAGGCATAACCGATCATCTCGATTATTTTGATCAGCTCGGTGTTACCAGTATCTGGATGACTCCTGTTATTGAAAACAATACAGGGCTGATGCATGAATGGGGCAATGATGTTGCCGGGTATCATGGCTACTGGTTCACCGATCATTACGAGGTTGATAAACGATTAGGCGGGAACGAAGGTTATAAACAACTCTGTAACACCCTGCATCAAAAAGGAATGAAAGTGATACAGGATGCCGTATACAATCATGTAAGCAAAGAAAATTGGTTTATCATAGACCTTCCAATGAAAGACTGGATCAACACCTGGCCCACATTGACCACGCCTAATCACCGGGAAGAAGTGATGTTTGATCCCTATGCTTCGGCCTATGATAAAAAAGTGATGCTGAATGGATGGTTCACCGATCATTTACCCGACCTGAATCAACGTAATCCCTTTGTGGCAAATTTTTTAATTCAGCATGCCATCTGGACCACCGAAGAATATGGTATTGACGGCTGGAGAGTGGATACCTACAAATACTGTGATGAAAAATTTATGAATGATGTCAATACAGCCCTGGAAAAAGAGTTTCCAAAACTGACTGTATTTGGTGAGTCGTGGGTTAGCACTCCGGTAGCGAATGCTTATTTCACGCAAAACAATATGAACACACCCTTTAAGCATAACGCAAAAGGAATGCTGGATTTTCAAACCTGCTTTGCCATGCTGGCCGGCATGAATGAATCGTATGGATGGTCAAACGGAACCGGTAAAATGTATATGACGATGGCTCAGGATGTATTATATAAACAACCTTTGAATAATTGCATCTTCCTGGATAATCATGATATGGACAGGGTGTTCTCCGTAGTGGGCGAAGACTGGAACAAATTAAAAATGGGAATGAACTGGTTATTGACAATGCGGGGTATTCCACAAATTTATTATGGCACTGAAGTATTGATGAAAAATAAAAAAATGAATACCGATGCTACAGTGCGGGAAGATTTTCCGGGTGGGTGGAAAGAAGATGTAGTGTCAAGGTTTACGGCTACCGGAAGAAACGCTAAAGAAAACGAAGCGTTTAATTATATAAGTGCGTTGGCAAAGTACCGCAAGAATTCTTCTGCGTTGACTACAGGTAAAACAATGCAGTATGTTCCCAAAGACGGCCTGTATATCTATTTCAGGTATGATAGCACGCAAACAGTAATGGTGATCAGTAACACCGGTGATAAATCGCTGAAGCCCGACTGGACCATTTATAGTGAACGGCTAAACGGTTATGCCAACATCAGGGATGTCGTTTCAGGAAAAACATATTCTCTCGCTGGTTTTGAAATTAACCCGAAAGAATGTTTTGTAGTTGAAGCGCTGAAATAATTATATCAGGAAGTTAATGATGAGTTTGCTTCCATAATTACCCCATTGTTTCAACACCTTTTCCAGCGATCCGGTTATGGTTGTACGGGTTACTTTTTTCCCTTTGGTGGCCGGCACTACCTTGTTCATGTTAACATCAAATACCTCCACTTTAGTAGCGAACCAGGTAGCATGAAGCCGGGGAATACCCATACCCAATATCATACCGGGCAAACCATTGATACCTTCGGGCCCACCGCTCACCAGCAACTCTTCGGTATAAAAAGCAAAGATGGTAATGGAATCATTTAATGTGCCTATGGCCTTACGGCAATCATACCCGGCAATGGTTCTTACATCAGGTGTGATTTTCCATTTAATTTTTAATAAGCTGTCTTCCACCAGGAAGGTTTCTTCGAACACAGGTTTTTGTGCTATTGTAATTCGTTTATGGAAATCAGTGAAAACAACATTTTTATCTGCCACCGGCCTGTACCACATCCTTGGATCAACCGGTACATCCTTCCCCGGTTTATAAATTGATTTAGACGTATCACCTGTAAATTCATAATAGTTTACAAGAGAAACAGGGTAGCGTTCTTTGTTTTGTTCATACCAGCTGTCTCCTTCCTGCAAATCTTTCATCAACTGGCGGACACTTGTTGTTTTTTCAAACTCTACTTTGATGGTAGAGAAAAATTGGGATTGGGCCATCACAGTATGTACTGTAAGACCCATCAGCATAAAAAGTACGATTCGGGTTATCATTTTTGTTCTCCTCCTGGCGCTTTATTAAATGACCATTCAAATTTTAATAAAAAATAACGGCTGATGCGTTGAAAACGATCATCTGAGACAAAGGTGCTGTTAATAATACGGGTGAATCCTTTATTGTCATCCAGGATATCATTGACAGTAAAGCTTATTTTACCAGCATCTTTTTTAAGCAATTTCTTGGACAATCCTCCATTCCATACTACCAGGTTGGTGTTGGATGCAAATGCATTTATACGTTGCCGGAGATCAGCATTGATGCTGGATGCGACTTCCATTTTCCAGGGTAACCGGTAAGTAGCTTCTGCACGGACACCATAGCTTAAATAATTATTATCAATATTGGTAGCAAGGGAGGATTTTGAAGAATTATAGCCAATATTCGGGTTAATGTTCAAGCTGTATTTCTCCTCCGAATAAATGCCAAAATTGAGTTCTGCCCTTAATGTCCAGAAATCAGTTGTTACTTTTTCCCCGTCAACAAAGTTTATGTATTTGCTGCCATTACCGTTTATTCCAATTCCATAGTTTGGTTTTTTATTTCCATTGCTTTTATTATAGTTTGTCCATAAGTTCCAGCTCCTGTTTCCATTTACATTTTCAGGAAAGTATGTTCGTTTACCAGTTGCCGAATCCGTTGTATTATTTTGTGTAATGGCTTTTTCCTGGATATTGTAACTAAAATTTGCCCAGATACCTGCTTGCTTCAATACTTTATATTGGTTGAAGAAAACAGATATCCCGTGATTAAACCCAACCTTAAGATTTGGGTTGCCTATATATTCATTCAGCGGGTCAGTATTATCTCGCAGAGGTTGCAACTGGTTTATAGTCGGTTGCCGGGTAGTGCCACGGTAATTGATGCCAATATTCATTTGGGCTTTGGGTAGAAAATTTAACTGGGCCTGTGGTGTTATATTCAGAAAATTATAATTATTCATTGTGCTGTTGTCGAGGTTAAGCAACCTGAGTTTTACACTAGATATCCCCGTACCAAAGCCTGCTTTTAATTTTTTACCGGTGTACCTGATAATTCCATTGCTGCTGTGTGAAAAAGCATCCAGTTCAAAATTGTTACTGAACTCTGGTGCCAACACTTCATATTTCCCATTAAAGCTTTTTTCAAACGTATTGCGTAGCGAAGTGGAGTGATTTTTATTATACGCATAATCAAACATCAGCATCCATTTATCTGACAGGGGTTCGACAAATGTTGTTTTAATACCCATAGTAGTTGAACGTCCGGTAAATAGTTTTTGCTGATCTACAGTATCCGCCACGTTAAAAACTCCATTTTTAAAATACTTGATCCGGGTATGGTTCAATCCGTCGTTATCATCATCAATTACTCCATAGCGCACAACTGTTTGCCATTGGCGGTTTTTCTTTTTAAATAGTTGTTTGTAGGTAAGCTGGTTGTCGGTCTGGCTACGCTTTGATTGATTATTATAGCGGTTGAAGCTTTGGTTGACCGTGTCTTTAGTAATTCCGATAAATTCACCATCATTTGTTCCGCTCACATCACCGGTTTTGTAAGTATTTACCGACGTAATTTTTATAGACGCCAGGGAGTCAAGCTTCCATTCATATTTTGCATTGACTGCATGCTGCTGGTTCAATCCATTTTTACTGGAATATTTATTGGAATAGGTAAGACCGCTGGGCACGATATTTTGAGTAAGCGTAACCCCGGTATTAGTAGTGCGCAGGCTGTTGAAGCGATAGGAGAGGTTGATATTATTTATATCATCTCTCCATTTGTTGCTGAATAAGGCGCCTGCAGAAAACGCATCAGGCAAGCCACGAAGGTTCCAATCATTGAAGTCGTCACTACCTCCAAAACTGAAATAATAACCACTCAATTCATCATATTCATAATCGTTTTCAATACCCAGTTTTTGACGATCCTCCCAATTCAGACTTCCGGCATTTACGTTGGTCCGTGTCAGAAAAGTTGAAATTTTCTTTTTGCCCCTGAACCGGTTATATAATAGTTTACTGTCTATAAATTTATCAAAGTCGCTTCCTGCATATATTTTTCCAAAAGAACCCTTTTTGGCATCCTCTTTTAATTTAATATTCACCGTTTTTCCTTCATTTCCTGTTGACATGCCTGTCAGCTGCTGTTGTTCTGTTTTGGTTTCAAAAACCTGTACCCTGTCTACAGCTTTTGCAGAAATGTTTTGTGTAGCCATTGTAGGGTCATCACCGAAAAACTCTTCTCCATCCACCAATACCTTATCTACCCGTTTTCCTTGTGCCACAATTTCTCCCCTGCTGTTTACAGAAAAACCGGGTAGCTTTTTTAATAAATCTTCTACAGTAGCGCCTTCACTTACCTTAAAACTGTCTGCAACGAATTCTGTAGTATCTCCTTTAATTCGTATGGCTGCCCCGGATCGGAGTATAACTTCATCAAGAAGTTTGCTTTTAGGGGTCATAGAAATAGTACCAATGTCAGTATTTGCTTTTACATCTACTACTTCTATATAATCAGCAAACCGGGGAAAAGAGACCATTAATATATAGCGACCGGTATCAATTCGTGGTAATAAAAATTTTCCGGTTTTATCGCTCCTGGTAAAAGTTACAAGTGTTGTATCGGATTTTTTTAAAAGAGAAACAACAGCAAGATGAAGATTCTTTTTTTCAGTCGTATCGGTAACAGTACCTTTAAGAGAAGAAGTTTGCGAATGGCCGAGAAGGCCTGTTGTAAATAAAAACAAAAGGAATAGTGCAGGTTTTCTCATGCGAAGTATGGTTGGTTAAGGTTCAATGGTTTTGGATCGCTAATATCTTTCAAAATAATCAGCCGATACACACCATTCATATAATTTTAAGTTAAAGGCCGGAAATTAAAGGCAGTATGACGCAGCAACCACAGGAATCCACAAAGAATATCCTGAAAGATTTAAAATAAAAAGAGATTACCATCGAAAAGAAACTAAAATACGAAGAGGCCAATTTTGTAGACACATCACTGCCGGTATGGAATTATTCGATACTGACGGACGAAGATGTTACAAACTATCAAAATGGAACTCACTATCACCTATACACAAAATTTGGCTCTCATTCTATGCAGGTGAATGAAATATGGGGGATGTATTTCTGTGTGTGGGCGCCCAACGCTACTTCGGTTTCTGTAATGGGCAATTTCAATCACTGGAAACAACATGAGTTTGAATTGAACCCCCGGTGGGATAACAGCGGGATATGGGAAGGATTTATTCCCGGCTTTAAGTTAGGTGAGGCCTATAAATATTATATCGTAGGGTTTGAAGGAAGAGAAGTGGCCAAAGGAGATCCGTTTGCTAATTTTTGGGAGAAGCGTCCGCATACGGCCAGCATTACCTGGGATATGTATTTTGAGTGGAACGATGATGAGTGGATGAAGAACAGGCAAAAGCATAATGCATTAGACGCTCCCTGGAGTGTATATGAAGTGCATTTGGCCAGTTGGCAACGACCCGATAAATACGATGAAGAAACTTATAATACCTATGACCAGCTAAAAGAACGCCTGGTTCCTTATGTGAAAGAACTGGGATTTACCCATGTCGAATTCATGCCGGTAATGGAACATCCTTTTGATGGAAGCTGGGGTTACCAATGCACGGGGTTTTTTGCTGCTACGTCCCGGTTTGGCGATCCGCAGGGATTAATGAGGCTGATTGAAGCCTTTCATAAAGAAGGAATAGGTGTAATAATGGATTGGGTGCCTTCCCATTTTCCTTATGACACACATGGCTTATTCATGTTTGATGGTACACATACGTATGAGTATGCTGATATGCGAAAAGGATTCCATCCCGACTGGAACAGCTATATCTTTAATTATAAGCGAGGAGAAGTAAAATCTTTTTTGATCAGTTGTGCCCGGTTCTGGTTCGATCTTTTTCATATTGATGGCATCAGGGTAGATGCTGTAAGCTCCATGTTGAAGCTGAACTATTCCCGGGAGGAAGGAGAGTGGGAGCCCAATGAATTTGGCGGCAATGGAAACCTGGAAGCCATCGCTTTTATTAAAGACCTGAATGAAACGATCTACCGGGATTTCCCCGATACACAAACCATAGCTGAAGAAGCTACTGATTGGCCGGGTGTATCCCGACCTACCTGGCAGGATGGATTAGGATTTGGTATGAAATGGATGATGGGCTGGATGCATGATACATTGGATTATTTCAAACTGGATCCCCTCTTGCGACAGTTTCACCAGGATAAGTTTACGTTTAGCATGATGTACTATTATGATGAAAACTTTATGCTCCCCTTCAGTCATGATGAAGTGGTACATGGCAAAAGCCCAACGCTCTATAAAATGCCGGGCGATGAATGGCAGAAATTTGCAAACCTGCGTCTCATGTATTTGTATATGTGGACACATCCCGGCGCCAAGTTGTTATTCATGGGCAATGAATTTGGGCAAACGGCTGAATGGAATTACAAATCCGAATTAGATTGGGAATTACTTCAATTTGATGGACATCGCCTGCTTAAAGATTGCCTGGTAGAATTGAACAGGCTTTTAAAAACTGAACCGGCCCTGTATGAAAACCAGTTTAACAAATTCGGGTTTGAATGGGTAGACCTCGGGCACCGGCAGGAGTCAGTAATCGTTTACAAACGGAAAGGAAAGGAAAAAGCAGATGACCTGTTGATTATTTTAAATATGACGCCTGTAGTCCGCCACGATTGGGAGATTTATATAAAGGAAAAACCATATTCTGAAGAACTTTTCAATAGTGACAAAGCAATATACTGGGGTACGGGCGACGTTTACAATCCTGATATAAGATGTGATTTAGTTGATAAGACTCAACAACTTTACAGGCTAAGCGTAAATTTACCATCCCTTGGTGGGATTATTCTAAAATAACTACTACTTTGGAACGGTATTCGCTGAAAACAACGACTTTAAGGTTCTGATTCATCAACATAAAATCTATCTTGTAAATGACAAACAAGAGAGTAATCCAATTTAAAAACGCCCCTATGATCCCGAAAATCCTATTCATCGGCCTGCTGCTGGTCAGTTCGCACGCATATTCCCAGAATTTCGCCAGTCAAACCACCACGGTTTCCTATTCTTCAGTAGATAGTGCTGATTATTTTTTACAAAAAGGACTTACTGAAAAACAAAATGGCCGCCGACTGGAATCACTTAAAAATTTTGAAAAAGCATATAAATACGATGTCAATAGCAAGGCCATTGTTACAGAACTGGCATACGCTTATCTCGATCTTCGCCGCTATACTTTTGCAAAAGACTATTTTAAAAAATTATTGGAAATGGGAGATGAGTCAGCTGCGAACTACAAACAGCTCCTTACGCTTTCCTTTCAATTAAAGCAGTATGAAGAAGTATTAACCTATGCTGCAAAACTTAAACAACTCGATCCTTCTGAAAAAATAAATTACTACGTGGGTCGTGTGCAGTATGACCAGGATAACTATGGTGAAGCCATTAAATATTTGGGGGAAGCAGCAAAAGAAGATCCTACCAATCCCGAAATTCCTTACCTGGTAGCCCATAGCTATGCAGATATGATGAATTACAAACAGGCCATTCCTTTCTTTCAAAAAGCTCTTGAACTCGATCCTACTAAAAGTTACTGGACTTATGAACTGGGTCTTATCTACTATGCCATGCACGATGATAAGAATGCATTAAAATATATATTGCTGGCAGGAGAGAAGGGATATAAAAAAGACAATGATTACCTGGAAAACCTGGGTATCGCTTATTTAAATGTGGGTGATCTTGACCAGGGAGTAGCTATGCTTGGGGAAATTTTAAAAAAGAAACCCAGCGACCTTAACATTCTTAACATGATAGCAGAAGCCTACTATTACAAAGGAAAATACCAGTTGGCTATTGATTATTGGGATAAAGTGATGGAATACGACAAAGGCAATGCATCTGCTTTGTATATGATCGGCATGAGCTACCAGAAAAAAGGGGAGAAGGAAAAAGGGCAATTGCTTTGTGATAAAGCGATTGAGCTCGATCCAGCCCTCGCTTCTTTAAAACAAAAGAAACAAATGATGGGGCTATAAGCCAAGAAAATAAATTGGAAAGTTGAAAGGTTAAGTGTCTTCACTTAACCTTTCAACTTTTTTACCAACGCCACATATTCGTTCATCGCTTCTTCTTTCGTTTTTCCTTTTATTCCCGTCCAGGCATCGTGTTTTGCCTTATTTACAAAATCAAACGGGTTAGCAGGTGGCTCCGTATTTACATCTCCTTCGGTGGATTGTTTATAGAGCGAATACAATTGTAATAAAATATCATTACCTGGTTTTTCAGAAAGATTTTTACTGTCTTTCACAGCCTGTTCAAACTGTTCTTTTAATTCCATGCGTAAAATGTTTTAACCCAACCAGTCTTATTTTTTTAAATAATCAATCTGTTCATTATTGTGTCCTGGCATTATCAATAAATGCAGTTTTCACCGAATTTTTATTGCCGAGTGTCCTGTAAAAACCATCCAGGAAATTCAGCAACTCTTTTTTATACTTGCTGCTCAGCCACACGCAATTATTTACCATTGACCAGATATCATTCTTTTTTTCTTTATATAAATTAACGACGGGTTCTAATTCTTCCATAGTCCGGGGAAAGCCTCTGTATACCCTGTCTGTTACTTTTTCAATTCCCAGTTCTTCCGGCGGAGCGGCGTATGATGCATTAACTATCCCTGAATGGTTCAGGTCATAGGGCACTGCAATGGGAATAGCCTGCGGCTCTGAAACCGGGCGCATCAATTTGATGTTGTGATAAGCGGGTACAGACCAATCGCTGTTGCCGATCATATATTCAAATATAGCCACCAGCGTCATCTGCTCACGGTCTGTGCTTTCAGAATTATATTTTATATTCTCAACTTCTATGCATTTATTTCTTGCGGCCATATCATCCACATCCTCCAGCAGAAAACCATACTGTGTATACTTTTTTACTTTGCCTTTTGTATCATCATAACTGATACGTACAAGTCTTACCCTGAAACTCTTTGGAGTAAGCATATTGTATATCTTATAGGCCATGTATTCTTTGATGATAAGCTGTTCGTCATCCGATCCGACTGCACAACCAACAACAAGTTTTAATTTGCCCAAACAGTGAAGTTGAGGTGAGGATGGGTTCCTGAAATTCAGGTATATAGGCGGCATATAGCAGTTCTCCAGCCTGAACTTTCCTCTTGTTTGAATCCGTATCTCTTCTTTATAGGTAGAGCTGTCGGGGAAACGGATTTCAACAGTAGCGGGTTGATATGCTTTCTGCTCCCTTTTGCTCATCAGGTTTTTAAGGTCTGATGTCAGCGTAAGTTCAAGCGGCTCTTCGTCCACAAACAATTTAGTACTGTCTATTTTTTTGCCTGGTTGTGCTAAGGCCGGATGAAGGTTCATAAGCAGCACAACAGCTAATGTGGAATAGCTGAGAAGCTTTTTCATATAGTGGTTTTTTTGGTGCAATGTTCCTGCTACCTCATCACTTCCGGTATCACATGACCAATACTTCCGCTGGGCATTTGTATATGAAGAAGGGCTGCCAATGTAGGTGCGATATCTGTCATATACGTCTCCCGGTTTGTCTTCCCCTGTTTGATGCCCCATCCATACCAGAGTAATGGTATATGTGCATCATAGGGATTCCACAAACCATGGGTAGTGCCGGTATTTCCATAGGCGTCTATAAAGTTAGGGAGTAAAATGATTTGAATATCACCGTTGCGACGGGGGTAATATCCATTATTGAGCATTTCCCTGATTTTCTCGGGCAGGGGGACTTCATTCAATTTTTCGATAGGAAAGATCCGGGCTATGCCGGGTTCGGCTTTCAGGTGATCCACTATCCAGTCAATAACACTCTTTTTATCAATCTTCGCTGAATCCAATAATCTATTGTTCAGGTGAAGCTGGTAGTTGTCATTGCTTACAATAATTCCGGAGAGGTTATATGTTGCTTTCAGATCAAGATTTAGTTTGTCAGTTATCTTGCTGAGAAACACACGACCAGCGGGAATTTTATTTTCCTGTAAGAATTCGGGTATCTGCGATACGCCATGATCAGCGGACAAAAAAACGGTGTATTGTCCTTTACCCACTTTACCATCCAAAAAATCAAGGAGGTTGCCAAGCTCTTTATCCAATCTTAAAAAACCATCTTCAGCTTCAACAGAATTGGGACCAAATGTATGACCTATATAATCCGGGGATGAATAACTAACTGCAAGAAAATCGGTGATGGCATCCGCTCCCAGTTGTTCGCCGTTCACTGCTGCTTTGGCAAATTCAGTGGTTAAACTATTGCCATAGGGCGTTGTCAGGACAGAAGCATACGTTTTGCCAATAAGAGACTTGAGATCGTAAGGAAAAGATTTGCCAAATGGTTTTCCTTCATAAGATTTTTCATCAGCGCTGCTCTGTAAATAAGTATTGGCAGGGTATAATAAACTCCAACCCTGTGCATAATACTTATCAACCCATTTTTGGGCATTGAAATCTTTAGCCCATCCGGGTAATTCATTCATATAATAAGTAGAGCTGATCCAATTGCCAACGGTATTATCATACCAAAACGCAGCATTCGCACTATGTCCGGCAGGCAGGATGCCACCCCTGTCTTTTGGTGAAATACCAATGACTTTGCTTTGAAAATTAGTGGCTAAACGAAGCTCATCACATATAGTAGTTACCAATAAGTTGCGGGGGCTTTGCAAACCTAATGCAGTAGAACTTCCCACTGTTTTTACTGTCTTGTCTTCGGTACAATAAACGCTTCTCATCTCCTGGTTATCCCACCAACCATTACCGGTGATGCCAGTGATAGCTGGTACTGAACCGGTATAAATACAACTATGCCCGCAGGCCGTTACTGTAGGAGCGTAAGGAATCAATGTATTCTCGCAGGTAAAACCCTGTGTGAGCATTCTTTTAAAACCGCCATTAACTGCATAGCGATCATAATAACGGTACAGGTAATCCCAGCGCATCTGGTCTATTACAATACCGACAACTAATTTGGGACGCTGTAAGGGTTGTGAAGTCTGGGCCTGAACGATGGTAACAATGCTTAAGAATACGAACAAGATTAATTTCCGCATAGTAAATAGATGATGGACAAATGTAAGCGATTATAGACACTGGCAGCGGGCAAAAAGACAAGCGACCTGTCACATGATGGATAATTTTTTAAGATCGTTGCTTCTCGTTTTTTATGAGGACAGTTTTTCTTTTCGTATGTTTTTTTGTCCACATTCGCTGCTGGTCTGTGGATAAGTGTGATGCCTGAAAATCAGCGTGACAAGTTTATTTGCATTCTGCTAAATTCGCAGCTAATAATCATTGACAAAAGGATGTTTTCTTTACTTCCTTTTGTTGTTGCCTAACCCTGTGTTGCTTTTTATGGACAATGAACAGAAAGTAAAAGGGGCGTCGCAACGAAGACGATCAGGGAACCGGACGATGGTAACATCATTCAATAACTATAAAAAACAACCCCTTCGATAAACGCAGGGTAGAAATATGGCAAAAGAAAAAGACACAAGCAACCTCTTTAATTACGATGAGGATAGCATAAAATCACTGGACTGGAAAGAGCATATCCGGCTGCGCCCCGGTATGTATATCGGTAAACTGGGCGACGGCTCTTCACCCGACGATGGCATTTATGTATTGGTGAAAGAAGTGATGGATAACTGCATTGATGAATACACGATGGGTTATGGAAAAACAGTGGAGTTAACTATTGAAGGCAAGACCGTCGTGATCCGGGATTATGGCCGCGGTATTCCACTTGGTAAAGTGGTAGATGTGGTAAGCAAAATAAATACGGGTGCGAAGTATGACAGCAAAGCGTTTCAAAAATCGGTGGGATTAAATGGTGTAGGTACGAAAGCGGTGAACGCCTTAAGTAATTATTTTAAAGTAACAGCCATCCGGGAAGGGAAAGAAAAGACAGCCGAGTTTGAAAGAGGGGTACTGATCAAAGAATATAAAGAAGCCAAGACAGGGGAATCGAATGGCACACTGGTTACTTTTATTCCTGACGAAAAAGTATTTAAGAGTTATAAATTTCATCCTGAATTTTTAGAAAACCAGATCTGGAATTATTGCTTCCTGAATGCAGGATTAAAAATAGTTTTCAACGGCAAAAGTTTTGTAAGTAAGAACGGGTTGCTCGACCTGTTGCAACGTAAAACCAATGAAGATGAGATCCGCTACCCGATCATTCACCTGAAAGGCGATGATATTGAAGTTGCCCTGACGCATAATAATGATTATGGTGAAGACATCTACAGTTTTGTAAATGGCCAGCATACTACCCAGGGTGGCACTCACCAGCAGGCTTTCCGGGAAGCTTATGTAAAAACGATCCGTGATTATTTTAAGAAAGACTATGATGCATCGGACATCCGCACAGGTATTGTGGCCGCCATATCCGTAAGAGTGGTGGAACCGGTGTTTGAATCACAAACAAAAACCAAACTGGGCTCCGTAAATGTAGATATTGAAGGACCAAGTATGCGGCAGTTTGTGGGTGATTTTTTCGCAAAAGAATTAGATAACTACTTACATAAAAATCCTTCGATCGCCGAGGCGTTGAAAAAACGTATTGAACAAAGCGAACGGGAAAGAAAAGAACTGGCGGGCATCAAAAAGCTGGCGAATGAAAGAGCGAAGAAAGCTAATCTCCATAATAAAAAATTAAGAGATTGCCGTTTTCACCTGGATGATGAACCACCATCAAAAAATAAAGAGGAGTTTGTTGCAAAACAAAATGAAACGACCATTTTTATTACCGAAGGAGATAGTGCCAGCGGATCCATTACCAAAGCAAGAAATGTGGAAACACAGGCCGTATTCAGCTTGCGGGGAAAGCCACTGAACTGCTTTGGTCTTACTAAAAAAGTGGTGTATGAAAATGAAGAGTTCAACCTGTTGCAGCATGCTTTGAATATCGAAGAAGGCCTGGAAGGACTACGTTTTAATAATGTAGTGATCGCTACCGATGCGGATGTGGATGGGATGCATATCCGTTTATTATTGATGACCTTCTTCCTGCAATTTTTTCCTGATCTGGTAAAGCATGAAAAAGTATATGTGCTGGAAACGCCATTGTTCAGGATCAGGAATAAACAGGAAACGATTTATTGCTTTGATGATAACGAACGCCAGGAGGCCATCAAAAAATTAGGTAGCAAACCGGAGATCACCCGTTTCAAGGGATTGGGAGAAATATCACCGGATGAGTTTGGACAATTTATCGGCAGCGGTATGAGAAAACAATTGATGCGGTTGGAGCAGGGCGATCATATTCAACAGTTGCTGGAATATTATATGGGAAAGAATACGATGGAGCGGCAGGAGTTTATTATTAATAACCTGAAAGTGGAAATGGATAAAGCGGAGGAACTGGCATAATGACGAAGCTCGATATAATAAGAAAATCGAAATCGTTATTTATGAAATGGCGGCTGCATGGCATCGTAGAACCCTTTACCGGGTTGATGCAAAATGCACTGTACATGTCGAAGATGAGCAAGTGGAGACGGAATACAAAAGTGAACGGTTATAATGACTGGTACCAGGGCAACTGGGATTACCTGCGCAGGTATGATTTGTATAAAGCCATTATAGAAACAGAAAAAGTAGATAGCCTGCCCATTGATTTTTTTGAATTTGGCGTATGTGGCGGCCATTCCTTCAAATGGTGGTTGGAACATAATCAACATACTGATTCAAGATTTTATGGATTTGATACGTTTGAAGGACTTCCTGAAAATTTTGGCCCGTTTGGAAAAGGGCAAATGGCGGTGGCGCTGGAATCGCTGAACATTACTGACCCAAGAGCCCGTTTTTATAAAGGTTTATTCCAGGATACACTGGTTCCTTTCCTGGAACAATACAAAAGCGAAAGAAAAAAACTGGTACACATGGATGCTGATTTGTTCAGCGCTACCATTTTCAGCTTATCTCAATTGTACCGTTTTTTCAATGATGGTGATATATTGTTGTTTGATGAATTTGCTGTGCCCACACATGAGTTTATGGCGTTTAAAATTTTTATGGAAAGTTTTTATGTGAACTATGAAGTGATTGGCGCCGCCAATAATTATTTGTTTTTAGCTGTTAAAATAAAGAAGTGAAATGATACATATCGTTTTTAATGAGTCTGAAATTAACCTGATGAAACAGGTAATAGAACTGGATGAAACATTAGCAGGTGAAGTGATCCAGATCAAAGATGATTTTGCAGTAGGCCCTTTAGCCGGTATTGATACAGAAGAAGGATGGACTGCAAGAGTAGAGTGGTGGAGAGGACAATTAACAGGTTCTCCCTACAAAGAAGAATTGGCCGGTAGTTTTGATGACAGGCAAACGGTCGCAGCGATTAAAACAAAGCTGGATGAACCCTTCGATGCAACCCAGGGCCAGGAAGAACAAGTATGGATATGGATGGGACAAAACCAGCATGATGTATCCGGTTACTATTGGCTGATGCCACAACTCAAAAATTACCAGGGCCGGGTAATGATCATTTACCTGAATAATCTTCCTTTTATCAATGAGAAAGGACAGATATTTTATCCTTCCTGGTTACATGAGATACAACCCAAAGAATTTTTGAAAGCAAAAAAATTAGCCCGGCCAATCACATTAAGTGAGTTTGAAGTAGATCCGGATGAATGGAAAAAGATAGTGGATGAAAATGCTATGGTCAGAATATTAGAGGGAGGTAAAAAGATCGTTGGTAAAGAAGAAAGTTTTTATGACAACGAGATATTGAAAAACCTGACGACGGAATGGCAAAAAGCCACCAGGGTATTGACCAATACTTTACACCGTATGAAGATCAAGACCGGTGATGTTTTTATAATGACCCGGATGAAAAAGCTGATCGCTGAGGGTAAAATAGAAGTGACCGGAGATACTACTAAAACATGGAAGGATTTTGATGTGAAACTGGGAGGGGTGAAAGGACAATCAGCAACGGAGGTCGAAAAAAATTTTGTTGAGGGTTGAGAAGAAAAACATATCGCCCCGCTGGGGCTTGGTTCATCATTGATGACATTGCTACTAATGTGTCGTCCCTCCGGGACTTGAAGGCTCCATAGGAGCCAAATATTAATAGCGAATGATAAAAAAATGGTTGAGCTCCGTAGGAGCGGTATGTAATAATCAGGAATGAATAAAATTATCGAATGCCCAATACCTATTCACAGATATATATCCAAATTGTATTTGCTGTTAAAGGCAGGCAGGCTTTCATACAAGAATCATTCAGAGAAGAATTGCAAAAGTATATCACAGGCATTGTGACAAATAAGAAACAAAAATTATATGCCATTTATTGCATGCCGAATCATACACATTTATTGGTCAGTATGAAACCCGATATAGCGGTGTCTGACCTCGTGCGTGATATTAAATCCAATTCCTCATCGTTTATCAAAGAAAAGGAATGGGTGAATACCTCTTTTAGATGGCAGGAAGGGTTTGGCGCTTTTTCTTATTCAAAATCACAGGCAATTGATGTGGCCAATTATATTACAAGACAGCCGCAGCATCATCAAAAACGAACATTCAAACAGGAGTACTTTGAATTTCTGGAAAAATTTGAAATTGAATACAACGAAAAATATTTATTTGAATTTTACGAATAGAAACAATGAGTGCAGCAAAAAATAAATTGACAGAGGTTCAAAATAATGACAGCGGATTGCATGGCCAGTATAAAACCTGGTTTTTGGACTATGCCTCCTATGTTATTTTGGAAAGAGCCGTGCCGGCCATTGAAGATGGATTGAAACCGGTGCAACGACGTATCCTTCATGCCATGAAAGAAATGGATGACGGACGTTATAATAAAGTGGCGAACATCATCGGGCAGGCGATGCAATACCATCCGCATGGCGATGCGAGTATCGGTGATGCACTGGTGAACATGGGACAAAAAGATTTATTAATAGATACACAGGGTAACTGGGGCGATGTGAGAACTGGTGATGATGCGGCGGCCGCCCGGTACATTGAAGCAAGACTCAGCAAATTTGCGCTGGAAGTTGCTTTCAATAATAAAACAACAGAGTGGCAACTGAGTTACGATGGCCGTAAGAATGAACCGGTGACATTACCCATGAAGTTTCCTTTGCTACTGGCACAGGGCGCTGATGGTATTGCAGTAGGGCTTTCCACTAAAATTCTTCCCCATAATTTTTGCGAGCTGATCGAAGCCGCCATCAAACATTTACGGGGAAAACGATTTGAATTGTATCCCGATTTCTTGACCGGCGGTATGATCGATGTAGCAGATTACAACCAGGGTAAACGGGGCGGGAAAATAAAAGTGCGGGCACATATTGAAGAACTGGATAAAAAAACACTGGCAATCCGGAGTGTTCCTTACAGCGTTACTACTACGCAATTAATGGAATCTATTGTAAAAGCAAATGACCAGGGAAAGATCAAGATCAAAAAAGTAACCGACAACACAGCGGCTGATGTAGAGATACAAGTGGATTTGGCCCCCGGTATTTCACCCGATATCACCATTGATGCATTGTATAAATTCACGGACTGCGAAATTTCTATTTCTCCCAATGCCTGCGTGATCGTAGCGATGAAGCCGCAGTTCCTGGGTGTGCAGGAACTACTGAAACTTTCTGTCGACAAAACAAAGGACCTGCTGGAACAGGAACTAAAGATCAAGCTGAATGAGCTCCAGGAAAAATGGCACTACACTTCATTAGAAAAAATATTCTTTGAAGAAAAGATCTATAAAGAATTAGAAAAAAAGCATGAGACCTGGGATAAAGTAATTGAAGCCATTGATAAAGCTTTTGCCCCATTCAAAAAACAACTGAAAAGAGCCATCACCCGGGAAGACATTATTAAATTGACGGAGAAACCGGTACGTCGTATCTACCGGTTGGATATTGATGAGTTGAATGCCCAGATCAAAGGTCTCGAAGCTGAGATCAAACAAGTGAAACACGATCTGAATAACCTCGTTGATTTTGCGGTGGCTTATTATGAAAATTTGTTGAAGAAATATGGTAAAGGCCGTGAAAGAAAGACGGAGATCAAACAGTTTGAAGTGATTGAAGCCAAGAACGTCGCCATTGCCAATGCCAAATTATATGTAAACAGGGAAGAAGGATTTATCGGCACTGGCTTAAAGAAGGATGAATTCCTGTTTGAATGTTCTGACCTGGACGATATCATTGTTTTTGCGAAAAGAGGTATCATGAAAGTGGTAAAGGTTTCTGATAAAGCTTTTATTGGTAAAGATATTTTGCATGCTGCTGTTTTCCAGAAGAACGATGAACGCACTACGTACAACATGATCTATTCAGACGGGAAAGGTAGTTTTAGTTATGCCAAACGGTTTAACGTAACAGGAGTAACAAGAGATAAGGAATACGACCTGACGAAGGGAGATGAAAAAAGTAAAGTGCATTACCTGAGTGTGAACCCCAACGGTGAAGCCGAAGTGGTGAAGATCGTTTTAACGCCCGGCTCCTCTGCCCGTATCAAAGAATTTGATTTTTATTTTGAAGAGCTGGCCATCAAAGGCCGCAGCAGCATGGGCAACCAGGTAACAAAGTATCCCATCAAATCCGTTAAGTTTAAAGAAGCCGGCAAAGCCACACTCAGCGGACGCAAGCTTTGGTTTGATGAAAAATTTGGAAGACTGAGTGCTGAAGAAAAAGATATGTTCCTGGGAAGTTTTGAACCTGAAGATAAATTACTGGTGGTCTATACCGATGGTAATTACGAGATCACCGACCAGGAGATGACACAGAAATTTGATCCTGAAAAAGTATTAGAGATAGGAAAATTCTACCCCGAAAAAATCATTACAGCAGTATATGTTGACAATGAAAAAAAACAATATATCGTAAAAAGATTTAAGATCGAAACAACAACACTCCGGTCTAAATTTTTATTCATTAAAGAAGGTGCAGGTAATTATGTAGAAGCGGTAACCACCGACGAAGAACCGATACTGGCAGTGCAGCAGGGCAGGGGTGAGCAGATACGTAAAGCGAAATTCAAGATCGCTAAAATGGTAGAAGTGATGGGATGGAAAGCAGTTGGCGCAAAATTGGTCGACTTCAGCAAGAGTGTGGAAATGGAATGGGTGCGGTCAAAAGATGCTGGCAAGCAGCCTGAATTATTTGAATAAGTTTTACAAAAATATCCTGTCATTTTGTTTTTAATGATCAGGGCTTTTTCAATGGCTTTCTTTTGATCCGTATCGTAGCATTTTTTTCAAGACTGCTGGAAAGTCGCAATTCATATCGTTGTGCAGCGTCATGAATGACGACCAGTGCCGTATTAGGCGGAATTAACCCAAGGTTTTCAGCAAATAGAGATATTTCATTTGAAGGTTGCAATGTATCCAATACAAGATCGAGACGGATAGATTTATGCGTAAGTTTTTGATTATTCAATATGAGTTGTTTATTATAAAATAAGGAGATCATATCCCCGTCTATTTCGCCATTATCATAAATATCAACTTGTAAAGAATCAGATTCAACTTCTATCTCCTGTGCAATAACGTTCTCCCTTTCAGTAAATTCCTTTTCAGATACATAATTAACAACTTTCCGGGGAGTAATTTTTGCAGTAACCAGGGTGTCTTCTACTTCAGGCTTCCATACCTGGTAACTTTCCTTGTATTCACGAAGGGCTTGCAGAACAGAATCTGTTTTGCTGATATCTGCATTCAAACCAAAATCAAAAGTAATCTCTGCACACACATATTTAAATTCCGGAAGGCTTACAAATTTCCCGGTAAGATTGGAGCCCGACTTTGCTACCCGCAAAGTAGCCTGCATATTCATCATGCAATCCACTTCCATGTTCGTTACTGAACCATAATAGGTAACAGGAATATTATACAAACTCAACTGTCGTGTTGCGGCATTGTAATTACCTTTTACCTGCAGGCTGCGATATGTATTTTTAAAGAAATAATTCAATACTCCCTTTACATAACCTTTTTCTGGTTGCAAAATGAGTTCAACAAGGTAATTACTGGCCGAGCTGTTTGCTTTTACATTGGCGTTGCCATACCAATACCCAAAGACAGATTGGGAAAATGAATCAAGAGAAACGATAAGAAGGGCTGCGAGGAGTATTTTCTTCATTGGCACTAAGATCGTCAAAAATCATTCCCGAATAAAACGGAATAAAGCACAGGTTATTTCACATACCGCTTCATTTCTCTGTCTACATCCTTTTGCTTAATGGTTTCCCGCTTGTCATACAATTTTTTGCCTTTACCCAGTCCTATTTCAATTTTAACGAGATTCTTATCGTTGAGGAAAATCCGGAGAGGGATTAAGGTGTATCCTTTTTCTTTTAGCTTGCCTTCTATTTTCCTGATCTCTCTTTTGGTGAGTAATAATTTACGGTCACGAAGCGGGTCATGGTTGTTAACCGTGCCATGTGAATATTCTGCAATGTGCAGGCTCTTCAACCACATTTCTCCCTGGTGAATGATGCAATAGCTATCATTGAAGCTGGCCTTGCCTGCCCGCAGGGATTTTACTTCCGTACCCAGCAATACAACACCCGCTTCATATTTGGCATCAATGAAGTATTCGTAATAGGCGGAGCGGTTTCTTATATCCATTTATATTGTTCATGGTTAATCATTCATCGTTCATAGAAATTGTTACCATGAACCATGAACCACGATCAATGAACGAGTATTAATTCTTAAAAAGTGAAAGCACCGTAGCTATTTTTTCTTTCAGCTCTTTTCTCGGCACAATGAAATCAAGGAAACCATGTTCCAGGATAAATTCACTGCGTTGAAAACCTTCGGGCAAATCTTTCTTGATCGTTTCTTTAATAACCCTTGGTCCTGCAAACCCGATCAATGCACCGGGCTCTGCAATATTCAGATCACCCAGCATACCAAAGGAAGCCGAGATGCCGCCAAAAGTAGGATCCGTCAATAAAGAGATATAGGGAAGTTGAGCATCGCTGAGTTGTGAAAGTTTACCACTTGTTTTGGCCAGTTGCATCAGCGAGAAAGCGCTTTCCATCATTCTTGCTCCTCCGCTTTTGCTTATAACCATATAGGGCATCTTATGTTCGATGCAATAGTCAACTGCTCTTGAGAATTTTTCTCCCATCACACTGCCCAGTGAGCCGCCGATAAATTCAAAATCCATGCAGGCGATCACTATATCATGACCACTCACTTTGCCGGCAGCAACCCGCATCGAATCAGTGAGGTCTGTTTTGCTCCAGATATCTTCCAGCCTTTTTTTGTAGGGCTTCAGGTCGGTGAATTCTAAAAAATCTTTACTGCGGATATTATCGAATAATTCAGTGAACTCGTTGTTGTCAAATAATATCTCATAATAATCACTGCTGTTCACCCGGTGATGGTAAGCGCATTTGGGACAAACAAACAGGTGTTCCCGCAATTCCGATACAGTGCAGATATAATTACAATCCGGGCATTTTGTCCAGAGTCCTTCCGGTGTTTCTTTTTTCTCGGAGGTTTTGGTGTTGATACCTTTTTTAATGCGTTTGAACCAACTTGCTTTCGTTTCTTCCGTCTTTCCTTCTTCACCGGCGAGGTTCGCATCAAAATCTTCTACTTGTTTCGCCATAACCTTTAATTGTTAAGCCACAAATATAGGGAAGTTTGCAGTTTGGGGTTCACAGGTCATAGCTCATGGTTGATGGTTCATGGATAGCTTACTACTACAGTATAATTCCGATTGTTGAGTAGGACAATTTTCCAGGCAGCATTACTACTATCAGCTTCCGTTGCGTCGCACTCTTTATCTTCCTGTTTGTTGCTCATCTGGCCTCATCCTCTTATCCTTCTCCTTTGGAGAAGGACGGTGCTTCATCACAAATCCAAACTTCTTATCACCCACATCAACTTTATATCTCTGCTCAGCATTCGGGAAAAAATTAAACCTATTAGTATCTGCTAAAGGATTGGGCTGTGCAATGATGGCCTTCTCCTTCGGAGAAGGTCGGGATGAGGCGTCATTTCTTCAGCACCGCTTCAAACAATTTAAATATCCTTTTATACTCATCCGTCCAGCTACTCGGCTCTACGAAGCCATGATCTTCCATAGGATAAGCCGCTAACTCCCAGTTATCTTTTCCCAGTTCAATTAACCGCTGCGATAATTTCACGGCATCCTGGAAATGAACATTCACATCTACCATGCCATGACAGATCAACAAATTTCCATTCAACCCATTTGCAAAATAGTAGGGTGAACTTCTGCGATACGCTATGCTGTCCGTATAAGGTTCATTCAAAATATTGGATGTATACCCATGATTGTACTGCGCCCAATCCGTTACAGGTCGCAACGCAGCGCCGGCTGCAAATACATTGGGCTCATTGAACATCCCCATCAACGTAATAAAACCACCATAAGAACCTCCATACAAACCTACATGCTGCGGATTCACGCCGTATGTTTTTACTAAATAGTTCACCGCATCCACATGATCGCTCAAATCCTTGCCACCCATGTGACGATAGATACCCGTTCTCCAATCCCGACCATAACCAGCGCTGCCCCGGTAATCAATATCCATTACATAATAACCATTATCTGCAAGCAGGTTATTGAACATATATTCCCGGAAATAGCTGCTCCACCATTTATGGGCGTTTTGTAAATAGCCGGCGCCATGTACAAATAATACGGCTGGTTTATTGGGATGCGGATTAACAGGTTTATACACCCGTGCATAGACCATAGCGCCATCGCTGGCAGCAAAGCTGATCAGTTCAGGATCTCTCCAGGCATAACTCTTAAATTCATCGCTCTGGGCTTTAGTAGTGATCTGTTCGATCTTTCCTCCCGGCTTATTTTCCATCAAATACAATTCCCATGGTTTGTTAGAATAGGAGTAACGTATAGCAAGGTATTTTTCATCCCGGGAAATAGTTACCTCGTTAGCGCCGGTCATCGTAGTAATCTTTTCTTTTTTACCATCTGCAATTGATAAACGATAAAAATGCTGCTCGCCAGGATGCACTTCGTTCGTGATGATATAAAAATATTTTTTATCCAACGAAAGCTGTGCTTGCTGCACTTCATAATTGCCGGATGTCAACGCTTTCTTTTCGCCCGTCGCCACATTCATGGTGTATAAATGCGAATAGCCCGTTTTTTCTGATTGAAACCAGCATGTATTTTCATCAACCCAACTGATGCGGGTAAAGCCAATACCCGGTCCACTGATCCAGGCTTCATCCCGCTGGCGGTCGAGCAACTTTAATTTTCCTGTCGCTGTATCCCATAGCATCAGCCAGCGATCTTTATTATCCTGCGAACGGATATCCAATATTGCATAGGTTCCTTTCGGCGACCAGGATGGTCCGATCACACTTACGGCTCTTGATAGGGGTTTCTTATTTCTTTCTTCCAGTTGTTTAGGATAATCTTTTACATAATCCGGCAGGTCTTTGATGCCCGGAATAGAATCTGTTTTGATCAGAAGCACTGTATCCCTTTCCCTGTCGTAAATAAAAAATTCCGAATTACCCAGCGGTGCGCCCACTTTGGTTCGGCCTGGTATATCGGTAGTAAAACCTGTTTCAGTTACATAGCTTGGAACAATGGTGGTTTTTGCATTCGTAGCAGGCTTTGTTAAACTATAACTCACAAACCTTCCGTCCGGGCTAAGGGTTTGGTTACTCATCGTCCGGTCTTCGAGATTGATCGTGCGGAGCTCTTTAGGTTTGGGCAATGTTTTGGAATAAGCTTCACCTTTCTCTCGTTTTTCTTTTCTTGCTTTCAGTACTTCAAAATATTGTAACTGATCATTCTTTAACCAATCTTCCTGTTGGTTGGCAGCTGTTGCATTTCGTTGCGGTGCATTACTTCCTGCACCACCAAACCGGGAAGAAGCAGGTGTAGCCGGAGCAGCATCTCCGGTTCTCGTATTGGTTAATTGTATGGTTTCACCCGTGACAATATCCCAGGCATATAAATTCTGGTTCCTGCTATACACCACTTTTGTATCATTAAAAGAAAATACAGGATTACTTTCTGCTTCCACTGTTTGTGTGATGTGTTTTGTTTTTCCTGATTTCACTTCTGTATAAAATATATCAGCATCTTTTGCATAAGTATAGGCGTTGCGGGAAAAATTATACCTGAAATTACCGGTAGCTGAAAAGTCTTGTGTTTCAGCCGGTGATGCTTTTACAGGTATTTTATTGGTGACTGTGATATAGTAAACAGAATCAGCTAAAGATCCTGTGGGGTTCCAGTTAAAATATAAATACTTTCCATCATTGCTCCATTGGGGATTGGTAGGTGAGGTTCCCATCCATTTGGGGTCTCTCATTATTTTTTCAACAGTAAGCTTATCTAATTTCTGTTGAGCTGTTGAAACGATGGAAAAACCCAAAAGGGCAAGAATAAAAACGGGTCTGAACATATAGTTGGTTTGAGACCCTAAATATATTGAGAAATGACTTTAGTTATTCGGTGCGCCGCTATCTATCCAGCAGATCACAGCATTCTTTTGAGCTGCAGTAAGGGTTGTGTTTTGAGGCATTACTCCTAATTTAACAGCCTCCCGTATGCTAGCCCGGTTCGGAAATACCTCTGCATAATTTGTCAAAGGGCCCGGGCCCTGCATACTTCCTGCATTATGACAACCGGCCTGGTTGCAGAAAGTTTGAATGATCACACTTACATTGGCCGACCATGTTTTTGCTACACCGTCACAGCTATTACTACCGTCACTACTTTTGCTGCAGGAAACAATCGTAACTATCATTATCGTAAGAATACCGGTCACTAACAAAGCCTTGCGCATAACTATTGAATTGTTGAAGAAGATACATCTGATACAGAATAACGAAAAAGGTTTAATCAACGTTGCCTTGTATCATCATCCTTCTGTCAAATGATCTCTGCTACGTGGCGATGAATGTTCTGTGCCAGCTTTTCCGTAGGCACATCATTTTCATCGCCTCCAAAGGGATCTTCAATCTCTTCAGCGATGATCTCGAGGCTGGCCAGCACATAAAAAACAAAAGCCACTACCGGTACTACATAAAAACCCAACTGGAATACATAACCGAATGGCAATGTCATGATATAAAAGAAAATGAATTTTTTCAAAAAGACGCTATAGGAAAAAGGAATGGGTGTGTTCTTGATTCGTTCACAGGCGCCACAGATATCGGTGAATGATTGTAGTTCCGTGTTGAGATAAAGCAATTGTTCCCCGCTTATTTTATTTTCTCTATGCAACTGGTGAATATGCTGGTACATCAACCCGGCAACCTGGTTGGGTATATGTTTTTCTTTATCGATTGTATTGAACACATGTTTATGTTCGTCGTCTTCAAACAGTTCAATTCGTGTTTGCTCACGGCGCAGGTGGTTGTGCAATGCATAGGCGTATGCCGGGATTATTTTGCGGAAGAACGATCGTTGTGCTATTTCATCTTCGGGTAATATCGCTGCTAACTTTAGAGAAAGGTTACGACTATTATTGACCAGGTTGCCCCAGAGTTTACGGCCCTCCCACCAGCGGTCATACGCTGTATTGGTGCGAAAGACCAGCAGCATGGAGATCGCAAATCCCAGCAGGGTGTGCATAACAGGAATATTGCGCACATAACTGCTGGCAGAAAGTTTCCAATATTCTAATTCAAGAAAAGCAATGATTCCCGAATAAACAGATATCCCGATGATCAGGGGGCCTAATTTACGAACCGTATCTGCTTTATGAAAACGAAAGATAAATGTAAACCACTCTTTGGGATTGTAAGAGATCATGCAATATTCTTTGATCAAAAATAACTATTGGTTTGTTATTTCAAACTCTTGGCCGTAATACAATTAATCCCGAAATTGGGAGATGAAAATAAATTTTACTCTTCTTGTTGTGTTCATGATCTTTCTTTTTGCCTATAAAACAAAAAACAAAGAGGCAGGCCCTTCCTGGCAACTGGTATGGAATGATGAATTTAACTACACCGGCTTGCCTGATAGTAACAAATGGAATTACAATACTGGCGGACATGGATGGGGTAACCGGGAATTACAGTTTTATACATACAGGCGAAAAGAAAATGCAAGGGTAGAAAATGGTCAACTGATCATCGAAGCAAGAAAGGAGAGAAGCGGTGGGCTGAACTATACCTCAGCAAGGTTGGTGACTAAAGGAAAAGGAGAATGGCAATATGGCCGGATTGAAGTAAAAGCAAAAATACCTTCAGGTCTTGGTACCTGGCCGGCCATCTGGATGCTGGCTGCCCGTTCGCCATTAAAATGGCCAGACGATGGGGAGATTGACATTATGGAACATGTAGGACATAACCAGGGATATATTCATGGATCTGTGCACTGCAAAAAATATTATCACAGTATCGGCACTCAAAAAACGGATACGATCTATGTGCCCGATTGTTCTGATGTTTTTCATGTGTATGCAGTAGAATGGGATAAAGACAGTGTAAGGGCTTCCGTTGATAATGATACCTATTTCAGGTTTGCCAATGAACACAGCAGTTATGAAGCATGGCCCTTTGATAATAAAATGTACTTACTCCTGAATATTGCGGTAGGAGGTAACTGGGGTGCACAGAAAGGAGTAGATTCTACTATTTATCCAAGAAGAATGGAGATCGATTACGTAAGAGTATACCAGCAAAAAAAGTAAGATCAGTTTTTTGTATCGATGCCTGAAGGTTTTATGTTTTTGGCCAATAAAATCAACAACAGTCCTGTAATAATAAACGCAAACATCATCACTAAACTATTTATAGCTACTTTACCATATCCCAATTCGTTTACATCAATAAAAGGATAAGGGTAAAACCCTTCTAACTTTCCCCGCAACAGTGCATAGGCAATATAAACGGCCGGAAACGAAAGCCAGTAAAAAGCATGGCGGAATTGTAAGCCTTGCTTAGGCAAAAAGAATATCCAATAAAGAAAATATAATACCGGTACAGCCCCATGTAATAATTCATCAGCCAGTTTTTGCATCCCCGCCGGTGACCATAAATTACGGAGTATAATATTATACACTAACCCTACGATTAGTATATAAAGTGCAATACTGGCGGTAACAGCAGGTTTTGAAAAGTATCGCCCGGCTTTTGAATAAGGAGTTAATAAAGTGGTGGTAAGACTAATTGCCACTAAAAGATTGGACAGGATGGTAAAAAAAATAAAGAATCTTGCTACAGCCTGCCAGGGGGTCATGCCATTACCCGGTGTATTATTGACCAGGATATAAAGCTGCAATGATAAAGCAAACCATGCTATCAGCGTAATGATAACGCTAAACAGGATTGACAATTGATGTTTATTCATGCAGCAGATTTTAATAAGTAAGATAATAATTATTTCTGCCGGATGATAATACGATTAACGGGGTAGTGTCAGTGAAAATCTTTGAAATCTGCCCGGTCAAACACACCGGGAGACAAATGTTCGCCTTCTTTAAAACTGTAGTTAACGAACTTTATATTCTTTAACTCGGTGAGTATGTAAGTAGTGGTAGCCATATATTCAGCAGAACCGGAACTGCCCATTCTTTCGGTAAGAAATTCGCTTTGCGGAATAGCTACGTACAATGTATCGTTCGATACTTTTCGGAACACCAGTTTCACATTTTCCCATGCATCATTAATATCAGTAATCAGTTTCTGAGCTGTTTCGGTTTCAGGCACAACTCGTTGTTTTTTTAATGCAAATTCACCTTTTACCGTGTCGTACTCTGCTATCCAGGGAAGTTTATCAGCAGTAAGAAGAACTGAATCTGATTCTTCCATCAGTGTGTCCTCATTCTCGCCAGCCTCGGTAGAGTTATTCTTACAAGAGATGAAAACGAGGAACAATAAGGTTACTAAGGTTGTCCGCATGATTCAAAAATACAATTCTCTTCTAATTATCTGGTACAGGAAAATAAAAATAAATAGAGGCCTTATTACAAGTGCTTATACTTAATTCAAACAGGGAGGTGTGGTAATATCTCCGTTATTTTTCCGATCTGCTTAAAGTTTTCATGCTCTACATGATGTTCAATTTTTTCATGCGCCCAGGTAGTGTGGTAAGGAATATGGACAGCATGTGCACCAATGGCCAGCACAGGGAGTACATCTGATTTTAAGGAATTACCCAACATTAAGAATTGTTCGGGTTTTATATCAAGGTGTTTGATCAGTTTTTTATAATCTGCTTCCTGTTTATCACTCATGATCTCGATATGATGAAAGTAATGTTCAATGCCTGATTTTTTTAATTTACGTTCCTGGTCCAGCAGGTCGCCTTTAGTGGCCACCACCAGCCTGTATTTTCCTTTAAGTGCTTGTAATACTTCTTCCACACCCTCCAATAATTCAATAGGCTTTTCCAATAATTCTTTACCATACTGAATGGCTTTTTCTATTACTGTATGATTCACGGTATTGCTGGAGACCCGTAAAGCTGTTTCCACCATCGAAAGCATAAAACCTTTTACCCCGTAGCCATACAAAGCAAGATTTGCCATTTCTGTTTTAAATAATTCCTGGTTGGCGGTATGTTGTGGCAGGTAATCTTCCAGTAAGGCGCAAAACTTTTTTTCAATTTCCTGGAAATAAGGTTCGTTGATCCACAGTGTATCATCAGCATCAAAGGCAATCACTTTAATATCCATGTGCTCCATTTATTTTGTTCCTATATTCGTCGGGATTGCAAAGATAATTGATCGGGGGTTGGAAGAAAACCTAAAAGACTCCGGGATTATTGCCAATGGCACTGGTTACGTATTTGTATAACCATCTTCGCTCATAAGCCTTTCACTAAGTTATTTAAGAACCGAGATTAAAATTGCAGATACAATCTGGTTATTGTTAAATTTAACAGCCTTGTTGGAGCTGATGCTTAGTTGCAGATTAACCACAACTGATCATCTTTTTTTATTTAATGAACACTATGGATAACTGGGTCGTCAGGAATTGATTTGCTCAATATCGCTCCACATTTTTTTATAGGCCAAACTTTAAGATATAGTCCTGTTGGTATTAATGAGTCACACGAGTATTTATTAAATTCAGCCGAAACTATAACAGGCTCGGAAGCAAATAAAATATTAAAAGAAGAAGATAAGCCTAAACGAAAATTAAGAACATATGTTTTCCTATACTTTTTATGACAAAAACCGAACAACTGCAATTCGGCTAACAATATTTATTTTTATATTGCTCGCTATTTATGCAATACTTCTTCTTCCTTTTCAAAAAAGACGACTTGAGAAGTTTGGAAAATATACAATTGGAGTCGTCATTAATATCGTTGATAAAAAGGACGCATATGATCCTCTTTATCAATATATAGTTAACGGGGTTGCTTATACCTCAACAGAAGCAAGGCTTATTCAAGGAACTTATAATTTTAATCAAACGAACATAGGTAAAAGATATTTTGTATTATATGATTCTACAAATCCGGTTAAGTCATGCCTATTGCCGTTGTATTTAGTTCCGGATAGTGTTGGTGAAGGAGAATGGGAAAATATTGATATGTACATTCGGTAACGTATCAAAATAGTTGGGGTTAATTAACTCAGCTGTCCGTAGTGTTCAGTCAAAGAAAAAAAGAAGATGAACCTTCTTCGCCGCCGAGTGTTCGAATTAAAGCGTTCTCAGGCGAAGTCTTGGCCAGCAAATTTTGCAATGCAAATAAAATTTGGTGGCCGGAGTCGCCCCCAAAAAAAGATAACCGATCGGGGATTGGAAGAAAAGGTAAGACGCTCCGATGTTGCATTAAACGGTTAGAATAACTGCAACCCGTAATACCCAATAAGTGTAAATAAGATACAACGGGTGACTACTCCGATACAACACCAGATCAATAATTTTCGCAGGTTAGCATTTAAACCTGTACCTACTGCAATGCTGATAGGGGCGCCAACAGATAACGTACCCAAAAAACCTAATCCTATAATGCCATATTTATTCCAGATACGGGTAACCATCGGGTGTTTTTTTGTTTCTTCTTTCGGTGTTCTTTTTTTATGAAGGAAGGCCCTGATCTTATCGCCTAAAAAAGTAGCTACAAAAACACCTGCTAAACCTCCTGTGACACTGGCGAGAAATATTGTCCACGGTGACAGCCCCAAAGCAAGCCCCGCAGGAATAGCTGCATATATTTCGAAAGTAGCCAAACCTGCTACCGTTATTATTTTAAAAAACATAGTGCGATAAGTTATAGAAGCAGTGAAATTAGTTGAATGGCAGTTGGAAAAATGAATTTCAGAACTTTATTTGATATTATTAACAGCCCGGGGTTCGTGGGTGTTATTAGTATTCATAATGCTGGCAAAGCTCCGGAAAGAGAGTAATAGCGCTAAGTATCATTTGGGATAAAAGTAAAACTACGAAGCTGTAAGTTTCGCAGAGCATGAAAAAACTAGCCCGGCAATCTATAGGTATTGCTTAAAAAAAGCTATTTTGTGATCGATTGATTCGTACATCTATTGAGATCAATTCTTCGCCTCCACATTCCTTTAAAAACGCAGCCAATTTTTATGAACCGTATCAGCAATGTACCGGATATTAGTAATATTAGCCCTGCACGGTTTATGGATAAACGTGGCCCAAAGCCAGGTTACTGTTGATGATTTGCTTACACTATCAACGCTCTCTTCCAAAAATTTTGATAGTTATATGGCCAAAAGAGGATTTGTTATCAATAGCAAATCAATAGAAGGAAATGCCATGACGATTACATTTATTCAAAAAACAAAGAAAAGGAAATCAATTGACGGCGCAGGAAATTTTCAGACTGTTGATTTGTATAAAAAGCAGGACAATTATTGTTTTGCCCTCCACACTTCATGCTATAATGAATTTGTTGACGGCTGCAACCGCCTGAAGAAAAATGTATTCTTTTCTTCTTCATCACAAGATTCTGCGATAAGACGGCAAACACTATTTTTTCAGCGCAAAAACCTGACGCTACGTGTGGATTCCTGCAAGCAGGACGATTTAACAGTGTACACCTTTTTATTGCAACGCAGGGAATGGCCGGATGTATCAGCCATCCGGTATGCAGACGATCTTTTACAATTTTCTTCGCATGAATACCTCGTGAGTTTTTTTGGCGAAAGCAATGTAAAAAAAGATGCCTACTATCTCGGCGAAAAAGAGCTGAAAAAATGTTCGGTTCTTTTTGGTAATACAAGTCGCCAGGCCATTTTTATATGGGATGATGAAAAGAACCTCAGCAAACTTTCTTATATACTCATCAGCGGTGTACTGCCCAACCTTGATGCTGTTCTCTATACACGCAGCATCAGCCAGAATAAATGGGAATTGAAAAACGGTATTTATTCAGGTCTAGGATTAAAGGAGTTGTTAAGATTGAATGGGTATAAAGACTTTGAATTTTATGGCCGTAGTTCTGAATTTGCATTTATGATAGAGCCACAGGTAACCGGTGATATTGACTTTAAAAAAATAGGGATTATGCTGGGATGTCTTGATAATCGCGGGTCAGGATTGCTTGAAAAAAATAAGATCAGTGCTGCTGAAGCGTTGGCAAACGATCTTTCCCTGTATATATTTTATATCATGATCAGCCCTTTGTGAGCAGGCTGGCTATATAGAAGCGCTTAAAGCAATAAAGTAAAAATGCGAAGCCATCCACTTATTTACAACGTATAATGCAGGCAAACCACCCCGGACGGAAAAGTAGCAGTGCTAAGTAAATTCAGGTTTGTTTTATGATTTATCTTCTTAAATAAAGGGATGCCTTCCCCTACTAAAATTGGATTCACAAATAACCAGTAAACATCTATAAGATTTTCTGCCATTAAAGTATGAGCAGCAGAAGGACTACCAAACATTACGATATCTTTTCCTGCTCCCTGTTTCAGTTGTTTCACCTGGTCGGTCACGTTATCACTAATGATAAACGTATTGACCAGTTTTTCTTCTTTTAATGTTTTTGATAAAACATATTTAGGCACCTGGTTATACCAGGCTGAATGTTGTTTGTCATGCTTGGTAGCATTGGGTTGTTCGCCTGCCGCAGGCCAGTAGTTTTCCATCATCTGGTAGGTAACCCGTCCATACAATGCTGTGTCTGACTGATCGGTTTGTTTGCCGGCATAGTCAAACATTTCGTCATCTACTTTTATCCAATCCATTTCCCCGTTGGGTCCTGCCACAAAGCCATCCAGTGATACATGCATGAACAGAACTAATTTTTTCATACGATCATTTATTATAGTGTAATTAAATGGTTGTAGTACATAACTACGTTCATGATTTATTATATGCCTGTTTTAATGCTGCTATGTCCAGTTTCTTCATTTGAAGCATAGCCCTCGCTACTCTTTGATATCTTTCAGCCATTTGCACACTTGTGCTTTTTCGTAGTCGCTTGCAGAAAATTTTTCCCAATAATAGTCGATATCTGCCTGTGTATCGCAATTCACTACAAAAGATATGGCTTCATTTCTTTTTCCCTGCTTTAGCTGCATTTCTTTTCGCATAATACTTTACGATTTTTGTTACCAGCGCTACAGGCATAGGTTTATTCAGTGGAAATTGAATAGAGCCCCTTCCTGTTTTATAACCGCTCAATTCTTTTTTAAATGCCAGATCTCCTGTGGGTACAGGGTAAAAACCGATATGATGCTTGTAAGCTGCAAAATAAACAAGGTTTCCAAAAAGAGTAAAAGTGGGCATTCCATACTTAATGGTTTCTTCGGCGGCAGGAGCAGTTTTTTTGATCACAGCACGAATTTGCTCCAAATTTTTTTGAACATCTTTTGAAAACCCTGCGATATACTCATCTATGTTGACAGGTTTAGGTGTCATACTTTTTTATGGGTTTATAGAAATCATATCCCCTTTTATCATTGCTATTATTTCTTTTCGCTGCAATTGAACATCCATTGTACCCCAAATTTATCCGTACAACTTCCAAAGTAGTCTCCCCAAAACATATCCTGCAGTTCCATAGTTATTTTTCCGCCGGCAGATAAGGCGTCAAACAATTTCTTTGTCTCAGCCCTACTGTCCGGTTCTAGGTTAATATGAACATTGTTTCCATAATTCATCGTAAATCCCATGGATTCGGGCGCATCTGTACCCATGATAACATGTCCGCCAAGTATCGCTAATTCGACATGCATGACCAAGTTTTTATCTGCATCTGCCAGGGGTGGCATTTCAGGAGATGGAGGAATATCACTGAATCGTGCAATACCGCCGCGGCCAAATTCGCCACCAAATATTTTTTTATAAAAATTAAATGCCTCTTCCGTGTTGTTTGCAAAATTCAGGTAAGTGCTCACTCGTGCCATAGTTTTAAATTTTAGATGATAAATATACTTTTACATATTGAGTAGTTGGAAATAGCAATACGTTATATATCCTGTTTCAAAAATAAGAAAGCGGAACAAATCAACAGGGTGGTGAATAAGACATTGAAGAGGTTAAATGCGACAGGAACGGTCAAATCAAATTTATCGGCTTCTGCTCGTTTTTATTCAATATGATGCTAAACCTACACACGGAAGTAATCAGCTCTGCTCTTTTGCCAGCGTAGCCATCGGCTTATTGTTCCTTGACCATTCACTCCATGAACCTACATACAATTTCGGGATGAGCATACCCGCATAATCCATGGCTAAAAGAGTATGACAGGCTGTTACACCAGAACCACAATGCACAATTACATTTTCTGCTGTTCTATGCTCCATCGCATCTTCATATAAACGTTTGAGCTCTGCTGGTGGTAAGAAAAAGCCTTTGCTATCTAAATTCTTAGCAAAAGGAATGTTTACAGCACCCGGTATATGGCCTGCTACCAGGTCGATAGGTTCTTTTTCTCCATTGTAACGTTCTTTATCACGAACATCAATGATAAGAAAATCGCTATTGGCCGCAACATTTTCTACTTCCTGTATGCTTGATAAGGGTAATTCCCAATTAACCTCGCCGTAAGGCTCAGTTATTAAAGCCTGCTCTTCATTTGAACTTACCGGGAAACCTGCAGCAATGGCTGCATTCAAACCCCCGTTAATGACCTGAACTTTTTTATGACCGATTGATCGTAGCATCCACCAAAGACGGGCTGCTGCATTGGAACCGTTCTTATCATCGTATAATATGACATGAGTTGTTGGTGTTATCCCAAGCCGGGTTAATACGGCAGCAAATTGATCAGGGCCGGGGAGTGGATGTCTGCCACCATTTGCCGCATCGGGCATTATGTGTGCAAGATCAGTATTGAGATTTGCAAACAAAGTTCCTTTTAAATGTTGTTGCGTATACTTTGTTTTAGCGTCAGCACCTGCACTCACATCAATGATAATGATGGGGGATGACTGGCTGAGAGCTATTAATTCTTCGGGGTTTATTATTGGCGATATTTTTTGTTCCATGTGTAAAAAAATAATAATTAAAATTACGGCAATATAGGGTTGCCAACCTTTAAAAGGTTGGCAACCCTTACGAATTCTTAATTAATCCTCAATAGAAATATCAGATTCTATATAGTACTCTATCATTTCCTGGTGGGCATTAATAAATCGGGCTTTATCACCAAACCAGTTCAACACTTCATCCCGTAATAAATTTGTTTCCCTGCCTGATAGGAGGCTCCTCCACGATGACCATTCATACGTTGTAAAGTCTTTACATATACCATGTTTTACGGGACTCGCATGTATATAAATGATAGCTTGCGTAAAGTGAGATTGTTTATCTATTGCTACCCGTTTAAAAGGTTTATAAAATAAATTGCCTTTGCGGGTATACATCTTATTAAATGCAAGTGAATACGATTGAAAGAATCGTTTGAAACCCTGTTCTATTAATTCACTAAGAGTGATCTCTTTTTCTAAAAATCTCTTTTCAGTAAGTGAACGATCAGAAAAAGGTTTATTTTGAATAGCAGCCGTTATATCTTTTAAGGATATAACCCGGATAAGAAAATGAAAATGATTGGGCAACAGGCACCAGCAAAATGTATCGAGATATAGGGAAAGATATTCTTTATATCTTTTTAAAAAGAAATATCGGTTCTCATCAGAAAGGAAGAGTTTTTCCTGGTTGTTGGTACGGTTATAAATATGATAGATGCCATGCTCATCAAAATCAGCAAGATATTTTGCAGGGATTGGCATGTTCTAAGATAAGGTTTACTAGCAGGGTTGCCAACCTTTAAAAGGTTGGCAACCCTATGAGCTACCCAAACAAATTACTGCCCAGGTGGCGATCACCCCGATCGCAGGTGATAAAAACAATCACGCCTTTATCAATTTCTTTGGCCAGTCGTATAGCAGCTGAAGCTGCACCACCGCTACTCATACCGGCAAAGATGCCTTCCACTTTAGCAAGCTGTCTTGTCATCAATGTAGCTTCTTCCTGTGATACATCCATCACACGATCTACTCGTTCGGGTTCAAAGATTTTCAAGTCAGGGTTGCCAACCTTTTGAAGGTTGGCAACCCTGTGAACTACCCAAACAAATTACTGCTCAGGTAGCGATCACCCCGATCGCAGGTGATAAAAACGATGACGCCTTTATCAATTTCTTTGGCCAGTCGTATAGCAGCTGAAGCTGCGCCACCGCTACTCATACCTGCAAAGATGCCTTCCACTTTAGCAAGCTGTCTTGTCATCAATGTAGCTTCTTCCTGCGATACATCCATCACACGATCCACTCTTTCGGGTTCAAAGATTTTAGGTAAATACTCTTTGGGCCAACGGCGGATGCCGGGTATAGATGATTCTTCAGTAGGCTGGCAACCTATTATCTGTATAGAAGGATTAACTTCTTTAAAATATCTTGAACAACCCATGATGGTGCCTGTAGTACCCATCGAGCTTACAAAGTGGGTGATGCCTTGATCAGTGTCTCTCCATATTTCCGGGCCGGTTGTTTTATAATGGGCTTTATAATTATCCGGGTTGGCAAACTGATTTAATATATAGGCATCGCCTTTTGCCGCTTTTTCTTCGGCATAGTCGCGGCAAATCTCAATGCTATCCAATAAGGTAACTTTTGCACCAAACGCTTCCATCGTTAATGTCCGCTCACGGGTAGAAGTGGAAGGCATTACCAGTTCTATTTCGAGATCATATAATCTTGCGATCATGGCCAGCGCAATACCTGTATTACCACTGGTGGCCTCAATTAATTTTGTTCCGGCTTTTATATCGCCTCTTTCTAATGCGGAACGGATCATGTTCAAAGCAGGCCTGTCCTTTACACTGCCACCGGGATTATCTCCTTCGAGCTTGGCATAAAGGCGAACATTGGGATTGGGATTTAATTTCTTTATTTCTACAAGCGGTGTATTGCCAACAAGATCAATAATGCTTGCCATGTTTATGATTTGATTTGTTCCACCACTTCAATATCGGGCCGGTGGTATACAGTAGAGTAGGGAGGAATACTTTTAGTAAGCCATACATTACCTCCAATAATGCTGTGATGACCGATAATGGTTTCGCCGCCGAGTATGGTGGCACCTGAATAAATAATCACATGGTCTTCGACAGTAGGATGACGTTTTACAAGTGCCATACTTTTATCAACACTTAACGCACCCAATGTTACTCCCTGGTATAATTTTACATGATCGCCAATGATGCAGGTCTCACCGATGACAATCCCGGTACCATGATCAATAAAAAAATGTTCGCCGATCTGCGCCGCCGGGTGAATATCAATTCCTGTTTTGGAATGGGCATGTTCGGTAATGATCCTTGGCAATAATGGAATAGCAAGATCAAGCAATGCATGTGCGATGCGATAAAAAGAGATCGCAAAAAATCCGGGATACGCTCTGATTATCTCAAACCTTGTTCGTGCAGCAGGATCACCTTCAAGAATAGCATCAAGATCGGTATTCAATACTCGGTACAGTTCGGGAAGGTTATTAAAAAAGAAATCAGCTTTTTCAGCATTGTCGCATTTGTTGCAGGCCCTGGTAGCATTTAATATCCGGGTAAGCTGTATTTCCAGTTTGTTGAACTCGGCCTCTGTTTCTTCTACAGAATTGATTGAACCATCCGCTCTTTCTGGAAATAATAAGGAAATGAGTTTTAATACCCAGGCCGCTATCTGTTCGTTGGGCGGAACTACTTCTATGTCCTGCTGTTGCTTATAAATTTGCTGGTAAAATTCTTTTTTCATCACTGCATTTGGTTGTCGTCACCTAAAATTATCACATTTATCCTACTAAATTTGTCAGCTAATAGGCTAATTGTTTCCTAAATAAGAAAAAAAATGCCTGCACGGAAATGCAGGCAAATCATTAAAACTGATAATTGTCTTTATGCGTTCCTGTTGATACAGTTCAGGTCATCAAACGCTACTTCCAAACGTTTGCTGAAGGCTTCCTCGCCTTTGCGCAGCCATACACGGGGATCGTAATGTTTCTTATTGGGTTTATCTTCTCCTTCGGGATTACCGAGTTGTCCCTGAAGATAGCCTTCATTCTTTTTATAATTATTCAATATGCCTTCCCAGAAAGCCCACTGCAGATCGGTATCAATATTCATTTTGATAGCGCCATAGCCGATCGCTTCCCTGATCTGGTGTTGAGGTGAGCCGCTGCCGCCATGAAATACGAAGTAAACGGGCTTGGGTCCTGTTTTTAATTCTTTTTCGATATGAACCTGGCTGTTGTGTAAAATAACAGGACGCAATTCCACATTGCCGGGTTTATAAACGCCATGCACATTCCCAAATGCAGCAGCGACGGTAAACAGGTTACCTACCTTACTTAATTCTTTGAAAGCATAAGCAACGTCTTCTGGTTGGGTATACAGCTTTGAATTTTCCACATCACTGTTATCTACTCCATCTTCTTCGCCACCGGTAACACCAAGTTCTATTTCAATACCCATACCGAGCGGCTGCATTCTTTTATAAAATTCGACAGAAGTATGGATATTCTCTTCGATGGGTTCTTCACTCAGATCGAGCATATGAGAACTGAAGAGCGGTTGTTTCTTTTCTTTAAAAAATTGTTCACCGGCATCAATCAACCCGCTGATCCAGGGCAACCATTTTTTTGCGGCGTGGTCTGTATGTAACACCACAGGTACGCCATAATATTTAGCTACATTATGAATATGCAAAGCACCAGAGATACCACCGGAGATATTTCCCTGTAACTTATCATTAGGCATTCCTTTACCGGCAATAAACTGTGCGCCACCATTAGAAAATTGAATGATAACGGGGGAGTTTACCTTGGCTGCAGTTTCAAGGGTAGCATTGATTGTGTTGGTACCAATTGTGTTAACGGCAGGTAAAGCGAATTGATTAGCTTTTGCATCTTTGTAAAGTGCCTCGAGTTCTTCACCGAACAGCACGCCAGCTCTGTACTTTTTCATTCTTTAGACTTTAATTAGTTAAAAATGCTTTTCAACGGCAGCTAAAATCGTTAACGGAGGCGCAATATAGCCGATTTCTTCTATAGGAATAGCGAACAGGTGTCAGAAATATCAATCATTCGTTTTACCCATGTTCTTTTGCACCAGCAATAGATGTTTACGAAGGGTTTGCTTGAGATGTGTTTTAACCACTTCGCCCATCGAATAGGATTTGGTAAATGCTTTGGTGTGAAGGTATTCACCCAGCTCATTTTTAAGTTGTTCCGTTTTTTGAGGTGTGGATATTTCATCGGTGGTCATAATATCCAGCAGTTCCTTGATGCGGTAGCGGGAAGAGGCCAGGCGAAAAGTGATCAGCGTTCTTTCTTCAAACTGGTATTGCTCAATCGATTCTTTATTCAGGTGTGAGAGACAAAGGTTGACAAAAGCATAATTCTCTTTAAAGAATTGCGGCAGGTATAAATTCTTCCGGCCCTCATAAGATTGCTGATCAAAATCAATACAACGGATGCGATATTGATAATCTTCGATATCAGGTGTAATGTCCACCACAAAATTATAACTGCGCATATCACCGAGCAACCGTACAAAACAACGTTCATTAAATTTTACAAATTCTTTGGCCAATCGGATCTTATTGGTTTCAGGGGCATCCATCATGTGCTGAATGAACATATCGCCGGGTATACCGGGAATATGTTCTTCCACCAACGTATTTTTATCGGTAAAAAAAGTGATGCGATTGGGAGAGAGGATATGCTCCAATTCCAAACCATAGATGCGTGAAGCGTCGGCGATCTTGATATAATAATGATCGTAATTGTCGTTATACTTGTTGACGATACGGATACGAAACGGATGTGAGTTACCAAATGTGCAATAATCCACCCTGGCCACATCCAGGTGATTGGTGAAACTAAAGTCGCCTTCGGTTTTTAAAATGGCATATATCTTTACCAATCCTTCGCGGATATAATTCCAGTCACGACTGTCATACGATGTTTTTTCCCATAACGTATCCTTGCCATTTTTATCAACGATAGGATTTGACCAGGTATAATGAAGCAGGTTATCATAAGTAACAGGAAGTTTTACTTCACGACCATGCAGCTTGAGATAATGCCGGAGTCGCTCATTTACCGGGTACATCGGTTTTTTACGGGAAGGCTTATCGCCGTGTTTAGCATCAGGATCATTCTTGTATTCTGCAAAACTCATTTTTCTAAATGATAGTTACTTACGCCGAAGTTATCTTATTTGCTGTTGAAGTTTTTCAAAATATGCAGGGGCCTGCAATAGCCGGCTACCATACCAGCTAAACATTTCGCCATCCACTACTATAATTTTAGTACCAGGCAGCAAGGGTGTTAATTCATGGATATGTTTTTGGTTGAAAGGAAAGGGTTCGGAGGATAGCAATAACAATTCACAATTGGCCTTTTGCAAATCTTCAATAGTTATTTCTGGATAACGGATTTTATTACTAAAGATGTTTTCAAAGCCTGCGCTTTTCATCATAACATGGATAAACGTGTCTCCCCCAATCGTCATGTATGGCTTTTGCCAAACCAGGTATGCCGCTCGTAACCGGGGGCCGGGAAGGATGAGTTGTGAAAAATTGTTTTTGATATGGCGATTTATCTCATTAGCTTTTGCTGCTTTGCCTGTCATTATCCCAACCTGTTCTATCATTTCATATGCATCTTCAAGGTCATTGATATCGCTAACCCAGGTGGGATAGTGTTGCCGCAGTTCTTCTACCTGTTCTTTTACATTCTCTTCTTTATTAGCAATGATAAGATCAGGCTGCAGTTGATGGATAATATCCATCTTTAGTCGTTTGGTGCCACCTACTCTTGTTTTGGTTGTAAACCATACTGCAGGATGCACACAAAATTTGGTAATACCTGCTACTTCTTGTTGTAGCTCCAGATCGGATAATAATTCTGTTTGTGAGGGAACCAATGAAATGATCCGTTGGGGAATAGTATCTAAAGAAATATTTTGCCCGGTTTGATCAATAAAAACAGCCATGTATCAATTTGCTGCAAATTACTGAACCGTAGAATGAATTGTAAAATTTGGATGGAGTAGGTGAGTTTTCCGGAAGTTCACCGCGCCTCCTGCTAAATTTAGTTTAGCAGGAGGGTTCCGGACTTTTTAATCTTTTCATGGATTTGGACACGGTGACTCAAACTTAGGTTCTTCAGGATGATTTGGATGATCTTTCTTCAGGATGTTGGATTCTAACTTTTGGTTTTTCAAAGACAACAGGAAAAAGAGAAGTTGATTGATATTGGATTTTTCGGATGGATCTTTCTAAGGATTTGGTTTCATTGTGTTCTTCAAAAACAGATGTTGAATTTTAGTCGGTTTTTCTAAAGGATCTGGGTTTTTAAAGCTTTTCTCGAAAACAAATATTGGATTTTGGATTAATTAGATTGATAACGTATCAATCAACTTCTGATACAAATATAATTGGCGATATTTTAATATTATAGAGCAAAATAACTGCACTTTTTTACGACGGTATTTACTTTCTGCATCGTAAACAAGCCCTAACAAATTGCGGAAATTGCTAATTGACCTCACGTAATTATACCCAAATAAGGCTCCGGCATCGTTACCGGACTTGTTTCAAATCAAGGGAAGGGTTTATTGTATTAGTTTCCGAATGCCTGGATCACATCATACTTGGTTACGATATGATAATTGCCTGCATCATCCTTCGCTAAAACAGCTCCATTTTCTTTATTGATAAGATGGCTTAGTTTCTCTACGGGGGTATCAAACGCTACGATCGGGAATGTAGGCTCAATCACTTCTTCCACTTTAGAGTTTTTTATCTCCGGATTGTCAAATATTTTTTGAAACAGGCCGCTTTCACTGATCGCACCAATTAATCCATTCCCATTCATTACGGGAATATGTTCGATATCATATTTCTTCATCATCTCTACAGCTTCTGCAACGGTTTGTGCAGGTTCCACCGTAATCAGTTTTTTGGCGGCGCCCCTTGAGCTGATTATATCCTTAAATGTTTTTACATCAAGGAAACCTCTTTCGATCATCCACTGATCGTTATATATCTTGGCTACATAACGGCTGCCATGATCATGAAAAATGCAAACTACCAGGTCATCTTTTTTCAATCGTGTTTTTAATTGCATCAATCCCTGTATACAACTGCCGGCACTATACCCGCAGAAGATACCTTCTTCTTTGGCCAGCTTTCTTGCCATTACGGCGCCATCTTTATCGGTTACCTGTTCAAAATGATCAATCACACTCATGTCATAATTTTTCGGCACAAAGTCTTCGCCAAACCCTTCACTGATGTAAGGATGCACTTCATTCATATCAATTTCGCCCGTCCGGAAATATTTGGTGAGTAACGATCCATACACATCAATCGCCCATATTTGAATGGCAGGATTTTTTTCTTTCAGAAATTGTGCAACACCTGTAATAGTGCCACCGGTGCCGGCCGTACAAACAAGATGAGTGATCTTGCCATCAGTTTGATTCCATATCTCTGGTCCTGTTGTTTCATAATGTGCCAGCCGGTTGGCCAGGTTATCATACTGGTTCATGTGATAGGAATTGGGAACCTCTTTAGCAAGCCGGGCTGCTACGCTGTAATAACTTCTTGCATCTTCGGGCAAAACATTGGTAGGACAAACGATCACTTCAGCGCCTACTGCTTTTAGTATATCTGCTTTTTCCTTGGACTGTTTATCGGTGGTAACAAAAATGCATTTATATCCCTTTACCACCGCTGCCAATGCAAGCCCCATTCCTGTATTGCCACTGGTGCCTTCAATGATAGTGCCGCCCGGTTTTAATTTGCCTTCTTTCTCTGCCACTTCTACCATCTTCAGAGCCATACGGTCTTTGATAGAGTTACCGGGATTGAAATAATCAACTTTAGCAGCAACAGTGCAGGGAAAATCCTTGGTGATCTTATTCAGCTTTATTAGTGGGGTGTTACCAATCGTTTCAAGTATGTTGTTTTTGATATCCATGATAGTTAATTCAATGCCACAAAGGTATTGAAATCAATTTTCTGCATTTTGTTTATCCTAATCTTATATAACAGGCATACTCTGAAAGTAGTATTGACTTCATTTTTGGGCAGCGTCTCATAAAAAAATGCCCCCTCTGAAATCAGAAGGGGCATACCGGACTCAATGATATAAAATCATCAAGCATCTTTTAAGGTTGCCAACTTTTAAAAAGTTGGCAACCTTCACAACCTTCACGCTACATTTCTTTGCGATATTGTTTTCGTTTATTACTTAAATAATTGTCCAGGAGAAACAGGCCTAAGACTACATTGATCATCATAAAAACATTGACAAGGGTGTTATTAAAAAATTTGCTATAGTCGATCTTACCCAGTTTATCTGTAATAGTTGTATCGTTCTGTACCGTCCAGTCAACCTGTCCAAACCCATATATGAGGAAGCCAACGATCATAATAATAAAGAAAATACCCAGCCCCCAGATAATCTTATTATTAATATAGGATTTGGTAGCAGGAGCAATATGCAGTTTAGTAATTTCTTCCATCACATTTTTAGTGAAGCGCATCGAAGGCGCTTCCAGGTCAGATGATTGCAAGAGCTGGTTGATCTCCATCAGTTCCTGGTACTTTGCTTTCCATACCGCATCGTTTTGAAGCAATTGCTCAATCATTGTTTTCTCATCAGGGGAAGATATACCGTCAATATACTCCCACAATTTCTCTTCCGGGCTATGCTGTGTATTCATACAACTCCATTTTCGGTTTAATTTAAATCTCTTACTTCTTCAGCAAAATGAGTTTCCATTTTTTCTTTTAATCTTGTCCGGGCCCTGTGCAATCTTACTTTCGCCGTGTTTGTTTCTAATCCTAAAACCTGTGCTATTTCTTCGAGTGTTTGTTCCGCTTTGTAAAACAGGGTGATGATCTGTGCGTCATCCGGATTCAGCAATGCTATGGCATTATTTACCATACTCACTTTCGATTTTTGTTCCACCAGGTTGGCTCTTAACCCGGAATCCTGGCTATCGGCTACTTCAAATACCTTTTCGTTATCTAATGAATGAATATCCAGTTTCTTTTTCCGCAGAAAAGTAATAGCCGTAGTATTCACTATGGTATAAAGCCAAGTGCTGAATTTTGAATCTCCCCTGAAGCTGGACAAAGAGCGGTAGGCCTTAATGAAAATATCCTGCGCCACTTCTTCGGCATCTTCCCTGCTTTTGATCATGCGCAGGGTGAGGGTAAATACATAGTTCTGGTAACGGTTCACCAACCCGGCATACGCCTCGTGGTCACCATTTAGCACTTTGCTAATGATCTCGTTATCATTCAGTCCGGTTGACATGCTGCTACTATGACTACAGCATAACCATTTTGGTTACAATACAAAGTACGTTTATTTTGGAGCTCTACTATATATAAGGAAGGCTTTTTAAAAGAATCCGGCCGGGTTGTAACCCCCGCTCAAAAGGAGTAGTCATAGTATTTGTAAGTCATTTTTGAAAAAGTGCTTTCTGACTGTAACCTGGATAAAAAGATCGTAGTCATAGAGAACAATCAGGAAAACACTAATTAAAACAATAAAAAATTTATTTTATGCACGGCGCAGAAGCTTTAATCCCGATCGTAATGTTCATTTCATTTTTTGCATGTGCTTTTGGGATTTTTTACCTCAAGACCCGTCAGAACCTGGCGATGATCGAAAGAAATATGAATCCAAAAGAGTTTGCCAACCGGCCGGCCCCCTACAAAAATCTCAAATGGGCCCTATTGCTCATCGGTGCTGGTGTAGGATTGTTCCTGGCCTATTTATTAGATAATTATTTACTGATCCCAAGAACTATAAACGGTTGGAGAGATCATGATCAGAATGTTCCTATCTATTTTGCCCTGATAGCTGTGGGTGGTGGCCTTGGACTTTTGGGCTCCTATAAAATGGAAAAGAAATGGTGGGATGAGAATAAAACGAATCCTTAATCACTCACTATAATTACCAACCCTTATCTGAAAGCAATCCGGCAATGCCGGGTTGCTTTTTTATTTAGAGATTGTTTCCAATGCTTTCTTTATCGCTGCATCATCAGCATTCAGCACTTCATAAAAACCGGCACTTCTCCATTTATATCTTGCCAGTAATGCTTTGAGCCTTTGTTGCAGGGATGTTTTTTCTTTTCCTGTTACTGCTTTCAGATCAATAGAATCTTTTGCGGCATAGAGCACCAGGTTATTCCACATTTCTTCGCTGCTGATAAAGCCTTTCATGTAATCAGCTGCTGATTTATATTGCTGCACCTGTTGTTCGTGCTGCAGGTAATAATTATATACAAAACTGTTGAAGCCTCCGTCTATCAGTAAGCGGTTTACACTTTTTTGGTAACGGCTGGTATCAATTGAAACAAAAATATCGGGCATGATGCCGCCTCCGCCATATAATACATGTCCCCCCAATGTTTCATATCCTTTCCCATGATTCACTTTATTGGAATCGGCATATAATAGTTCTCCATTTGAATATCGTTCCCACATTTCATCCATATATACTTTCTTGCCTTTGGCATAAGGCCGCTGAATGCTGCGACCCAATGGAGTATAATACCGTGCTACCGTTAACCGGATAGCTGAACCATCACTCAAATCATATTGTTCCTGCACCAATCCTTTGCCAAACGTTCTTCTCCCGATAATAGTAGCCCTGTCCCAATCCTGTAACGCACCAGCCAACACTTCACTGGCACTGGCCGATAGTTCATCTACCAGGATGATCAGTTTTCCTTTTTCAAATAAACCCGGTCTGCGGCAACGGTATTCTCTTTTTTTACTGTTTACGCCTTCCGTATAAACAATCAGCTTATCACCATCCAAAAATTCATCCGCCATTTCCACCGCTTCATTCATAAAGCCTCCGCCATTGCCTCTTAAATCATAAATAAGGTTTTGCAATCCTTCTTTCTGCAACTTTTCCATGGATTGCATAAACTCTTCGTAACTGTTATCTGTGAATTTATTGAGCTTGATATATCCCGTTGTTTTATCAATCATATAAGCTGCATCAACAGATGGCACAGGAATGGTGCCCCTTGTTACAGTTATGGATCGCAGGTTTGCACCACGTAGTATTTGTAAGATAACTTTTGATCCCCGCTCACCCCGGATGAGTTTCTTGATATCATCCACCTCCATCTTCCGGATTACGAGTGATGAATCATTTACTTTAATAATTTTATCACCGATCTCTAACCCTGCTTTATCACTCGGTCCATTGGCAATCACATATACCACGTTCACCGTATCATTAAAAATATTGAACTCGACGCCGATGCCTTCAAAATTCCCTGCGAGATCTTCATTTGCTTCTTTCAATTCAACCGGCGGAAAATAAACAGAGTGCGGATCAAGTTCATTCATCATTTGTTCGATAGCTGTTCCCTCCAGCGAATCAATACTTACAGAGTCAACATATCTCATTTTAATAAGATCCAATGCTTCCTGCAGGGTGCCTTGCTTACCTGCGCTAAAAAAACCTTTCTTATTTCCCGTTTGATCGTGGAGTTGATAACCAAAATACATTCCTGCAATCATCACTAAAGCAAAGATCAGCGGCAACCAAACTTGTAATTTTTTATTTACCATCGTTTATCTTTATCGTAATTTGAACGAAAATACTTGATTTGAATGGAATGCTTATTTCGTTCATACTTTTCAACATATCTTTTTATATGGCGGTTGTAAAACTTATTGCTGATAGCGGTGCTACCAAAGCTGAATGGTGCTTGATGAATGGCGATAAAACCAAAACCGTTATTACGCAGGGCATCAGCCCTTATTTTTTAAACACAGAGCAGATCAAAGACCTTTTACAAAAAGAACTGAAACCCAAACTGAAAAATGCAGAGGTTGATGAAGTGTATTATTATGGAACAGGATGTGCCAATCCGGTCAACGCAAAATCAGTGAAGAAAGCCATCATGCAGGTTTTTGCAGGTGCAAAAATAGAAGTGAATCATGACCTGATGGCCGCAGCAAGAGCATTATGCGGAAGAGAAAAAGGGATTGCCTGTATATTAGGTACGGGTTCTAATTCCTGTTATTATGATGGAAAAAAAATTATAAAAAACAGTCCCGGCCTGGGATATGTGCTTGGCGATGAAGGCAGCGGGGCTTACCTGGGCAAAAAAGTAATTCAATATTACCTGTATGACACCTTTGATGATGAACTCCGGGGGCGGTTTGACCTAACCTATACTACCAATACAGCAGAAATACTTGAAAATGTTTATAAGAAACCCTTAGCTAATCGCTATCTCGCCGGCTTTGCAAAATTCCTGGCTGATAATCGGGGACATTATATGATCGAAAATATTATTGAAGATGGGATAAATGATTTTTTCTTTACTCATTTATGTAAATACCGGGAAACTTGGACATTGCCAGTTAGTTTTGCAGGCAGCATAGCATTTGGTTTTAAAGATGTATTAGAACAACTTTGCCAGAGTTATGAATTTGAATTAGGAACAGTAATGAAAAACCCTATGCAGGGATTGGTTGAATTTCATCGTTAAATGAAAAAGGAAATATGGCTTTTGAAAGAGTAACAGAACAAACAAGTAATTATCGGCATTTAGAAAAAATGACGGTGACAGAATTATTGATCAATATAAATAACGAAGATAAAACGGTGCCTGGCGCTGTTGAAAAAGCAATTCCCCAGATCGAGAAACTGATAGAAGCAGTCAGTGATAAAATGCTGATGGGGGGAAGAATGTTTTATATCGGCGCCGGTACGAGCGGAAGATTAGGTATTGTTGATGCCAGTGAATGTCCGCCAACATACGGTGTGCCTTATGGTTTGGTGATCGGGATAATCGCAGGTGGTGATAAAGCCATCACCATGGCAGTAGAATTTGCAGAAGATGATACAGAGCAGGGGTGGAAAGACCTGCAGGCATTTAATGTAAGCGATAAAGATGTAGTGATTGGCATCGCTGCAAGCGGCACCACACCTTATGTGATTGGCGCATTGGAAGAATGCAGGAAAAGAGGAATTATTACCGGAAGTATTTCCTGTAACCTGGGCTCACCGGTAAGTGATGCTGCCGATTTCCCTATAGAAGTCGTGGTAGGACCTGAATTTGTTACGGGCAGCACCCGGATGAAAAGCGGTACAGCACAAAAACTGGTATTGAATATGATCTCTACTTCTGTAATGATACAACTGGGCAGGGTAGAAGATAATAAAATGGTGAATATGCAACTAACGAACGATAAGTTGGTTGATCGTGGCACAAAAATGTTGATGGAACGAGTGAAAATAAATGACTATGAAAAAGCAAAAGGATTGCTTCTTAAATATGGTAGTGTAAAAAAAGCTGCAGATTCTATAAGTAAATAATTTTCATTTTCGCAATTGAGCTGTATCTTGCACACCTGATCAAAACAAGTGGTAAATTTTTATAGCCATATTATTTCGTCTTCATTTGTAACAACTCCTGTTACCATTGCAGCTATTATTACCACAACAATTACCACAATCCGCTAAGCGGATTGTATATTACCATATCATCATCGGGCAATTTTGCTGCATCAGGACAAGAAGTCTTTTAGCAGCCATACATATTCATACTCATTATTCAAATAATATTCATGCAGGTTTTAAAATTCGGAGGTACTTCAGTTGCTAACGCAGAAAATATCAATAAGACAGTAGCTGTAATAAAAGAAGCCATAAAAAAAGATAAGACCGTTGTAGTGGTGTCTGCTTTGGGTGGTGTAACAGATCTTTTACTGGGGGCAGCGGCGTTAGCTGCCGAAGGAAAAGAATCCTATAAAGATAAATTAGCGATCATCGAGCAGCGGCATCTTGATACAGTTAAGCAATTGATACCCGTAGCACAACAAAGCCAGTTACTCAGTTTGGTAAAAAAGAGTTGTAATGAAATAGAAGACATTTGTAATGGCATTTTTTTACTCGGAGAATTAACAGCACGATCAAAAGATCGTATCGGCAGTTATGGAGAATGGATGTCATCGCAGATCATTACTGCCAAACTGAAAGCAGATGGCCTGGATACAACCTGGAAAGATGCAAGAGAACTGATTGAAACAAACTCAGTCTATACTGCTGCGGAAGTTGACTTTGAAACCACTTACCAAAAAGTAAATGATTTCTTTTCTTCGGTTTCCTCTTCGTTATTCCTGGTACCGGGATTTATTGCATCGAATAAGGAAGGAGTGACCACTACCTTAGGAAGGGGCGGTTCTGATTATACGGCAGCGATCCTGGCTTCAGCATTGAATGCAGTTGTGTTAGAAATATGGACCGATGTAAGTGGAATGATGACGGCTGATCCCCGGCTCACGGCCAATGCCCGTATCATTCCGCATATTTCTTACCAGGAAGCTATGGAACTTTCTCATTTTGGAGCCAAAGTCATTTATCCGCCCACGATACAACCGGTGATGAGTAAAAAAATTCCTGTCTGGATCAAAAATACGTTTGCCCCGGCTGATTACGGAACAGTTATTCATAGCAACATCTTATCCGGCTCTCCGCTAAGTGCAGGCAGCGGCAATTTTGTAAGAGGAATTTCCAGTATCAATAACGTAGCATTGATAAGCCTTGAAGGTAGCGGGATGATCGGAATACCTGGTTTTTCAAAACGTTTATTTGAAGCATTGAGTAATGAAAAGATCAATGTCATTCTTATTACACAAAGTTCATCTGAACATTCTATTTGTGTAGGTATAGAAGCAGCGGCTTCAAAGAAAGCAAAACTGGCGGTAGATGCTGCTTTTTCAAATGAGATCACCTTGCAAAAAGTAGAGCCATTACATATAGAAACAGATCTTTCTATTGTTGCATTGGTAGGAGAGAATATGAAAAGTCATCCGGGTATTAGTGGCCGCATGTTTGGGGCCATGGGAAAAAACGGTGTAAATATCCGGGCCATTGCGCAGGGTTCTTCTGAAAAAAATATATCCGCTGTTATTTCTACTGCAGATGTTCGCAAAGCGATCAATGTATTGCACGAAGAATTTTTTGAAACAACTTATAAGCAGGTCAACCTTTTTATTGTGGGTACGGGCAATGTCGGTGCTAAATTATTAGGACAACTACAACAGCAGTTGGATTACCTGCAGCAGCAAATGCATTTGCAGGTGAGAGTGGTGGGCTTAAGTAATAGCCGGAAGATGTTGCTGGATGAAGAAGGAATGGATCTCAGCAAATGGAAAGAAAAATTAGATACCGGCGCTCCGGCAGATCTGC
>DASVOE010000094.1:0-22971 GCA_036383515.1 Chitinophagaceae bacterium | reverse complement strand
CATGCTTCTTCGTAAAGCATCTCTAAGAATTTCAGCAATAATTTCTGTAAATGTAGTATCAGAAACTTTGAGAATAGCGCCTATCGAAGTATAGTTTTCGTCTTCGCTTAATCCGCATTGAGCATTTACTTCCAGCATATAGAGCTTACCGGAAGAAGTATCCATCCTGATATCTATCCTTGCGTATCCTTTGCCTCCACAAGACTTAAAGGCATCCATGCTAATCTTTTTTAATGCGGGAACCAATCCATCCTTCACCGCCTGGTATTCATAAAAGTTTTCGTTCCCCGGCATGGGCTTCTCATCTTCATAGATTTCCCATAGCCTGTCAAAAGATAAAAACTTTTCTGTGTCGGGTAATGATTTATGAAAAACCCTTTCCACCGGTTCATAGACAATACAATTCTCCGGATCATCGGCTGACCCGGTTATAAAAGTGGTGAACTCTGGTCCTGTGATGAATTGCTCCACAAACAACCCATCTGCTAAAAGATTCCAGCCCTTATACCCCGTATTGATTTCGTCAACCCGCTTAATAAGTTCTTCTTCTGTATGAACAACATTTTTTACCGAAACACCCATGCTTCCACCCGAAACCGCCGGCTTTATTATCAGTGGAGAACCCACCCTTTTACATAAACCCCGTACAGAACCTTTACTTCCTGTAATGACCCGCCAGTTGGCATGAGAAACATTGGCTTTATCAAACGCCTTTTTCATGGGTATTTTAGAAGTAGTAATAGTATAAAAATGCTGATCTGCTCCCGTATAGATCAATCCATATTTTTCCAATTCTTTAATAACCGATACACCAGGTGTTCCATTAACCTCATCGCCATCACATAAGTTTAATACAAGTGGCGTCTTGCCATTTGCACTGGCAGCAATGCTCTTAATGATTTGCTTATAATTCTGCATGGTCACAGGTTGCCATTTCCATACAGCCTTAAGCTCTTCGAATACTTTGCTGTACTCGGCAATGCTTTGTGTAAAATCGTAGTAATGCTGAATGTTAGGATCTTCCGACTCCAGGTGAGGAGCCAGCACCCAGATGGTATATGGCTTTAATAAACTTGTGGCTTCTGCTATCTTCATGCAATCAGGCGACTTTCCTGGCTGCCCGTTTAGCCAGTTGTTGTTGAATAAAATCGGTAAACCGGTATTGCCTCCATACCTCTTCGGGTAAAAAAGCTGCTCCCTTTATATTACCTAAACAGTTGGCGCTTCCACAATAACAATTGAATGATTGGGTCATTTGCCATTCTGTGGAGGGATAAAAGAAAGTCAATTCATCTTCTTCCCTGACTTCTTTTAAAGCGACTACTTTCATTAGTGTCGTATCAAAGAAAACATTCGGATCACAACTATGATTGATGTATTGCAAAAATTCTGGCTGCAGGGTGATGTGTTTGCTTACATCTACCTGGACCGTGAGATAGGTTGGCTCGGCAGCTATGGTCCCCGGCCAAAACTCAGCGATCACTTCACCGGGTTGAAATGACCGAAGTGCAAATAATGCGTTTTGCTCGTTGGATAGTTTTTGGCGCATCTCCGCAATAACATGATTACTGATGATGCGATACAATGGGGTAGTAAGTGTAGTCATGATTTATTCGTTAATGAAAGATAGATATAAACTTTTATGTAAAAAATCAATTGAACATAAATGTGAATAATTAATGATGGACGTTGAATAACGTTGAATCATCATTTAATGAGTTTGTCAATGAAAAAAGATAAAATTATTTATCAGGGATAGTGATTGCATGCCGGGTTATTCACATTGGAAAAGATATATACTTTCATTAATCGGATTGATTCTTTTGAAATGCTGTCCATGCAAGCACCAGTTTGATCTCCCCGAATCCAATCTTGTTGCCTAATTTTTCTTTAATGGATGCTAACGGGCCGCCGGAATACTCTTTAATAACAGGCTCAATCAATAATATCTTTTCACGGCTTACCAGTTCATGAATGTTTATATCTCCTCTTTCAATATAAAAAGCAAGATGGCCTTCGATAGTTTGTAAACTAAGCATTCGTTCCCCAGCTATTTCGCTGGGAGTCTTTCCCTGCTGGTAAAGATGAAGGGTTTGTTCTTTGGTATCTGTTTTAACCTCTTTCTTTTCTTTCCGAATCCTTTTCGGAATCTTCTCTTCTATCCGGGAAGACAGGTTATGAGCCAGACTATAAGCAACAATAATGTCAAGAAATTGCTGGCCATAGGCACTGAGCTTAGCCGGACCAAAGCCGCTGATCTTTTCCAATTCACCCAATGATTGTGGAAGATAGGTGACCATTTCAGTCAGCGTTTGCGTGCCGGCTACCAGGTACAGTGCTATTCCCTTTCGCTCGCAAATGCTATCTCTAAGTTTCCTTAATTGAAGATGAAGCGCCGGGTGAGGAACGTCTGCTATTGGCTTATTCGAAGATGCGGCATAAGCATTAACATTGAAGGTCGGGGCTCTGAAGTTTCTTTTGCGTTGATGAAATGCGTCTATATCAATTACTTCTTCCCCGCCTTCCATTAAATGCTTTTTCATTGATAGCCCAATCAGTATTTCTTTTAAAACTTCATTAAACTCTTTGGCATGAATACGGCTATCGGTAATAACGGGTGTTTGCTGCAATACAAGGATCAGATTATTGATTTCACCTACAAAGTGAACCGAAGCCGCTTTTACTCTTTCTTTTAAAAAGGCTGGATCATTGTTTACAAATATTTGTTTTAGTTGTTGCCGAAACCTGTTAGCGGTCTCCTCTTGTTTATTAAGCTGATCTAACTGGACCTGAATCCACGGTTCTATTTGCTTATTAAATGATGATTCATGTTCCTTAATGTATTGATGTAGCTCCCCGGCAATTGCTTTCAGGCCGGTAAGGTCAAAAAGTGAAAGCAATAACTTTTGCCTGTAGTTATTTCTTGAAACCTCCAGCTCCACTTTTAGTATTTCCTCAGAGGCCAGGCTTTTTGAAAAATTGACGATGCGTTGATCTGTTCGCAGGCTGCTGTTGTTGATCCTGCTTTGTAAAACCATTCTTTCAAAACTGGTGCAGCGACTCAATGCAACATATACCTGGCCCGCAGCAAATGATTTGCCGGCATCAATGATCGCTTTTTCAAAAGTGAGTCCCTGGCTTTTATGAATAGTGATAGCCCAGGCAAGCCGCAACGGGAATTGGGAAAAAGATCCTAAGAGGCTTTCTTCCAATTGTCGAGTGGTTTTGTTTAAACTATATCTTATGTTCTCCCATATATGCCGCTTTATTTCTATTTCATCGGGTTCGTCTTTACATTTTACAAAAATGCTGTCTTCTTCTATACGGATAATGACGCCGATCTTTCCATTGAAATATCGTTTGCTTTTATCGGAGTCATTTTTTATAAACATTACCTGGGCTCCTTCTTTCACCTGCAATATTTCATCCGCAGGATAGGATGATGGAAAGAACTCTTCTTCAATATCAGCCTTGAATGACCGGATTGATCCATCCAACTCCTGCAGCTTTTCTATGTTTATTAACCGGGCCGTTTCATTATGCGTGGTCAATATAATATAGCCATCGTCTTTTGTTCTACGGAATGCAGGTTGAAAACGGCTTTCCAGCATTTCCATTCCTTCATTATCCAGTTCATTATTACGCACCTGGTTCAATAAATGGATAAACTGCTCCTCGTTTTGCCGGTAAATCTTATTGAACTCTATATAAACCGGTTTCTCCTCTTTCATTACAAGACTGTCAAAAAAATAAGGGCTCTGGTAATACTCAGACAGGAAAGACCATTCCTGTTCCTTTATAACCGGTGGCAATTGAAACATATCACCAATAAATAAAACCTGCACACCACCAAAGGGTTCTGAAGAATGATTTCTCACATGCCGCAATATCGTATCTACAGCATCAAGCGTATCACAACGAACCATGCTGATCTCGTCAATGATCAGTAGTTCCAGTTCCTGCAATACTTTCTTCTTTTCGTTGTTCATTTTTAACCGGCTGATCAGGCTATGCTTGTTGACCGTTTCATCAGATTTAGTAAATCCCTTTGCTTCCGGGATAAAGGGGGAAACAGGAAGTTGGAACAATGAATGAATAGTAACGCCACCAGCGTTGATAGCTGCAACACCTGTTGGTGCTACGATTGCTAATTGTTTGGGGCTATTTTCTTTGATGTATTTTAAAAACGTGGTTTTACCGGTACCGGCCCTCCCTGTAAGAAAAATGTTACGGGAACTTTGATTGACCAATTCAACCGCCAGGTTGAACATTATATTAGACGTATCAGGTGTAATGGTTGCCACAGTTGTTATGATTTAGCCACAGATGAACGCAGATAAACACAGATAGTTATTGTTCTGCAGAATTTGATATTAACCGCTTGTATTCCAGTCTTCGTTTACCAAAGTTAATAATCAGCCCTATAGTATAACCGGATACACGCAGATAGTTCAATGTTTGTGCTACGTGGTCATCAGCAATTCCTTTGTCAGATGATTTTACTTCAATAACTAACAGGTTATAGCATGTAAAGTCAGCAAAAAACCGGTGTTGAAGAGTTTTACTTTTATAGGTTACTGATAACTCTTCTTCCCGCTGGTACAAAACGTTATTGCTAATAAATTCCACTTCCATTGCATCTTTGTAAATAACTTCTGAAAAACCAAATCCCAGGGTTCGCTGTACTTCCATACAAACACCAATAATTGCATACGTCTCCTTCTTTAGTGGGAAATTTTCCATAATAAATCAGGTTTATCATTTTAAACGGCCACAGACAAAGCAGGATTCACAAATTCTTCTATCTGTGTTTATCTGCGTTCATCTGTGGCCAATAATTCTTACACTTGGGAAGGCTTAGCGCCCAGTAGCAATAGCTCACTAGCCTGCACTTCTGTGATATATTTTTTATTGCCATCCTTATCATTATAACTACGGTTAACCAATTTGCCCTCAATGGCAACTTCTTTTCCCTTCTCCAGGTATTTTTCAGCTATCTCTGCCATCTTACCCCAGGCTACTACACGGTGCCATTGTGTATCTGTTACTTTTTCTCCTTTCGCATTGCGATAGCTTTCGCTGGTAGCAATGCTAAATGTGGCTAGCTTCTTACCGTTTTCCGTTGTTTTTACTTCAGGTGCGCTACCCAGGTTTCCGATCAATTGTACTTTGTTTTTTAAAGCGTACATAATTTTAAGTTTTATGCCTCCGTTCCGTTATGGTTTTTCGGAAGCGATTTTTAAATTTTTTATTTCAGTCAACCGGCGACGTCATTTCCTGTTGACGACACAAAGATGATAGCAGCGAAAAGCGATAGCCGGTTTTTACCTGCTTACTCCCGAAGCTAAACGTGTAAAAACGTTTGCACACGGATAAAAATGTGTATCTTAAAAATCTGAACCCTTTACTATGATTGCACTTGACACCAAAACTTGCCTGGCTTGTGGCAGAGCGTTAAAAGGCCGGATTGATAAAAAATTCTGCGATGACAACTGCCGGAATAATTATAATAACCAGCAAAAAGCCAAAGGAAGTCACAGTACTTATGTAAGAAATATCAATAATACCCTGTTGAAAAATCGCAAGATCCTTGAATCGATCTTACCCGACACAGAAGAAACGGCCAGGGCCAATAAAGACAAACTACAGCGATTAGGTTATCAATTTAAATACCTTACACATACTTACACTAACAAAAGTGGTAAGACCTATTTTTATTGTTATGATTATGGTTATTTACCACTTGAAAATGATTGGTACCTGATCGTAAAGAAAAAGGAAGATTAATATAAAAAATCAATTATTGCTAACAAGATTTCAAAGCGGTGATGTGGACCCGATTGTTGCGGGATCCACACAACTATTTTATATTATCAAAACAAAAACCCCATCATTGCTGACGAGGTCTTTAAAGCTGTGGTGTGGGGCGGGATCGAACCGCCGACACAAGGATTTTCAGTCCTTTGCTCTACCGACTGAGCTACCGCACCAATCCTTTCCTTTCGGGGCTGCAAATATAGAGGGAATTCACAAAAAATCCACAATTAAGGCCAATAAGTTTGGCCCTACATACCATATTCGCTTAAGAATTTTATCCTCATTATTTTCAATTGCTCCCAATTGAAATTGAATTCAGAAAGCTCTTCCAGTGCTATTTGTAAGGAGGATGTTTCGCAGGCTTTGAAATATTCAATGATCTCTACCTGGTCATCATCATCCAGCATTTCATCAATGGCATAATTAAGGTTGAGCTTGGTTCCACTGGCAGCGATCGTTTCCATTTCCTCTAACATCTCCTCCATTTTCCAGCCTTTATTTTTGGCAATCGTCTCCAGCGAAACTTTTTTATCGGTGTTTTGAATGATATACACTTTGTTACCACTTTTATTCACGACACTCTTCATCACAAAATCATCGGGCTTTTCTATATTGTTTTCTTCCACATACCTGGCGATCATCTCAACAAATGGTTTTCCATAACGTATCGCCTTCCCTTTACTTACACCCTGGCATTTTTCAAGATCAGCTATGTTTGTAGGATACATTGTAGCCATATCCTGTAAAGAAGATTCCAGGAAGATCACAAAAGGCGGAAGTGTTTTCTTCTTCGCTTCTTTTTGTCTCAGCTCTTTCAGCATTTCAAAAAGCTTATCATCTAAAGCAGCTCCAGTTGTAGCCTCTTGTGCCTCTTCATCATCAGCATTGGCATCATCATACAAATGATTCAGGATAACTTTGAATGATTTTGGTTTCTTCAAAAAGGCTTCTCCTTTTTTGGTAAACTTCAATACACCGTATTCTTCAATATCCTTGGTGAGCATTCCTTCCAGGATCAGCTGGCGGATCAGCGAATTCCAGAAATGACTATCCTTATCATTACCACTTCCAAAAATATCCAGTCCGTCATGCCGGAACATTTGTATCTGCGGTGTCAATCTACCTATCAATATCTGAACAGTATAATCCGTAGCAAATCTTTCATCCAGTGCTTTAATTGTTTTTAATGCAATTACCGCTTCCTCTTTCGATTCTACTTTTTCCTTAGGATGCCTGCAATTATCACACTCACCACAATTTTCTGTTTCATACTCTTCTCCAAAGTAACTCATCAGTACTTTACGGCGACAAACACCGCTTTCGGCATATGCTACCGTTTCATTGATAAGCTGTGCACCCACTTCCCTTTCACTAAGTGGTTTATCCCGCATTAAATGCTCTAGCTTGCTTACATCTTTATGCGAATAATATAAAACACATTTCCCTTCCAGTCCATCACGACCGGCACGGCCGGTTTCCTGGTAATAGTTTTCAATGGATTTGGGAATATTATAATGGATCACAAACCGGATATCCGGTTTATCAATACCCATTCCGAAAGCTATCGTTGCGCAGATCACCTGCACATCTTCATTCAGGAACTGGTCCTGTCTTTCAGATCGTAGTTTACTATCCAGCCCGGCATGATACGCCACAGCAGGAATGCCATTTGCTTTTAAAATATCAGCGAGTTCTTCCGTCGTTTTCCTGTTCAACGTATAAATGATACCGCTCTTTGCTTTCATCCCTTTTATAAACCGAACAATACTTTCATCCGTCTGGCTCTTCTTTATTTTGGGTAGTATCTCGTAATAAAGATTGGAACGATTAAAAGAAGAAATAAAAATATTGGGATTATGAAGGTCAAGGTTTTTTACAATATCACTCTGCACTTTTGGTGTTGCTGTTGCCGTTAAGGCAATCACCGGAATGTCCGGGTTTATCTGTATCATCATTTCCCGCAGACGGCGGTATTCCGGGCGAAAATCATGACCCCACTCGGAGATACAATGGGCTTCGTCTACGGCGAAAAAAGAAAGTTTCAGATCGGAAAAGAATTCCAGGTTCTCCTGTTTGGTTAATGTTTCAGGTGCTACGTATAACATCTTTGTTTTTCCACTCAGCAGATCATCATGCACTTCCTTAATTTCTCTTTTATTCAACGTAGAATTAAGAAAGTGAGCCACTTCATCATTGCTGCTATAGCCGCGAACAAGGTCAACCTGATTTTTCATTAAAGCGATCAATGGAGAAACGATAATGGCTACACCATCAAGCACCATAGCCGGCAACTGGTAACATAAACTTTTACCTCCCCCGGTAGGCATAATCACAAACGTATCATGTCCCGCCATTAATGATTCAATTACTTTCTCCTGTGTGCCTTTGAATTTATCAAACCCAAAATATTCCTGCAAGGCTTTGTGAAGATCAAACCGGTTTTTAGCGGTTCCTTTTTTTGCAGTGGTAGTAGTGTCCTTAACCTTAGCCGTCTTCTTCACAGCGGCTTTCTTTGCTGTTGATGTTCCCATTACTTCGTTATTTCCATCGCACTTTCAAAAATGCAGATTTATTTAAGATACTCATTTTAGCCGATTCACGCTGAAGTAAAATCAAGTTATTCAGAGCCTCAGATCATTAATCAGGCTAATAAGCGTTAGTCCTTAACTAATACAAAGGCAATAGTGGGGTGGGATAAGGCTTTACACAAATTCCGGTCTCACAACTAATTGCCCTCTATTGAGGACGGCGAATTTACGACCGAATGCTGGTATATCACAGACCGGGTAGTTAAAATTCAGGTGAAATGATTACACCCTCCTTATTGAAACGAAATCCTCTAATTTTGCCGCCGTTGTCACCCACAGATTCAGTGGTGGTAAAACCCGAACATGATCTCAACAATTAAGCAGATTGCCCTCAGAACCATAGAGCTGGAAGCCAGATCCATATCCGGGCTATCTTCCTTTATTAATGATGATTTTGAAAAAGCAGTACAGGCAATAAGTTTGTGCAAGGGCAGGATAGTAGTAAGCGGAATTGGCAAAAGTGCTGTCATCGCTCAAAAAATCGTAGCCACATTCAACTCAACCGGAACCCCTTCTATCTTTTTACATGCTGCAGATGCTATACATGGCGACCTTGGCATGATACAGGAAAGCGATGTGGTGATCCTGATCAGTAAAAGTGGTGAAAGCCCGGAGATCAAATTCCTTGTGCCGCTGATAAAAAATTTTGGCAATACACTGATCGGTATGGTTGGTCAATTGGATTCTTATCTTGCCAAAAAATCAGACATCCTATTAAATACTACGGTAGAACAGGAAGCTTGTCCAAATAACCTGGCACCCACATCCAGTACTACCGCACAACTGGTGATGGGTGATGCGTTGGCCATTTGTTTGATGGAAATGAAAGGTTTTCAGAGTGATGATTTTGCAAAATTTCATCCGGGAGGCGCCTTAGGAAAAAAACTATACCTACGGGTTGCTGACCTGTATATTAATAATGAAACGCCAAAAGTTTTATCCGGACAATCATTGAAACAAGTGATCGTGGAAATGACAGCCAAACGTCTTGGTATTACGGCTGTCGTTGATAAGGATAATAATTTACTCGGCATTATCACTGATGGAGACCTGAGAAGAATGCTGGAAAAAAACATTGCTATTGACCAGGTAAAAGCAGATGATATTATGACCAAAAATCCATTGACGATCGGTTCCGCTGAAATGGCGGTTGATGCACTGGATGTATTACGTAAAAAAGAAATTACACAACTGGCTGTAATAGATGAAGGAAAATATTTGGGTATCCTGCATTTGCACGACCTGGTAAGAGAGGGATTAATATAGGTGATCGTTTACGGATTGATAAATTTATCAGCTCCCGGGCATATCACCCTTTCAACTTTTCAACATGAACAAACATCACTACGTAGCAATCATGGCCGGTGGAATAGGCAGCAGATTTTGGCCCATGAGCCGCAGCAATTACCCCAAGCAATTCCTGGATATACTCCATGTGGGTAAAACATTGATACAACAAACATTTGAACGCTACGCTAAATTAGTGCCGGTTGAAAATATTTACATTGTAACCTCGCAGGAATATGTAGACATTGTAAAAAAACAAATACCGGGTATCAATGAAGAAAACATTCTAGCGGAGCCCTCGAAAAAAAACACGGCTCCCTGTATCGCCTATATTGCTTTTAAATTAATGAAGAAGGATCCGCAGGCAGTAATGATCGCAGCTCCTTCCGATAATTTAATACTTGAACCGGATGAATTCATTCACACCGCTACCAAAGCGCTGAACTTTGTTGATCATATCAATGCTATTGTTACTATTGGGGTAAAGCCCACTTATCCCAATACGGGTTACGGCTATATCCAGCATGATACCGTGGCAGCAGCACCTGATATTTATAAAGTAAAAACTTTTACTGAAAAACCCAACAAGGAGCTGGCTGAAACATTTATTGCCAGCGGCGATTTTTTATGGAATGCAGGCATCTTTACCTGGAAAGTTAAAAATATTATTACAGCGTTTGAAAAATACCTGCTTGAGATGTACGAGGTGTTTGCCGCAGAGAAAGATAAATTCAATACGCCTGAAGAAGCCGCAGCTATCGAACAGATATATCCCCAGTGCACTAATATTTCTATCGACTTTGGCATCATGGAAAAAGCTGATAATGTATATGTGATCCCCGCTTCTTTCTCCTGGAGCGACCTTGGCACCTGGAACAGTGCCTGGGAAAATATGGAGAAAGATTATTTTGGTAATGCTGTAGCAGGCAAACATGTGATGGTGGTAGATGCTGATAACTGCATGGTGCATGTACCCGATAATAAACTGGTATTATTACAGGGATTGCATGATTGTATCATCGTAGATACAAAAGACGTACTGATGATCTGCAAAAAAGACCAGGAACAGGAAATAAGAGAATATGTAGCAGAGGTGAAAAGAAATAAGGGTGAAAAATTTTTATAATGCTTATCGAAAAAATTCTAAGGTAATCATGCGTGGATAGTCCACATGGTTTTGGTAAATTGTAATACTAAAAACCTCCTGCAATGACACCTTATCCTTTTCACAACATTTTATTTCTTGATATTGAAACAGTCCCTCAATATCCTTCGTTTGATTTAGTACCCAACGACTGGAAAGATCTCTGGATCAAAAAAGCAGAAATTTTATTGCGCAACCGGGAAGATGAAACTACGGAAAGCATTTACCCCCGTGCCGGTATTTATGCAGAATTTGGAAAGATCGTTTGTATCAGCTGTGGCATTTTACAGGGAACCGGTGATCAGAAAAAGATCAGCTTAAAATCTTTTGCAGGTGATAATGAAAAGCTGTTACTGCATGAGTTTGCAGAAATGCTGAAAAAATGGGCGATCAATGAACCGAAATATTTATGTGCCCACAATGGAAAGGAGTTTGATTTCCCCTACCTGTGCAGGAGAATGATCATTAATAGTCTTCCTGTTCCTGCCATCCTCAATGCCAGCGGTAAAAAACCCTGGGAGGTAAATCACCTTGATACCATGGAACTCTGGAAGTTTGGTGATTTTAAAAGTTATACCACCTTAAACCTGCTGGCGCATGCATTAAGTGTGCCCACACCCAAAGATGATATTGATGGAAGCATGGTATGGGAAGTATATTGGAAGGAAAAGAACCTGGATCGCATCATTACTTATTGTCAAAAAGATGTGGTGACCGTTGCGCAAATTTTTTTACGGATGAACGGTGAGCTGCTGATCAAAAACGAAAACATTGAAATCAAATCATAATGGAAAGAACAAATTATTTCTCCGGATCAAAGTGGGAACATGTGGTCGGTTACAGCCGTGCCGTAAAAGTGGGTAACGTAGTGGAAGTATCCGGAACTGTTGCAGGTGGTGATGATGGTAAAGTGGTAGGAAAAGATGATGCTTACCTGCAGACAAAATTCATTTATGAAAAGATTGAAGCTGTATTAAAGAGAGCAGGCGCAGCCATGAAAGATGTGGTAAGGGTCCGGATGTTTGTAACTGACATCAGCCGCTGGCAGGAATATGGAAAAGCTCACAGCGAATTTTTCAGGGAGATCAGGCCCTGCAATACGATGGTAGAAGTGAATGCGCTGATAGAAGCAGATTACCTGGTAGAAATAGAAGCAACGGCCATTATCACATCCTGACAGATATGAATATTGAATCGCTCCGCGAATATTGTTTATCTAAACCTGGCGCTGAAGAAACATTGCCCTTTGGTCCCGATACGCTGGTGTATAAAGTGAATGGAAAAATCTTCCTGCTAACAGGACTGGATGAAGAAACACTTCGCTTCAATGTAAAATGCGATCCCGATAAAGCTATTGAATTAAGAGAAGAATATCCCTGTGTGCAACCCGGGTATCACATGAATAAGAAACATTGGAATACGATCGTCGTTGATGGTTCTGTGTCTTCAAAGCAATTGAAAGAATGGATCGATCACTCTTATGAGCAGGTAACAAAAAGATCATCCCCAAAAAAAAAAGGATAATTGTCAGAGCCGTTGCAGGAGGTATTGATATATTATTACGTCATTATCCTGCCTGCATAAATTTTACTGCAGGTATCTCCACAATATAATTCCTCTTTTGTCAAATCGCATGGACACTAAACATTAATTTTATCCCTTAAAAAAATATTGTGATAATTCATTCCAAACTTCCCAACGTCGGCACTAATATATTCACTGTCATGAGCGGCCTGGCCACCGAACATAAAGCAATCAACCTGGGCCAGGGTTTTCCTGATTTTCCGATGAACCATGAATTGACAGACCGGGTGAATGAAGTCATGAAAAATGATTTCAACCAATACTCACCGATGCCGGGCTGGTTACCGCTGCGGGAAGCCATTGCAGAAAAAATTGATTTTCTCTATCAGGCTACCATAAATCCTGAAACAGACATCACGATCACACCGGGCGGCACCTATGCTATCTATTCTGCGTTTACAACTATCCTGCAACCGGGTGATGAAGTCATTGTTTTTGAACCGGCTTATGATAGTTATATCCCCAATATTGAGATCAACGGAGCCAAAGCTGTTACGGTCAATCTTGTTTACCCGGATTATCATATTGATTGGGTGGCTGTACAAAATGCGATCACAGCAAAAACAAAAGCGATCATTATAAATTCGCCACACAATCCGACCGGAAGTGTGATCAGTGAAAAAGATATACAGGAACTGAGAAAGATAACTGAGGGGACGAATATCTTTATCATCAGTGATGAAGTGTATGAACATCTCATCTTTGATAACATTTCTCATCAGAGCATTCTTCGTTATCCGGATCTTTTACAACGAAGCTTTGTTTGTTTTTCTTTTGGTAAAGTATATAACTGTACCGGCTGGAAATTGGGTTATTGCATTGCACCAGCAGCATTGACCAAAGAATTCAGGAAGGTACACCAGTTCAATTGCTTTAGCTGTCACACGCCTTCGCAGGTGGGACTGGCCAATTTTTTAAAAAATAGGGACGCTTACTTATCCTTGCCGTCGTTGATGCAGCAGAAAAGAGACCATTTTAAAAAACTGATGCAGCAAACAAGATTTACCATGCAGGAATCGTTTGGCAGTTATTTTATTTGTGGCACGTATGAACGCATCAGCGATGAAGCAGATAAAGATTTAGCGATACGATTGACCAAAGAAGCCGGCGTAGCTACAATTCCCGTATCCGCTTTTTATCAAAATGGAAAAGATGATAAGGTGTTGCGGTTTTGTTTTTCCAAAAAAGAAGGAACGCTGGAGGCAGCGGTAGAAAAACTATTGAAGGTGTAAGTCTATAATTCGCTGGCCGGTATTTTTTTCACCTTGCCGTTTTTATCTGCAACAACGAGGTAGCCGTTCCGCGACTTCTCTTCGGCTATTACTTTTTTAATTGCTTTATCTAAGGCAATTTTTATTTTTCCACTTAAATCCTCTGATTTATTTTTATTCTCCATACTTCTTTATTTTTCTGACTACTTCAAAGTTAAAAACTTCTTCTACATCATTCAATTTCTTTGCCACTAAATTATAATCAGGCCCTGAATTATCATAAATATACCAGCTGTCAACATGGTTGGAATACTTAAAAAAATTGTTTAGTCCTTTAAAATATCTTCTCTTGATAATATCAGCAGGGATATTATGTCCCCCTTTACTTACTCTTACTGCAACCCTTTGTTGAGCTAGTTCAAAACCGGAGAGATAAACAAAAAATAATATTACAAAATAACCTTTTGATTTTGCTGTTTCTATAAACTTTAGATAAGCAAGACCGGAAAGGGTCGTTTCAAAAGTAAAACTCGTTCGCTTACCAATAAGTTCTTCCATCCTCGCAAGCATTATCCTGCCTGCCTGAAAGGCTGCTCCTTCAGGATTGAAGGGCGACACCCCTCTTGCGATTTCATCTGCATTTACAAATTCAACCGTATCAAAAACATCAGGAAGTAGATTAAACGCAGCTGTCGTCTTTCCCGCACCATTCGGTCCTGCTATGATATACATCGTTGGCATTATAACTGTAATTTAAACATTTACCTTTATTGCTATGCCGATTGATAAACGCTACCACGGAATTTTTTATATGCTGATCGCAGCACTGGGCTTCTCCGTTATGGGCGGTGCAGCCAAAATCTTAAAAGGAAGTTTTAATGCCGGGCAATTGGTTTTCTGGAGAAATGCTGTCGGACTTTCCGTTTTACTTATTGGTTTTATCGTTAAACCACCGGTAAACAAAGGAGGCAAATTTCATTTATTGCTTTTTCGTGGCTTAATGGGCACTACAGCCCTTTATACATTGCTGTATTGTATTCTTCATTTGCCATTGGGTACAGCGATGACGTATAATCTCACATCGGCATTGTTCATCGCCGTATTTTCTTTTTTATTGTTCAGGGAATATCATGGCAGGATAGTTTTACTCGCAGTTGTACTGGGCTTTGTTGGAATGCTTTTAATATACAAGCCTGCTATTCATTTTCCCTGGTATTATCATGCAGCAGGGTTGTTATCCGGTGTTACATCTGCATTGGCCTATATTACTGTAAATCGATTGGCCGGACATTATGATGCAAGGATCATTGTGCTGGCCTTTGTTGGAATGGGCTGCCTGGTTCCTGTAATTTTTATGTTGATCCGCTGGCTGGCCCACTTGCCAGCCGATAATGTTTTCTTTGTTGCGTGGAAATGGCCTGTGGGTGTTGAATGGTTTTATATTTCATGGCTGGGGCTGGCCGCTTTGTTCGGACAATATTTTGTGACAAAAGCATACGGCGCTGATAAAGCTGGCATCGTTTCCTCCATTGGCTATGCCAATATCATCTTCTCCATTTTTATCGGCATGGCCTTAGGCGATGCATTTCCTGATTGGATCTCTCTCTCCGGCATTCTTTGTATCATCAGTAGCGGAGTCATCATCTCATTGGTAAAAAGACGCCGCTCATAACAGCAATCTGACAACCTATCCCAAAAATAGTTGGAGGTCTTGTTTCGTTAATCGTATATTTGCGATATAAGATTAAAGACTATGGCTTTTCATAAAAAAGAAGAATTCAACAGTAAAGAACAATCCCTGGCCGCCTTTGCCAAAGCGATCAGTCATCCTGCGCGGATAGCAATTCTGAATGTGCTGGCTAAAAAGAATGAATGTATCTGTGGAGATATTGTAGAGGTATTGCCATTGGCCCAAAGCACCGTGAGTCAGCATTTAAAAGAATTGAAGATTGCCGGACTGATTGATGGTACTATTGACGGTCCCCGCAGCTGTTATTGTATCAACTGGAAAGCCTTTGAAAAATTCAACGCCGAATTTACATCGCTGTTCACCAACCTGAAGATCAAAAACGAAAAAGCCTGTTGCTGATCATTTATTTACACTAAAAATATAGCCATGAACACAAACTTAGAAATCAAAGCAGTGGTCCGTGAAAAGTATACGGTCATTGCCAATCAATCAAAAGAAGCAAATACCAGCTCCTGTTGTGGGGCTACTTCGGCTTGTTGTGGTGATGATGTTTACAACATTATGGCCGATGATTATTCGAAACTGGAAGGTTACAATCCCGATGCAGATCTTGGATTAGGTTGTGGATTACCCACCCAATTTGCAAAGATCAAAGAGGGTGATACGGTTGTCGACCTGGGAAGTGGTGCCGGCAATGATGCATTTGTTGCCAGGAAATTAACCGGCGAAAAAGGAAAAGTAATCGGCGTTGATTTTACAGAAGCTATGATCGTCAAAGCCAGGCAGCATGCAGAAAAAATCGGGTTTAATAATGTGGAGTTCCGCCAGGGTGATATTGAAGACATCCCCATCACCAGCAATGCAGCAAACGTGATTGTGAGCAATTGCGTATTGAATCTTGTTCCCAACAAGCACAAAGTATTCAGCGAAGTGTACCGGGTATTAAAACCCGGCGGACATTTTTCTATTTCTGATATTGTCCTGGAAGGAGAGCTGCCGCCTAAATGGAAAGAGGTAGCAGAGTTGTATGCCGGCTGTATATCCGGTGCTATCCAAAAGAAAGAGTATTTGTCCATCATTGATGAAGCTGGTTTTAAAAATATAACGCTGCAGAAAGACAAGGCGATTGTCATTCCCGATTCGATACTCTCCAATTATTTCAATGCAGAAGAAATCGCTTCTTACAAAAACAGTTATACAAGAATCACGAGCATTACCGTATATGCAGAAAAACCAGCGAAAGATGATCGTAACTGTTGTGAACCCGGAAGCAGTTGTTGTTAATGCGTCTCTATTATTCACTTATAAAAAGCAAAGCCATGAAAAAGAACAATCAAATGCAGAACGATCCCGGTTGTTGTGAAACAGGCAGCTTATGCTGCGGTACAGATTGGGGTTGTTGCTAAAAAATCAGAGAGGAGTGTATACAAACATTCCTCTCTATTTAATTTTACAGTTGCTATGCAAAATTATAAACTCGTCATTGCAGACCCCTATTTGCGTCTGCAGATCATTCAACAATTAGAAGACAACAATTTGCCCACAGCCGATCTTGCTGAAAATAAATTACTCCTTGCGTTGGTAGATGATCAGCAGCAATTGGTCGGAACAGCAGGTCTCGAAATCGCTGGTACTACAGCCCTGCTCCGTAGTGTAAGTATAAAAAAAGAATTACAGGGACAGGGGCTTGGCAAATTGATTAATCGTGAACTTGAAAAAGTAACAACAGCAAAAGGCATCCACACATTATATTTATTAACCACAACCGCCAGCAATTTTTTTCAAAAAGAAGGTTATACCATCATTGATCGTAGTGATGTTCCGTTATCCATAAATGAAAGTTCGGAATTTAGTTCCATTTGTCCGTCAACAGCAACCGTTATGAAAAAAGAATTATCGCCCAGGAAGAAAATCCTGTTTGTATGTATTGAAAATAGTAACCGCAGCCAGATGAGCCAGGCTTTTGCTAAAATGATCGGCGGTGATGAGGTGGAAGCTTATAGCGCCGGTTCCAAACCTTCAGGCATCGTGAATCCAAAAGCGATTGCAGCTATGAAAGAACTGGGTTATGATCTCAGTGTTCATGACAGCAAATCATTAGATGAAGTAAAACAGTTTGCGCCTTTTGATGCAGTGGTTACCATGGGATGCGGTGATGCCTGTCCCTGGATGCCCGCCAAAAAATTTATTGGCTGGGAAATTCCTGATCCCAAACACATGGAACCAGCTGAATTTAATAAAGTAAGAGATTATATAAAAGAAAAAGTAACGGATCTTATTGCTTCGTTGAAAGAAGGTTAATCCAACTATTTACCCGGTATTAATCTCCGGAGATAACATTCTATAAAGCGGCAACAATCACATTAAGGGATGCAACAACTTTTGAATTGACAGGTATACTATCAACCTGTCCAAAAATCGTTGTTGCAGAACACAGGCTGATCAGCAAAGCGATACTTGTTGTCCTAAAAATATTTTGTTTAAATACATCCTTTACCGGGTTCAAAAATTCCATTCATCAAACTCAATCCTCTTTACTTACTTTGCACAAATTCCCGGCATTGCAAACGACCTTTCTTCCGCAGCGCATCTATACATTACTTTTTACCCTGTTGGGCATTATTTATATCATTGGTTTGTTCGTGCCCCTGATCGATAATGATTCAGCACACCATGCTGCTATTGCCTTGCAGATGCATCTTACCGGTGATTATGCAAGCCTGGTAGATTGGGGAGGCGATTACCTCGACAAACCGCACCTGCATTTCTGGTTATGTGCATTGAGTTATAAAATATTTGGCGTTACCTCATTTGCTTACAAATTTCCCTCGTTCCTGTTTACTATTCTCGGTACTTATTCTACGTATCGTTTGGGCAAAAGTTTATACAATGCCGAAGTGGGTAAACTGGCCGCATTGTTATTGGCTTCTTCCTTTGCTTATATCGTAGCCGTTACCGATGTACGGATGGATGCCATACTTACTGCTACAATCGCATTTGCGACGTGGCAATTAATTGAATTCATTCAGCATAAACGTTTATTAAATATTGCCGGCGCCGCACTGGGGCTTGCACTCGGTTTTGCTACCAAAGGTCATCTTGGCGTATTTGTACCTGCTGTGGCAACACTTTTTTATGTTTTATACAAAAAAGATTATCACGTCTTTTGGAATTGGAAATGGCTGGTGTTGCTGCTCTTGTTTGGAGTTTTTATTTCCCCGGTACTATATGCCTATTACTTACAGTACAATTTGCACCCGGAAAAAGTAGTGCGGGGAAAAGATCATATCAATGGCGTAAAATTTATTTTATTGAATCAAAGTATCGAACGCTTCAGCGGCGGCATGGGTGGTGATGCCAAGAACGATTACTTTTTCTTCCTCCACTCTTTCTTATGGGCTTTTGCTCCCTGGAGTATTATTACCTATATCGCTGTAGCCGGCAGACTGAAAAATTTTTTTAAACGTACAGATGAATGGGGTACTACCGGGGCCTTTATGGTCGTGTTAGTCCTTGTTTCTTTATCCAGTTTCAAACTACCGCATTACCTGAATGTGATCTTCCCCGTGGCTTCAGTAATGACGGCTGCTTTGCTCCTGCAAAAACAACCCGATAAAAAATGGATCCGGACTGTGCTCATCCTGCAACTTATTATTACCTGCATTCTTTTACTGATCGCTGGTTTTATCAATGCATGGGCATTCCCGGTAAAACAATTCTGGATCATTATAGGAGTGATTGCTTTCCTTGCATTGGTGTTCTACTTCATTAAAGGCAAATTGTATTCTAACGCACAAAAGTTAGTATTGATACCAGTGTCGGCGATGATCTTTCTTTTCTTTTTAATGAATGCTAATTTTTTCCCGCAGTTATTGAAATACCAGGCGGGACAACATCTTGCATCGCTTACCCGTGGTAAAGTAGATCCTGCTGATGTTTATATTCAAAAGGGTAGTTATAGCTACAGCTCTTCCTACACCTTTTATTCGGCTTCGGTTTTCAAAACCTTTGACGATAGTTTGTTGAACAAGGGCAGAAAAATATGGATGATAACAGAACCGCCGCAATTAGAAAAGCTGAAGCAGGACGGATATGAAATCGGGACTATTTATTCGGTGCCGCATTTCCGGGTTACCAAGCTCAACCTTAAATTTATGAACCCAGCCACAAGGGATAAAGAATGTTCTTCTATGATGATCGTGGAGATCGTTTCAAAAAAATAAAGCCGCTTATTCATGATGCCTCCAAAAAGTAGTTTGTTAAGCCGGATGAATATTGGCCAGGTTTTGCTCATTGGACTTATCTTCCGTTTGCTTGCTGTATTTTTTTCAAAAGGCTATGCATTCCATGATGATCATTTTGAAATGGCCGAACTGGTGCAGCGCTGGCGGGAAGGCATTTCCTTTTTATGGACCGGCAGCAATGTGCATGTATTCAGCCTGATTTATCCCGGCTTTCTTTATTTGCTCTTTGAGGCTTGTCATGCAGTGGGTTTGCATAGTCCCGAGCAGATCATGTTCGTAGTGCGGTTGGTTCATGCATTGTTTTCGCTGCTCAGTATTTATTATGCTTATAAATTGACGCTGCGGATCACCGATCAGCATGACACTTCTATTCTGGTGGCATTAAGTATGGCCATCTTCTGGATATTTCCTTTTATGTCTGTTCGTAACCTGCGGGAGTTTGTTTGTATTCCTTTTTTGCTGATGGGTAGTTATTATATCGCTGATCCAAAGTTTTCATTTCGTTCTATTTTCCTGGCGGCCTTCTTTTTTGCGCTGGCCTTTTCTATCCGGCTGCAAATATTATTTATTCCATTGGGTATTGGAATATTCCTGTTGTTTCAAAAGGAGCAACTAAAGAAAGCAATTGTATTCGGCATATTCTCCGGTGTAGCTTTTATGCTCACGCAGGGTTTGTTTGATGGGGTATACTATGGTAATCCGTTTGCCTCGATCATCGAGTATATGCGATTCAATTCTGATAAGACCAATATTGAGATACAGCCGCAGGGTCCCTGGTACCAGTATATCGGCACGGTGGCAGGCGTGGTATGGGGATTGCCTTTCCTGTTGCTGGTCGCAGGTTATATCTATAGCGCCAAAATGAATACCGGTGTAAAAATGTTTTTCTTCGGCTCCTTATTATTCTTTGCTTTTCATTCTTATTATAGTAATAAACAGGAGCGGTTCATATTGCCGTTTCTTCCTTATTTTCTGATGCTGGGCATTATTGGTTTTCGTGATTATTACCACTACAATCTCAATAAAAAATGGCTGCGCAAAACAACAAGGTTCATCACTGGCTGGTTTATCATTTTCAATGCTGTTGCATTGTGTGTGCTTAGTGTTACTTATACCAAGCGTTCAAGAGTAGAGGCGATGGCTTACCTGCGCAAGAAAGGAGATATGACCAATATCATTATGGAAAGTGAGAATGGATCACCCCGGCCGCCCTTATTTTACCTGGGCAAACAAATTAATTTCTATGAGTTGCGAATGAGTGATTCGCTGCCGGTAGCCAATAACTATATTCCTTCGTCTGTCAATCCTTCGCCTAATTATATCATCATGTCGGGAGATAACCAGCTGGAAAAAAGATTGACCCGGTTAAAAATCCTGTATCCAACGCTTCGCTTTGAAACAAATGCCACGCCGAGCTTAATAGACAATTTTGCCTACCGTCTCAATCCCAAACATAATGAGAATGAGACCTGGCATATTTATCGGATTGATTAAATGGTCTTCGTCATAAATATAATATCGAAGCCGGATACAAATAAATAGGTTTTTATTTTGCAGGAGCTGCAGGCATGCTCGTATTAAACATATTGGAATATACCTTCCAGTCACCGTCAACCTTTCTCCATATATCTATGTATTTTCCTTTATCAATAGTATTGCCCTTGCCATCACCCATAAAATAATTTCCTTCTTCTATCAGGTTATCTTCATTACCATAGAGGGCTGTGATTTCATCACGAAATTCTTTTATTCCGAATTTAAGGTATTGTGATACCAGGGCTCCAATGGCAGGACGTCCAATAACAGCAGGAGAATTGGGCGGAAACAGTTTGCCATCCTGGGTGTAGTTGTTTACCATGCCAGCACTATCACCAGATACAAATGCATTTGCAAACGCAGTGTTTTTTTCTTCAATAATTTTTTTCATTGCCGTAATATCAAACGCAGAGGCACTATCCTTAACTGTGTCTGCTGTTTGTGGATTATTATTGTTGCCGCAACCGGTGGTTAATATTCCGGCGAATGTGATGGTTAGAAAAAAAAGGAACCCTTGTTTCATGTTATTTGCGTTTTATGGTTTATGCTAAAATAAAAGTTGATTTATTTTAATCCTGAGCTAATAAACGTTTACTGTTGTATAACAAAAACTTTCTACTACGGGTGATTAATACACTTTTCGAGCTACTCTTTTGATTGCAGCTAACATTAGGGCCTGGCAATGTAGCGATATTCTGTGATTCGTCCCCAATAGCACAAATGCGATTGTTAGCGACACTCAAAGCAGACCTTGTATTTCGGACAGCAGGGTTTTTCCGATGAACTCATTTACCTGCTCCTCTACTAACGAGCCTCCACTGTATCTAAATCTGACTATTCCTGATTTGTCCAAAACGATGCTAGTTGGATAACCACATCCGGAAGTTAGTCGTTGGCTTTCCTTGAACGATGCGTAAAAGACTTCGAATGCTAATCCATATTTTTCTTTGACTCTCTTTGCCGTTTCTTTATTATCCCGGGTCAACGAGATAAATACGAAATCTTTATTGCTGTCCATCTTTTTGAAAAGATTATTGAGCGCTTCCATTTCGGCCATACAGGGATGACAACCTTCAAACCAAAAATTGATCAGCACGACTTTACCTTTTAGGCTTTGATTATCGACTGTTTGGGCTTCATTTGTTACCCTGAATTCCATATATGGCTGGCCAACCGCAGCATATCCTGGACACATAAGTGAGTCCAAAGAAGATTGTGCGAATGACAAACTTGTCGTTGCAAGGAAAATCGCAGAAAGTATATACCTCATAGTACAAATTTTTAATTCCGCTAACGGGCATGTATTGCTGCAGGTAGGATATTTATAACATCAGCCAGAAACCGCTGCCCAATTGAAAATATAGAACTGAAGTTAACAACAAAAAACCAAATAGATATTCGTCTGCCAGAACTAAAGTACAGCGATGCAAACAGCCGGGGTTTCAACGTCCAGCCTCACTTGCAGTAATACCAATGTTAGCGGTTCGTTGTTTTTCCTACACTCCAAATTGTCTTAAATGGTGGTCATTGTGTTTGTAAGCAAAAATGCCAATTTGTTCTTTTGTCATTTGACCGAAGAAATCGTGAATAAACTTGTCATTTGAGAATTGTTCAAAATCAGCAATTAGGTTTGTCCAAATTATTTTTTGAATTTGTAAATCACCTTCTTTTTCCTTTATTGTAAAAGCTTTGCCCGCTGGCATATTTTTTCCTATTGGTTTGTTGTCTTTGGTATTGCTTTTAAGACCCAATTTGCCAAATATCTTACCAAGAAATTCTTGTTTGTAAACGGGATTATTTTTGCCTAATACCCATTCACACCAAATTGTGCAGTGTTTGGTCATTTGATGGATATTCATTTTTCCCCAAA
>DASVOE010000093.1:0-2066 GCA_036383515.1 Chitinophagaceae bacterium | reverse complement strand
CCAATTTACAACTTGTTTGTAAACATGAGTAACATTCTGACACATACCAAGCAATTTGCTTTTCATGCAGCCATCACCAGTGGTGTATATGCTGTAGGGTATGATGTATTTACATTTTCTCCCCGCCCACGACGTCGCCCTGTATTCTGACAGGACGAACCCCTCACCCCGGTCCCTGTCAGTGAAGTAATCCCCGTAAAAAATAAATTTCAAGGATTGGTGGCCCGTTTTATATCAACATTATTTCAAAGTGGACAATCAACATATTATTATCAGGATAGCTACCGCGACGGATAAGGTTTATTCAAAAACCATAACAGATGAAATGGAAGCATCAGCAGCTGCCCGTGGCACCGGCATCGCCAGGCGTACTCCTGAATATATTGAAGAAAAGATAGATGAAGGCAAAGCCGTCATCGCTATTACCGATCAGAATGAATGGGTGGGCTTCTGTTATATAGAAACCTGGGGCCATGGTGAGTATGTCGCCAATAGTGGTTTGATCGTAGCGCCGGCATTTCGTAAAAGTGGCGTGGCCAAATCCATTAAGAAAAGGATCTTCGACCTTTCGAGAGAGAAATATCCCAATGCAAAATTATTCGGGTTGACAACGGGTCTTGCCGTAATGAAGATCAACAGTGAATTGGGATATGAACCCGTTACTTATTCCGAGCTCACCCAGGATGAAGCTTTCTGGGCCGGATGCAAAAGCTGTGTGAACTATGATATTCTCATGAGTAAAGAAAGAAAGAACTGTATGTGCACAGCCATGCTCTATGATCCTAAAGATCACTATGAGCCTGAAGAGACCAAAGAATTTTTTACAGAAAATGCAAAAGGCTTTGAACGTTTGCTCCGGTTCAAACAATGGAAATTGCTTCGTCCTTTCATGAAAAAAGATAAAGATGGTAACGGTGGAAGCAAGATCAAGTCGTTGCTCCACTTTTTCTTCCAGTTATAATTTATACCTATAATTAAGATGGCAAAAAAAGTTGTTTTAGGTTTTAGTGGCGGATTAGACACTTCTTATTGTGTAAAATACCTGGCAGAAGACCTGGGTTATGAAGTGCATAGTATCATCGTCAATACGGGCGGCTTCACAGAAGAAGAGTTGAAACAAATAGAAGCCCACGCCCATAAGCTAGGTGTTAAGTCACACAAAACGGTGAATGCGGTCAAGAGTTATTATGATAGCATCATCCGCTATCTTATTTATGGAAATGTGCTGAAAAATAACACCTATCCACTAAGTGTCTCTGCAGAAAGATTAAGCCAGGCGTTACACATTGCCGAACATGCCAAAGAATTGAATGCAGATGCAGTAGCACATGGCAGCACTGGTGCCGGTAATGACCAGGTGAGGTTTGATATGATCTTTCATATTATGATTCCCGGTATAGAGATCATTACTCCCATCAGGGATCTGCAATTGAGTCGTGAACAGGAGATCGCTTACCTGAAAGAAAAAAAAGTGGACATGAATTTTGACAAAGCGATGTATTCTATCAATAAAGGATTGTGGGGAACCAGCGTTGGCGGAAAAGAAACACTGTTGTCGAAGGGGATATTACCAGAAGAAGCATGGCCTACACAACTATCCAAATCAGGCCCCGAAGAAGTTGTATTAAGTTTTGAAAAAGGGGAATTGAAAAAAGTAAATGACTCCGAATTTAACCATCCTTCAGAAGCCATACAATACCTGCAAACACTGGCAGGACCTTATGGTATTGGAAGAGACATTCATGTTGGCGATACGATTATCGGCATAAAAGGTCGTGTCGGTTTTGAAGCAGCGGCACCTATGGTTATCTTAAAAGCTCACCAGGCACTCGAAAAGCATGTGTTAAGCAAATGGCAATTGCAATGGAAAGATCAGCTGGCACAATTTTATGGTAACTGGTTACATGAAGGACAAATACTTGACCCCGTAATGAGAGATATAGAAACTTACCTCGAAAGCAGCCAGCGCAATGTAACAGGTAATGTGTTTGTCCAATTATTACCGTATCGTTTCCAGGTAATCGGTATTGAAAGTAAATATGACCTGATGAGCAGCCGCTTTGGTA
>DASVOE010000092.1:0-64425 GCA_036383515.1 Chitinophagaceae bacterium | reverse complement strand
TTTTTTATACCTGCACTAAACAATAGTTGCTTTCTCCATTTTAGGAACAAGCAGGTGAATGATCACCAGTGCGATCATAAACGATACACCGCAAACAATAAAAATAATATTATAACCCGCTACAATATTGCCTGCATTTTTATACAGGTCGAGGATCCAGCCAATAAACATTGGAAATAAAACACTGCCGATCGCACCGGCCATGCCCCCCAATCCTATAACAGTACTAACCGCTTTTTTAGGGAACATATCGGGTACGATAGCAAAGATATTGGCGCTCCACGCCTGGTTAGCTGCAACGGAAAGACTGATCAGTGCTACAACCGTCCACATATCTGTCGTATATCTTGTTGCTATAATTGGTATTACGCAGATTGCTGAAACAAGCAACGCCATTTTTCTTGCTTTGTTAACCGTCCATCCTTTTTTTATAAGCCATGATGAAAGATATCCGCCGCCGATGCTTCCGATCATAGTGCCTGCATAAACGATAACCAGTGGTAAACTTGGTTCTTTAAGATTGAGACTAAAATAAGTATTGAAGTAAGAAGGAAGCCAGAATAAAAAGAAAAACCATATTGGATCGGTAAAGAACTTGCCGGCAATAAAGGCCCATGTTTGTTTCATCTTTAATAATTTACCCCAACTTACATTACCGGTGCTTTCTGTATCTCCTTCGTCATCGCTGTGTATATAATCATATTCTGCTTTGGATAAACGTTTTTGCTTAGAAGGTGTAAAATAAAAGATACGCCAAACGATCAGCCAGATAAAACCAAGAGAACCGGTTATAAGGAAAGCCAGTTGCCAGCCGTATACTGCCAGTAACCATGGAACTAAAATAGGACCTACGCATGCACCGATATTAGAACCCGAGTCCAATATGCCAATAGCAAGTGCCCGCTCTTTTTTAGGAAACCACTCTGAAGTTGTTTTCACTCCACCGGGGTAATTGCCCGATTCACCGAGACCAAGGAAAGATCTTACTATCCCAAAACCCAAAGTGCTTCTTACCGCAGCATGAGCCATTGCAGCAATGCTCCACACCGTAACTGAAATAGTATAACCGAGCTTTGTACCGATCCGGTCAATTATTTTTCCATACACCAATTGCCCGATCGCATAGCATGCTGTAAATGCCATAACGATCCTGCTGTAATCTGTTTCGGTCCAGTTAAAAACTTTTTCCAGTTCCGGCTTAAGCAATCCAAATATCTGCCTGTCGATATAATTGATGGTAGTTGCGGCAAACAAAAGAAAAGCAATGAACCACCGGTAATTTCCTACCCCGGTTTTGTTACCATTGAAACGGTTTACCTCGTCTGTAAAAGAAGCTGGCTTGTTTATGCTCATTGTAAGTGGTTTAAAAAAGAGATGTATGTCTTTAAAATCGGTGTAGTATTAATTTAATTTTCCCTTCGTTATTCCCGGCAGCCACTTCTCTGCATTTTTGCGATAAATTTTATCGATCACCTGCCGCGGCAATTTTAGCCCTTTAAATTCACCTTTCACCTGGCCATTATGTATCACCTCATCCGTTGTAAAAAAGATCCAGTCATTCAGCCTGAGATTATGTGCATGTACTTTCATTTCCTGCGGGGTCTTTGTGCCATCAACAATAATATCAGTAGCATACAGCAACCTGTCCTGGTATTTTATAACAAAGTCATGAACCTTCTGCCAATTATTTATAGCCTGGTATTGAAAATGAGCGATCCGTTCAGCCATATCAACTGCCATAGCAGGGAACTTATCCAATCGTTTTGCAAGTTCATCCACATTCCATTCCAGGCTGCCCAGGTGTGCACCTATGAATACGAGATCAGGGTGTTTTTCAAGCATATGATCTTTCGCCCTGAGATGATCTTCATAGGAAGGCATTTCAGGATGGAGGTACATGTGATATTGAGGATGGATGCTATCATAAACCCTGGTACTTGTTACTGTCATTTTTTCCAACGGCAGCCAGGAATTCCTGGATTCTCCCAGGTGGCCAATTACAGGGATATGATTCTTTGCGATAAAATTTAATATAGGATCGAAACGCGGATCATCGATCATTACATACCTGCCATTTTTATCTTTCAGCTCCATTCCTATGTTTTTCCAGATCTTAACAGCCACTGCGCCATTGGAAAAGGAGTTCTTTAAATATTCAATGGTTTGTTTTTCCCAGTTGGGATCATTCCAGTTTTTTACTGAAAAAGTTGTTGCATACGCTATACGTTCAGGATATTCTTTTAATAGTTTAATTGCAATTCTTTGCTGTTCCTCAATGGCTGGTGCAGCGGGATTTGCATTATTGATATTTAGCAACCGAAAGTTATCTTCTTTTGATTGTTGTATAAAAGTTGAATCATCGATACGAAGATGTATATGCGTGTCATACTTTTCTACTGAGCTGAAATCAGCTGCAGTATAATAGCTGGTATCAGTGCTTTCTGTCCGGGATTTTATAGCATTGGGTTGTGAGCAGCATTGAAAAAAAAACAAAAGAAAAAGTGTGTATTTATATCTTCCGCAATGTTGCATACATGTTATTACTGGAGCAATTTTCATTGATGAAAATAAGTTAATTAAGCGGTAATAATTCACGGTTTATTTCCTGTTCTTGCAAGTAAACAATTCAATCGCACTATACGACCTATTTGCTAACCTATTTTTGATAAAACTTCGGTAACGTTCTCGGTTGTTATTTTAAAAATAACCCGGCAAATAAATTTATTTATGCTACTTTTCAGGATAAAAACGCCTCTTTAATACAATTTGATTATAAATGAACAACCATAATTTCCATGGAGCGTAAGATAATGTTAGTGAAGATCAGTTCTTTTATTTTTTTTATCAGTTTGTTATTTTTCCCCGGCCATTTATTCTCGCAGACACAAAACTCAGGAATCCTGAAAGGGAAGTTAGTAGATACTGCTTCACAACAATTAGCGGATACTACTTTAAAACAAAGTTTAAAAGGCGCTACGATCGCTATATTAAACAGCTCTGATTCTTCGCTTGTTCGTTATGATGTTTCTGAAGAGAACGGAAGTTTTCAGTTAGAAAATATTCCACTTGGCAATTATATAGTGCGTATTACTTTTTTGGGTTATGAAGAAATAGGAATGAAGATTTCCCTTAGCCGGGAGAAGAAAGAGCATAACGCAGGAACATTATATCTCCAAAAAAAAGAAGGTATTCTTGAAGCGGTGATCGTAAAAGCGGTGGCTGTCGTTATTAAAGGCGATACGACTGAATTTAATGCAAGCTTTTTTAAAACAATACCGAATGCCTCCACGGAAGACCTGCTGAAAAAACTTCCGGGTGTTGAAGTGGAAAGAGATGGTACTATAAAAACCCAGGGAGAAACGGTAACGAGGATACTGGTTGATGGAAAACGTTTCTTTGGGAATGATCCCAAAATGGCAACAAGGAATCTACCGGCAGATATCATTGATAAGATCCAGGTAATAGATGCTAAAAGTGATCAAAGCGCTTTTAGCGGAATTGATGATGGCGATCGGGTAAGAACCATTAATATCACGACCAAAAAAGACAGGAAAAAAGGATTATTTGGTAAAGCAAGTGCGGCAGCAGGAAATGAAGGACGCAATGCATTCGCCATAAGTGCCAACCGTATCAATGGTGATCAAAGGATTTCATTTATCGGTCAGCGGAATAATATAAATAATCAGAATTTTTCTATCCAGGATTTTCTTGGCAGCATGAGCCAGGGAGGTGGAGGAGGGGGCGGTGGAAGAAGTGGCGGCAGCGGTGGCGCTAATGTTTTTGCCGGTGGTTCTTCGGGTATCTCTACCACAACTGGTGGCGGGCTTAATTATAACGATGCCTATGGAAAAAACACAGATGTAAGCGCCAGTTATTTTTATAATAACATCAATACTACAAATAACCGTGACCGCTACAAAGAAACGTTTGTAATAAATGATTCTTCTCTTTTTAATACCAATAATTTACTCTCCAGGTATATCAATGAGAACCATCGTTTCGATTTTGAAGTAAATCACAATTTTGATTCTGCGAATTCCATCCTGGTTCGTTCCAATTACAGTCACCAGACGACCAGCAGTGTGGGCCAGACAAAATCTTATACCACGAAGGGAGTGCTTAAAGCGCTGAGCGAAGTGAATGCTGTCAACTCTTCCAACAACTTTGGTTATAATTTAAGTAATAGTGTTCTGCTTCGTCACAGGTTTAAGAAACGGGGCCGCACGATCAGCATTAACATACTACAAAATTCAAATACCAACGAAAGGTATAGCGATAATTTTTCTGATAACGACAGGTTCACCAGGGGCAGAGATACAACAGATCAAATAAGTAATACGCTTATTGATGGTAAAAGCATTGGGGCCAATGTTTCCTATACCGAAGCATTAGGTCTTAAGGGAATATTGGAACTGACATATAATTATAATGAAAGCCAAAGTCATTCCGATCAGCAAACTTTTAAACTGGATAAAACTACCGGCTTGCACAGCATAGAAGTAACAAACCTTACTAACCGTTTCGAAAATTCAAATATTTCGCACCGGGGTGGCGCTAATTATCGCCGCCAGATCAATACCCAATGGAATTATTCTTTAGGCATGGCTGTTTCTAACACTGACCTGGTCAGCAACAACCTTAGCAAAAGTACTTTTATGAACCAATCGTTCATTAACCTTTTTCCTAACCTTGATATCCAATTTAAACAAAGCCGGTTAAAGAATTTCAGGTTCAATTACCGTGGAAGTACAATCCAGCCCAATATCGTTCAGCTGCAGGATGTAGTTAATAATACCAACGTATTAAATATCAGGAGTGGCAACCCATCCCTGAAGCAGGCGTTCTCCAATAACGTAACACTGACCTATAACTACTTTAACAGGAAAACCTTCAGGAACCTTTTCATTAGCATTACCGGATCTTCTATCTCAAATAAAATAGCTAATACTACGATCCTCAATACAACCCAGGATTCTCTTTTGGTGGATGGATATTATCTTATACCCGGCGCACAATTTACCAAGCCACGTAACCTTGACGGCGCCTATAATATCAGTTCCAATGTGAACTATGGTTTTGCTACAACAAATCCGAAGACAAATATCAATCTTACTTCGCGGTTTAGTTATAACCGGGATGTAAACCTGTTCAATGATGTCAAAAGCTTTACACATAATTATGTGATTGGCGGAACAGTAAGGGTAACGATGAACCTTAAAGAATACCTGGATCTTAATTTTTCCAGTTCTTCAACGTATAATATTGCACGTTATGAGATCCAGCCAAAACAGAATGGCAATTACTTCAATCAACGTTTTTCTGCAGAACCTACGCTTACAACAAAAAACGGCTGGATGCTTTCAAATGACTTTGATTATATCATCAGCCGTGGACAATCAGCCGGGTTCAACCAGGCCATACCCTTGTGGAATGCAGGTCTTGCAAAACTTTTCGGGAAGGCCAGGCTGGGTGAATTAAGAGTTACAGTTTTTGATATTTTAAATACCAATAAAAGCTTCACCAGAAACGTAGAACAAAATTATGTTGAAGATGTAAGGACCGATGTGCTGAACAGGTATTTTCTTGTAAGCTTCACCTATCATTTACGGAAATTTAAAGGAAAGCAAAAATCAGGAAATGAAAGTTTCATTAAGCCCGAACGCCAAAATGGAGGCAGAGGAAATGGCAACAATGGCGGTAATGGTGGTGGAAATTTCAGGAAAGGAAGGAATGAATAATTTACAAGGTGTTTGCTTTTTTTTACAACGATCCTGCCGATAACGTTCTCGCTTTTTTATTTCAATACCCGCTTATCTCCGCCTAATTTGTATTCAACTTATTGATCACTTCAATCTTTAAGTTAATCCTGTTATTTATTTAAATTAAACATTATGCGGATAAAAGATCGCAACATTTTATCATTCTCCTTTTTAACTGCTTTATTCTTTTTGGAAACAATGAGTGGTATCTGCCAGCAGGCAATACCGAATAAACAGTTTGATCCACGGAGATCACCGGTATCTCATTACATGTCCTTTAATGATAGTACGATTTTAAAACAGGACTTTATTGTATGGGCGAAAAAGAAACCAAACGATACGGCTAAGATCGATTTTCCTGATGGAAAATTTGGTAAAGGAATAAGAGTGGAATATATCCCGGCCCCTCCATCTAATTCAATTAATATGTCGGGCATGCATTCCGGTTTAACAACCGCTGCATTTGGTAACCGTCCGGGGAATACGAATAGCTTTGCCCAACCATTCACCTGGGGAGCAGGCAAAATAAATACACGATTGGGCGCCATTGCTTTTTGGGCAAAAGGCAAACCCCCGGTTACCGGTCTTCTTTACGAACTGGGAACTACATCATTTGGTCGCCTGGAACGAGATCTTATTGGAATTGGATTGGATGAGAACAATAAACTTTTTGCATTTCTGCGTGATGCCCGGTATGTTCGGCACGAGTTAAAAACGGATATAGTCTGGAATGCTGACAATTGGAATCACATTGTTTTAAATTGGGATTGGCTAAATGGATTGGAACTCTTATTAAACGGTAAAAAAATCGCTTCTTCATGGGGCACAGATGGCTGGTTTGAAACTGCACCTCCGGGGCTTTTCCATTTGCCCACCCCGGGAATTGTATATGATGAATTGTATCTTATGGATCGTCCTTTAGCAGTAGCAGAAATTGCAACGCTGATAACTTCTAATACAGCACCAAAAAATGAATCACCGGTTTATGTCCGCACGGATTATGATCCAAAGCGGGTGGCACAATTAAGCGGAGCTGATATTAGTAAAAACTTACCAATTGTATCACCGGCTAACAGCTTAATGCTTTCGGAAATATTTCCAACAGGAGCTTCCGATGGATATATCCAGGGATGGCATGTAATAGATGGAAGAAATGAAATGGCGTGGCCCCATGAGTATTCATTATTTACCATTATACCGGGTGATGCAGATTTTCATGCGGATAAAGTGGATATTACAATTCCTGCAACATCGTTGGTAAATTATGTGGTGCTAACCGGCAACCTCACGAATGTAAAAGTTCAGGAGCTGGGGAAAAACCAGGCAGCGGCAACTTTATTGAATGTTCCTGCCGGTAAGGGATTTTTGTATGGTTCAACCATTACATCGGCGAAAGGAGCTACTCTTAGAATTCCTTTTACAGAAAAGTATGGAACGCCGAATGGATTTAATGGAGATGTAATATTACCGCTGTCAGGTGAAAAGCGTTTACAGGAGGTTGGGTTGTACCATTTTTCAAACACTGCAACTAAAAATTATAAACCTGCCGGTGATAAACAAACCCTCAGTCTAACCGGCGGAATGCTGGATGAACACACCCAGTTTTCCATACATGCAATAACCTCTCGTGATGAGCGCAAAATTGCAATAGCATCTTCACAGTCTTCTAAAGAGACTGCTCAACTAATAGACATAGGCGCATTCAGCCGGCTGAATATTTTAAGCATCCCTTATCAGAAAGAAACAGGAGTAACGGCAGTAACATTATCGTTGCCCGTTAAAACTTCCCGACCGGAACAAACAGTTTTTGTCAGGGTTCATGACGCAGCATTACCGCTTCGCTTATGGAATCAATTTGCAGTGCAGCTAAAGGATTTTGATAAAAGCACTGGCAAGCTTTTGCTCACGATCGATTTCCAGGATATGGTATTAACAGGTGCAGACCGCTTGTGGATCGATATAGGTTCTGTTGAAAAATGTGAAGTGAAAATTGGTGATGATAGTGATCCTGCCGAACTCTATATTCAAACAACTGCAAGTGCAAAAGCTGTTAATGCTTATGCGGCAAAAGAGATGACCCCCAATAAAGGCGAATATTCCAAGATGTATGAATTTATGCCGTGGAAGGTGACCCGTAAAAAAGTAAGTTTGGAGAAACCTGAAAGTTATGGAGGATCTTTTGATATGATCATGCCGGCTCTTGCTGTTCGCCGGGTAACGCCGGATGATTTTGCTGCTAATTTCATGATCAAAATGGCGGGACCTGATTTCAGGGATGGACAACGAATTAATGTTGATCCACCTCTTGTCCCCTATGCTTCGGGCACACCTGACTATGAAGGGCTGGGGGAAACACATCCTGCAAAAACAGCATTAATAACATTGGATAATCCTTTGGGCGCTCCTACCTGGGCACTCTACATGCAATACTTTAATAGGAAACGTTGGGCTATGGCAAGATGGTGGGCAATGCGGCAAAACCCTGATGGCCAGATCGGGGGTGGCTGGAATGATGATACTTTATTTGGCAGCAGGGATCAGCCGGATATGCCATTAGATGGCAATGAAGATGCTCTTAAGATGCAGGATTCGGTTCATACAGGGATAGAACGTACAAAAATTTTTAAAGATGGCTATTGCCAGATCTACCCAATAGATCTGCTGCATACAGGAGATTTTATCAGTGAACGTTATACAACGGTAGTTAATAATTTAGGCCAGGCCTATGTTGCCGAACGTGAAATGGAATCAGCACGCCGGCTTGGTAAACCAGAAGAAACACCTAACACCTATTATGATGGTGCTTTCAAATCAGCAGTAAATGTTTTTAACTGGTATTGGGGAAAGGATGTTCCCGTTACTCCATATATTTCAAAACCCTTAGGCGACCTCGCAATTGAATTCAGGCACTTTGCATCGGTGTTTGATGATTTTTGTTTTTATCGTATGACTGAAGCAAGAGTTCATACGGATGATTATACTCCTTATGGCGCAAGAGAAATGTATACTTATACGTTGGGGGGGCCTGTAGCTCCACGCATAGATGCACACCTAAAACCGGCAGTAATGTGGCCTGCAGGAGGAGGTCCCGATGTTGCCAGGGTAATTTTAAAAGCAGATGATATTTCTCTTGATGCGGTAGTGTATTCCTTTGACAATAAACTGCGGAATGTACAGATGCGTCTTGCCCGTATTAATGATGGCAGGTATCGCATTGGTCTTTATACTGATACTGATGGTAATGGAAATGCAGGAACTGCTGTATGGACCACTGAAAAAGACCTTAATCGTTTTGATATTGTAAACCTTCCTGTACCTCCGCACCAATCATTGGTGTTGAAAGTTGAGCAACTAAAGAACTATAGCCGTCCCGCTCAGCTTGCAGACCTTGCAATAGATGGATGGGATGCAGTGAGCAATGGTGGTACGGTAACAGCAATGGTTCATAATCTTGGGAATGATAAAGCAGAAAATATTACGGTAAGGCTGCTTGATGGCAACAGGATAGTGCAGGAAAAAGTGATCAGCCGGTTAGATCCTCCAACAGATTTTGTATTAAAGCGTACCAAAGTTTCCTTTACGAATGTTCCTGTTTCGAAATCGCTGAAAATAGTGATAGATCCGGATAATAAAATAAAAGAAATACTGGAGGATAACAACAGTGCGCTGGTAGTACCCATTTCTGCAGTAAAGAAAAAACCATTTGGCGAAAATTAGTTACTGGTTAGTTGAAAATGTATTTTTATCCTTTGCAGAAAACTACATTTTCAAAAATAAAACAGACAAAACCCTGCGATCAGCATGAACAAAATAGTTAATTACCTGCTATTGATATTGCTGTTGTTATTGAGCAGTGATATAGTGTCTGCACAAAAGCATTTCGCAAACGGAGAACAGGTGTTAAGAGGTAACAGGCTGATTGCTGTAAAATCGGAGGTTGGAAAAAAATTGTACCAGGATTCAAGGATGTTTTTACCAAAGCGTATCAGCACTGATGGTAAAATGAATGAACCTGAATGGGGGCAGGCCCTGGTGATTGCACCTTTTATAAATGCCGGGGGAAATACTGACCAAACCTCTGTAAAGGTTTTGTACGACCAGGAAAATATCTACCTGTTCTGCTCCATTGATCAACCGGATGGTATCACTTCAACGATGAGGGATAAGGATAGTATCATTACAAATGATGATTACCTGCAAATAGATCTGAAGCCATGGTTACCGGACAATATTACAAAAGGAAGAAATTATTATTATTCAATTGCAGTTAACCCGGATGGAATTATCTGGGATTCTTACCTTGATCCATACCTTGGAGGTTTTTTCTTTTCATCATGGAATTCTGAAGCGAAGGTAGTTGCAGTAAAAAAAACCGGTCATTGGGATGTTGAAATGACAATCCCTTATTCAGGATTGGATGTTTCATCAGATCCCGGCCGGAAGTGGAATATTGAATTTCATCATGCTACATTTAAAGAAGGTAAAACAGATATCAGCAGCCCGAATATTGGCATTACCGTTCAGCAGGATATTATGGTAAGAAACCCGGCCCTTGTTGCCTACTACTGGACAAGGCCGCAATTCATGCAGGAAGTTAAACCTGATTTCAGCATACAAAAAGAAAAAAATATTTCTATTTCCACATTAAAGAGTCTGCCTGCTGTTAATCAGCGTGAGGATAACGTATGGTCAGGAATAAAAGCTTTGCCCATAGAATATGCAGACAGGACAGGGAAACTTATTACCTCCAATAAGGCTGCAGCAAAAGTGGCAATGTCGGGTGATATCCTTTCCTTTAATTTAAATGCACAAGGTTCAACAATTAAAAGCGGTGTTGATACAGCAAATAAATTGGGAAGTGGAATGGCGGCTCAAATGGCAGGAGTAAATGGAGTTTTTGTAGACGCATCATTATTTCAGAACGAATCTTTTTGGATCGTACTTCAGCCGAGGAGTAATAACGCTGATAAGATCCACGAGGATTATTACCTCGTCCTGGTCAACAATCGCGGAGAGATCAAAGGAACACATTATGACGCTTATGGAACGCCATTCAGAAACTGGACACCAAAAGCAGCTATAGACATTTATAATACCAATGAAGGGTGGGGTGCAGAAGTAAACCTTGATCTCAGCTCTTTCGACATACCGGTTGAGTATGGCAGGTCATGGGGCATGAACATCTTTCATAATAGTTTAGTGGAAGGTAAGCCCGCTGAATTACAGGCGTGGAAATATACCGGCAATGATTTTTTCAATCCTGAAAAGTTTGGAGAGTTATCAGGTATCAACTTAAATGGGTTAAACATTATCCGTTCGGCTATTTCAGGAAAGATAAAGCAAACAGATTCTTTGTTGTCAGCCTGTAAAGATCAAAACCAGGTCCGTGACTTAAGATCAAAATTGAGCTCATTAAATACTGAATCACTACCGCAATTAAAGATGGCCGGATCAACACTTCAGTACATCAACCAGGTAATGGGAACAATTAATGCAACGGTTCATTACAATTCTGTTCCCCATATAAGAAACAAGGATTATCCTTTAATGGATGTGCAGTTTATTGGTAAAGATGGTTGGGCTGTAGGCGCCATGGGAACTCTTCTTATTACAAAGGACGGAGGAAAGAATTGGGAGAAGATTTCTTTGAACTCCGATGCAGATCTGTACAGCGTAAAATTTGTAAATAAAAATGAAGGATGGGTGGCAGGAGGCAGGATCAGGATAGCTGAGACAAACGAAAGCATGCGTCACGATCAGCGGGGTGGTTTTGCTTACATCTATCACACTAAAGATGGCGGAAAAACATGGCAATGCCAGTTTGCAGAACAGGGCCGGCATTTATTTGCGTTGGATTTTGTGAATGCAACTACCGGCTATGCAGCAGGTGAAAGAGGCTTTTTTATGAAAACAAGCGATGGTGGACAGCATTGGAATATCCTTCCCACAACAGGAACTATAAACTGGTTATATGGAATGACATTTAGGGATGAGAAAAATGGTTTTGCTGTTGGATTAAATGAAACGGTGATCAGGACAATTGATGGCGGACAGACATGGAAAAAAATAAATGCTCCTGCAGATAAAAAGTTTTACGGGTTCAGACCTATTTACCGCGATATAAGTTTTAATGGCAATACCGGTTGTATTGTTGGACAGAATGGTTCGGTGATTATCTCTCATGATGGAGGAGAAACATGGGAACCTACTGCAACCTATTTCGAAAACGATACACGGGAATTGATGGACTTGCGAAGTGTGAAATTTGTAACACCGCAAACAGGTTATGCTGTTGGAGAACTGGGTAGTAAGATAATGATAACAGAAGATGGTGGACGCAACTGGACTTTTCGAAACACCGGCAGTACTGAATGGTTGCGGTCAATTTGGGCCGATGCTTCAGGCAGGTTGATCGTGACAGGAGAAAGAGAAAAGCTGTTATCTTCTGCTGATCATGGCTTGACATGGACGCAATTAAAAGGGGAGGATACGAAGACGGATGTAATGTTTCTGATGGCCCATGGAGATGATGCAGCATTACATTTTAATTCTTTTATGGCGCATTATGCGGTTAATGAAAATAAAAAAATGGTAAACGTTGCAGTACTGAGCGGGCAGCACAGCAGCGAATATGAAGAAACATACGACATTGAACAGGACCGTAACACATGGATGATTGGTGTAGGGACCGTAACTAATTTTAACCAGTTTGAAACCGGGAATAATGGCGCTAATTACCAGCATTATAACCTTCGTCTTTGGGAAGGAGAAGAAAATATTGTGAGGCGTATGGTAGCGGCTATCCGTACATATAAACCTGATATTATTATTACACACGATGGCGTGTTTGGTGAGTATGATAAACCTGACCATAAAATTTCTGGAAGAGCAGGGTTAACTGCATTTGAAACCGCAGGCGGAGATGTAGATGAATGGCCTGAACTAACAAGACTTGGATTAAAACCCTGGCAGCCTAAAAAACTATACAATCTTGCCGGCGACAGGTATCCTCCACAATCTTACCCGGCCACCATTGACCTTACATGGATTGGAAACCAACCGCTGAAAGGAACCGGTATGATCTGCAAAGATTTTGGAAACTATGTGATCCGGAATTACCAAAGCCAGGGAATTTATGTGCATACGGGGACTACTAAATTATCGCTGATAAGATCGAATGTGAAGACACCTGAAAACGAAAGTTCGGTTTTTGATGGGTTAGAAAAATAACACAGTGCATTTTAAACAGACCTAATAAATAAACAATGAAGGAAATTATAAAAGACCTTTTACGGGTGAGGATATTTGAAGACAGGCCCTCATTGGGTGCTGCCGCCGCAGAAGATATAACTCAGAAAATAAAAAAAATACTGGGCGCAAAGGAATATGCAAATATTGTTTTTGCTTCAGCTCCTTCCCAGAATGAATTTTTGGCAGAGTTGTCCGGAAAAGCTGTTGAGTGGAACCGTATCAATGCATTTCATATGGATGAATATGTAGGATTGCCTTCCAATGCGCTACAGGGGTTTGGTACTTTTTTAAAAGAAAGATTATTTGATAAAGTTACCTGCCGCGAAGTGCATTATATAAACGGAAACAGTGACCCGGAAGCCGAATGCGAAAGATATGCTGCATTATTAAAGAAGTATCCAACTGATATCGTATGTTTTGGAATAGGAGAGAATACACATCTCGCTTTCAATGATCCCCACGTTGCAGATTTTAATGATGATAAAATAGTAAAGGTAGTTGACCTGGATCATGATTGCAGGGTGCAGCAGGTAAACGATGGATGTTTTTCAACAATCGATGAAGTGCCTACCCATGCAATAACGATTACGATACCGGCATTATTCAAAACAAAATCTGCAATTGCTGTTGTACCCGGGAAACTAAAGGCAAACGCAATTTATCATACCCTGAACAGTGGGATCAGCGAGCAATATCCTTCTACAATTTTACGCATGCATCCGGATACAACATTGTATATAGATGTGAATAGCGCAGAAAAGATTTCATAATTTAATATGCTATCATTGCATTTTAAATGATGAAACACAGATAGTATGCGTAAGAACATAGAAGGTAAGGTGATCGTTATTACAGGAGGAAGCAGTGGTATAGGTGAGTCTATTGCACTACATCTTGCCTCCTTAGGAGGAATAATAAGCCTCGGGGCAAGACGGAAAGACAGGCTCGATGCTATCGTACAAAAAATAAAAGAGGCAGGTGGTAGAGCAGAAGCTTTTATTACTGATGTAACGAAAAAAGAAGAAGTACAGTCACTTGTTCAAAATACGGTAAAGATTTATGGCAAAGTTGATGTTATGATCAACAATGCCGGCATAATGCCATTATCCAGGCTGGAAGAGTTACAGTATGATGAATGGGATAAAATGATCGATACCAATATTAAAGGTGTATTGTATGGGATTGGGGCCGTGCTCCCTCTTATGAAAGAACAAAAGAACGGTCACATCATCAACATTGCTTCGGTGGCGGGACACAGGGTTCCCATCGGTAATGGCAGCGCAGTTTATTCGGCCACCAAGTTTGCTGTAAGAACAATATCCGAAGGATTGCGGCAGGAAGTAAAACCGTATAATATCCGCACCACCATCATTTCACCCGGCGCCATCAAAACAGAACTTCCGGATACGGTGACAGATGAAACAATTAAAGCCGCCATGAAAGCAGGTATCATAGACATCGCTATCTCCCCACTGTCAGTTGCAAAAGCAGCCGCCTATGCAATAGAACAATCCGATGATTGTGATGTAAATGAGATCCTGTTGCGTCCAACCAGGCAAGTCACCTGATCATTATTACACCCGATAACGTTCTCGCTGTTTTTAAGCGATTACCTGCTTTTCCCTTTCATTTGTATTTAACTTGTTGCTGGTTTATTAATAAATAATGTAAATGAGTAACAGGAGAAATTTTGTAAAACAGGTCTCAGCATTGGGATTGCTGAGCGCTATGCCTGATATTTTACTATCGCAACAAACTGTTGCGGCAACTCAGCAAAAAGCTGCTCATAACAAAATGTGGGGATGCCTGATCCATTTGAGCTTTAATATGTGGGAAGAATATATTGCTCCCGAAAGAGAGGGCAGGGGGTACCGTCCTGATCTCCGCGTCAGCGATACGTTATGGAGTGATGCGAGGGAAAAGATGGTGAAAGAAGGAATGAATATGGTGCTGATAGATCTTGGCGATGCGATAAAATATAAAAGCCATCCTGAAATAGCAGTGAACAACGCATGGTCAAGATCAAGATTGAAAAATGAATTAGCAAAATTTCGTGCAGCAGGACTGGAACCTATCCCGAAATTAAATTTCTCTACGGGGCATGATACCTGGCTCGGCAAATATTCACGGATGGTTTCAACAGATGAATATTACGCTGTTTGCAAAGACCTGATTGCTGAAGTTATCGACCTGTTTGATAAACCGAGGTTCTTCCATTTAGGTATGGACGAAGAAGATGCGGAACACCAGCGGTTTTACCAGTACATCGTGGTAAGGCAAAAGGATCTTTGGTGGAAGGATTTTTATTTCCTGATGAACGAAGTGGAAAAGAAGGGGTCACGTCCATGGATATGGTCTGATGCTATCTGGCATCGGCCTGATGATTTCCTGAAAAAAATGCCGAAGTCAGTTTTGCAAAGCAATTGGTATTATAGAAAAACGTTCGATGATCTTACACTTCCACAACTAAAAGCATATACCGATCTTGAAGCGCATGGGTATGACCAGGTTCCAACAGGTACAAGTTACTACCCCGATATTCAGCAAAATATGATGGGCAATGTTCAATATTGCAGCAAAAACATTGCAGACGAAAGATTGTTAGGGTTCTTACAATCTTTATGGGTGCCTACCATTGATGAAAATCGTGAACTTGTTTTAAAGGGTATTGAACTTACCGGCGATTCGAAAAAATGGTATGATAAGAACCGTAAATAAAACTTCTATTACATTCTTTTAATATTAAACATATATGTTATCAGCTAACAGGATTGCCTTTTCAAATCTTATAGGTAAAATTGTACTTTGCTTATGCACAAGCGTCCTGGGTTTATATCCGGCATCTGCCCAAATAAATTACAAGGAAACACAGGATGAAGTGGTCATACATAGCAGTAACAGCCAGCTTGTCCTGAACAAACAACAATGGCATGTTTCGCTGAAGAATGAAACGGGATTAGTTGTTTTTGAAGAAGCTGCTGCACCTGCCTTTCTTATAAATAACAAGTGGATCACTGTTACTTCGGTCAGTGCTATTAAAAAGCTCAATGCGTACAGCATCCAGCTTCAATTGAAACTGGATGATAATAAAACTGGCGTAGCAAGTATTGAAGTTGTAAATGGAAATGCATTCAGGATACAGTTGAAACCTGCCGGCGGAAATGTATCGGCAATAAAACTGGCAAACAGGTTAAAACCTAAAGAAGAAGTTTATGGTTTGGGCGAAATGTGGAATGGCAGTGTTGCCCAGCGTGGTAAGGCAGTAGAGATTTGGGATAAAAATGGAACGCCTGATGAATGTGCTTATATACCATATTATGTTACCACTTCGAACTATGCGTATTTTTTAGACTATGGTGGACGGGTGAATGTTGATGCCGGAAAAACAAATACCGACAGGATAACACTGGAGGCGCCTGCATCCTCCATTTCAGTTTTAATAACAAGTGGTAACAGCATTGCACAAACTGTAAGCAATTACCTGAAGGTTACCGGGCTTCCGATGATGCCACCAAGATGGTCATTCAAACCCTGGTGGTGGCTTATGTCGGCGGTAGATCAACCCAAAGCAGATATTAGCACTCTCAATGCAAAGGAAGTATTGCTTGCCGCAAAAAAATTTAAAGAGATGGATATCCCGGCTTCTGTAACCTGGCTGGAACCACCCTGGCAAACGGCCCGCACTTCTCTTGACCCTTCGGATAAATTTTCTGCCGATTTTAAAAAGTTTGTTGATGAATTACACAGCATGGATCTGAAGGTGTTGTGCTGGACAATTCCCTACACACTCCCTAACTCTTCCAACTGGGATGAGGTTGTAAAAAATAAATACCTGGTTAAAAAACCAGATGGTGAGCTGCCCCAGGTGCAGATCACTGCCTCTGGTGAAATGATTGCCGGTGGTTATCATTATATTGATTTTACCAATCCCGCAGCAAGAAAATTCTGGCAGGGTCAAATTAAAAAAGTGCTTGCATACGGTATCGATGGTTTTAAACTGGATGCGGGGCAGGACCTTCCGGAAGATGCTATTTTATATGAGGGTGTTGGGAAGGATCTTCATAATTCTTTTGCACGTTATTATAACCGGACTTTTTTTGAGGTACTTAATAGTGAATTGAAAGGAGATTTTTTAACCATTCCAAGAGCATCGTGGTCAGGAGCTAACAAATATCATAGTTTTAAATGGCCGGGTGATCTCAGCACTTCATTCCGTGAAAACGGGCTGCCTTCTTCTGTTTATTCTTCCATATCTGCAGGCTTTTCCGGGTTCTCCTCTATCTCAACAGATATAGGCGGCTTCTCTCCCCGGCCTTCGCCGGAAGATGTATGGATCCGTTGGGCACAATTCGGTTCAATGTTGCCGGGAATGCAAACCGTTAGTATGCCGTGGTGGTATTCAAAAAAAGCATCCGACTATTATCGTTATTTATCATGGCTGCATACAGATATGGTTCCTTTCTGGATGAGCCTGGCCAATGAAGCACATACTACAGGAAGACCTATAGTGCGCCACCTGGTTTGGACTTTCCAGGAGGATGAGAAAGCAAGAAAGGTGGATGATGAATATACATTGGGTGAATCAATACTGGTAGCGCCAGTGATGAGTGCAGAAAATTCACGCAACGTTTATTTGCCTAAAGGCAACTGGTTTAATTTCTGGACGGATGAAAAGTTAACAGGCCAAAAAGAACTCAACTGGAGAGGCGATCTGTACCAGTTTCCAATGTATGTAAGGGAAGGCGCCATTATACCAATGGAAATAAAAAACGAAGTTTCGGGTTTTGGTACAAAAGAATCTGCAGGTTATGTTACTGTTGCTATATGGCCAAAAATGTCAGGGCAAAGCAGTTTCATACTTCATGATACGGAAGCACCTGTTACATTTACTGTTCAGCAAGGGAAGGATAAACTGTTGCAGGTAAACTGGTCATCCTCTAAAAAGAATTATATTTTTAGATTGAATATTGAAGATAAAAGAAAACCCAAAAAGATCGTTAGCGGAGCGAATATACTTGCAGCCTTTTCCAGTCTTTCTGCTTTCAATAACAGCAGCAGTGATGGCTGGTATTACCAGGAGGCAAAACAAAAACTGTGGATCAAAACAAGATCAGCTGTGCAAAATTCTATAAAGGTTTATAGATAACTTATCGAAATAGCCAATCTGAAATTCAAGGAGTGTATAAGTTCCAATATATTTCCCACAAAGCCGCTAAGATCACAAAGTGGTTACAGTCAATTAATATTTCTTAGCGGACTTTGTGAACTTTGTGGGATACGTTTTTCAAACCCGGTAGCTATCGGGTGAGACAGTACCGAAATTCACCATATTGAATAACATCCTTTGAGTATAAAAAATTTATGATGGTAAGGTTTGCAAGGATATGTTCTTTCCTGTTTATTGCTTTTTTCCTATTGGGAAGTTTCAGTCCCCCTGCCGAAAAATTTCAGATCAGTAAGAACGGCAAGGCCCTGGTAAGCATTGTTATTGCCGGCAATGCTTCCGATGAAACAGTATTTGCTGCAACAGAATTAAAGAATTATATAAAGAAAATTTCAGGCGCAGTCGTAAACATCATAAAAGAGAAAGCATCCACCGGTAAAAATATATATGTAGGAAAAAGTAATGCCGTTGATGCATTAAAAATTTCAGCAGAAAATTTAGAAAAAGAAGGATTTACAATCCAAACCGTAAAAGGTAATTTGATATTACTGGGACATGATGATGCGGGAACTCAATTTGCAGTATATACTTTCCTTGAAAATTATCTTGGTGTTCGCTGGCTTTGGCCCGGTGAACTGGGGGAAGTGGTGCCCAAAAATAAAACGATCAGTATTGATGCGATAAATGAAACAGAGGAGCCTCATTACAAATGGCGCAGCCGGATGTCATTAAAAGCGAATGATGTTTGGCGTACCAGGGTTACAAGTGATAGTACAGCGAACGAAGTAGAACTATGGGAGAAAAGGAACAAGTGGGGAGGGATGAAAATATATGGAGGGCATTCGTTATCAGAGATCTTCCCTCCTGAAAAATATGCTAAGGCTCATCCTGAATACTATGCTTTGGTAAATGGAGTAAGGGATGCCCCGGGACCTAATTACGATTACAAACATGGAAGCCAGGTCTGTACAACAAATCCCGATGTGATAAAAATTGCCTGTGAGTGGGCAATCCATTTTTTTGATGAACATCCTGATTACGATGCTGTAAATATGTCGATGAATGATGACGGAGGCCTGGGATATTGCCAGTGCAACCGGTGCAGGGCTTTGGATGATGGACGCCGGATAGAACAGCCACTTGATTCAGATGAATCGATCAGTAAAGATTCGTTGAAAAACATTATTATAACAGACAGGATATACACATACATTAATCAAATAGCGGAGCAGGTACAAAAAAAACATCCGGGCAAATACATTATGTGTTATGCCTATTCGCAATATAAAAGACCTCCAAAAAATATTGTTTTAAATCCAATGGTCATTCCGCAGTATACGCAATGGAGTGCTTACAGCCATGCAAACTTAAAAATAAAGCAACAGCATGAGCGGATTGCAAAAGGGTGGGGAGCAGCAGCTGAACGCATGTCTATTTATGAATATTATATCAACGGATCATGGCCCTCGCTTCACCGGGTAGTCCCCTCTTTGTTTGCTGATAATATTAAAGAATTGTACAAAGACGGAGTGAACCTTTACTATACGCAGGCAGGCAACGACTTTGCCATTAATGGTATAAATTATTATGTAGCTGGTAAATTGCTTTGGAATACATCTGCCGATGAGAAAAAGATCCTTGACGATTATTATAATAAGGGTTTTGGTAAGGCGGCAAAATATATTCAAAGCTTTGATAATAGAATGGAAACGGCCTGGAAAGAAGCTACTAAAAACGGAAAGGATGTTACTGCCGGTGTATTGGCAGATACCCGTATCCTTGAATTGTATACACCGGAATTATTGAAAGACTGTGCTGAAGATCTTCAGAAAGCAGCTATGGCTGCGGAGACGGATATTTTTAAAAAACGTGTAGCATTTATTCAGAATGGATTTCAATATACATTGCTTACTGTAAAAGCTACTCAAAAGGCAAAAGAATTACTGGCAGCCGGTGTTCCGCTTTTCACAAAAGAAAAAGCTAAGCAGGAAGTCAGTCTTTCAACCAATGACGCTGAACAGGCCAATAAAAAACAACAGGACCAGCAACGGCTTATACTGGAAACATTAAAGGCCTGGGAAGAGAGAGATGCGTTTGTTGAAGCGCATAAAAGTGATCATGTTTTATCTTATTTCTGGATAAAGTACAATGACACCAACCGCTATTTCAACCCGCATCAAAAATTGAAAACATTGGCAGATGCGTATAGCAAGGGAAATTGATAGCAGAACGATTAAAGTACATCCATTTTACTGCGCATCATTTTTAAGTTCTTTCAGCATTTGTATGGCGGTTTCTGCCAGCATTTCTCCACCACCCGGCGCCAGTCTTGAATTCTCAACTTCATATCCTCCCTGTGAAAAAGCCTTCTTCGTGGGAACATAGTTAACCCCATTATTTGCCATTTCCACAACAAGTGTATTATCGAATGGCGAAAGATTTTTTATCATCAACCCATATTCAACAAAAAATTCACCCGGCAAAGTAACGATCGCCGTATTGTTGCTTAAACGGAATACTTGCACATCTATTGGTAATGACACAATTCCTTTTTGTTTCAGTTCATCCAGGAATAATATTCTTGTTCTTTTTACATTATCCAAAAACTTTTTTCGTTCACCAGGTTCTTCGCTGTTACCAGATAAGGTGGAAACATTCAATGCTTTTGCCCATGCAACATCTTCCGGCGTAATAGTCTGTAACGGAACCTGTAATATACGTGAACGGGAAGCCAGCGATGGAATTTCTGCTTTAGCTACAGGCAAGGCCCTCCGGATAGAATTATATAAAGAATCTCCAACCTCTTTTGATTTTGTTTTATGCCCGCTTTGTGGTCCTGGCTTTGAGAAATCCCAGTGGTTTATATTCCCGCAGCATCCCAGGAAAAACATGGAATTAAATGTAGCGCCAAAATCTTTCTTCAACGCTGTTTCTATCCAATAAGGATAATCTGCACTTACAGAATTCCTGGAACCAACACCGGTTTGCTGGTACATAGCCCCATATTCTTTAACGATGTCCGGGTGCAAAGGAAAATTGATAAATGCCGTTGTAGGTTTATTGGTAACAGCATCGTTGAACATAACAATTCCAACTTCAGCATCAATTGGACCTGCAGGCCTTACGATATCGGGATTAAGGAACATAGGATTAAAAACAACGGATCCATCTTTCATAAAATACCTGCGGTTAAAGGATACATTGAATTGTTGCCCTACCGCTGAACTTAACTTTACCTGTTTTAGGTTTGCCTGTGCGATCGTTACGGCTTTAATGATCGCCGGTTGCAGGTCTTTGAAAGGTAATCCCATATGATTATGGGTGGCAGCAATACAAATATTTTCATAAGCAATACCCGTCTTGAGTGATACAAGTTTTCGCACCGGGTCTGTCCATTCATTTGAAACCCGTATAATATCGCATTCTACCAGCGCAATTTCTTTTGTACCCTGCCTTAATACAACAGCCTTTACATGTAAAGGGTCAAGAATTATTGCACTGTCTCCTGAAATATCCACTATACCAATACCCAGTTCAAGATTTCCTTTAGGCGGTATAGTCTGTGAATAATTCATAGATGAAATAAATAAAAGGCTTAACGCCATGAAGCATTTAAATCTCATTTTTCATTTTCTATTTAGCAGTTAAAATTCAAACCGAAAACTGTTGCATATTATTATTGCAGGTCTTTATTAATATTTACCCATGCGAAAAACTCTCCCCTTTTTAATGTTTCATAGCGGTTATCTTCATATATATATTTAAGTGTTGGTTGATCACCGGGCTTAATAAGCCAGCCTCCATCGATAAAAACATTTCCTTTGTTGTCTGCCGCAAGTGATCCGATGTAAGCAGGTGTCCTTCCATCCTGGTCTATCAGCTTTCCATGATCAACAAAACGATGCGGATTATGTTGATCCAGCGGAACACTTTTTAAGTGAAGATCATTTACATGATATCCGTTTTCATCAGCAGGGATATCCCTGTTAGCTTCGGTGCTATATCCCCTGCTTGATTTATTGTCTCCGCGTTGAATAAAATATACCCTGTTGCCTCCGAGTGCTACTGATAAAAAGGTATTACCGATATAGCACACCGGTGTAAAGGCTTCCTTTGTACTTATGTTTTTATGAGGATCGAATATCCATAAGCGTTCATCACCACCACCATAATCGCCCATAGTAAAAAGGCATCTTTTACCGCCATCAATAGCCTTCGCCCATGTCCAGCATAATGGTTGATGACTTACTTTTTCAATGGGTTTGCCGTCCGGCGCTATTTTGGGTTCAGGAAAAGCGTTTTCATAAGTAATTATTTTATCAGTTTCCGGATCGTAGCACTGGAGTGCATTGGTTCCCCGCCATACCGAGCTCCATACTTTTCCTTTATCATCAAGATAAAACCAGAATGCTGCCTTGCCATGCGATAATCTGCCGAGGTCACGTTTCTGCTTTGTTTTCAGATCTATCTGGTACAGGTGATTTCCCTCAGCAGTATCCATTGGTGCAAATGGCACTACCATAGCGTATGCCTTCCCTCGTTTGGCATCTACTTCAATTGCGGAGTAGGTAGAGAACCGTGGTTTTATTATTCCATAATTGGTCCATTTCTTTTCTTTCATATTATAGCTTAGAAAATAGGAGCCGGCATATTTATGCAGCACGTCTTTCCAGTATGCAGCAAGATGTGTGGTGAGATAAAGAGTTCCGTCAATTTCAATGATAGGGCTGTGGCATTTTCCCTGCGGTGTATGTTGAGTGATGTCGTCTCCAACTAATTTGGTGAGATCATCTGTTAAAACATCCAACTGTTTTGTTGACGGATCGAACCTGAATAAGCCCCCGCCATGTGCCATCGTGTGAGAAGATGATCCGAAATAACAGGCGCCGTCTGAGGCAGCAACAATACCCTGCCACTGCCCGTCATAATACGGAGAAATTTTATTCAGGGGAATTGAATTTACCGTACAGAATTTTACATTGGTCCGGCTATGGGGAATGACGAAAAACGCCGCTGCAATGAATCCTCCAAGAATATTTTTTATCATTCTATTCCTTTTTATTTACTATAGTTTGAAAAAAATCTTTTTCTTGTACAAAAAATAACAGAGCCACCATTCAATAGAAAAAATAATTAAGCAACCTACGATGCTGCCGACCGCTTCAGGAATATGAATTATGCCTAATAATCCGCTGCAGAGTGTCTCAATAAAATGGTTCATCCATTTACTCCCGATGAAATTAAAGAACAGGTAAATCAATATTGAATTCATCCCTACGATGGTAAAGAATAAAAGATACCGTTGATTTTTACGAACATCGATCCGGTAATAAAGGATCGCCAGCACAATAAGGCCAATACCACCTGTTACCAGTATAAAAGAACTGGAGGCTATCCATTTTAAAACGGGTGTAATACCTGTAACATCAAGTGTAATGCCCATTACCAGGGCTATTACACCAAACGCAATAAGGCGTTTGGTTTTTTCATTGGCAGTTTTGATACCCAGTAAAAACTGTCCCGCCATCATTCCCCAAATAGTATGTGCTGCACTGGGCAGACAATTCAACGTGGTGCCATAACCTTTATTAACCCTATTGATAACTAACAGGTCTACATAATTTGCAAAATTATGCTGGTCAACAAAAGGTTGATCGAAGCCCGGCACATTGCTGTATCGCAACAACAATTCCGGAATTAGCAGGCATAATAAACTTACCGCAAGCTGCCACATAGGAGATAATCGTATGATCAAAAAAGCGATCAGGGTTGCAAATGATAATTCCGTTAATACATTCGAGAATTGAAGATTCAACTTTTGATTTCGTACAGCGTAAATCAACACACCCCAGAACAATAGCCAGAAACTTCGTTTAAGAACTTTTAAAAAAGATTGCTTCCATGTGTAACCCAATTGCTGTTGTTTGTTGCAGGAAAAAGCCAAAGAAACACCGGCTATCAACATGAATGCGGGTAATAGCAGATCCCAAAAATGAAGACCGTGCCATTTTGAATGCACAAACTGGGTAGCAAGAAAATGAGTGAATGAATTATCAGATGCGTGGTTGAGTTTGGAGAAAAAACCTGTCTCTCCCAGTATTAAAATAACCATTATCAATCCACGGTAAAAATCAAGCGACAACAATCGTTGTGATTTTGCTGGAGCAATTGCGTTCATCTGGATATAATTAGTGTTACCAATGTTACTCATAAATGTTATAAAGGAGAAGGCTAAAATCCGAGAACGTTATCGCTTTATTTGAACAGCCGGGTGTTTTTTGTAAGTAACTTTCAAATGGCTCTGTTATATAAAATGGAAGCCAGGCGCAGCGGCTTTTTAAAACTTACCAGTCTTGCCGGACCTTGGATCATAGTGAAGACAAGCCTGCCGTTAGGTATTATTTTAAGAAAGAAGGAAACACCAACGTGTGGATATAAACACATCTAATTAAGATGTAAATTTATTCAGCTCTTTTAAAATAAATACCACTGTCCTTTCGAGAACGTTATCGCTGTTTTAATCGGTTAATTGTATTGCAGCATGACTGCTTGTATCTAACTTTCAAATGATAAATTATTATCGATTATTTAATGTATCACTAAACCGTTTAAAGATTTTTTGATTGCTGTACATCTATAAAACTTAATATTTTAAAACTATATGAAACAAAAGCCACAGCCTGGATGTTTTTTAAAAAAAGATAAAATCTTTTCAAAGGGCAAATCATTACTGGTTATTATGTTACTCGGCGGATCGGTATTTGCACAATCAGATAGCCCTAAAGAAAAGGTAGCAAATGCTTCAAAAAAAGAAAACAAGTCAGAAAAAAAGAATGCGGCTTCATTGCTTGAATGGCCACCTAAAATTGGGAATGGAAAAGAGGTAGCTACTGATATGTCTGCAGATTTTATAACGAAGCCAGAGAATGTAAAGTTGGAGGAAGGAGTTGAAATTGCTAAAACGGCTCCTACAATTGACTTTCTTTATTTGCCCGGACAAACTTATGCCGGCAAATTATGGTCGGTGTGGGGCGATGGTTCTGCAAAAGGTTCAAAATACTATACCAGCATTGGCAACCATGAATCTCCTCGTGGAGAAGGACAGGTTTATGAGTATGACGCTGAAACAAAGAAGGTTCGCTTAATAATGAATGTAAAGAAATTTTTAGAGCAACCAGGTATGCTTGCTAAGGGAGAAGATTACATTCCCGGTAAAATCCATAGCCGCACTGAAATGGGTTCTGATGGGTTTATATACTTTTCAACACATCGTGGTTCCACAACTGATAATACAACAGATGCCCGCGGTTATAAAGGAGACAATATATATCGTGTAAATCCAGTTACCGGTAAAATGGAAATAGCAGGAAAATATCCAATGCCAAAGCATACGATACCTGCAAGCGTTCTTGATCCCAATCGTTTGATCTATTATGGAGGAACAGCACAAGGTAATGATTCACCAGATAAAGGTGTATGGTTTATTGCTTATGATGTTAAGAACAACAAGCTTTTAAAAAAGGCTCCCGGTGGTTTTGCCCGCTACGCAATTTTTTCCAGCAGCACTGGTAAGGTATTTTGGAAGCCACTTGCAGAAGGAAAAAAAGGCAGCGGCAATGAAGAAGATCTTTATGGACGTAAATATGATCCTAAAACCAACGAGATTACCCGTTCTTCTGAAGTGCCTGAAGTAAGGGCATGCACACAGGAAACAAAAGATGGTATCGTGTATGGCTTTACCCAGGGCGACAGGAATATGTGGGCGTTCAATACAAAAAAAGAGAGCACAAAAATTATTGGCCCGGGCATGGTAGCCAGCCAGAGTTATGTAACCTCAATGGATCTTGATCCTGTTACCCAGCGTTACATTTATTATGTTCCCGGTGCACATGGCGGCGGAGTAAAAGATGGCACTCCCGTAGTTCAGTATGATATTAAAACAAATAAGCGTAAGGTCGTTGCCTTCCTGAGCAAATTCTACCAGGAGAAATATGGATATTCTCCCGATGGCACCTTCAGTACTGCAGTTAGTCCTGATGGTAGTATAGTATATGTAACCTGGAATGGTAGCCGTGCTAAAGATGCTAAAGATTGGGATACGGTAGCTATGACTGCTATTCATATTCCAAAATCAGAGCGTATGCCCTAATGGAGATCCGGATATTATTGTCCTAAATATTTTTCCTGAATGCATACTGTTTTGTTTTCACGACCAAAAAAAACTGACCCTTCTGTAGCAATTATAAACCCACCAGTACCCCTCCGCAGGATCGCTTCTGTGGATGTGTACCGTGGGTTTGTAATGTTACTGATGATGGCAGAAGTGCTTTCTCTTAAATCAGTGGCAAAGGCATTACCAAACAATGCCTTCTGGCAATTTTTGGCATCGCAACAAACACATGTTACCTGGGCGGGATGCTCATTGCACGATATTATTCAGCCTTCATTCACATTCCTGGTTGGTGTGGTATTACCCTTCTCGATGGCAGGCAGGTTAAGTAAAGGCAAAACTTATAGTGCTTTATTGCTCCATGCCATCATCCGTTCATTGATTTTAATATGCCTCGGCATCTTCCTGCGTTCTACTCATTCAAGCCAAACGAATTTTACTTTTGAGGATACACTTACACAAATTGGTTTAGGCTACACATTCCTTTTTATCTTATCTTTTTATTCACAACGTACCTGGCTGATCATACTCGTTGTTATTTTAGTAGTGTACTGGCTTGCATTTGCATTGTATCCGTTACCAGGTGCGGATTTTGATTATACTGCGGCAGGAGCAACACCCGGGTGGGAATATAATTTTAATGGATTTGCGGCTCATTGGAATAAGAATACAAATATTGCTTTCGCTTTTGACCGGTGGTTCTTAAACCTGTTTCCAAGGGAAACCCCTTTTCTTAATAATAACGGTGGGTATTCAACACTCAGCTTTATTCCAACGCTCGGTACAATGATACTGGGATTATTTGCCGGTAATGCATTGAAGTCTGCTGATCTTACGCAAAGAGAAAGGATAAAATCTTTTTTGATCACGGGTGTAGGCCTGGTAACTATTGCACTTTTACTACACGTTACCGGAATCAATCCTATTGTAAAAAAAATATGGACACCGGCATGGGTCATCTTTAGCGGTGGCATTTGCTTCCTGTTGCTTGCTTTTTTTTATGGGGTGATAGATGTTGCGAATAAAAAAAGCTGGTCATTTGTCCTGGCTGTAATCGGGGTTAATTCCATTGCTGCCTATGTAATATCGCATTTAATGAAACCTTTTATCAATAGCTCCCTCCACATACACCTGGGACAAAATTTTGATAAACTATTTGGTTCTGATTATGCAATATCAGTAGCTGGCGGAGCTACGTTATTCATGGAGTGGTTGATTTTATATTGGATGTATAAAAGGAAAATATTTATTAAGATTTAGAGACTGGTTTAAATAATAAAAGTGTTTGAATGCTGAAAAACATAATTGCAACTATAAAAAGTTAATGAACCGGTTCAAAAAAATATATTCCTTGTTCGTTTTTATTATTTGTGTAATAATTGCCTGTTCACAAACAAGAAATGTGGCGGATGATAAGTTAATGCCCGGACCAGGATATTATTCGGTTGATGATTTTAAGTCGGTTGATAAGATCGATGCGCATACACACCTGAGAACAACAGACACTACTTACATAAAACAGGCAGAAACTAATAATTTCCGGTTGGTGAATATAAATGTGTACACTTTTTCGGGAGAACCGATAGAAGAACAACAGGAGCTGGCAATCAAATGGATGAAAGCATTTCCCGGGAGGAGTTATTATGCTACCACTTTTTCACTAAAGAATTTTAATGAAGAGGGGTGGGAGAAGGAAACGATTTCTTATTTAAAGAATTCATTTGCACACGGGGCTATAGCTGTCAAGATATGGAAGAACGTTGGAATGGAATTAAAGGATAAAAAAGGAAATTTGGTGATGATCGACAACCCGAAGTTTGACGCTGTTTTGCAGTATATAGCAAAAAATAAGATTCCTGTTATCGGTCATCTTGGTGAACCGAAAAATTGTTGGTTACCCATTGAGCAAATGACTGTAAACGGAGATAAAAAATATTTCGCAGAAAACCCTGCCTATCACATGTATCTTCATCCGGAACTTCCTTCCTATGATCAGCAGGTGGCCGCCCGTGACCGTATGCTCGAAAAGCATCCGGAGCTAAAATTTATTGGTGCGCATTTAGGTAGCCTGGAATGGAGTGTGGATGAACTTGCAAAACGATTGGATAAGTTCCCTAATATGGCGGTTGATATGGCTGCCCGTGTTTCGCATTTCCGGTTCCAGGCGATTTCAAACTGGCAGAAAGTGCATGATTTTTTTATAAAATACCAGGACAGGCTTTTATATGGAACAGATATCGTGGCAGACAAGAGAAAAACAGCCGAACAAATAAAAAACCTTTCCAATGACCTATGGTTAAGCGACTGGAAATTTTTTGTTACTGGTGAAAAAATGAATGCACCCCAGGTGGAAGGAAGTTTTAACGGGTTGAAATTACCCCGTACTGTCATCGATAAAATTTACCGGCAGAATGCAGAAAAATGGATACCCGGGCTAAACCAGCATAAAATATAATACCCAAAGCTTATATTCATTAATTAATACTAAAATATGAAAAATAGTCGCAGAAGGTTTTTCAAAATATCCGGGATTGCAGGTCTTGGAATTGCAACAGGCAGCATCAATAAAGTTTTTGCAAACGACAATCTACCGGATGAAATTGCCCAATTTAACGGCACTGACCGCAATCAACTATTCAATATGTCAGGATATGCGGCGCCAAAACTTGAAAAAGTAAGGATAGGCTTTATCGGGCTTGGGATGCGGGGACCTAATCACCTGAAGAATACCAGCAAACTGGAAGGTGTTGAAATAAAAGCGTTATGTGATATAAGACAGGAAAAAGCGCTGGGAGCTAAAAAACTTCTTGACGGTTTGGGACATGATCCTGAAATATATTCCGGAAGTGCAGATGCGTGGAAAAAAATGTGTGAGCGAACAGATATTGATCTCATTTATATTGCTACTCCCTGGGATCAGCATACACCAATGGCTGTATATGCTATGAACCACGGGAAACATGTTTGTATTGAAGTGCCCGCAGCAACCAGTCTAAAAGAATGCTGGGATCTGGTGGATACATCAGAGCGCACCCGTAAGCATTGCATGATGATGGAAAATTGTTGTTATGATTTTTTTGAACTGCTTACACTCAATATGGCCCGCCAGGGTTTGTTTGGAGAGATTGTACATACAGAAGGCGCCTATATTCACAATTTACTGGATTTAAACTTTAAGAAAGAAGAGGCTGGCGGTTATTGGAACATGTGGAGGCTAAAAGAAAATGACAAGAGAAATGGAAATCTTTATCCCACCCATGGATTAGGACCTATATGCCAGGTTATGAATATCAATCGCGGTGATAAAATGGAATACCTTGTTTCAACGTCGGGGATTGATTTCCAGATGGCAGAAAAAGCAAAGGAGCTTGCAGGAACCGATAGTTTTTTTAAGCCCTTTGTAAATACACATTACCGCGGCAATATGAACACCACTACCATTCGTACCAATAAAGGAAAAACGATCATGGTGCAGCATGATGTAACCTCGCCCAATGTATACTCCCGCATTCATAAAATAGTTGGCACAAAAGGATCTGCCATAAAATATCCGGAGCCCGGTCGTATTGCTACCAGTCATGCAGGTTGGTTGTCTGAAAAAGACATGAAATCAATGGAAGAGAAATATCAACCGGCAATTGTAAAAAAAGTTGGTGAGCTGGCGAAGCAGGTTGGTGGTCATGGAGGGATGGACTTCCTGATGGATTGGCGCACCATCGATTGTTTACGCAATGGATTGCCGCTTGATCAGGATGTATATGATGCGGCACTATGGAGTTCAATTGCTCCTTTAAGCGAATGGTCTGTCGCACATCGTTCCAACTCTATAGATGTGCCTGATTTTACAAGAGGTTCATGGAAAAAAAATCAACCAGTAGATATCTCGCTTGAAAAAGGTGGAACAACAAAAGCAAAAATATAAACGATACATTTTTATTATTAAAAACAAACATCAATGTTAATCTACGGGGTGGCAATATTATCAGGTTGCTTTATAATGGGTCAGTTGATTGGCGAATCGCTCGGCAAACTATTACACATTGATGCCAGTGTGGGAGGGGTGGGTTTTGCTATGATGTTACTTATACTGGTTAATCACTGGATGCATAAAAGAAAATGGTTCACTGCTGAAATGGACAACGGGGTTATGTTCTGGAACAAAATGTATATCCCTGTAATTGTTGCTATGTCTGCCTCACAAAATGTTGCGGTAGCTCTTGCTGGCGGGCTTGTAGCGTTATTGGCAGGTGGATTATCAGTTGTGATCAGTTTTTTTCTGATACCTTATTTTTCCAGGTTATCTAAAAAACAAGGAGGGCTATAAATGGACTATATCTACAATTTATTAGTGAAGAACGGATTCATCTTTGCTTTTCTTGTAACAGGAGTTATCATGTATTTTGCCATGCTCCTCTCCGAAAAAGTTTTCAATAAAAAATTGCCAGGATCTGCTATTGCTATTATCGCAGGATTATGTTTGGCTTATATAGGCGGTAGAATGACAGGCGGGAAAAACGGCATTGCTGATGTAAAAATATTTTCAGGATTTGGAATTTTAGGAGGCGCTATGTTCCGTGATTTTGCTATTGTATCAACTGCAATGGGAGCAAATTTTCATGAAATAAAAAAAACAGGTATTGCCGGGATCCTGTCAATTACAATCGGAGTAATACTTCCTTTTTTAGTAGGCTCAATAGTGGCCGTTGCCATGGGATATAGTGATGCCATAAGCATTACAACCATTGGCGCCGGTGCCTGCACATTTATTGTAGGTCCTGTTACGGGAGGTGCAATCGGTGCAAGTTCGGATGTGATTGCAATTAGTATAGCCGCAGGCGTGGTTAAATCTATATTGGTAACTATAGGAACACCATTGGTTGCTAAAATGATAGGTTTAAACAATCCGCAATCTGCAATGGTATATGGTGGAATAATGGGAACAACCAGTGGTGTGGCAGCGGGCCTGGCAGCAACAGACCCTGCCCTTGTTCCCTATGGTGCAATGACTGCAACATTTCATACAGGATTGGGTTGTTTGCTTTGCCCATCTGTTTTGTTTCTCCTCGTTAAAGTATTTTATCCTTAAATCATTGCTTACGTATCTGTTCTTTATTGAACTATAATTTTAAACTGCCGTTTTATTTCTAAATAAATGATACTATGAACCTGATTGACCTTTTTGATCTTTCACTAAAAGGAAGAAAAGATAAACCGGCGCTGGAGTTTGGTGATGATACATTTACATTTGGCGATATTGAAATAAGAAGCAATCGTATGGCAGGATTGCTATTGGAAAAAGGATTTATTGCCGGCGACAGGTTATGTGTCTACTTAGAGAATTGTGCAGAGATCATAGATCTTTTTATTGCCTGTGCAAAAACCGGGATAATCTTTGTGCCAATCAATATCCTGTATAAAGAACGTGAGATCGATCATATCATTAAAGATGCAGAACCTAAATTGTTAATTGCAACCGGAGATGTTCCGGGAGGATTTGCGTGCTGGCAATTAGCAGCTATAATATCGGAAGTTAAAAACCAGCCTGCTGATCGCCTACCTGTGCGTACAACCGGCGACAGTCCGGCTGCCATAGTTTATACAAGTGGCACAACAGGAACTTCTAAAGGTGCAATTCTTACGCATAATAATTTTATTACGAATGGAATTAATCTTGTTACCTGCTGGCAGATTACAGAACATGACAGGCTATTGTTACCATTACCCTTATTTCATGTGCATGCACTGGGCAATGGATTACATGCATGGTTAATGAGTGGTTGCACCATGAGACTATTGGTAAGGTTTGAACACCAGAAAGCAGCAGAAGCTTTTTTATCTTTTAAACCAACACTCTTTTTTGGAGTGCCTACCGTTTATATAAGATTGCTTGAACAGCCCGTCGATATTGCAAAACAGATCGGGTCATCTGTACGCCTTTTTGTTTGTGGCTCCGCACCTTTACCCGCCCAGGTACTTGAAGCTTTCAGTGAAAAATATGGACATGTAATTTTGGAACGCTATGGTATGACGGAAACATTGATGAATATCAGTAATCCTTATACAGGAGAAAGAAGGGCAGGAACAGTAGGGTTTCCTTTACCGGGAATTTCGGCCAAAATAATAAAACACGATGGAACAGTTGCAGGTATTGATGAAGAAGGAGAAATACATATAAAGGGGCCTAATGTTTTTGCAGGATATTGGAAAAGAGAACAGGCGACAGCAGATGCATTTGTTAATGGGTATTTCAAAACAGGAGATATGGCAGTAGTTTCTGAGGATGGATATTTTACATTGCGCGGAAGAATAAGTGATCTGATCATCAGTGGTGGGTTTAATATTTATCCCAGGGAGATAGAAGAATTTTTAACAGAGCAGGAAGGAGTAACAGAAGCAGCAGTAGTCGGTATCCCTCATCATACAAGAGGCGAAGTGCCGGTAGCTTATATCGTACCGGGTGAAAAATACAATGCTGAAGAAGTTGAAGAAAGGTGCAAACGAACATTTGCGTCCTTTAAAATTCCGCGTTCATTTATTGTAGTTGATAAACTTCCAAGAACAGCTTTAGGAAAAGTGCAAAAGCATTTATTGCCAAAGCCTGATGATCAGTGATTTACAGGATTGTTGACAAAACAGTGCGTGGTTGAAATACAGGAAAAGGTTTTTAACGTATGTCCTGTAGATGTTTTTTAAGCAATCTATTGATAATTGTAATTAGGATGAGAGAATTAAATGTTTCAAATCGCTGCTCCATCTCTCTAAAAAAATCGAGAACGTTATCGCTGCTTTTTATCAATCATACTCATATTATTTTATTGTTTCTTGTTACCTTGAAGCATATATAGGAACAGCCACCAACCTTATCAAATACCGCTCGGAAAATTCGTGAAAGAGATTAAATAGCCGGGAGAACCACAATTTAACAATACGATCGACTGTCGCATTACCAAAACTAACGCGTTACTCAGTTAATGTGATGTACGCAATTTTATAAAGGCCCGAATGGGCTAAAAAATAATTGAACGTAAAGTTTTAACAGATAAAAATAAGCTTATGAGATTTAAAATACTCCTGCTATTATTCATAACTGGATTTGTGTTTAGCGGTTGTAAAAGAGAGTTCGGAGATTATTATAACCCACCGGCCGGACAGCAAACAGATATTTATAAACAGTTAGCAGGTGATAGTTCTCTTTCCATTTTTGTGCAAGCGATTGATAAAGTTCCCGGGCTTAAACTTGAATTGAGTTCTTCAGGCCTGTTCACCGTTATGGCTCCTGATAATAATGCGTTCAAAAAATATTTTGCAACATCTCAATATGCTTCTCTCGATGCCATTCCTCTCAGCAAGCTTGAGCTGCTTGTAAAATTTCATATTTTAAAATGGATGCTCTTCCAGGACAATTTTATTAATCCGGGTTTGAATAAAGCCAACCCTGAAATTTATAAATACGAAACAAGAGCTACGTTCGTCTATAAAGCACAACTATCTACGGGTAAAACAATCCCAATATTTTATCCAAGTAAAATGTCGCAGGTATACACTCCAACTTTTTTTACTTATTATGGAGTAACCCCGCAGGATTATACAGATGTATTTGGCTCATCTGCTACAATAAATAGTCAAACCCGCATGAATGTGCTTTCTGCTTCTGTTACTGCATTGGATGTTGCTTCCGGCAATGGTGTATACTATAAAATTAATAAGGTGCTTGATCCGCTGCTGAACATTGCGCAGGAACTTGATACTAACCCGGAATACAGCGATTATATTGATTTGTACAATAAACGCTTCCTTAACTATACCTATAATGATCTTGCTACAAAAGCACAGGGAAATAACGGCGATATAAACGGAGATGGAATTGTAGACTCCTTATTCACGAGAACGTATCTTACCGATAAAAACCTTGACAATGAAAACCCGGTAGGAACAGATAAGAAAAGTATTTCCCTCAGTGCATTTATTCCAACAAAAGCTGCATTTAATCAGTACCTGAACACAAAGGTATTGCCCAATTTTGGAAACAGTAAGGATTCAATCCCCGACAACCTTTTATCATTATTGTTCAAAAGCCATCTTACTAATAATATGGATTGGCCTTCAAGAATTGACAAGGGGTATGTTATAAGTATACTTGGTGATAAAACAAAAGTTACAAGACCGGATATCAAATCGGTTAAAATGACAAGCAATGGCCTGCTGTATGAAGTTAATAAGGTCATTGAACCAACTGCTTTTACTGCTGTTACAGGCCCTGCATTTTTTGCTCCTCAATACTGGTATTTTGCTGAAATGCTGGTTCGCACTAACCTGATTGCTACGCTAACAGTTGAATCGGTTAAGTATACAATACTGGCACCCACCAACGCAGCATTTAATGCACGGGGTATTTATTGGGCGCCACAACAAAATCCCGGCTTTTTTAAATGGAATGGACTTGCCTGGGTAGCGCTTAGTAATGCTGAACTAACCCAGCTTATCGGCAATCATATTTTCCTGAACCAGGAATTATCGACGGCTGCAATGAGTTATGGATTTTACCGTGCACAGAATGGTAGTTGGATAGCAATTGAAAATAATAAATTTCATGGTGCTGAAAGAGATAGCCTCGCAACCATTATTGATCCTAATAAACAGAAATCAAATGGATATTTCCATGGAGTTGATAAAGTTATTTATAATCCTCAGTTATCCCTTTATCAAGCCATTGCTTCTGCCAACGTTTCTGTTACACCACAGGTAAACCCGCAATATTTGAAATTTAAAGAACTGGTTACACTGGCCGGACTTGCTTCTAAAGATTTTGGCGGGGTCACAGCGATCGATATCAATAAAAAGTACACCTTATTCATGCCATCAAATGATGCTATTATAGCAGCACAGGTAGCAGGTAAACTCCCAAAAACCGGCGCACAGGGTTCGCAAACATTAACGGCTGCAGAAAAAGCAAGGCTTGTAAACTGGGTAAAATATTTTCTTGTTCCTGAGCAGGAAGCATTCACTGATGGAAAAGTAACCGGGATATTTCCAACAAGTAAACCGGACCCGGCTTCTACACCGGCAAACCCGATTTTCTTACCTATCAATGTTACCTATCCTGCCGGTATTTTAACAGTAACGGATAATACAGGTAAAACAGCCAAAGTTGATATGACCAATCCAGGTGTATATCCGCAAAATACGATCGCTATAGATGGGATCATTCAAATTATTGATGATGCGTTTACAGCCCAATATTAATTATCGGTCATTATTATTTTTTAAAAGATAAATGAATATGATTAAGCAAAAATACTTCTCTGTAACCCTGGTGCTTGTGTTTTTATGTATCAGTGTTCACCTGACTGCTCAAAATACTTCTATCATTAAAGGGAAGATAACTGCGAAAGAAACTGGTAAACCGCTGGAAGGTATTAGTGTTGTTGAAAAAGATGCGAATGGACGTATCGTTAATGGGGTTCCAACAGATATCAACGGTAATTTTCAAATAAAGATTTCTAATAATGATGACTCTTTATATTTCAGCCAGATTGGATACAAAACCGAAGCCCGGTCAATAAAAAATAAGATAACTGTAAATGTTTCCATGTCACAGGATTCTAAGTCAATCGAAGCAGTTGTCGTTTCTGCAAGACGTGCACCTGTAGCCAGCACCGGTGGTTTTCTCGATGTAGATAAACGGTTACAATCATCGGCTATTACAACGATTAAAATGAAAGATCTTGAAGAAGTGCCGGCTACATCTGTCGATCAGCTTTTGCAAGGGCAGGTATCGGGTTTAATGATCAACATGAATTCAGGTGATCCGGGTTCCGGATCCTCCATACAGGTGCGGGGCGCCAATTCTATTGGTCTCGGCTCAAGACCGTTGATTGTTGTAGACGATGTTCCTTTTAAAACACAGGGACATGTTGATGTGAACAGTCCCGAAGGATTAAGTGAACTGGTAAATATTTCGCCTTCTGATATTGAAACCATAAGCGTTTTAAAGGATGCTGCAGCTACGGCATTGTATGGATCTGATGGTTCAAACGGTGTAATTGTTATCAGGACAAAGCGGGGTGAAAAAGGCAATGCCCGTGTTAACATCACTTCAATGAGCACCATAAAAATTCCCCAGCGTCCAATACCATTGCTGAACGGAGATCAATATAAAACAATGATCCTTGAAGCTTACCAGCACAGGTACGGAACTAGCCTGGACCTGAGTACAAGCGCCATCAGGAATTTGTTTTTAGAACCAAGCTCTTTGGATTATCAGAATTACAATAACAATACATACTGGCCTGACAAAGTGAATATGAAACAGGGTTTTGGTGAAACGCTTTCCGGTTCAATCATCGGCGGTGGTGATGCTGCAAGGTATAATGTAAGTCTTGGCTATACCAACGACCAGGGCCCTGCGCTCGGAACCAAATTCGAAAGGGTTAGCGGACGGTTCAATTTTGATTATAAGATATCAAATAAACTTTCGTTTATGAGTGATATTTCTTATTCTGATTCTAAGAAAAAAAGTACCTATTCTAATACCGGTGATATTTCGCTGAGAAAAGCACCCATATTACCTATCTATACACAGGATCAATATGGTAATTCTTTATCTACCTATTTCTTTCCTGGCACCAACGGATTTCAAAATGATGTGTACAATCCCCTGGCTATCGTAAACAAAGCTTTATCTTATAATGGTGAAAACAGGTTGGATGGTAAGATCTCTGTCCGATATAGTCCAGTTAAAGGATTACAGATCAATAATCTTATTTCTACTACTTACCAGGCATTAACCCAGGATAAGTTTCTGCCGCATAGTGCTACAGGTGCAGATTTTTACCGGTTAAATAATTTTTATTTAACCAGCAACAGTTCTGTAAACAGCGCTTCAGTTTATCCGCTCAATGCATTCTTAATGTATCTTAAGAATGATATCATTTACCAGGCCAATATCAAAAAGCATAAACTGATGGGTGGCCTGTATACTATTTACCAGGCGAATAATTCGTATTATATGAGTGTGGCGGGAACAAATTCGCCTTCTGAATCGTTAACTGCGCCTTATGCCACGGATATACAAACAACTTTAACTTCCGGTAAAGCCATTAGCCGTGATTTATCTGTGGTAGGACAATTCTATTACTTTTATGACGATCGGTATTCAATTTCAGGATCGATGCGCAGGCAGGGGAATTCAGCTTTTGGTAAAAACAATCGCTTCGGTAATTTCCCCGCAGTCTCCGGTTTTTGGAGACCTTCTTCAGAGCCCTTCTTAAAAGGAAAATTCAAATGGCTTGATGATCTTAAATTCCGGGGAAGCTGGGGTATTACCGGTCGGGCTCCAACAGTTTCAGCTGCAAACGCTTTTACATTCAGCGCAAATGCTCCGTTTATTGATATATCAGGTGTTACGCCGGATAACATTCAACTCGTAAATCTCAGGTGGGAAAAAACAACTGGTGTAAACTTAGGAGTTGACCTTTCGTTGTGGAATGGCCGGTTAAGTATCACATCAGACATAAGCCAAAATACCACCCGTGATCTTTTATTGGATGTTCCATTATCAAACAGCTCAGGTTTTGAAACTATAACTCAAAATTTTGGCACCCTTCGTGGTAAAACCGCTGAGCTTGCCATTACGGGACAGCCTCTTGCATCAAAAGACTGGAAGCTGCAGGTTTCTTTTAATATCTCACATTCATCGAACCGGGTTGTGTCATTACCAAACGGTGCACCAGTTATAAGAGGCAATACAATTGATAACGGCTTATTCATGTCTTTAATAAACGTTGGGGATAGGTTTGGAACTATTTATGGTTTGAAATCGCTTGGAGTATATAGCAGGGATGAAGACGCTTATGTTAAAGATGATAAGGGCAATTACATTACTGATTTTAACGGGAACAAAGTTCCTGTAAGATGGCTTAATCAAAAAGGAGAGGCTTTTGTTGGTGGAGATGCTCATTATGCTGACCTGAATAATGATGGCGTTATCAACAAGCAGGATGTTACTGCAATTGGTAATGCAACTCCAAGGTATTTTGGTGGCTTTATGTTCAGGTTGAACTACAAAAAGCCATGGGAATTGTTTGCAACGTTTATATATCAATCAAAGTTTGATATAGTAAATATGGCAAAAGTTGTAACCTCAAGTATGTACACAAACAATAACCAGTCACAGGCTGTAATGCGCAGGTGGAGAAAACCTGGCGATGTTACTGATATACCCAGGGCATTATATGGTGCCGGGCATAATTGGGTAGGCAGCGATCGTTTCATCGAAGACGGCTCCTACATTAAATTCAATACGCTTTCGCTGGCGTATAACCTGCAGCGTAAAGTGTTGGATAAAATAAAATTGAGAAGTGCCAAGATTGCTCTTACGGTATCAAACCTGTATTTATTAACCAAATATTCCGGGGTTGATCCTTCAATAGGCGGCAATAGCAACGATCCATTTGCTTTCGGTCAGGATAATGCATTAACGCCGCAGCCAATTACTTATACCGTGGGCTGCTGGATAAATTTTTAAGTTTATTAGTAAAAAAATGTTCAGAATGAGAATAAAAAATTTGCGAATAACATTACTGCTGATTACGTTAGTTGCCGGATCAGTCTCTTGTAAAAAGTTACTGGACGTTCCTCCGCAGGGAAAATTAACATTAGATCAGTTTTGGCTGTCTGAAGACCAGGCAATAGCAGCAATTGGAGGTATTTATTCAAACCTGGGGTCAACAAAATCCACAACTTCCAAAGGTTTATCTGCAGTTGAATGCTTTATTTACTGGGGAGAGATGCGTGCGGATCAATTGGCAAGTAATTCTTCCAAATTGCCTACCGGACAAGAGGCAAAAGCGAATATGGATCTGCTTCTGCCTGCAGCTACAGATATTACTACTAATTATACTTCTTTATACAGGATAATAAATTTTGCAAACCAGGCCATAAAGAACATCCCACCGATTGTAACGAAAGATCCTGCTTTTACCGTACAGGATATGGACCAATTAACCGGTGAGGCTTATTTTTTAAGAGCGTATGCTTATTTCTGGCTGGTACGTGCATTCCGTGATGTTCCATTGGTACTCGATCCATCAGAAACTGATCAACAGAATTTTAACGTTGCAAAGTCGACAGATGATTCTGTATTGAGCCGGATCATTATAGACCTTGAAACAGCTAAACGTACATTGCCTGAATGGTATACCAATTCTCAATATAGTCGCAGCCGTGCTACGAAGCATACTGCAGAAATGGTTTTAGCCGATGTTTATCTTTGGAAGGCTGCCACTTCTTCCGGTAGTGCAAACAAGAATATTCTTTATGATAAAGCAATAGAAAACCTGAATGCTGTTATCAATTCCAGAAGATACTTTATGGTTCCGGGAGTTAACTTCGGAAGTATTTACCTTGTTGGCAATTCAGATGAAACAATCTTTGAAACGTATGCTAATTCAAAATTGAATAACCAGGTCAACGATTTAAAAAGCTGGTTTGCCACTTATTTCCTGGTTACTACTTTAACTGATAATCTTTTTACAGCTTACACATCTCCTGATTACCGTGGATTTGCTCCGCCCGCAGGTCCAACTCCACCAGCAGCAAGCAAAGTAAGTTACGATCCTTCTACCCGTTTTATTCTTAAGTATAATAGCTCAACAAACGATCCGCGTTGGATATTCTATCGTTACCCGGATGTACTATTAATGAAAGCAGAAGCGCTGGCTCACCGCTATGTGGATGATCCGGTACAGTTGAAAGTAGCCTGCGATCTTGTAAATGAAGTAAGGTACAGGGCTTATGGTATTACATCTTTTCCCATCGTTTCTGCTACAACAACACTTCAAATGGATGATATCATACTGGATGAAAGAGGAAGGGAATTTATTGGAGAAGGCAAACGCTGGTTCGACCTGATGAGGTTTGCGTCCCGCGACAACTATGCACACAAAGAATTTTTAATTGACAGGGTACTTAATTCTTTTACGGGAGTGAACCAATTGATTATTGATCCAAGAGTAAAAGATCCGCTTAGCTGGTATTTGCCGCTTAATGCCGATGCATTGGCAGCGAATCCCCAACTTGTTCAAAATCCATATTATCAATAATATAAAATGAAAATTATATGAAGCTTCTGAATATTTGTAAACTTCTGTTGATAGGTTGGATGGTTTTCGGTTTATTTTCATGTAAACGTGAGACAGATCCTGGTAACCTCAAGCTGGATCCGACCAACAAATCCATGTTGGCGTATGTTAGAAACAATCCTTCTTACTCCATATTGGTGCGGGCCCTGGATACTACCAAATTATCCGCTGTATTCAATCTGTATGGAACAATGACCTTGTTTGCGCCTACCGACGCGGCGTTTAAAAAATATTTTGACAGGAAAAGAATATCCGGTCTTTCACAAATGAACCTTGATACGCTTACCAGGTTATTGAAATACCATGTGTATGCACAGCAATTTGAATCCGGTTCTTTTCAATCAGGATCTCTTCCTGCGCCTACTGTTGAAGGAAGCTATATCCGCATGGATATTTCAAGGGGACTAAAAAATGTTACATTAAATAATACAGTAAACGTTGATACGCTTAATATTCCTGTAACAAACGGTGTAATCCATATAATAGATGATGTGCTTGAACCGCCTTCACAAAATTTGATGGCATGGATAAAAGCCCAGCCGGAGTATTCTATTATGGCAGAAGGTTTTCAAAAAACAGGTGTGGATACTGCTATATTAAATAAAACATTTTATGACAGCAGCAAGCTGGTTGCGGGCAAACCATCTATGAAATTCCTTACGGTTTTTCTTGAAACAGACCAAGTATTAAAAAATGCCGGTATCAATTCTTTTGATGACCTGGCCAAAAAGTTTTCGAATACCTATAATACCACAAAAAATTATACAAACATTGCAGACTCTCTTAACATCTTTCTCCGGTACCATATTATAGACCGCAGGTATTTTGTTTCTGATATCAGGGAAGACTTCATTGAAACCTTTAACAAAGGGAATTACCAGATATTTACTGTTAGCCCCGGCATCGGTATCAATAAAAACACGCAGCAGGTAATAACCTTCAATCCTGTAACAGGTAAAAACGATACTACGAATGTTACTTCAGAAATAAAACTGGATTTCACCAAAAGCAACCAGATTACAAAAAATGGTATCGTAAATTCTATCACATCGGTAATGCCCGTTTTTACTCCCAGACCTATTCAAGTAGTTCAATACATCTTCGGAGCTCCTGAAGATCGCACGATCACATTGCCCGATGGAACCGTTAGTACTTTCGGTGATCAATTCGACAGGCTCAAAAATGATCCTTACCTGCAGACTTCGTTATGGTGGTTCAAATCAGAAATACCGACAGGGACGGGCGTTTGGGCTACAAATTATGGCAGGGTGTGCGGCGATTTTATAATGAGGGTGAATGTTACCTCTACTCCCTATTGGATGGAAATTACAACCAAGCCCATTTTTAAAGGAACATACGATGTATTAATGGTAGGGGTAACCAGTACCGGAACCATATTAACCTTTTTTGATGGTAAGCAATTGGGGGGTATTCATGATATGAGTAACTACAAAAACTCTTATGGAGAAACTGCCCAAAACTGGCCGGGATCCTGTGCAATATCATCCATGAGGTTAGGAACAGTTAAGCTTACGGAAAATGGTCCGCATAAACTTAAAATTCAAACGATCACGACAGCTACCAGTATTTATTGGTATCAAATTGCCTTAAGACCCGTTCCTTAATCATAGACGTAATGGCTATGAATGAAATTATAAAATTTCGCAAATGAAAAAATTTATAAGAATGATAAAAAGCAAGCTTGTTATTGGCTTACTGATACTAACTGTATTTTCCTGTAATAAAAAATGGGACGAGCATTATGTAACACCAGATTATCTTAAAAATGGTTCTGTGTTTGAATTATTGTCAAAAAACCCGGACTACAGCCAGTTTGTAAGCCTTGTTACCAAAACGGGTTATGATACAATACTTAAAAGCGGAGGGACGTATACAGTTTTTGCACTTAAGAACGGCGCTTTTACCGGTATAGACACTACAACGAACATTGCAGCGCTGAAAAAAATTATTGGGATGCACATCGCTAATTCCAATATATATACCGATGGGATGAACAATACCTATATTCTTTCTATGTCGGGTAAATTATTAAAATTTACCGGCACCCCATCTGTTAATGGAATAACATTAAAAGGCCTGAACAGTAAAGCTGTGAATGGTGTAATCCAGGAAGTTGAAAGAGTGATTTTCCCCATTGCTAATTTGTATGATATTATTGCAACAACACCAGAGTTATCTTTCTTTAAGACTTATATCGATTCAAGTTTTAAATACGTAGTAGATGTTGATAAGAATATAAAGATCGGGTATGATACATTGAATCAGCCTGTATACCAGCAACCCATTATTTATAAGCAACTTTCCAATTATTTGGCAAGTACAGGTATAAATAACGAAAATGTTGTCAGGACCGTTTTTATGCCGAATAACACTGCTGTTAATAATGTGATTGCTAACCTGCTTATCGCCAGGGCGGGTAAAGCTAACCTGATCATCCCCGCTTTAAATACAAAACATAAGGACACTACGGTTGGCTATGTTTATTTCCCTGCAGGATTGCCCTATGCAGGTGATACTGCAATTTTATTGGACTATTTATATTCACATCCTGTAATTGGCAAAGAGATATTCTCCCTGGCTGCCGGAACAAATACCTTTACCAATTTATTCGGCAACCCGTTCAATGTTACAACAACACAGGTTAAAACAAGTGCTACTCCCGCCAGCAATGGAATTTATGATATTTTAAATGATATCACTTTACCTGATGTAGTTTACCGTCCCAGGTTTATGTTCCTTCCTTTTCCAAAAATTACTAACCCGGCTAACCCCAGCGGGCCACAGATAACTAATCCGGATATTATTTTCTCAGGTGGAACCAATACTTCACCATCGCAAACCAGTAATACCACCTGTTATACCGGCAAGTTTACACGATTCAATTTTGTAAATGCAGGCGGGAAGGTTGAGTTTAATTTTCCATTTGTTACTAAAGGAAACTATAGTGTGAACCTGAAAAATTATTTAGATGCCAACGGAGCCCTGGTAACTGTGAGTTATGGAAGCCAGGTTTTAAAACAAAACTTAAATACATCCACGCTAAATATTATTACCGCAGGCATGATCAATGTTGATCTTGGAATTATTAATGTGCCAGCTGATGGTCCGGTAAAACTTGCGTTTACCTGTACAGGAGTAAGTCCTAAAACGGCCGCTAAATATGAATTCTGCGTGGACTTAGTTGAATTAAACCCGGTTCAATAACAAATTCCTTGTGGAAGGCCAGGAATGTACGGTAATAATAAAGAGGAAGTTGGTTGTACTATTTAACTGAAAAAAACTATAATAGAATGAAGATGAAATATAGATATACATGTGTTTTAGCAATGATGCTCCTGGCCTGTTATTCCCTGGATGCGCAGTTAATTAAGATCAAGGGCACAGTAACTGACTTCTTAACCTCAAAAGGCATTTCGCAAACGAACATAAGCGTGAAAGGACTTGCGATGATCAGTACGGAGTCCTCCGGTAACGGCACGTTTACGATAGAAGTTCCTTCCGTATATTCTGTTCTTATTATTTCATATCCAGGCTATCAAACCAAAGAATTTCCTCTATATGGAAAAACAAGCGTAGCTGTTCAACTTGTTCAGGAAGGAATTGATGTTGGAGAATCAACTGTAAGGCTACCTTATTACTCAATCAATCAAAAAGATTTAAATGGTTCGTATACTGTTATAAATCCTGGTTATGACAAAACGATCCAATACCGTGATATATATCAAATGCTGCAGGGCAAGGTGCCTGGTCTTGAGATCAATTCCTATTCAGGAGTACCGGGCGAAGGATCAAAGATTAACCTTGGTGGTGCCCGTTCTCTTTATACAACGAATGAACCTTTACTGGTAGTAGATGGGTTGCCCGTAAATAACCTGGTGTTTGATCAATCTGTAGTAAGGGGAAATATATACAATTACCTGGGGGATATTAATGTAAAAGATATTGAATCCATCACTGTTTTGCGTGATGCGGCCGCTGCAGGGATATATGGTTCACGGGCAGCAAATGGTGTAATTGTAATAACGACCAAAGGAGGAACACACGGTAAAACGTTCCTCGATGTTTCTGTACAGCAGGGAATAACCTTACGTCAGAAAAGCTTGCCGGTAATGGATGCGTCACAATATTTACCTTACCTGTCAGAAAAAATTAACCGCCAGGGAATTGATCAGCAAACAAGAAACCAGCAATTTCCTTTTTTTACCAATACAGATAAAACAAATTCTTTGTACTGGACCTATGCCAATAATACAGACTGGCAAAAACAGGTTACCCGGAATGCATTTTCAAAGAATTATTATGTAAACCTTCGCGGGGGTGATGCCACTTCTAAATATTCATTTAATGTAGGCTTTGATGATGCTGATGGCGTGGGCAAAGGAATAAACGCATCCCAGTTTACATCAAGATTTAATCTTGAATTTAGAATCAATCCTAAATTCTCTGCAGGCACTAACATTTCTTTTAGCCGTACCCTCAAGGCTTTAATGGACCAGGGATATGAAGAACGGGTTAACCCATTATACCTTAGTCTTGTAAAATCACCGATCACCGCTCCTTATCAAAAATCTGACGGAGGATTGGACAGGGAATTTTTTGCTCAACCAACTTTTGACAGGTTAAGCAATCCTCTTGCAGTTACCCAGGCAGTTTCAAATGATGTTACCAACTATTGGTTATTGGGAAATATTTACGCCCAATACGATTTTAATAACTCACTTAAAACCCGGATAAGAATAGGCTTAGACAGGAGGGGATTACAGGAAGACCGCTTTACACCTTCTAATGGAGTTGTTCCTGTTAACTATGACCTTCGGTATAACCGGACTTCTGAAGAACAGCTAATTAACCAGCGTTACCTTACACTTGAACACACCATCACGTATGAAAAGCAGCTAAACAATCAAAACAGGATATTAGCTTTTGGAGGTTACAATTTTGAAATCGCCAGGTATGCTTTAAATTATGGTTATTCGATAGGATCTCCATCTGATGAATTTAAAGGATTAGGGGATGGAAAAAGATTAGTAACAAAAGGTATTAATGAGAAATACAATAACCGCTCAGCTTTTGCCAATATTGATTACGCCTTTCGTGAAAAGTTATTTGTAAAGGGCGGGATACGGCTGGAACAATCATCGAAGTTTGGAGAAAATGCAAACTCGGGTCTTAAGATAAATAATGTTCCCGTTGCAGTGTTGCCATATATGGGCTTAACATGGAGAGTAGTAGGCGGTGCAGCAGAAAATCATTCGTTCGTGGATGCAGTTGATGTACATACTTCCTGGGGTATTACTGCTAACCAGGATATTCCCGTTAATGCACGATATTCTTTATATGAAAGTAAATTTTATACCAACAGGCCGGGCATTGTTCCATCTTCCGTGGGAAACAACTCGATTAAGTGGGAAACAAATAAATCTTACAATGCCGGCTTAAACATGACCTTTTTGAATAAATTAATAGGATTACGGTTTGACTATTTTAATGTTGTAACCTCTGACCTTCTTGTTCCCAAGGCTGTTGATGGGATGAATGGGGCAAGCTATTATTGGTACAATAGTGGAAAAATCAGGAATAACCGCATTGAAATGGGCTTGAATACATTAGGGCATGCCGGTAATTTTATCTGGAAAGTAGACCTCAACATTGCAAAAAACACCAATAAAATAATAAGCTTACCACAAGGGTTGCCAATTATTGATGGAGCCTACGGATATTCTTCTATTTCAATGCAAGGTAAACCTGCGGGACTCTTTTACGGATACAAAGGTCTCCGCGTATTTAGTACCGATGCTCAAGCTGCCGCATCAGGATTGATGACAGACAAGGGAGTACCTTATGTTGCTGGTGATTATCAATTCCAGGATTTAAAAACTGATGGCGTTATCAATGAATCAGACAGGCAGATCATTGGTGATCCAAATCCTGATTTCTTTGGGGGCATCAATTCAAGTCTTTCCTATAAAAACTTTGACCTTGATGCTACGTTCTCCTATTCTGTTGGAAACGAAGTGATGAATGTTTTACGTTCAAAACTTGAAACCGGTGCGGGATACGAAAATCAATCGATCGTTGTATTAAACAGGTGGGTAACAAACGGCGATAAGACCAACATTCCCAATACCCGTTTTGCGGATGTAGCGGGTAATCGTCGCCCCTCTTCATTCTATGTTGAAGACGGTTCTTATTTTAAAATGAGGTCGCTGACACTGACCTACAATATTAAAAAGCGTATCAGTTTTATGCGTAGTGCACAGGTATATTTTTCCGGGTACAATTTGTTTACGATCTCGAAATATTTAGGCTGGGATCCTGAAGTTGCTGTGGGACAAAATGTATTTACAAGAGGATATGATTTTGGGAATTATCCACTGGCAAAAACGTTTATGGCGGGATTACGGATAGGATTATAATTCATTATGAATAGCCTGCTTAAAGCATGATAAATTTTTAATACAAAAAACTAACAGACAAAATGATAAAGCAATTATTATACATTTTTCTGGGTATTACTTTGGTAATGACCATTTCGTGCAAAAAATTTGTAGAGATTGAACCCGAAGGTTACATTCGTGACGGGCAAACATTTAAAACTGCAGATGATGCCGTTACTGCTATTTATGGTCTCTATGGTTTAATGCAACCGCTCATAGACCAGATATATCTTGCAGGTGAAGTGCAGGGAGACCTGGTAGTTGCCGGCAGGGGAGCAGATAGTTATATTTCTGAGATTGCCCAGAACAGGGTTACTCCTAATAATCCTTATACAGATTATACAAAATTTTACAGGCTGGTAATAGCCTGTAACAATGCAATTGCCGGGTTAAAACAAATAAACAGGCTTGACCCTGTTAACTACGGTAATGACAGATTAAATCAAAACATAGCTGAAGTATTGTATATCCGTGCATGGACTTATCTCCAACTGGTAAAAATATGGGAAGATGTCCCGTTTATTACGGACAACATTACATCTGTTGAGCAGATAAAAGATATTGCTCCTTCTAAAAGCAATGTAATTCTTGGTAAAATAATAAAGGATGCAGAAGATGGAGCGCCTTTCATGTTGCCATTGTCAAGCAATAGCGTTGACCTGAAAGTTAAACGATCACAGATGAACCCGGATGCATCCCGTTGTTTATTAGCAGAGCTTTATTTATATGCAGGCAGTTATGTAAACGCATGGGAAACGATCCGCAACTTAGCGCCCTATACATACTCAAACCTGCTGTTCAAAATGACGCAGAATGCCGGTGGTGAAAGTGGTACACCTTTATTTGCGCAATATCCAAACGTTTTCACTGCTACCAATAACTCTCAGCTCTTCTCCAGCTACTGGGCTTTCTTTATAGATTTTGATGGTAGCAAAGGACAAAAAAATAGTCTTTTAAAGTGGACGAATAATAAAAATGGCGGAATATATGCCATTAAGCCAAGCCCTAATATTATAAAGGCATTCGAAACCACCCCGATGATAAAAATGGTTTTTCAAAACACTTCTGCGGGTTATTATATTGATCTTACCAAAAACGGATCAAATATAAATCCCGTTCTCCAGGCAGATGGTTACCCGGTAATTGGAGGTTATGGTGATTATGTAAGAGGCCCGGGAGTTGCCTATCAGCCGGATGGACAGGATACATTAATATTCAAATTCCTGCTTAAGACGAGGGGCGTTTCAAAAAATCCTTACGATAACGATCCCAATAGTAACGATGATGCCATGTTCCCGATTTATCGTGATGGACCAGTTTATCTTATGGCCTGCGAAATTTTAAATAATATCGGGTTATCCCAGCAGGCTTTACAAATAATGAATGGCGCTTATGGAAGTGACTTTACCCAGGGAACCCGCTATCGTGTAAGGGTTGCTCCTTTAAAGCTGGATCCTGCCAGCACTGAAAGCAAGATAAAACAGGTAGACAGGCTAATATTAGAAGAAAAGGCGTTAGAAGCGTCCTTTGAAGGAATGCGGTGGTTTGACCTGGTACGATTTGCAAAACGGTATAACGACCCGTCGATGATTGCTAATGCGGTTGCAAAGAAATATCCCGTCAGTCAGCAATCTGCCATCATAACAAGATTAACTAATAAAAATTATTGGTCTTTCCCTTATTTCCAGAGAAATGTTGATGTCAATAAATTATTGCCTCAAAAACCCGGTTATTAACTTATAAGCAGCGGAAGAACTTTTTCTATTACTGTAGCGATATAATAATCAATGATCTTTATAAACGAACAAGTATGATTAAAAAATTAATATATATCCCGGTTGTCATTTTTTTAGTAGGTATAATTCATTCCTGCCAGAAAATTGAACCCATGCCGGATGTAACCCAACCCATCGTAAGGTTAGAAGTCAATAAGGGTTCAACACTAATAGGGAATCAAACAGTTAATATAGGTCCTGAGAAAGATTATGAACAGGATAGTAAAGTATTTTATAAATTAACGGTGACTTCCGCAAGGCCATTGACCAAACTTATTGTCACTACTACTTCTCTCAATGTTTCTGCATTATCAAAAGTTGTAAGCACTGAACCCGCAAATGTGATTGATGCAAGCGGAAATTTTACCCAAAAGGTAAATGAGGTAGTTATCCTGTATGCATATCATATCGACCCGGCTGTTGCTCCACTTTCAGCTGTTACTGTTGGGTTCACTTTTCAAAACGATCAGAGCTATGTTGGTTTAAGTTCTCATTCTTTTTCTGTTATCAAGAAGGGTAGTACAAATGGCAAACTGCTGACAAAAATTGAAATGCAGTTCAGTGTATATAACAGGGATGGGATTGGCACCCAGGATAATTTAGACCTGGCAGCCGGGATAAAACTCGTTACCGGAGAAATAATGAAAAACAGGGGACCTTTTTATTCTATCGACAGTCGTAATGATATTGCAGTAAGCACAGATGCGATTGCATTAGCGGATAAAGTAGACTTTGTAGGCTATAAAACAAAAGCTGCCGGAACAAGCCCTGTACTTGCAAACGGCCAATTTTACCTGGTTTCACCAAGTGATACTGTAATTCTCACATCAAGATATACAGGATCTGCCGCAACACAGGATACCCAAAATTTAAAAATGAGGAATACGATACGCAGCATGGCCGCCGCATTACAGGGTAATGGAAAAACGCTCAGAAAAGTTTTGTTCCAGCGTTTGGATAATATAACAGGCCCTAACCAGGTAACTGCAGCGGGTTTTGACGTATTAACGCATGATAACGAATTTGACGTTTTGCTCGCAGCTATACCTACAAGCGGTACAACCTATGCAGGGGCAGTAGGCTTTGACGAGGTGTATGGATTTGTATTGGATAATGGGAGGAGGGGTTTAATCCGAACTATTTCACCTACTGTACAGGTTACAACGGATGTTGGTGGGCTTGTTCCCGGAACGATATACAGCATTCCTAATCCGAATGCCGGGAACTTATTATGTACGATTAAGTTTCGTTAAGCCAGGAAATCATAAGCACAATTCGTCACGGTCGTAAATCAATTTAAAGATTGAAAGGCCGTGACTGCGTGGGCAAAGAGGAGAGTAGTATATCTTCAAAAGGTCAATACGAGCTTAAAGATCGTGAATAAAATGCAGCAGGTTTTATCCGGATGGATGTTGATCATTAAGTTAAGTAAGGTACAACCCAGGTAAATATCAGTCGACAGCGTTAATACGGAGTTCAGCGTGAACGGTTCTTTCACGCTGCCACCGGCAGGTTAGGAAAACTAAAAGCAATCGTGGTCAGTTTTTTTCGCTGGCTACTGACACCCACAAATCCGCCCATCTTCTCCGCCAGCAATTGAAGATTGTTTTCAATCGAAATACTGCTAATCGTGTTATGATCCTTAATATGCAACAAGATCACATTAGTATAAACTTTTGCACTTATCTGTATGCAAGAATCTTTTGCAATTGTAATAACATGGGCTAATAAACCACCCAGCACAGAAGCAAGCAAATCCCGGTCGGCGTCAATCTGAATGTCTTTTGGAATATCATTTACAAGAATGCTTCCATTGCGGATAGCAGTAGGGCGAAAGCTATTCAGCAAAACAGAAACAAAAGGGCGCAGTTCCCATACGGAATGCAAGGGACTGGTTTTAATAGAGATAATAGAAGCTGTCATAAAACATTTTTAATGGTTTGAAATGTTTTTCAACAGGGTACGGATTATACGTATTTCACAGGATGGATAAAACGGGCACTATCGGTCTAATCTTTTTCTGAGTATGTTGAACGGTTAGGGTTTCTCATAGGTATTGAATTCCCGTATCCCTATTTCAAATTACTTACACAAAGAAAGCATAGCGGGTAAGCGAAAAAAATAGAACAAGTTGTGTATAACTAGTAATCAGCCTTACCGTCTCATTGTAGTAATTATGTTACGGAAGAGTACGACGTAGTTTTCTTATGCTGTTTTATTTCAATATTTATTGAATAGTTACGGTGAATGCCTTGCATCATGTTATAAAGCGAAAAGCCCGCAAACACTGAGTTTGCGGGCTTTTCTTACACTAGTTTACTTAGATTATAAGGCTTTGCGGAGAGTTAGGGATTCGAACCCCAGGACCTGTTACAGTCAACGGTTTTCAAGACCGCCGCATTAGACCACTCTGCCAACTCTCCGGGTGCAAAATAAACGTCCGGGAGTCTATCTTCCAAAAAAATAATTTCAATGCAATCAAACGCACTGCTAGTAAGGGTTTTTTAATTGCATTAAGCAGGGAGATGAGGTTGATGAAGTATTAAGCTCTAATCAATATTCCGATTATTTCATCCAATGAATTAAAAGAGAGGTTGCAATTACGATTCAGTAACCGGGCCTTTTTTTGTGAAGTTGAGAATGAAATTGGTGCCTTTACCGGGTGCTGTTTCTACTGCAATTGCTCCTTTATGTGATTGTATGATGGAATAAGATACTGCGAGGCCCAGTCCCATACCATTTTTTTTAAGCGTAAAAAAGGGATCAAATAACTTGGAGATATATTCATCTGAAATGCCTGGCCCATTATCCCGTATAGATACACTATAACTATCTTCCGAGCTATACAGTGATATAGCTAATTTGCCTTTACCGGGTTCCACTGCTTCTACTGCATTGATGAGGATATTGCTGATGGCAATGATCAACCTGGATTTATCCGCTTCGATCTCCAGCAAATCGAAGGGATATTTTTTTTCTACTTCCGCTTTCTGCAGATCAATCCTGTCCCGGGCAATATCAAGACTTTCATCTACTATTTCCTGCAAGGAATATTTTTCAAAAATAAGTTCAGGAGCTTTGGTCAGGTTAAGCAAATCGGTAATGATCTGGTTAATGCGGGTAGAGTTTCGTTGCAATATGGATAGCAGGCTTTTTTCCACTTCATTACCATCACTCATGGACACCAAATTCTCTGTCGAAAGACTGATGTTGTTCAATGGATTTCTTATCTCGTGTGCCAGCATACGTACCAGTCTTTCATTCGCTGCTAATTTCTCTGACTGTAAATTGGAAAGCTCTGCCTTTTTGATATTCGTTATATCATGAATGATACCATGTACCAGTAATTCGTCTTCTGCGTTTTCCTGGAAAGAAAGGGAGAGCAAACATATTTTTGTTTCCTGGCCGGGAGGATAGAGGCGTATTTCCAGGTCCTTGATATTCTTTCCTGCTTCCAGTGACCTGGTGATCTGTTTTACCTGGCCGTTATCTTTCAGGTAATCATATAATAAATGTTGTTGCCGGGCATCTATGTTTAGCCCCAGGAGCTGGGAAGCGGTATGATTGAATTCCAGGAACAATAACTGACGATTCGCTATAAAGACGGCATCTTTTGAATTTTCAAAAAGATTGCGGTATTTGTTTTCTCTTGCTTTTAATTCTTTTAAAAAGGTAGCCCTGTCGAGCGAATAACGGATACAGCGTTCCAGTTTTTCAGTAGTCAGTTCAGATTTTACAAGATAGTCAGTGGCGCCATTTTCCATGGCCATTATATCAATTGACTTATTGCCCTTACCTGTTAATAGCACGATGGGTTCATCACAACCCAGCCTGTAGGCTTCCTGTAATAACTCTAACCCGCTTTGGCTGCCCAGGCGATAATCAATAAAATAGATATGATAGGCTTTTTCCTGTATTTTTTTTAGGGCGGTAGTATAATCTTTATACCAGTCCACCACCATTTTCTTTCCTTCTATTTCGCTGATATAATCATTGATGATAAAGTAATCATCTTCATCATCATCTACAACGGCGATCCGGATTTTTTCAGAATGGGGCATATTAGTTAAACTTTTCTGGCAAAATAATAGTGAACCGTGCACCTTCATTCTCTATACCCTCTCCATATATGATGCCCTGGTGATTACTTACAATTTTTTCACACATGGCAAGGCCAAGCCCAATGCCGGGATAGCCCGATTTGCCATTCAAACGTACCAATGGATGAAATATCTTTTCAGCATACTGCTGTTTAAAACCTATCCCATTATCTTCAATTTCAATTTTGTGATAAGATCTGCTGGTGTCCAGACTGTGCTGAAGCTTTTCTTCGGGGGTTAATACATGCGATTGGAAATGTATAGTCAATGGGGTATGGTATTTCGCAAACTTAAATACATTTTCCACAATTTTTTTAAACAATTGATAGATTTGATTTTTGTCGGCATCTACGACAGGCAAAACGGTTTTTTCTATTCGTATATCCTTTTCCGTGATCTCAGTACCCAGTTCATGCAATATTCTTTTAATCAGTGCATCTAAGTCGCAGGCAACTGGCTCTGTAATATTTGTGTTAAGACTTGCAAATTCAGAAAAACCATCTATCAGGTTTCGCATGTCGCCGATACAGGTATTTATCCGTTGCACATATTCCTGTGTATCCTCATTGCCCGGGGCGGCATACTTATTGGTTAATCGTTCTGTCAGTACGGATAATTTCCGGAGGGGGGCCTGCAGATCGTGTGCAGCTAATTCGATAAACTCGATGTATTGCTGCCATAACTCTTTGCCGCTTTCACTTACCTGGAGTTTATTCTGCATTTCATTTTTTTTCACTAAAAACAATTATGGATATAAGCATTAACCCGGCCAAATAATTGATACTAATAAAATACAATCTTTTTAAAGATCAAATACAATTCCTGTTTTTTTAGGGCAATAGTTTTTTTGTAGTAAAGAAGAATAGAGATACTGGTCAAAAAATTACTTTCATTAGTCTTCTTAACTAATGAGTGGTTTTTGCTCATACTTTTTTGCAACTGTGGCGGTTGTTAATAAAAAAATAATCCGGAAGAATCTGTAAATTAGCAAACGCTAGCGTAAGGTTTTGTCACGGCTAAGAACAAGTTTTTTTAAAATGAAGAAGCGAAAAATATTGATAATTGATGATGAGGTTGATTATTGCGTGATCATGAAAACCTATTTTCAGGCAAAAGATTTCGATGTCTATCTCTCACATACGTTGCAGGAAGGAATGGCCTTATTACAAACAACCAGGCCAGATATTTTGTTCCTGGATAATAATTTACCGGATGGGAAAGGATGGGAATGCGTGGATGAAATTGTAGAAAAATTTCCCCATTTAATGATATATCTCATCAGCGCACATCGTCAAAAATCTGATTTTACAGCTTCTTCCCCTCATATTACAGTGTGGGAAAAACCAATTTCCTTCAGCACATTGAATTCTATTTTCGTTTGATTTTCGCCGTCTCGGTACACTCAATTCTGGCAGACTGAAAGCATATACCGGGCAGACTCTTCCAGGTCTTTCAGGTTGGAAGGCTTTATGATATAATCAGTTGCCCCCAGCGCTAAGCATTTGTTTTTAAAATTGTCTGACCCTGATGTGCTCCAGATGATCTTAGGAGTGTCCTTATATTTATCTATGTTATTCAATTCTTTCAGGATATCCGCCCCGCTCAGTTCGGGCATATTGTAATCCAGGATAATAAGACAGGGCATCTGATCTTCAGTTAACTTTTCCAAAAGACTCATGACCTCTTTCCCACTATCCACGAACAGCAACCGGAATGAATCGTCAATGGAAGCAAATACATCTTTTAGTAATTCCTGGTCATCTTTATCATCTTCCCCAACTACAATGAATTTGGAAATGTTAGTGGACATGAATTTTACTTTTTTGTGGCACAGTTTTTTATGACTAAAAATCAATTATATAGACAAGGTAAGTTTTTTCTGCATTGAATTTCAAAAGTAGAGGTGATTATATTGCCTTTTTTTAATTTACAGTTGTATCGCTTTTCAAACATGATTATTTACCCTTATATCTTCAATAAAATCTGCCATGAAAAAAAGCCCCAAAGCATCTTCAAAACCAATACTTGCAGGTAATGAAGTCAATGGTTCTGCCAAAACCGTTGCATCCACCAAAACAAAAAAAACAAAAGCTTCCAACGGCGTAATAACCAAAAAACATTCAACTGAAAATGGAAACCCGGTGGATTTTTCTGATGAGCTGGATATGCGAACCTTACTTAAACTATTGACCGAAGTAAAAGAAGGTGATTTCAGTGTTCGTATGCCTATGGATAAATTGGGACTCAGCGGTAAAATTTGTGACACGTTAAATACAATTATTTCATTGAATGAAACGCTGGTGCAGGAATTATCACTCGCCAGGAATACCATCGGTAAAAAAGGTCATTTGAATCACCGTGTTGAATTACCCCGTACAGCAAGAGGCTCCTGGAATACCAGTGTTGATTCTATTAATAGTTTGATCTCCGATCTTGTTCATCCCACCATTGAAATAGCTCACGTTATCAGTTCGGTGGCCAAAGGAAATCTTTCGCAGGAAATGCCATTAAAGATCGGTGACCACGTTTTGCAGGGTGAATTTGCAAAGATTGCTGCCGAGGTGAATGATATGGTGAAGCAGTTGAATCTATTTTCTATGGAAGTAACCCGTGTGGCAAGAGAAGTAGGTAGTGAGGGTAAACTCGGTGGACAGGCAAAAGTAAAAGGTGTGGCCGGTGTATGGAAAGATCTTACTGACTCCGTAAACCAGATGGCAGGTAATCTTACTGCCCAGGTAAGAAATATTGCAGAAGTAACAACAGCGGTGGCAAAAGGTGATCTCCGTAAAAAAATTACGGTGGATGTGCAGGGTGAAATTTTGGAATTAAAAAATACCATCAATACGATGGTGGATCAGCTCAATTCATTTTCATCAGAAGTAACCCGTGTGGCAAGAGAAGTAGGTACAGAAGGTAAACTCGGTGGACAGGCAGAGGTAAAAGGTATTGGTGGTACATGGAAAGATTTGACTGACTCTGTAAACCAAATGGCTTCTAACTTAACAGGCCAGGTAAGAAATATTGCAGAAGTAACAACAGCGGTAGCAAGAGGTGATCTCTCCAGGAAAATTACCGTGGACGTAAAAGGTGAGATATTGGAATTAAAAAACACCATCAATACGATGGTGGATCAGTTGAACTCCTTCTCGGCTGAGGTAACCCGTGTGGCAAGAGAAGTGGGTAGTGAAGGTAAACTCGGCGGACAGGCAACGGTAAAAGGAATTGGCGGTGTTTGGAAAGACCTTACGGATTCGGTGAACCAGATGGGATCAAATCTAACAGCACAGGTGCGTAATATCGCCGAGGTAACAACAGCCGTGGCTAAAGGCGACTTATCAAGAAAGATCACCGTGGACGTAAAAGGAGAAATTCTTGAATTGAAAAACACCATCAATACAATGGTGGACCAGTTGAACTCTTTTGCATCAGAGGTGACCCGTGTGGCATTGGAAGTAGGTACAGAAGGTAAGTTGGGTGGACAGGCAAAAGTGCAGGATGTGGGAGGTACTTGGAAAGACTTAACAGAGTCAGTAAACCAGATGGCATCAAACCTTACAGCGCAGGTGCGTAACATCGCAGATGTAACAACAGCCGTTGCTAATGGTGACCTTTCTAAAAAAATTACGGTAAACGTTGCCGGTGAAATATTGGAATTAAAAAACACCATCAATACGATGGTGGATCAGCTGAACTCCTTTGCATCGGAGGTGACCCGTGTGGCATTGGAAGTAGGAACAGAAGGTAAACTCGGGGGGCAGGCAAAAGTGCAGGGTGTGGGAGGAACCTGGAAAGACTTAACAGACTCGGTGAACCAGATGGGATCAAATCTTACCGCACAGGTAAGAAACATTGCAGAAGTAACAACTGCTGTGGCGAAAGGTGACCTGTCAAGGAAAATGACAGTGGATGTAAAAGGAGAGATCCTTGAATTAAAGAATACGATCAATACACTGGTGGACCAGTTAAACTCCTTTGGTTCGGAAGTATTCCGTGTGGCCCGTGAAGTAGGTAGTGAAGGTAAACTCGGTGGTCAGGCCGATGTGCCCGGAGTAGAGGGCTTATGGAAAGACTTAACTGATTCGGTGAATAAGATGGCATCGAATCTTACATCACAGGTAAGAAACATCGCAGAGGTAACAACGGCTGTGGCGAATGGTGACTTATCCAGAAAAATTGAGGTGGATGTAAAAGGTGAGATACTTGAGTTGAAGAATACCATCAACACGATGGTGGAACAGCTTCGTTCCTTCGCTTCGGAAGTAACCCGTGTGGCAAGAGAAGTAGGAACCGATGGTAAACTCGGTGGACAGGCCAACGTACCGGGAGTAGGCGGTACCTGGAAAGACTTAACCGACTCTGTAAACCAAATGGCCGGTAACCTTACTGCACAGGTGCGTAATATCGCCGATGTGGCGATTGCTGTGGCCAACGGTGATATGTCGAGAAAGATCACGGTGGACGTTCGGGGTGAAATTTTGCAGTTAAAAGAAACATTGAATACCATGGTGGACCAGCTTCGTGCCTTCGCCTCAGAAGTAACGAGGGTGGCCCGTGAGGTTGGTACGGATGGTAAACTCGGTGGACAGGCATTCGTACCGGGTGTGGCAGGTACCTGGAAAGACTTGACTGACTCGGTGAATCAAATGACTGGTAACCTTACTTCGCAAGTGCGAAACATTGCAGAGGTAACAAAAGCGGTGGCCTCCGGTGACTTAACCAAGAAGGTAACCATTGACGTAAAAGGAGAGATTTTCGATTTGAAAAATACCATCAATACGATGGTGGATCAGTTGAACTCTTTCTCTGTAGAGGTAACCCGTGTGGCAAGAGAAGTGGGTACGGAAGGTAAATTGGGTGGACAAGCAGAGGTGCAGGGTGTGGCAGGAACATGGAAAGATCTTACCGACTCAGTAAACATGATGGCATCAAACCTTACGAACCAGGTGCGTGGTATTGCAAAAGTGGTAACCTCGGTAGCTACAGGTAACCTGAAACAAAAACTTTCCATTGTATCAAGAGGTGAGGTAGCACAGTTAATTGATACTATCAATGAAATGATCGATACGCTGGCGGTATTTGCCGACCAGGTAACCAACGTGGCAAGAGAAGTGGGAGTGGAAGGAAGATTGGGTGGACAGGCCTCAGTGCCCGGTGCATCTGGTATTTGGAAAAACCTGACGGAGAATGTAAATCAGCTGGCGGAAAACTTAACTACACAGGTGCGTAATATCGCTGATGTGGCTTCGGCAGTAACAAAAGGCGACCTTACCCAGATGATACGGGTAGAAGCAAAAGGTGAAGTGGAAGAGTTGAAGGACACCATCAACCAGATGATCGCTAACCTGAAGCAAACCACATTACGTAACCAGGAACAGGATTGGTTGAAATCAAACCTTGCTAAGTTTACCCAGATGCTGCAGGGTCAAAAAGATCTGAATACGGTAACACGACGTATTCTTTCAGAGTTGGCCCAGGTGGTAAATGCACAAAAAGGTATGTTCTATATTTTGGAGCAGGACGAGAATATTAAGAATCCAAAACTGAAATTATTTTCAGCTTATGCATTTGGCGAAGAAGTAAAAACATCCAAAGAGTTTGAATTAGGCCAGGGATTAGTTGGTCAGTGTGCATTGGAAAAAGAAAGAATTCTGTTAACTAACGTTCCCAAAAACTATATCAAAATATCTTCCGGTTTGGGTAAAGCAGCTCCGGTTAACCTGATCGTGTTACCGGTATTGTTTGAAAAAGAGATCAAGGCTGTTATTGAACTGGCATCGTTCGACACATTCAGTGAAACACACCTTGACTTCCTTAGCCAGTTGACAGAAAGTATTGGTATTGTATTGAACACCATTGAAGCCAATACAAGAACAGAAAGCTTGCTGGTACAATCCCAGTCACTGGCCGATGAGTTGGGAAGAACCAACGAAGAATTGCAGGATAAAGCTCACCTGCTGGCCAAACAAAAAGAAGAAGTGGAAGAAAAGAATAAGGAGGTGGAAGAAGCCCGGTTGTCATTGGAGGAAAAAGCAGAACAGCTTCAGTTAACATCCAAGTATAAATCAGAGTTCCTCGCCAATATGTCGCATGAGTTGCGTACACCGCTGAACTCATTATTGATCCTGGCGCAACAACTTTACGAAAATCATGATGGTAACTTAAATGATAAACAGGTAAGCTATGCCAAAACGATTCACAGTTGCGGTGATGACCTTATTCAACTGATCAATGATATACTTGACCTTTCTAAAATTGAATCAGGTTATATCTCTACTGATTTCGTTAAGCTGCAGTTTCATGATATCACGACGTTTGTGGAAACCACGTTCAAGCACATTTCTGAAAATAAGAACCTCCGGTTTGGTATTGAGGTGGATGATAAATTACCAACAAGCCTTGAAACAGATGCTCAACGCCTTAACCAGATCCTTAAAAATCTTTTATCAAACGCCTTTAAGTTTACAGAAAAGGGAGAGGTTAAACTGCGTATCTACGAAGCGCAGCATAACTGGAAACAAAGACATAAGAGTCTTGATAATGCACAACGTGTTGTAGCCTTCGAAATAAAAGACACAGGTATCGGTATCTCCAAAGACAAACAGAACATCATCTTTGAAGCTTTCCAGCAGGCAGAAGGTTCTACAAGTAGAAAATATGGTGGTACAGGTCTCGGGCTTTCTATCAGCCGCGGTTTGGCCGATCTGTTAGGCGGTTCTATTGAGCTGAGCAGCGAAGTAGGTTATGGCAGCAGCTTCACTTTATTCCTGCCCATTGATTACGATCCTGCTCATATTAAACGGGAAAAGCAAAGTAGCCTGAAAGTGAGTGAGTACAAGTTGGCGGAAGGAGGTTCATACGATGTGGCGCTGCAATCCGTTCCCACCATTAAAGTAAGTGAAACAAAAGATCTCGACGCATTAAACGAGATCATCAATGAAATTGGTGACGACAGAAATAATATTACCGGTGCAGATAAAGTAGTGCTGGTGATTGAAGATGATATCCGGTTTGGTAAGATCATGATCGAAAGAGCTCATGAGATTGATCTGAAAATAGTAGTCGCTACCAATTTTGGTGAAGTGTTTGACCTCGTTAACAAGTACAATCCAATCGCCGTAACATTAGATGTAAAACTTCCGGATGCAAGTGGCTGGAGAATTCTTGACCTGTTTAAAAACGATATTAACTTCAGGCATATACCAGTGCATCTTATTTCCGGCGAAGAAAACCGCTTGCTGGCTATGCAACGGGGAGCCCGGAGTTTTAATTTAAAACCATTGAAGCCCGGAGCTTTACATGAATTGTTCAACGATATTCTATATTATAATGAGCGGGAGCAACGTAAAGTACTGGTAGTTGAAGACAATGAACTCGATTCATCACAGGTGATCAAGATACTCGACAACGGCGAGCTGATCAATATCGAGATCGTTGACACGGGTAAAAAAGCTTTGGAGCTGATCCGTGATAATGAATACGACTGCATCATCGTGGATTACATGTTACCTGATATAGATGGGCTTGAAATGGTAACAGAAGTAGCTAATATCAAAAAATTGCATACCACTCCGGTACTTATCTATTCTGCTAAAGATTTTTCTCCTAAAGAAAAAATGCAGTTAAAACAATATTCCAACAAGGTGCTGTTGAAAGATGTGACCTCGCTTGACCTGTTATTGGAAGAAGCCGTATTGTTGCTGCATATTGATCATAAAGATCTTTTGCCAGAAAAAAGAAAACTGATCGAGAACCTGCGCTCCAAGAGCGATGTACTCACCAATAAAAAAGTATTAGTGGTGGATGATGATGTACGTAACCTGTTTGCACTCACCACGGCATTTGAGCGATATAAGATCAATACCATTACGGCGGAGAGTGGCAAAGAGGCTATGGAGATACTGGACCAGGATCATCATATTGATATTGTATTAATGGATATCATGATGCCGGAAATGGATGGATATGAAACAACACAAAAGATAAGGCGGGAACATAAGAACACGGCATTGCCTATTATTGCGGTAACAGCGAAAGCAATGAAAGGTGACCGGGAAAAATGTATTGAGGCAGGCGCTTCAGACTATATCACCAAGCCCGTAAAAATAGATCAATTGCTATCATTAATGAGAGTCTGGTTATACAAATAAGTCATGGAGATAACGCCTTCAAATGGACAAAGCCAGTTGCTGAAATCAGATATCAAGATCCTTGTCGTGGATGACAGGGAAGATAACCTGTTTTCTATTGAGGCGATATTAGAAAAGGATAATTATACTATCGTCAAGGCAAATTCCGGCAGGGCTGCCCTTAAGATATTATTGAATCAACATGATTTTTCTCTTATCCTCATGGATGTACAAATGCCGGACATCAATGGATTGGAAACAGCTACGATGATCTATGAAAGAGAAAAGCTAAGAAGCATTCCTATCATTTTTATTACAGCCCATGATTATGATGAAGATTATCTCTTCAAAGGTTATAAAATGGGTGGCGTGGATTATATCTACAAACCTATCAACCCGGAATTATTACGGGTGAAAGTTGGAGTGTTTGTTGAATTATACCGGAAAACACACCAACTGATTCAGCATGAAAAAAAATTACTGGCCGCCAACCGATCGCTGCAAAAAGAAATAGAAGAACGCAAAGCCTCTGAAGAAAAAGTGCGGCTGCTGAATGAACAACTTATACAGAACAATGTCCACCTTAAATCAGTGAACGAAGAGCTGGACCGGTTTGCTTATATGGCTTCACATGACCTGCAGGAGCCTTTGCGAAAGATCATGGTCTTCAGTGATAAGATATTATTGCATAATAAAGACGATAAAGAATCTGAAAAATATTTCAGGAAGATCATCAATTCATCAAAACGGATGCAGTCGCTGATCAACGATCTGTTGAGTTTTTCAAGGCATTCAATGAGTACTGCTGATTTTAAAAAAGCCGATCTTAATACACTGTTGAAGGAAGTGGTAGCAGAACTGGATATACAGGTTGAAAAAACCGGCGCTATTATCAATGTCGCTGAACTTCCGGTAGTGTATGGAGCTCCGGTGCTAATGCGTCAATTGTTTTATAACCTGGTAAGCAATGCCCTAAAGTTCAAAAAACCGGATATTCCTCCGGTCATTAACATTACTACTGAAAAAATGAAAGTAAATGGTGAAAAGGGCGATACTATAAATGAGAAAAACTATTATAAGATTGCAATATCCGATAATGGTATCGGTTTCGACCCGAAATATGCTGACGAAATTTTTATGGTCTTTAAACGCTTGCATAGTCATCATGAATTTGAGGGAACAGGAGTGGGGCTTTCCATTTGCAAAAAAATTGTAGAAAAGCATAATGGATCTATCACTGCCACGGCTACACCAGGCATGGGAGCTATTTTCACTATTCATCTCCCGGAACTGCAGCCTGAAACTATTATTGCATAATAGTTAGCCTGCAATCCGTCAGCGTATGTTTCCGTTCATTTTAAATCGGCAATCCTTTCGCCGGCTTCAGTTAATTTCGCAGGAAATATTTTTGTTTGAAGCACTTAAAAGCACTTAATAAATATTTCTGGAAATACCGCAAGCGGTTTGGTGCAGGTATATTATTTGTTTTCCTTTCCAACTATTTTAACGTGCTGTCGCCGCAGATCACCGGTTATGTGATCGACTATGTGCAACGGAAACTAAACCTCCCGGGTTATCAGGCACCGCGGCAAAATCCTAATTATGATTTCCTGATCAATAAAACCACGCAAAAAATTGAATCGTTGAATTATGATTGGGTAACCATCGTAGCTATTTGTGGTATTATCATCCTGGTGCTGGCTTTATTAAGAGGGTTCTTCCTTTTTTTAATGCGACAGACCATCATTGTAATGAGCCGGTATATTGAATACGATCAGAAGAACGAGATATATAAAAAGTACCAGCAATTGGATACCTCTTTTTTTAAAAAACATAGTACCGGCGACCTGATGAACCGGATCGCTGAAGATGTAAGCCGGGTGAGAATGTTTACAGGTCCTGCTTTAATGTACTTTGCCAACCTAGTAGCTATCATATCTCTCAGCCTTTTTTTCATGATTAAACGGGATGCTGAACTCACTTTATATGTGTTAGCCCCGTTGCCCATTCTTGCCGTAACTATTTATTTCGTTAATAATACAATCAACCGCAAAAGTGAAAGAATCCAGGAGTCATTATCTGACCTGACTACGAACGCACAGGAATCTTATTCCGGCATAAGAGTTATCAAATCTTTTGTACAGGAAAAAGCAATGCTTGGATTTTTTACCAGGAATAGCGAGGAGTACAGGAAAAATGCAATAGGGCTTGCCAAGGTAGAAGCAATTTATTTTCCTTCGATAACATTGTTGATTGGATTAAGCACTTTGTTTACCATTATGATCGGTGGTTTGCATCATATCAATCACCCCGAACAAACCAGCCTTGCCACTATTGTTGAATTTGTGATGTATGTAAATATGCTCACCTTCCCGGTAAGTGCCATTGGATTAACGGCAAGTATGATACAAAGAGCAGCCGCTTCTCAAAAAAGGGTCAACGAATTTTTATTGACTACTCCTTCCATTATTTCACCAACTCATTCATCTGGTATAAAGTTGCAGGGAAATATTGCCTTTGAAAATGTCGGCTTCGTGTATGAAAATACGGGCATACAGGCATTGAACAATTTCAATCTGCAGATAAGGAAAGGAGATAAGATTGCAATCGTTGGTCGCACCGGCAGTGGGAAATCTACGGTAGCGCAATTGCTGTTGCGAACCTATGATGCAACAACAGGGAAGATTGAACTGGACGGAATAGATATTCGCCAGCTCCCATTAAAAAATCTGCGGGAACAGATCAGCTATGTGCCGCAGGATGTTTTTCTGTTTAGTGATACAGTTGCTAATAATATAGCTTTTGGCCTGGAAAAAATGGAGCAGGCTGATGTGGAAAGAGCAGCCCGCCAGGCCAGTGTACATAGTGAGATCATGGGATTTTCAGAACAATATGAAACGATGATTGGCGAAAGAGGGGTAACCCTGAGTGGTGGACAAAAGCAACGTATTTCAATTGCCAGGGCGCTGATCAAGGATCCCAACCTCGTTATTTTTGATGATTGCCTGAGTGCTGTGGACGCAAAAACGGAGAAGGAAATCATTGCTAACTTAAATGAATACCTGCAGGACAAAACGGCGATCATCATAACGCATCGCATTTTTTCGTTGCTGAACTTCGATAAGATTGTGGTGCTGGAAGACGGGGAAATAGTGGAAGAGGGAACGCATGCCGAACTGCTGTCACAGAAGGGATACTATGCCGGGTTATATGCCCGCCAGCAACAGGAAGGTCGTGAGAGTTGACGAATTATGAATCAGGAGGCTGATAGTCAGTAGCTGAAATGTCGGATGAAGAGGAGAGTGGTTCCCGAACTCCACCCGCTGAACTAGATTTGTCCGTTTCAAAAACATCTCTATATTTGTGACTTCCAAAACCTAAAGTAAATTTTAAAACTGTAAAACTTACAACTGTGGCGTACGAGAACAATGACAAGAAAATGGAGAGCATCTACAGCAAGCGGATTCGTGCTGGTAAAAGA
>DASVOE010000091.1:0-16936 GCA_036383515.1 Chitinophagaceae bacterium | reverse complement strand
GTGTTGGCCCATGTTATTTCACTAACGTGAACAAGACCTTCCACACCCGGTTGAATTTCGAGGAATGCACCGTAATCTTCTATGTTCACCACTTTACCTTTCACGATATTACCTTCAACGATGTTTTCACCGAGCACATCCCAAGGATGCGGTGTCAGTTGTTTCAAGCCAAGGCTGATACGTTTTTTCTCATCATCAAAATCAAGTACCACCACGTTGATCTTCTGATCCATCTTCAACACTTCACTTGGGTGAGAGATACGACCCCATGAAATATCAGTAATGTATAACAGACCGTCTAAACCACCGAGGTCCATGAAAGCACCAAAGTCTGTGATGTTCTTCACAGTACCTTCCAGTACCTGTCCTTTCTCCAGTTTGCTCATGATCTCTGCACGTTGTGCTTCGATATCGCTTTCGATAAGCGCTTTGTGTGATACAACAGCATTCTTAATAGTCTCGTTGATCTTAACTACTTTAAACTCCATTGTCTTACCTACAAACTGATCGTAATCAGTTACAGGTTTCACATCGATCTGTGAACCCGGTAAGAATGTTTCCATTCCAAACACATCCACGATCAAGCCACCTTTTGTTTTTGAAGTAACAGTACCAGTGATCACTTCACCAGTTTTGTGTACTTCTACAATTCTTTCCCATGCACGGGTAATGCGGGCCTGGCGACGGCTCAGGTTCAGGTGACCCTGGCGGTCTTCCTTGTCTACTACCATCACTTCCACTTCATCACCGATCTTCAGGTTTTGTAAATCACGGAATTCATTCAGTGAAATCAAACCATCACTTTTAAATCCGATGTTCAATACAACATCAGTTTTAGTTAAACCAACCACAGTTCCCTGTATCAGTTCACCATCGTTCAATTGTACAAAGGTCTTATCATACACCTTGTCGTACTTCTCTCTTTCTTCATCCGTATAAGAGATTACATTTCTACGATCCACATTCCAGTTGAAATCGTCGTGGGCCGTTTGCACCGGTACATTTGTTGTCGCTGTAGGTGCTTCTACTGTTTCAGTAGCAGCATTCTCTGGTGCATCAGCGTTTTCGTTAACAATATTGTTTTCAGACATGATAAAATAGTCCCGAAGGGTTTAAAAATTCGGGGCTGCGAAGATAAGAAAATTAGCGTGTAGTCAGGGGTTCTGAGCCGGGAGATTTTTGACAATTTACCCGGCTGCAACGTCCTGATTTAGCCTCGCTTATAAGGGGGATTGCGCCTGCTCCGGCGAGGAGTTCAGCGAGAGAACCGGATCGCACCCAATAGCTATCGGATCTTCAGGGGCCGTCCGCTTCCCTGGTCATCATTCATAATTCCTATATTCACAAAAAATACCTTTTTGATTTATCGCCTACTCAAAGCTGTTATCCGACCGGCCATGCTGATCTTTTGCCGGAAAGTCATCATCAACAAACGGGAAATGCTGCGATCAAAAGGTCCTTTATTGCTGGCCTGCAATCATCCTAACTCTTTTTTAGATTCTGTTATCCTGGATGTTCTGTTTGAACAACCTATCTGGTCGCTGGCAAGAGGTGATGTATTTAAAAATAAAATTACTACCCGGTTACTGACTTCGTTAAAGATCTTACCGGTATATCGTAGCAGTGAAGGAGTAGAGAATCTATCCTCCAACTATAAAACATTTGAAAAATGCATAACCATTTTTAAAAACAATGGGCTTGTACAAATATTCAGTGAAGGTAAATGTATCAATGAGTGGCGTCTGCGTCCTTTAAAAAAAGGAACAGCCCGGTTGGCCATCAGGGCATGGGAAGAAAATATACCACTGAAAGTTTTGCCCGTGGGGATCAACTATAGTTCCTTTCGTCGTTTTGGGAAAAACATATTCATCAATTTCGGTGATATTATTACGAAGGCAAGTATCAACTTCGCTGAAACAGATGGACTGCGTCACCAGTCATTCAATAAAAAATTGGAGGACCAGTTGAAGCAATTGGTTTATGAAATACCTAAAAGTGATCTCGAACAACAAGTAACAACACTTACGACAAAATCTTCTTTGTTGAAAAAAATGCTGTTGGCGATTCCCGCCATGATTGGTTGGCTATTGCATGCGCCTTTGTATCTGCCTGTCCGGAAATATGTATGGGGAAAAACAAATCACAATGATCATTATGATTCCGTGATGACAGGCGTTCTTCTTTTCATCTATCCTCTTTACCTCCTGCTCATCATCCTACTGCTATTCCTGATCACTCATAGTTTGTGGATATTACTGCTGTTGTTATTGTTACCGTTTACAGCATTATCATACATACAGTTGAAGCCACAGTTGGATAAGTAAAGTTTCCAACCATTAAAAGGTTGGAAACTTTACTCAAGTACTATTATTTCCCCTGCTACAACAACGACGCTATACTCTTTGCAACAATAAATCCACTGGTCCATGCATGTTGAAAATTAAATCCCCCCGTCACGCCATCCACATCCAATATTTCTCCTGCAAAGAATAGATTAGCGATCTTTTTACTCATCATCGTATTGGCATCTACCTCATTTAATTTTATTCCACCAGCCGTAACAAACTCTTCCTTAAAAGTGGTCTTACCTTTTATTTCAAATGCACAGGCACAAAGATTCCTGATCAATTTATTTTGCTCTTTAGCCGGAAGATCAGCCCATCTTTTTTCTTTATTCACCATCGAATGATCCAATAAAAATTCCCACAACCGTTGTGGCAACCCAAATGGGTTTCTATTCAACATTTTTAACGTTGCCAATTCAAATCGTAACGATTGAAATTTTTCCGACAATTGCTGTTCATTAAAATCCGGTAACCAGTTCACACTAATTCCGAATTCCCAATTCCTTTCTTTTAATATTCTTGCTCCCCATGCACTTAATTTTAATACCGCCGGTCCGCTCAATCCCCAGTGCGTAATTAATAATGGCCCTTCCTGTTCCAGTTTTGTACCGGTTATCTTAACCTCCGCTTTCTCTACACTCACTCCCATTAGTTGAGTGATGGGATGTTTTGGCATGTTGAAAGTAAATAAGGACGGCACCGGCTCTTCAATAGTATGTCCCAGCTTGCGGAGCCATTCAAACATAGAAGACTTGGGATATCCCCCCGAAGCAATACATATATAATCCGCCGTTATACTTTCTCCGTTTGAACACTGAAGATGGAAAATGGAATCCCGATTACTATCGGGATGAAGGTGTATACTTTGCACCTCCCTGTTCATTCTTATTTCCACACGATATTTATTCACCTCTTTCATCAGGCAATCAATAATGGTTTGCGAAGAGTCGGTAACCGGAAACATTCTTCCATCCGGTTCGGCTTTTAATTTTACTCCTCTTGATTCAAACCATTCAATAGTATCAGTAGTAAAGAACTGGTGAAATGTTTTTTTTACGAAGTTTCCTCCTCTCGGATATTTCTTACTCATGTCAGTAATATCGAAGCAGGCATGTGTTACATTGCAGCGACCACCGCCACTTATTCTTACTTTGGACAGCAGCTTGTTACTTTTTTCAACAATAATAACTTCAAGAGAAGGATTTAATCTCGCTGCATTGACTGCACAAAAAAAACCTGCAGCGCCACCGCCAATAACCACTAATCGTTTATCCCCAGTCCCCCTGAAGGGGAAACTTAGATTGATTTCTTCAGTACTTGATTGCAATTGCGTCATGTGTGATAAGCAAGACTACAACGAAATGAGAAAACATATTGGATAAATATCAGATGGCCTGCAAATTCCCCTTTAGGGGCTGAGGATTAAATAAATTTGAATTGCTTTCTTCTGCTTGTTCAATAGCAGCGTAATTGGACAATATATCGGCTTTCCCTTTTCGTATACAAACATCATGTTCAAAATGAACAGAAGGTTTGCCATCTTTTGTTCTTACTGTCCAGCCATCCTGTTCCGTAAAAACATCTTTTTTTCCGAGGTTGATCATCGGTTCTATCGCCAGCACCAATCCGTCTTTGAGTTTGGCGCCGCTTCCTCTTTTACCATAGTTGGGCACTTGCGGATCTTCGTGCATACTTCTCCCTAATCCATGTCCTACCAGTTCTCTTACCACTCCATATCCATGCTTTTTCTCTGTATACTCTTGTATGGCAAAGGAAATATCGCCTACTCTTCCACCTGCTACTGCTTTTTCTATTCCTTTATACAAAGATTGTTTGGTAACCTGTATCAGCTTCATCACTTCTTCACCGGGGTCGCCAATGGCGAATGTATAAGCATGATCGCCATGCCAGCCATTCAGTATCACTCCAATATCTATGGAAGCAATATCTCCTTCTTTTAATTCATTTTTATTGGGAAAGCCATGTACCACTACATCATTCACGGAGATGCAGGAATTAAAAGGATATCCTCTATAATTTAAAAATGAAGGAATTGCATTGTGATCTTTTATTATTTCACCAATCACTTTATCAATAGCCAGTGTAGTGATGCCCGGCTTTAAGATCTTTGCAATTTCAGACAATGTCTTACTCACCAGCAAAGCGCTTTGCCGCATCATTTCTACCTGTTCCTGTGTTTTATAGATCATCATAATGAGGCCACGAAATTAATTCTTTCAATCCAATTATTTCTTTTCGACTCACCGGGTTGTCTGAAAAGTCTCTCCTGCAAAAAATACAAAGCAATAGCACCAGGTATTAATTTTTCTTAGCGCCCCCTTGTACCTCTGTGGGAAATAATGTGATCGTTTAAAAAACAAAACCCGGCAAGCATAACTCACCAGGCTTTGTTTATTTTAAAGATATCTTCTACATCTGCACTGCAGATTGTGTTTGTCTTCCCTGTATACGTCCGCTCTTCATCAATCCATCATACTGGCGCATCAACAATTGTGTTTCGATCTGCTGCAGGGTATCCAATATTACACCCACCATGATCAGCAAAGAAGTACCGCCAAAGAAAGTAGAAAACCCTTGCGTTACTCCAAGTCGTTGTGCAATTCCCGGTAAGATTCCAACAAAAGCAAGCAGGAAGGCGCCCGGCAGAGTGATCCTGTCCATGATCTGGCCGATATAATCTGCTGTTGGCTGACCAGGTTTTACTCCGGGGATGAAACCGTTGTTCTGTTTCAGGTTATCTGCGATCTGCTTGGGATTAAATATTAATGCAGTATATAAAAATGTAAACCCTATTACCACAGCCGAATAAATCAGCATATGCCACAGGTTCGTCTGTTTGGTAAAAATATCAGATAAAGTTTGTGTCTGGTTCGGGTTACCAATTGTAACCAGGGTTGGCAGAAACATAATAGCCTGTGCAAAGATGATAGGCATTACACCAGCGCTGTTCACTTTCAGTGGAAGAAACTGGCGGGCCCCACCAAATTGCCTGTTGCCAACTATTTGTTTCGCATAATTCACCGGCACCTTCCGGACACCCTGTATTAACAGTATACATCCAAGAACGATGGCGATAAGAATAAATATTTCAATAATGAAGATCAGGATAGAACCAACAGGGTTTGATTTAGCTACCAATTCCTGGGTGAATGATTGTGGCAGTCGTGCCAGGATACCCACCATGATGATGAGTGAGGTACCGTTGCCTAATCCTTTATCAGTAATTTTTTCACCCATCCACATTACAAACAAAGTGCCTGCAGTTAGAACAATTACAGTGGAGATCAAAAATATCATACCTGTATAGCCGGGAACGATCATACCGGGTGTACTTCTTGCCATATTCTCCAGGTACTTCACATAAGCCGAAGCCTGCAATAATGTTACTACTACAGTAAGGTAACGGGTATACTGGGTGATTTTCTTACGACCGCTATCTCCTTCTTTCTGCATTTTCTGGAAACGGGGCACCAGCACTGTCATCAACTGCATAAATATGGACGCAGAGATATAAGGCATGATACCTAATGCAAAAATGGAAGCCTGGTTAAAAGCTCCACCGGCGAATGTATTGATAAGATCAAGGATACCGTTGCTCTTGGCGTCAGCGGCTTTTTCAGCCATGCGTACCGGGTTAATACCAGGCACAGCAATGAATGAGCCAAGCCGATAGATAACGATCAGCATCAGGGTGAAGAGAATCTTACCTCTCAATTCCTCGATGCTCCAGATATTCCGTAGTGTTTGAATTAATTTCTTCACGGGAGTTAAAAAGATTTAAGAGCCCATTAAATGTAAAAGACGCATTTTGAATGCGTCGTTGCAATTTAGCGAAATTTACTTTACTATTTCAACAGTTCCACCGGCTGCTTCAATAGCTGTCTTTGCTTTTTCACTCACAGCATTCACTTTAAAAGTGAATTTTCCTTTCAGTTCGCCATTGCCCAATACTTTCACCTTATCGGTTTGGTTCACCAGGCCATTGATATAAAGATTCTCCAAGGTGAACTCCTGGATATTATATTTTTCTGCTAATTGCTCTACCTGTCCGAGGTTAATTACTTTGTATTCTACACGGTGCGGATTTTTGAATCCACGTTTAGGTATACGACGCTGGATAGGCATCTGTCCGCCTTCATGCGACCTTTTGTTTTTAAACCCGGTACGGCTTTGCGCACCTTTAGTTCCTTTTGTAGATGTTCCGCCATGTCCGGAACCATCACCACGTCCAATTCTTTTTACTTTGTGTGTTGCGCCTTTGGCAGGCTTTAATTCGTGTAGTTTCATTTTTTTGCTTTTATTTTTTACTCAACGCCCCGAAAGCATTCGGGGCTCGCTTTTTTATAAATTAAAAAGTGAAAAATCAAAAAACCAATGTCATTTGACTTTTTACTTTCAAATTTTGATTTTATTTAGAATCCTCCACTTTCAGCAAGTGTTCCACTTTGCGGATCATACCCAGTATTTGCGGAGTCGCTTCTACTTCTTTGGTAGAATTTGTTTTATTAAGACCTAAAGCCTGAACCGTCAGTTTCTGACGTTCAGATCTGTCGATAGGACTTTTTACCAATGTTATTTTAAGCTTTTTCATATCTAGTTTCTTGTTTCTGGTTTTTAGTCACTGGTCGGAATCTTACAGTTACGGGTTCCTTAACAGCAACCAGCAACCAATAACCAGTATCATCCATTAAATACTTTCTTTAAACCAAGTGTACGGGTTTTAGCAATCGTAATAGGCTCACGCAATAAAGCCAGCGCTTTAAAAGTTGCTTTTACCACGTTATGCGGATTTGCAGAACCCAATGATTTAGCTAATACGTCGGTAATGCCTGCAGCTTCCAATACGGCACGCATAGAACCTCCGGCTATCACACCAGTACCATGAGCGGCTGGTTTGATGAGCACTTTAGCAGCACCTTCTTTAGCCCACTGGTCATGAGGGATGGTACCCTTCATTACCGGAACTTTAATCAGGTTCTTCTTGGCATCTTCAATACCTTTTGTAATGGCTTCCTGCACTTCTTTGGCTTTACCCAAACCATGACCTACAACACCATTCTCGTTTCCTACCACCACCAGTGCAGAGAAACTGAAGGCACGGCCGCCTTTGGTAGTTTTTACCACACGGTTGATGGCAACCACTTTATCTTTTAGTTCCAGGTCGCCGGCTTTAACCTTGTTTACGCTAAACTTTGACATTTATACTTGTAATTAAAAGTTTGAAAGTTCTTTTTTAAAACAGAAGACCGCCTTCTCTTGCTCCATCAGCTACTGATTTCACACGGCCATGATACAGGTAACCACCACGATCAAAAGTAACGTCCTTGATACCCAGCTCTGTTGCTTTACGGGCAATAGCAGAACCTACTAATTTACTTTTCTCGCTTTTTGTTACTTTCTGTGCGGCGATATCTTTATCTCTTGATGAAGCAGCAGCCAGTGTTAAGCCATTTGTATCATCAATCAACTGTGCATAGATATCAGCATTGCTGCGATAAATGGACAGTCTTGGCTTTGTACTTAACCCGCTGATCTTTCTACGAATTCTGTAGCGGATATTTTTTCTTCTCTGTGATTTAACTTTTGGATTCATCTCGTTATTATTTGCAATCCTGATTCTGCCAGGATTCGATTTTTACTTTATTTATTTACCTGCAGCTTTACCAGCTTTCTTACGAACCACTTCACCTACATAGCGAACACCTTTTCCTTTGTACGGCTCAGGTTTGCGCAATCCACGAATTTTAGCAGCTACCTGCCCGATCAGTTGTTTATCAATACCATCTAAAGTAATGATAGGGTTCTGACCTTTTAATTGCTCGGTAGCTATTTTCAATTCTTTGGGAATTTCAAAAATGATATTGTGTGAATAGCCTAATGCCAGGTCCAGCACATTACCCTGGTTGGCTGCTTTGAAACCCACACCGATCAATTCCAGTTTTTTTGTATAACCTTCTGTTACACCTTTCACCAAATTTGAAATCAATGAACGATATAAGCCATGCAATGCACGGTGACGGATCTGGTCAGTAGGACGGGCAAATGTGATCTGTCCATCTTTTACTTCTACTGTTATATCACGGTCAATCGCCTGTTTCAATTCGCCCTTAGGTCCTTTTACAGTAACCACGTTGTCTTTACCCACAGAAATAGTAACACCAGCTGGAGCGACTACGGGTTGTTTTCCTATACGAGACATTATAAAATGTTTTTAGTTTCTAGTTTATTGTTTGTAGTTGTTGACCGGTCAGCTAAGTATAGTTTCAGCTTAATGTATCAGCAACTTTATTCCCTTACACCCCTTTAGGGGATGGGGGTTTAATAGATGTAGCAAAGCACTTCACCACCTACATTCTGGGCCTTTGCTTCTTTATCTGTCATCACTCCTTTTGAAGTAGACAGGATAGCCACGCCCAAACCGTTCTTTACACGGCGAAATTCAGCTGGCTTTGCATATTGACGCAAACCCGGCTTGCTTATTCTTTCCAGGCTTTGAATAGCTGGTAGCTTGGTAGCTGCATCATACTTCAATGCAATCTTGATGATACCCTGTTTATTATCATCTTCAAATTTGTATTTCAGGATATAACCCTGGTTATACAGGATCTCTGTCATACGCTTCTTTAAGTTTGAAGCAGGAATATCTACCACACGGTGACCAGCCATTTGTGCGTTACGAATTCTGGTCAGGAAATCTGCTATAGGATCTGTTACCATATTTTTTGCCCTCCTACGTCCCGATTAAATCGGAATAATTGGAAAAGTTTAATTACTTAATTTGAATCTGTTCTGTTTTCTTCGTCAATCGTGAATTAAGTCTATCACGTTTTTACCAGCTTGCTTTTTTCAATCCGGGAATCTTTCCGTTCAATGCCATATCTCTTACCATTATCCTGGAGAGTCCGAAATAACGGACATAACCTTTTGGACGTCCTGTGATCTGGCAACGATTCTTCAACCGAACTTTTGAAGAATTTCTCGGCATTGCATCCAGAGCTTTCAGATCACCTGCTTTTTTCAGCTCTTCTCTTTTAGCTGCAAACTGGGCGACCATCTTTTCTCTTTTTTTCTGCCTGGCCTTGATTGATGTTTTAGCCATAATTGTTTATTCTTTAGTTTGAACTATTTTTTGTTGCGTTCTTAAAAGGCATACCTAATTCTTTCAACAATTCGTATGCTTCTTCATCTGTGTTGGCTGTTGTAACAAACGTGATGTCAAGACCCGTGATCTTATTCACTTTATCAATATCAATCTCAGGGAAGATGATCTGCTCCGTTACACCCAGTGTATAGTTTCCACGACCATCAAATGCTTTTTCATTCACGCCTTTAAAGTCACGAACACGGGGCAATGCTACAGCGATCAACCGATCCAGGAACTCATACATCTTTACTCCACGCAGCGTAACTCTTGCGCCAATAGGCATGTTCTTACGCAATTTGAAGTTAGAGATGTCTTTCTTTGACATCGTTGCTACTGCTTTCTGACCACTGATAGTTGTCAGTTCATCAAGAGCGATGTCAACTAATTTTTTATCCGTTACAGCGCCGTTCACTCCACGGTTAAGGCATATCTTCTCCAGTTTCGGAGCCTGCATTACCGTATCGTAGCTGAATTTTTTTACGAGGGCAGGTACAACATCATTCTTGTACTTTTCTGCTAACCTTGGGGTATAGTTTTTTGTAGCCATTATTTTTTACCTCCCTGAGTTTTTTTTGTTTTGAAAACTCTTTCCGTTTTACCATCTTTTCTCACACGGGTCACTTTAGCACCCTTTTTTTGTGCAGCATCCCAAAGCATCACATTACTGATGTGGATTGGAGCTTCCCTCTTAATGATACCACCTTTGGTATTCTGAGCAGAAGGTTTGCTATGCTTGGTAATGATGTTCACACCTTCCACGATCACTTTCGCATCTTCCACCAATACTTCTTTTACGGTGCGGGGTTTATCCAGCGCTTTATCATCGCCGGCGATTACCACTACACTGTCTCCTTTCCGGATATTGTACTTGGGTTTAAATCTTGCTTTCATTTTTTATTCTTTACTCCGTTTTTGCGGAATTTGTTTTTTATTTTTCCATCTTCAGTGCCCTGATCATCTTTGTTGCGTCGCACTCTTCATCTTTCTGTTCTCTATTCACTTCAGACAAGACATGTCTTGTTTCTACAGAACCTCAGGCGCCAATGAAATAATTTTCATATAACCTTTATCACGCAGCTCTCTTGCTACTGGTCCGAAAATCCGGGTACCACGGGGTTCATCTGATTGGTTCAATAACACCACTGCATTATCATCAAAACGGATGTAAGAACCATCTTTACGACGCAGTTTGTTAGTAGTGCGAACAATTACTGCTTTTGCAACGGTCCCTTTTTTGATACCGCCCTGTGGTAAAGCATCTTTTACTGTTACTACAATCTTATCACCGATCCTGGCATAACGTTGTCCGCTGTTGCCGAGTACACGGATACAAAGCACCTCTTTGGCTCCGCTATTGTCCGCTACATTTAACCGGCTTTCTTGCTGAATCATTTTTTTTGCTTTTAGCTTCTTGCTGCTCGCTGCTCGCTTACAGCTTGTGAATTAAAATCTTGTTTCTATTGGGCATTGCGTGAAGCGAATAGCTTGCAGCGCACAGCCTTCTTTCTTACTTCACTTTCTCTACCACTTCCACCAGTCTCCAGCGCTTTGTCTTGCTCAGCGGACGGGTTTCCATGATCTTTACCACATCACCAATGCTGCACTGGTTGGTATCATCATGCGCATGCAGCTTGGTAGTTTTTTTCAAGAACTTACCGTAGATCGGGTGCTTTACTTTTCTTTCGATAGCAACGGTGATGGTCTTTGCCATTTTGTTGCTGGTTACAACACCAATCCTTGTTTTTCTTAAATTTCTTTCTTCCATCTTTTTTAAGCTTTGAGCTATAAGTTTTGAGCTGTAAACTCTGACCGATAGCAATGAGACTTTTCTATTTTTATGTTAGGGCTCGTAGCTTTATTAAGCTTGTTGCTTTAACCTTAATTCAGTTTGCAAACGGGCAATATCCTTGCGCAAACCACGGATCGTCATCGGGTTCTCCAGTGGAGAAATAGCATGAGCAAACTCCAGTTTCTTCAACCGTTGTTTATCTTCTTCCAGACGACTTTTCAGGTCCTGCTCATTCATCCCGTGAATGCTTTTTACAAAATCTGCTTTCTTTGACATCGCTTCTCGATTTATAATTTTATTACGCTGTAACTAAATCACGGCGTACCATGAACTTTGTTTTAATAGGCAGTTTGCCGGCAGCTAATGCTAATGATGCACGGGCTACTTTTTCATCCACCCCATCCACTTCGAATAAGATGCGGCCTGGTTTTACCACGGCAGCCCAGAACTCCAGGTTACCTTTACCCTTACCCATCCTCACCTCTGCAGGTTTCCTGGTAATAGGTTTATCAGGGAAAATACGGATCCATACATTACCTTCTCTTTTCATTTCACGGGTCAGTGCCTGGCGGGCTGCTTCTATCTGGCGATCGGTGATCCAATGCTGATCCAATGCTTTTAAGGCATAAGAACCAAATGCAATGGTAGTACCTCTTTTAGCATCGCCTTTCATGCGACCTTTCTGCATCTTCCTGTGCTTCGATCTTTTCGGTTGTAACATTTTTTTTAAGCTTTGAGCTATGGGTTTCGAGCTATGAGCTCTTACCTATAGCAATTAAACTCTCTTTTTTATTATACGGCTCGTGGCACACATCAAAAGTGGCCCGTAGCTATTTTTCTAACCTCTTCTATCACCACCACGGCCACCGCCGCCACCTCTTCTATCTCCACCACCGCCGCCTCTTCTGTCATCACGGCGATCGTGACGATCATCTCTTCTTTCTCTTCTTTCACCACCCGGACCGCCTTCATTCTTACCGCCACCTGCAATGATGTTTGGATTCAAATCTCTTTTCGCCAACACTTCACCTTTACAGATCCATACTTTAATACCGATCTTTCCATATACAGTTTGAGCAAAAACGTTAGCATAGTCAATATCCATCCGGAACGTATGCAACGGCACACGACCTTGTTTGAATTCTTCGCTACGGGCAATTTCTGCACCAGCCAAACGACCACTCAATTTGATCTTGATACCCTCAGCACCCATACGCAGTGCAGAAGCGATCGCCATCTTGGTAGCACGTTTGAAATTGATACGATTCTCGATCTGGCGTGCAATAGTATCACCTACGATCATCGCATCCAGTTCAGGACGACGAATCTCCAGGATATTGATTTGTACATCATCTTTACCAGTCAGCTTCTTCAATTCTTCTTTGATGCGATCAACTTCGCCACCACCTTTACCAATGATGATACCGGGCTTGGAAGTGTGAATCGTAATGATCAGTTTACCCAATGTTCTCTCGATAACGATCTTTGAGATACCGCCTTTATTGATACGGGCATTCAGGTAAGTTCTGATCTTGTGGTCCTCGATCAGTTTGCCAGCATAATCTTTTTTGCTGCCATACCAGTTAGATTCCCATCCACGGATGATGCCTAATCGGTTACCAATCGGATTTGCTTTTTGACCCATTTTTTATTCGTTATTGGTTATTTTATTTGTTTTTGGTCCTTCTTTAACCACTTTCTTATTTTTTGGTGCAGGTGCGTCTGCTTTACTGTCAACAATCACGGTAACGTGGTTGCTGCGTTTACGAACACGGTAACCCCGACCCTGCGGAGCGGGACGCATTCTTTTCAATGTCCTGGCGCCATCTACAAAAATGGTTTTCACCACCAGTTGGCTTTCATCACCACCTTCGTTCTTTTGCTTCCAGTTGTTGATAGCACTCAGCACCAGTTTGCGCAGCGGAACTGCAGGATGCTTTGGACTATGCTCCAGCTCAGCCAATACTTTCTCTACTTTCTGACCACGGATAAGGTCAGCAAGCAATCGCATTTTGCGGGGTGACGTCGGATAATTTCTCAGTTTAGCTACTGCTTCCATTGTTATTAGTTTCTAGATTAACCTTCTTTTTTAGAGTGCCCTTTGAACTGACGGGTAGGTGCAAATTCACCTAATTTATGTCCTACCATAAATTCTGTTACATAGACAGGGATGAACTTATTGCCATTGTGAACAGCAAAAGTGTGACCTACGAAATCAGGTGAAATAGTAGAGCGACGGCTCCATGTCTTGATAACACCTTTTTTATTTTTGCCTTCATTGATCGCCATCACCTTTTTTTCGAGGTGAGTTGCTATGTAAGGACCTTTTTTAATCGAACGAGCCATGTTTATGTCGTTGTATTAGTAATAAATTATTATTTAGCCAGCTTGCTTCCGTTGTTACGCTGGATAATCATCTTATCGCTTCCTTTACCCTTAGTTCTTGTCTTCAGACCTCTTGAGTATTGACCGTTCCTGCTACGAGGCTGACCACCTGAAGCTTTACCTTCACCACCACCCATCGGGTGATCTACAGGGTTCATCGCAACACCACGGGTTCTTGGTTTGATACCTTTCCACCTGTTACGACCAGCTTTACCCATGCTCTGCAGGAAGTGATCGCTGTTACTCACCACACCAACAGTTGCCACACAATTCACCAATATTTTTCTCAATTCGCCAGAAGGCATTTTGAGGATCGCATATTTTTCTTCTTTGTTCGTCAGCTGTGCAGAAGAACCTGCACTACGTGCCAACTTACCACCCTGGCCAGGTTGCATTTCAATATTATGAACGTTGGTACCCAACGGCATAAATTTCATTGGTAATGCATTTCCTACTTCAGGCGCTACATCGTTACCGCTGATAACTTTTGCTCCAACAGCTAATCCTTGCGGAGCAATGATGTAACGTTTTTCACCGTCTGTGTATTCTACCAGTGCAATGAATGAAGTACGGTTGGGATCATATTCGATCGACTTTACTGTAGCTTCAACATTTACTTTATTTCTTTTGAAATCGATAACACGATATTTTTTCTTATGACCACCACCCCTGTATCGCATAGCCAGGTGACCAGAAGAGTTACGGCCGCCCGATCTTTTCTTTGGTTCAAGCAATGACTGCTCAGGTTTATTGGTTGTAACTTCTGCGTATGCATTGCCGATTCTCCAACGGGTACCGGCTGTTACAGGTTTAAATTTTCTTAATGCCATTTTCTAATTCAAAATTAATAAGTCAAAAGTCCAACACTTCGCGGCGGTTGATTGCCATTCTGATTTTCTTTATTCTCTTTTAGAGAATGGGGTTTAGATGCTTGAATACAAGTCAATGGTCTCCCCTTCAGCTACAGTAACAAAAGCTTTTTTGTAACTCGGCTTGCGGCCAGAGATAACACCTGCCTTTGTAAAGCGGCTTTTATTTTTTCCCGGAACCACGGATGTGTTTACGTTAGTAACCGTTACACCGTAAAAGCTTTCAATTGCTTTTTTGATTTCCAGTTTATTTGCTTTCTTGGCTACTTTAAAAGCATAGCGGCGCAGTTTGTCCTGCTGGGCATTTGCTTTTTCAGTTAAGATCGGCTTTATCAACACATCAGAAGGTTTCATTGCAATATTTTTAATTTCTTTTGGCGCAATGGGATCTTACGATCTCATTTCCTATTCTTTAATTTTTAATTAAGCTTCCGCTTTTTCATCATCAGCAAAAATCTTTGCTGCACTTTCCGTTAATATCAACACTTCAGAATTTACAATGTCATAAGTATTGATATCGCTGAGTAACACACCTAATACTGAGGGCACATTACGGATAGACAACTGCACATTATCATTGTATTCGGGCATAATGAACATGGCTTTCTTATCAGCCACTTTCAGTTTACCCATGATATCCATAAAGCCTTTTGTCTTTGGCGTATCGAAGTTGATATCTTCTACTACTACGATCGCATTATCTTTTGCTTTGTAAGAAAGAGCAGAAATTTTTGCGAGGTCTTTTACTTTACGATTCAATTTGATATCGTAGCTATGCGGTTTGGGACCGAAGATCGTACCACCACCCTTGTATAAAGGGTTACGGATATTACCCTTACGGCTTCCACCTGTACCTTTTTGACGGTGCAATTTTTTGCTTGCTCCCTGCACTTCAGCACGGGTCTTCACTTTATGGGTGCCCTGGCGCTGTGCTGCGAGGTATTGTTTTACGGCCAGGTAGATAACGTGGTTGTTAGGTTCAGTACCGAAGATCTCTTCAGGTAATTCCACCTTTCTGCCGGTTGCTTTTCCTTTTGTATTTAAAACTTCGACTTGCATTTTATTTCTTTTTGTGAGACAAAAAAATTGGTGTCTCTACGATTATTTCTGGATTAAAACAATTGAACCGATATGACCCGGTACAGAACCACTAACAAGGATATAATTCTTATCAGCGAATATTTTTATAACTTTTAACCCTTTCAGTTTTACACGATCAGTACCCATACGGCCACCCATTTTCATACCTTTCATTACACGGGCTGCATCGGATGAGTTACCCAATGAACCGGGTGCACGGCTACGGTCATGCTGACCGTGGGATTGACCACCCACACCATGGAAACCGTGGCGTTTAACAACACCCTGGAAACCTTTACCCTTAGTTGTACCAACCACTTCAACAGCATCGCCTTCAGCGAAAATGTCAACGGTGATGGTTTCACCAATATTCTTATCAATGGAGTAGTTGCGGAATTCTTTTGTAAACTTCTTGGGAGGAGTCTGAGCTTTTGCGTAGTGATTAATCTCAGATTTTGTGGAGTGCTTTTCTTTTTTATCACCGAAAGAAAGCGAAAGTGCGTTGTACCCGTCTGTGTCGGTTGTTTTAACCTGGGTAACTACACAGGGACCTGCCTCGATGATCGTACAGGCGGTCTGTTTGCCTGAGGGATCGAAGATGCTGGTCATCCCAATCTTTTTACCAATAATACCTTTCATTGTTTGTACAGTTTGTAGCCTGCAGGATTATTGGGACAACCTTGTACTTGTCTTGCTGATGGCAAGACAGGCTTCAATCCCCGTTTGCTACCGACCTTTTCCTTTCTGGGGAAGTACCGGTAGTAAACAAACCCTGAATGGCTTGTTTTATGTAAATGCGCCAGAGCTCTTTTCTGATGTCAACACGGGCTGACTACTTTGAGAGATAGCTATAATTTATTTATAAGAACTAATTTCTCCTTCCCCTAAGGGCCTGGAGTACTATGCTTTAATTTCAACTTCTACACCGCTGGGCAGATCCAGCTTACTCAACGCATCTACTGTACGTGAAGAAGAAGTGTAGATATCCAGCAAACGCTTATGCGTAGCTAACTGGAATTGTTCACGGCTCTTCTTGTTTACGTGTGGTGAACGCAGCACGGTAAAGATTTTTCTTCGAGTAGGAAGAGGAATAGGTCCTGTTACTACAGCGCCGGTGCTGCGAACTGTTTTTACGATCTTTTCAGCTGATTTATCTACCAGGTTGTGATCGTAAGACTGCAATTTGATTCTGATTCGCTGAGACATGTGTAAAATCCCAATTTTCTTTTGGGAGTGCAAAGGTAGGGTTGAGAGGCATTGCTTCCAAATACTTGGGAAAGAATTTTATAGGCTGTGGACAAAC
>DASVOE010000090.1:0-2628 GCA_036383515.1 Chitinophagaceae bacterium | reverse complement strand
GTGTCAGTGATCGGGAAGTTTTCCTTGAACACACGGAACAATCCTTCGATATTCCGTTTGTCGGGTGTTGTTTCCAACTGGAAAAACTCTTTGAACGACTGGATCTGTACTTCAAGAAGGTCAGGTGTGTCGGCCAGATGCTTGATTTTTCCGAAATCCACCCTTTGATTCATTTTAGTTGAGGACATATGCGTAAAAACCGGTTTTAATGAGATCAGGACATACAAATCACGTTCAGGCTTCCATTTTTATTAAAAATAAAAGCCTATGAAGTTCAACTACTTAAACATGATTCGGGATGTCAAATATTTTTTGGCCAAAATAAAGGATGGCAAAGGTAAGGATTTATCTTTCCTGAACAAGAAAACTTTGATAACAAAAACCCGGCCACGGCTACCACTAAAAGGTCATTTTTTGAATCTCAGCGCTACTGTACCTTGGATTAAAACCTTAGCCAGTGAAGTGGAAACAAATCATAAAGGAATACCTGACTTTTTCAAGAAAGGACCGCATTGCCGTGCTAACACTTGCTTTCCTGTTAATTTTTGTGGCTTTTGTACCCAAAATCTTCTCTAGAAAATCCCCGGTAAACCAAACAGGAGCCGCCGATACAGCCTGGATAACAGAAATAAGAAAGCTGGAAATAAAACGACCAGAAACGGATGGGGATAAGACTTTCCGGGAACATGAACCCACAGAAAATTCAGTTCAATATGATCATTCCAAAGACAGTTATTTTACCAATCCAAAAGCTGAGCTCTTTTATTTTGATCCCAATACGATCGGCCCGGAAGGATGGAAGAAATTAGGACTTCGTGACAAAACAATCAAGACCATTCAAAATTATTTGGCCAAAGGCGGGCATTTTTATAACCCGGAAGACCTTTCCAGGATTTACGGCCTGTTTGAAGATGAATATGCAAGATTGGAACCGTATATCAGGATTGAAAAGAAAGAAAAAGAAGTAGCCAGTTTTACAAAATATGAGCCTTCTTCTATCTCCACTGCCAAAGCAGAAAGATATAAAGCAATCGATATAAACACCGCCGATACTTCCGCATACATAGCATTGCCGGGCATTGGAAGTAAACTAGCAGCAAGAATCGTAAATTTCAGGGATAAGCTGGGTGGCTTTTATTCAATCAACCAGGTAGGAGAAACATTTGGGTTGCCCGATTCAACATTTCAAAAGATAAAACAGTACTTGAAACTAGAAAATGATCTGGTAAAAAAAATCAATATCAACACAGCTTCGGTTGATGAATTAAAAGCTCATCCTTATATAAAATACAGTTTAGCTAACCCCATTGTTGCCTATAGAAATGAACATGGATTGTTTTCAAAAATTGAAGACCTAAAAAAAGTGATGGCGATAACAGAAGATGTATATACTAAGATTGCCCCTTATCTAAGTGCTCAATAAAAAACCCCGGCATTGGCCAGGGTTTAATTAATTATTCAATAAAGATCCGATAGTTATCGGATTAAGCGATCTCTACGTCAGCGCCTGCTTCTTTCAGTTTGTTTACGATCTCTTCAGCTTCTGCTTTAGAAATTCCTTCTTTGATGTTCTTTGGTGCACCATCAACAAGGTCTTTCGCTTCTTTCAGTCCGAGACCAGTAAGTTCTTTAACGATCTTAACAACATTCAGTTTAGAAGCTCCACCACCTTTCAACACTACGTTGAAAGAAGTTTTTTCTTCCACTGCTGCTGCACCTTCGCCACCACCTGCTGCCATTACTACGGCTGCTGCTGCTGGTTCGATACCGTATTCTGATTTTAAGAAATCAGCTAATTCCTGAACTTCTTTTACTGTTAAGGCTACAAGGCCTTCTGCTAATGCTTTTACGTCTGCCATTTGATTTAAATTTTTACCGGCTTCATCCCCCGAAATGTATCGGGGTCCGACGGTTGATTAAAAAAATTGTTTTTTATTCAAAGTCAAAATTTAAAAGTCAAAATTAAAACCACTGCTTTTGACTTTTAGCTTTTGAATTTTTACTTACTCAGCTGTAGCCGGAGTTGCGTCTGCTCCACCAGCTTTCTGCTCATGATGATGCAACAATGCCGCCAATACTCTTTTAGCAGGAGATTGCAACAAGCCGATAACTTCACCAATAAGCTCATTCTTGGTCTTGATCTGTGTAAGAGCTTTCAACTGGTTGTCGCCTGTGTATATATCACCATTGATGAAAGCTGCTTTCAATACAGGTTTTTCACCATTGCTAGCTTTACGAAAAGAGCTAATGATCAGTGCTGGATCTTTCGGATTTTCCGAAAACATTAGTGCCGTTACTTTGTGCAATGAATCATATACACCTGTATATTTTTCACCGTCCAACGATTCCAACGCTTTTTTAATAAGCGTATTCTTAGCCACTTTCATTTCTACTTGTTTGTCAAAACAAGCCCGGCGTAATTTGCCTACCTGTGCCACCGTTAATGATTCTGTATCGGCTACATAGAAGTTATTATATTGAGAGAACTTGCCTTTCAGCAATTCAATCACTTCGTTTTTTTGATCTTTAGTCATTTTATTAAAGTTTGACTCTTCGAAAATTTTGTTTGTCCGTAAGTCCTCCTTCAGGAGGATTTAGGAGGCTTAATGAACAAATGCTTTTGCGTCA
>DASVOE010000089.1:0-7679 GCA_036383515.1 Chitinophagaceae bacterium | reverse complement strand
CTGGAATTTTTAAAAGGGGGCAGTGCTATTCTTTTTGGAAATGTTGCTGCCGGGGGTGTGATGAATATCGTAACCAAAAAACCAAAATTTGACAAAGGCGGAGAAATAGCATTCAGAACAGGGAGCTTTGATTTTTATAAGCCATCTATAGATATTTTCGGCAGCCTGAATACAAAACAGACTGCTGCCTTCCGCCTGAATACCACGTATGAAAAAGAAGGAAGTTTTCGTGATAAAGTAGAATCGGAAAGATTATATATCAATCCTTCTTTATTATTCAAACTCACTCCTAAAACAGAATTGCTTGTTGAAACTGATTATCTCAGTGATGAACGTACACCCGATTATGGAACCGGCGCTATTAATTATCAAGTGGCTGCTGTGCCCCGTAACTTCTTCTTAGGAGTTGACTGGGGTTACAATAAGGTAAAACAAACAACAGCAAATGCTACCGTTACTCATCACTTTAATGATAACTGGCAATTAAAAGGCGTCGTCGGATACCAGGATTATAACAGCGACTTGTTTGCCGCTGCCCGGCCCAATGCAAACAATTTTTTTATACAACCGAACGGTACCTGGATAAGAGGGTTACAAAAAAGTAAAACTGACGAAAAATATTTTATAGGGCAACTGGATCTTACGGGTAAGTTCAAGACCGGGAAGGTCGAGCATACGTTATTAGCAGGAGCGGATGCTGACAGGTATAAGACGCAATCAACTACGTTTGTAACGAATGCTTATAATAACGCCCTTTCCAATACTTCGATCAAAGGGAAAAACATTTATGATACTATCAATGTGTTTAACCCCTATGGATCCGCCTTTTCAAAGAGGTATGACATTCCTTATCTTGCCCCTAACCTGTTAACGACAAGCCCGATTAATCGTGTTGGTATATATGTACAGGATCTTATTGAACTTACAAAGCATTTTAAATTACTGGCCGGAGTGCGGTATAGCATACAGGAAAATGACAGGGCCACTGTAGATACATTAGCTAAAGCCACACAGGGTTTTATTACAGCGTATACAAGTAAGGCATTCAGTCCAAGAGTTGGATTAGTGTATCAACCTGTAAAGACGATAGCTGTCTTTGCAAGTTATACCAATAACTTTAGCCCCAATACCGGAGTTGATACAATGAACGCACCGCTGAAACCTTCTATCGTTAATCAATATGAATTGGGTGCAAAATCCGATCTTTTCAAAGGATTACTTTCTGTGAATGTAACAGGATATAAGATCGTAAATAGTGATTTTGCATTATCTGTCATCAATCCACCATCTTCAGTTCCTGCTGCAAAAGAGCTGGTAGGTGAAGTAACCAGCAAAGGTGTGGAACTGGACATCACCACTAAATCAGTACATGGATTTTATTTCATAGGAGGATATAGTTACAATGATACCCGTTACACCAAATCAAATAATCATAGTAGTTCTGTAAAGGCAGGCGACAGGTTGCGGTATAATCCCTCACATACTGCTAATGCAAGTGTTTATTATGTTTTTCCTGCAACTACTATTCTTAATGGATTTAGTCTTGGCGCCGGGGCTTTTTATGTCGGTGACAGAATAGCCGGCAGGAACACAACAGGCACAAACCCGACATATAAATTAATGCCAGTGCCGGATTATACATTATTTGATATTTCGGCAGGCTATGCATCCGGTAAATATGCTGTAAGGTTTAAGCTTTCTAATCTTGGAAACAAGTTAAGCTATAATGTGCACGATGATAATAGTGTAAACCCAATAGCACCAAGACAATTTGCTGCTACCCTTTCTTATAAACTTTAATTTTTTTAATAATCATATCGAAAGCCTGCTTACTGTTTGTAAGCGGCTTTTGTTTTGAAAAAGGGATATATATAATAGCATCGGAATTATGGCTAAACTTTCAATGGGCAGAACTACCTGGCAAAAGCTAAGAAAATTTTTTAATGATATCCATCTTTGGCTGGGTCTGTCGTCCGGGTTGATTGTTATAGCCATTTGTTTTAGCGGAACCGTATATGTTTTTAATACGGAGTTTACGGAAATGGCTGCACCACATTTATATAAAGTGGAACCTGTAATCGGCAGGGAGCGGATACCGGTTGATTCGTTGATGCAAAAGGTGAAAGTAACAGCAGGTGGTAATATCACCAGTATTCTTATACCGGCTGATCTTAAACGTACTTACCAATTTAATGTAAAGCAGCAGGGCGATAGCACTAACCGCGGGGGAATCACTTACATGGTCAATCCGTATACCGCTGAGATAACGGGGACATCCAAAGAGACGAATAGTACAAAAGAATTTATGAGTACGATGTTTAGCCTCCATCGCTGGCTTTTACTCGACAGGGTGAAGAAACCTATATTTAAATCGATAACCAACAGGGAACTTGGCAGCATGATCACAGGTTGGGCTACTATTATTTTTACGCTGGGCTGTATCACTGGTCTCATTATATGGTTTCCGCAAAAAATAAGAAACTGGAAGCAGGGGTTAAAAATAAAAAGGAATGCAGGCTGGAAAAGAGTGAATCATGATCTGCATAATAGCCTTGCTATTTATGCTTTATTTTTCTTGCTGCTGATGGGATTGACAGGACCGCAGTGGTCATTTGAATAGTATCGTAATGGTTTGCAGAAAACGTTGGGAACGTATAAACCAAAAGAAGCGCCGAAAGAAAAAAGCCAGCAAGATCAACAGGCAAAACAAAAACAGAGTGACGATACAACTATATTAGCAAGTTTATCTGTTGCTGATTATATCAAAACAGCAGACGAGGCGCTGACCTATAGGGGAAATTATAATGTTATGCTTCCTGCCGATAAAAGCGCCCCTGCAATGATCACTAAAACCAAACTTGGTTTTTTTGCACCTGCTGCGGGTGACAGGATCACAATGGATCAGCATAATGGCAGCATTATAAAGGTTGAAATTTTTAAGAAGAAACCGTTTAATGAAAGAGTAGCCGGTTCTATCAAAGCTATTCATGTAGGTAATGTCTATGGAACGTTTACAAAACTGCTTTATTTCCTGGCTTGTCTTATAGCTACTAGTCTGCCTGTTACGGGAACACTGATCTGGATTAATAAGCTGAAGAAAAAAAGAAAGCCTACTAAACCAGTAATAGCCATATCAATGGCAGGCAAAGAGCAGTTAGTATAGCAAACAGATGAATCTAACTATAACTCTTGCAAGGCGAAGTTGTAAAAGCCATTTCCCACAAAGCCGCAAAGTACACAAAGAAAAAAAAGTAATTCTTAGTGACCTTGGTGTCTTTGTGGGATCTTTTTATAATTCCTGTAAACTTTCTTTCGTCGCCTGTATTGTTTTATCAATATCATCTTTCGTCAACGCATTATTCAGGAACCAGCTTTCAAAAGCAGAAGGAGGAAGATAAACACCCCTCTTTAGCATGGCATGAAAATATTTTTTAAACAGGTCATTGTTGGCTGAAGAAGCAGAAGCAAAATCAGTGACAGGATGATCGCTGAAATGAATACTGAGCATAGAACCAAACTGGTTAATGATATATGGCTGTCCCCAGCTTTTCAATACATCATCCAGTCCGTCTCGTAAGTAAATTGTTTTTTCTTCCAGCTCTTTATAAATCGTTGGATTGTTCTTTAACTCAGTAAGCATTGTATAACCTGCGATCATGGCAATAGGGTTGCCACTTAATGTTCCTGCCTGGTACACATTGCCAAGTGGAGCAATATGCTGCATGATCTCTTTCTTACCTCCAAATGCTCCGACGGGCATACCACCCCCGATGACTTTTCCATAGGTAACCAAATCAGCTTTGATATTTAATTTTTCCTGTGCACCACCCGGAGCCAAACGGAAACCAGTCATCACTTCATCAAAGATGAAAACGATCCCTTCTTCATCACATAATTGCCGCAAGCCTTCATGAAAACCAGCAGCAGGTAAAATACAACCCATGTTGCCGGCAACCGGTTCTACAATGATGGCTGCAATTTCTCCTTTATGCTGTTCAGCTAATTTCTTTACAGCAGCCAGGTCATTATACGCTGCCGTTAATGTATCATTTGCAACACCTGCTGTTACACCGGGCACGGCTTGTATATTTAAAGTAGCTACCCCGCTTCCTGCTTTTACTAAAAACGAATCAGCATGACCATGATAATGCCCTTCAAACTTGATGATTTTGTTTTTCCCCGTATAACCTCTTGCTAAACGGATAGCACTCATGCAAGCTTCAGTGCCGCTGCTCACCATCCTGATCAGATCTACATTAGGCACCATGCTGATGATGAGTTCGGCCATTTCAATTTCCAGTTCTGTAGGTGCCCCAAATGATGTGGAGCCCAATGCTTTTTCCTGTATCGCCTTTACCACCGGTTCATAAGCATGACCCAATATCATCGGTCCCCACGAAGCGATATAATCAATGTATGGATTGCCATCGGCATCATATAAATAAGCGCCTTTCGCATGGGTCATGAACAATGGCGTGCCACCCACACTTTTAAAAGCTCTTACTGGTGAGTTCACTCCACCCGGAATACTTTTTTGTGCCCGTTCGAATAACTGTTTACTTTTTTCGTACATCTTGTTTATTTTTTGCCACGAAGCCACAAAGAAAAATAAAGCGTAGGCAATCATCTTTGTGCCTTTGAGTCTTAGTGGCCCATAATTCTAATAAAATCTTTTGCAAAGTAAGTCGCTATCAGATCAGCCCCTGCTCTTTTAATAGATGTTAATACTTCCATGATAGCTTTGTCTTCATCAATCCATCCCATCTTCGCGGCAGCTTTGATCATAGCATATTCACCGCTGATATTATAAGCACTCACCGGAACATTCACAGCGTTCTTTACTTCACGGATAATATCCAGGTAAGACAGAGCGGGTTTTACCATTACGATGTCTGCCCCTTCTTCAATGTCCATCAACGTTTCTTTCACCGCCTCAATGCGGTTGCTGTAATCCATCTGGTAGGTTTTCTTATCACCAAAACCCGGAGCCGAATCCAGCGCATCACGGAAGGGTCCATAGAAACAGGAAGCATACTTCGCACTATAACTCATGATGCCGGTGTTGATGAAATTATTTTCTTCCAGTCCTTTCCGGATAGCGCCGATGCGGCCATCCATCATATCACTGGGTGCTACCATATCAGCGCCTGCCTGTGCATGACTGATACTCATTTTAACCAGCGCTTCCACCGTTTCATCATTCACGATCTGCCCGTCTTTTACAATACCATCATGCCCATAAGAGGAATAAGGATCAAGTGCTACATCCGTCATCACGTACATGCCAGGCACAGCATCTTTAATAGCTCTGATGCTGCGTTGCATCAGTCCATCTTTATTCCAGGCCTCTTTACCTGTATTATCTTTTAATTCGTCTTTTGATTTTACAAAGAGCAATACACTCTTCAATCCCATATTCCACAACTCTTTTACCTCTTTCACTGTTACATCAAGGCTGTTGCGGTAATAACCCGGCATGGAAGCAATTTCTGTTTTGCTGTTTTGTCCTTCATCAATAAATAAAGGAGCAATGAAATCATTTACCGTAAGAGCTGTTTCTGCCACCATTGAACGGATAGCTGGTGACTGTCTTGTGATCCTGTTTCTTCTTTGCAGATACATAAAATTATTTTATCGTGTTCTAACAAGTATTCGAACGTTTGGCCCACTCATTTCTTTCTTCTGCCGTCGGTTCATTCAGCCAATCTCTCGGATATAAGCAAGCCTCCTGCATTTTATATTCTTCAGTGCCAAATGCTGGCTGATAGTTGTATTCAAACCGAACAGTAGGTGGTAAGCTCATTAAAATACTTTCAATGCGTCCATTGGTTTTTAAACCAAATAAAGTACCACGATCGTGCACTAAATTGAATTCTACATACCGACCTCTTCTGATTTCCTGCCAGTGTTTATTTTCTGCGGTATAAGTTACATGCTTTCTTTTTTCAACGATGGGGACGTAAGCATCAATAAATGCATTGCCGCAATGTTCACCAAACTTCATCCAGAAAGTTACATCCTGTTGTTCAGTCGCTCTTTGATAATCATAAAAAATACCGCCGATACCCCTTCGTTCTTCATTACGATGCCAGTTCACAAAATAATCGTCGCATTCTTTCTTGAACTTCGGGTAAAACGATGGATCAAATCCATCGCACACCTCTTTATAGGTTTGATGAAAATGTTTTGCATCTTCTTCAAACAGGTAATAGGGAGTAAGATCCGTACCGCCACCAAACCACCGGTCAATCACCTCATCGTTTTCATTACACAATTCAAACATCCTGTAATTGCAATGAACAGTTGGCACAAATGGATTTAAAGGATGAATCACTACACTCAGGCCACAGGCAAACCACTTAGCGCCATTGATCTTCAATTGAGATTTCATGGCATCTGTCACATCACCATATACAACAGATGTATTTACTCCGCCTTTTTCAAACACATTTCCGTTGGCGATCACCCTTGTTTTGCCGCCGCCACCTTCCGGTCTTTCCCACTTATCTTCAATAAATGTTGCCTTGCCATCACACTGCTCCAATGCATTACAAATGTTGTTTTGCAGGTCATGAATGTATTGTATCCAGGTTTCTTTGATGTTCATTTTATTGAAGTGAGTTCAAAATTCAAAAATAAAAAAAGCAGTACTTTGACTTTTGAATTTTCATTTTTACTTTCCATACTCTTTCACCGCATCAACAAATGCTTTTGCATGATCAACCGGCACATTGGGTGTAATACCATGTCCCAGGTTGGCAATATAATTTTGTGTGCCAAAGCCATCTATCATTTCCTTTACCCATTGTTTGATCTGTGGGATAGGCGCCAGCAATTTAGCCGGATCAAAATTTCCCTGTAAAGTAATTTTGTTTCCTGTCAGTTCCCTGGCCAGTTGGGGTGTTACACACCAATCGATACCGATACCTGCAGCGCTGCTTTCGCTCAACTCTTTCAACGCATACCAGCTTCCCTTGGGAAATAAAATCACCGGCGCATCGTCTTTCAAAGCATCTGCGATTTGTAATAAATAAGGTTGTGCAAAGATGCTGAAATCAGCAGAGCTTAATGATCCTGCCCAGCTATCAAATACCTGCACCGTATCTGCACCAGCTTTTACCTGTGCCTTTAAATATTGGATAGTGATGTCTGTGATCTTTTGTAATAACTGATGAGCTAATGCCGTTTCAGTATAAGCAAACTGTTTTGCCTTGTCCCATGTTTTGCTGCCCTTGCCTTCTACCATATAACATAAGATGGTCCAGGGTGCACCGGCAAACCCAATTAAAGGAACGCTGCCGTTCAATTCCTTTTTGGTCAGTGACAATGCATTCATCACATAACTTAAACTTTCTTCTGCATCGGAAGTGATCAACGCATCAATATCCTGTTTTGTTTTGATTGTTTTTGGTAAGGAGGGTCCTTTTCCTTCTTCCATCAGCACTTCTAATCCCATAGCCTGTGGTATCACTAATATATCGGAGAAGATGATCGCAGCATCCACGCCTACCTGGTGTACGGGTTGTAAAGTAATGGCGGTAGCGAGTTCAGGTGTTTGCACACGGGTAAAGAAATCATATTTATCTCTCAGCTTTATATAGTCGGGTAAATATCTTCCTGCCTGCCGCATCATCCATACAGGCGGACGTTCAACTTTTTCTTTTCGCAGAGCCCGGAGT
>DASVOE010000088.1:0-11378 GCA_036383515.1 Chitinophagaceae bacterium | reverse complement strand
TTTAAAAGAAGGTGAAAAAGAATCGGTCCGCATCTGGATTGAAGTATGTAATGAAAATGCAGGCCGGAGTATTCTCCCCTTCAATGGTATGCTTTCGGGCGATGCCTGGTTATGGTCGAGATACAGGGATAATGAAAAGCTGCAACAGAAATTTAAAGAATTTACAGAAAAAAAATTTGACAAGCAAAGAGGCTATTATGGCAAGATCGGCGATAGAACGGTGATCAAGAACAGCCGTATCATCAAAGATGTTTGGATCGGCAGCGATGCATATATCAAAGGCGCCAATAAATTAAAAAACCTTACGATCAATTCATCGCCCGATGCTAAATCACAAATTGGTGAAGGATGCGAACTGGTGAATGGTATTGTTGGTTTTGGTTGCCGTATTTTTTATGGAGTGAAAGCGGTCCGCTTTATTATGGCTTCGCATTCACAATTGAAGTATGGAGCCCGGTTGATCAATTCTTACCTTGGAGACAACTCTACTATTTCCTGTTGTGAAGTATTGAACTCACTGATCTTCCCCGCACATGAACAACATCATAACAATTCATTTTTATGTGCCGCTACAGTAATGGGACAAAGCAATATGGCGGCAGGTGCCACGATCGGATCCAATCATAATTCAAGAGGTGCTGATGGCGAACTGGTAGCTGGACGTGGTTTCTGGCCGGGATTATGTGTGAGCCTGAAACATAATTCAAAGTTTGCTTCCTTCACTATTATTGCTAAAGGAGATTTTCCTGCTGAATTAAATATCCCTATTCCTTTCTCACTTGTCAGTAATGATGTAAGCCACGACCGGTTGGTGATCATGCCGGGCTATTGGTTTATGTACAATATGTATGCGTTGGCCCGCAATGCAGGGAAATATAGTAGCCGTGATAAACGTACCGAGAAAATACAGGCACTGGAATATGATTTCCTGGCACCGGATAGTGTGAATGAATTATTTGATGCATTACACTTATTAAAAGAAGCTACCGCAAAAGCCTGGGGATTGAAAAATAAAAAAACGATCGCAGCAAAAGATTTACTGAAAACCGGCGAACGTCTTTTAGAGAATAATGCGACAGAAGTTGACAAACTTGAAATACTCGCAGAGGGATTTGAAAATACGAACAGGAAAGTGCAACTGGTAAAAGTGGCCAACGCCTATCGAATATTTAAAGAGTTGATCGTTTATTATGGCATTACACAATTGATACAATTCATTGAACAAAATAGTTCTACTTCCCTTCAAAAATTATTACAGTCGTTGCCTTCGAAACCTACCCGGCAACAATGGATGAATATTGGTGGTCAACTAATACCAGCGGGATCAGTAAATACACTGATCAGGAATATCAACAATGGTAAACTCTCCGGTTGGGACGATATACACCGGTTTTATCAAAAACAAAGCGATGGGTATACTGCTCAAAAAACAATTCATGCGTTTGCCTCTTTACTGGAAATATTAAAACTTAGTCCCGGCAAGCTGACAAAAAAAACCTTTGCAGCCCTGGTTAAACAAACTATTGTTACAAAAGAATGGATGTCAAAAGGTATTTATGAATCCAGGGCTAAAGATTATCAAAACCCCTTTCGTAAAATGGTATATGAAACAGAAAAAGAAATGGAGAAGGTAGTCGGCAAATTAAAAGACAATAGTTTCATTAAACAGGAGCAAGCTGAAACGATGACCTTTAAAAAACGGGCAGAAGCTATTCTTCATCTGTATGGAGCTGACTGAAATAAATCATTACCCCGGCTCCGGTAAATAAAAATTTTATCCCCTTATAAGATCATACTCATCTTTTTTGATCATTTGGGGTTGTACTTATAAGGATAATACATAGCTGCAAACCCTAATTGGTGACAAGCTGTGTAATACAGGAAGTCATACACATAGTGTTTAAAAGGCTTTTTGCCTTCTCCTATTTTAATAACGATCGTTGAAGTCCAGGCTACCCGGTTGATAAAAGTATTCAGGTGATACTGGTCAGTAAACATTACGAGTACAGAGGTAGATAAAGGAAATTTAGCTCCTGCATTCGGGTCACCATTTTCATACTTATTTTTCCAGCTGATGGCAGGATTATACCATTGGGCATTGGCGTTGGGATGTTGACGGCGAAATTCTTTCCAGTGAAACATCAGCGTTTCATTGAATCCTTTACTGGCACCTGCAAGTACGATCAACCCACCAGTAAGCCAACGGTTACCCGTCATCCTCCATTTAACCGGTGATATTTTTATTTTTTCTTTTACTGGTTCTATTACAGTTAATGGTGATGAAGGAATGCGAACTGGCAATGGTGGTACAGAATCGCTGGTGAATTGTGCTTTTGCAGTAATACTAAAGCATAATAAAATAATAAGCAGACGCATAAGTGTAGGATTAATATTATCAAACTTGTTAGCGGTTGCTTCAAAGGAACGGGACGGATTGATGAATGATCATTGATCATTTCATTTTATCACTGCTAAGTACTACTGGGTTTTGGAAGGAGGTTGGAGAAGGATAGATTAATACGACAATGGTGAGACAAAATAAAGATTGCAATTTGATTATACAAGCAATCATCCCGAAATATTAGGATCATCGTAGATATACGAATAACACTTGTTCAACAAAACATTAAACAGCTGTACGATGTATCAAGAGTAGCCAGGAGCAGCGCTTATTTCTTCCTGAAAAACAACCGCACCGGTACTCCTGATAAATTAAAATGTTTTCGCAACTGGTTTTCCAGGTAATTCTTATAGGGTTGTTTGATATCATCCGGGAAATTGCAGAAAAAAGCAAACGAAGGTACCGGGGTGGGTAACTGCGTTACATATTTGATTTTGATAGGATGGCCCCGTACTACCGGTGCATGATAGATCTCCATTGCTTTCAGCATCACTTCATTGAGTTGTGAAGTTGTTATGCGCTGCTGCCGATTAGTATACACATCCAGTGCTACTTCCATTGCTTTAAAAATGCGGGTCTTTTCTTTGGCCGAAACAAAAAGAATAGGGACATCCGTAAAGGGAGCCAGCTTTTCCTTTAATTTCTTTTCGTAGTCTTTTGCCGTGTTGGTCTCTTTTTCCACCAGGTCCCATTTATTAACCAACACCAAAATACCCTTACCTTTTTTAACAGCCATGCTGAAAATATTGAGATCCTGCTGTGCAATCCCTTTTTCAGCATCCAGTAACAATAAACATACATCGGCCTCATCCAATGCCTTGATAGCACGGATCACGGAATAGAATTCCAGGTCTTCATGCACCTTGGCTTTACGCCGGATACCCGCCGTATCGATCAATACAAATTCTTTTTGAAAAAGATTATAATGTGTATGAATGGAATCTCTTGTCGTGCCTGCAATTTCGCTTACAATGGTCCGCTCCTGCCCTATCAAAGCATTCAACAAAGATGATTTACCCACATTCGGCTGCCCGATGATGGCAAACTTAGGTAATGCATCCATCTCCGCTTTTTCTGCAGAAACATCTTCAACAATAAGCGCTGTGATATCATCCAGCAATTCACCAGAGCCACTTCCGCTCGCTGCAGCAATGAAAAAAATTCTGTCAAACCCCATGCTATAAAACTCTGTAGCTTCCAGTAATCTTTCGTTGGTATCAACCTTATTTACCGTTAAAAAAACTGGTTTAGGACTACGGCGTAATAATTGAGCCATTGAATCATCAAGATTGGTCAAACCGGTGGCAGCATCTACCATAAAAATGATAGCATCCGCTTCTTCTACAGCTATTAAAACCTGTTTAGCTATTTCTTTTTCAAATACATCCTCGCTGCCGGCTACAAAGCCACCGGTATCAATCACGTTAAACATTTTACCGTTCCAGTCACTCACTCCATACTGGCGATCTCTTGTTACACCACTTTCATCATCTACGATGGCTTTGCGCTGCTCCAATAACCGATTGAAGAAAGTGCTCTTTCCTACATTGGGACGACCTACTATTGCTACTGTAAACGACATATTCTATTATTGATTGTTCATGGTTAATGATTCATGGTTTACAAGTTTCTTTCCATCAACTCTCCGCCATGAACGATGAGCCGTATTAATAACCGTACTCTTTTAATTGCATATCATTCTCTCTCCATTTCGGTTTCACCTTTACAAAAAGTTCTAAAAAAATTTTGCGATCAATGAATGCTTCAATGTTTTTCCTGGCTTCACTTCCTATTCTTTTTATCATGCTTCCTTTATCCCCGATTAAAATTGCTTTTTGGGTTTCGCGGTGCACAATGATATCCGCCACGATCTTTACTAATGTTGTTTTCTCCTGGTATTCCCGGATCAAAACTGCGGTATGGTAAGGAATTTCGTCCTGCGCCAGTTCGTATATTTTTTCCCGTATCAATTCGCTAACAAAAAACCTTGTATTCAAATCACTGATATCATCACCTTCATAAAACGGAACTCCTTCAGGCAAAAATTCAAGCAGGCCATTAACCAGTTTCTTTTTATTGATGCCCGACAAGGCGGAAATAGTGATCACCTTTTTACAATATGATTTAGCAGCAAAAAAATCGATCGCCTCTTTAATTGTCGCTTCACTAACAAGGTCTATCTTGTTGATAGCAACAATAGCCGGTACTTTTAAATGGAGTGCGGCAAAAATCTGGTCACATTCTTCCCAGTTTTCTTTTACATCCACCAGCAACAAAGCAACATCCGCATCTTCGAGTGCATTCTTTACTGCGGCCATCATTTTTTCATGGAGCTTGTATTTAGGTTCAATAATACCCGGCGTATCCGAAAAAATAACCTGGTATTCTTTTTCCGTCAATATCCCTTTGATACGATGACGGGTAGTTTGCACTTTAGGAGAAACAATGGCCAGCTTCTCACCCATCAATGCATTGAGCAAAGTGCTTTTTCCTGCATTAGGACGTCCGAAAATATTTACAAACCCTGATTTCATTAAAAAGTTTAAAGCCGTATGCTTCAACCTGACTGCCAGAACAGGTAGCGCCTTGAATTGAGGAGGTAATCAATCTTGGCAGTTGAAATACAACTGTTACGAAAAAATTGAAAAGGCCACCCGACCAGAGACGGATGGCCTTTTTGTTGATTGCGAAGGGGAGGATCGAACTCCCGTCCGCCAACTGGCGGATATGAGCCAAAGCTTAAATGGTTTCAACTATTTGCCAGATCCATTGACGGCTTTTAGCCGTTTTTAATTGCTTTTCTCGCTGCATCGCTTCTGCTTTGCTTTCAAAAATCTCTGTATGAACTATTTGCCAAGGCCTGAATTTTATAGTCCAGCCTTTGGTTCCAAGTTCATTGTGTGACCTAAGTCTTTCAACCAAATTGGAAGTGTATCCTATATAAATTTTTTTAAAAGATTTACTATATAGTATATACACCGTATACATAACTAAAAAATCCGTCCTGCCGGGGCCAGACGGACTACTTTGTTGCGAAGGGGAGGATCGAACTCCCGACCTTCGGGTTATGAGCCCGACGAGCTACCGCTGCTCTACTTCGCGATGTTGGGGTGCAAAGGTAACCGGATTGCTTATATGTTCCAAAGAAAAAAAATATACGTAGGGCTTTTTCTTCTTTCGATCGTTTATTACTTAAAAACCAACTGCCAAAACAATAAACCATTAGCTTTTTCCTTTATCTCTCTGTCGCTAGACTTATTTTAGCTTCCTTATTAATTACTCACTAAAATCAATACCGATGAAAAAAAACCTTTTTTTGGCTATTTGTGTCAGCACACTCCTTTTCCAGTCTTGCAATAAGGATAAAACTGAGACTTGTTTAGCAAACGTTACATCGCTTTCTGGTACTTATAAATTAACTGCCTTAAAATACAAGCAAACTAGTACTTCCCCGGAAGCCGACTGGATGGCGACCGTTGTACAGAGTTGTAAAAAAGATGATTTATATGTGCTGGCTTCAGACGGAGCATTCAGCATTCAGGATGCAGGAACAGTATGTTCTCCAGCTGGTAATTATACCGGAACATGGACCTTCCTTAATAATGAAATAAATATGGATGGGTATTATTCAGGAACCGTTAATAGTTTTAATTGCTCCACATTGGTATTTACTCAAAATGATGCCCTGGAAAGTGGAGACATGTTAACGGCAACCTTTGTAAAGCAGTAATTAATTAAATCAACGATGTAGATTAAATAATAAAGGCTTCCAGTGGGAGCCTTTACTATTTTCTTATCCTCTTAGTGTTATAGCTAAATTCTGGAGATCTTGCTGGCTCCGCTGGTTTTGATATCTCTTATTACGCCATCCCCTTTATACTTTACATCACTGGCTCCGTTTGCATGAGCGGATAACTCTTTATTAACGGTGATCCTGATATCGCTGGCGCCGCTCGCCCTGGCATTACAAAAATCAGTGATCAGTTCAGTTCCTTTAAATTTACTGGCGCCGCTTACATCAACCGTCAACTGGCTGGCAATACCCGAAATTGTCATATCAGAGGCACCGCTAATATCAACATCTAATTTCTTCACTTCCAGTTTCGCCGTTTTAATATCACTGGCACCGGATAGATTTATTTTCAGATCATCTGCTTTAATGATCCCATCCACATACACATCACAGGCTCCGCTTATATTCAGCCTGTCTATTTTTTTAAACGAGATATATGCCTTTAATTTTTTATTGCCCTTATTCCATTTCCATCCATCTCTTTTTAATTGAATGATGAGAATGCCATCTTTTACTTCTACGGAGATCATCTCCCTGTATTTTGATTCAGCAGCACTTACAGCAACGGCTTCATCATTTCCCTGGTTGAGATACACATCAAATGCATTTGAAATACTGATGCCATGGAAATTTTTAGCTTCCCTTATTTCTGCGTTCGGGTCATTGATTGTCTTCTGTGCTGTAACAAGCAACACAGTAAACAGGAACGCCACTAAAAAAGATATTCTTTTCATATTTATTCCTGGAATTTTATTTAGATGCTTTTTTCACACTTCCGCCGCCGCTGCTTTTGATGTTCCGGATAACAGCAGCTCCTTTGTAATATACGTCACTTCCTCCACTGCTTTCCACATTCAACTCTTTTGTAGCAGTAATAGAGATATCGCTTCCTCCACTGGCATCTGCATTACAGTTTTCTACCGATAGTTCAAATCCATCCACATCACTTCCTCCACTGGCTTTTATGTCCAATGTTTTTGCTGAGCCAGAAATATTGATATCTGAACCACCGTTTGCATTGGCTTTCAGCGTGACAATATCCACTTTACCTGTAAAATCTGCACCACCGGATATATTAAGGTCCAGTTTCGCCAGTTTTAAAACACCATCTACTATAACATCTGATCCACCGGCTGCATGCAATCCATCAATGTCTTTACAGGAAACATAGGCTTTCAATTTCATTTTAGAATCATTCCAACTGATCTTAAGACCCTTTTGGTATTCATATTGGATTTTCAATACCCCGTTGACGACCTCTGTTTTTATTTTCTCCCGGTATTTTGTTTCTGATGCACTTACAGCTACTGCTTCATTTCCCTGGCTAAGATAAAGATCGATTCCTCCTCCTACTTCAATAGCATGGAAACCGGAAACATTTCTTTTTTCAGCGTTGGGATCATTAATGGTTTTTTGGGCTTGTGTTACGGCAACGGCCACGACAATCGTTATAAAAGCGAATATTATTTTCTTCATAAATCTGCGGTTTAGTGTGGTACGAAAGGCAGTGGAGAAAAGTTACAGGGGTTATAAATTATTTTATGCCTTACCTTCGCAGCAGTTCTTACTCTTTCTGACCGAAAGCTTTAAGTTTTCAGTGTTTCCCGGGGTGTTTAGCCCTGAGCCCAATGAAGAGTACTTCGACAGGCTCAGTGTTAATCTGAGATCATACCCGTAAACCTGATCAGGGTAATGCCTGCGCAGGGAAGGACGCTTTAATGCCCTTTCTCCTACAGCATTTCCCTCTCATTTTTTAACCGTTTAAAAATTAAAAAAAATGAAGAGGATTGCCATTCCAATCATTTCACTCCTGCTGTGTCATAAAATGACAGCACAACAGGAACCCGTCCAGGACAGTTTTTACACTTTATCACCTGTCGAAGTAAAAGCCATTCGTGCAGGTGAAAACACCCCTTTCACTAAAACCAATTTGAGTAAAAAGGAAATTTCCAAAAACAACCTGGGCCAGGATATTCCTTTTTTATTAAATCAAACACCATCGGTAGTGATCAACTCCGATGGAGGCAATGGCATTGGCTATACGGGCATCCGCATCCGGGGCACTGATGCCACCCGTATCAATGTTACGTTAAACGGTATCCCTTATAACGATGCTGAAAGCCAGGGTACTTTTTTTGTTGACTTACCTGATTTCACCTCTTCAACCGCTAGTATCCAGGTTCAAAGAGGGGTGGGCACCTCCTCCAATGGGGCCGGTGCTTTTGGCGGCAGCATTAATTTCAGTTCAAACGAAGTAAACAAGAATCCGTATGCTGAATTAAATAATAGCTATGGTTCATTCAACACATGGAAAAATACAGTGAAAGCAGGAAGTGGTTTGCTTGGGGATCATTTCACTACAGATGTTCGCTTGTCACGCATCAGCAGCGACGGATATATTGACAGGGCAACAAGTAACCTTCAATCCTTTTATTTGTCTACTGCTTATATTGGTAAAACAAATTCGCTGCGGTTCAATGTTTTTTCGGGAAAAGAAAAAACTTACCAGGCATGGTATGGCATTTCAGAAGCAGACCTGAAAGCGGGTAACAGAACAGTAAATTATGCCGGAACAGAAAAACCCGGTACACCTTACGATAATGAAACTGATAATTACACACAAACACATTACCAGTTATTCTTTAACCAGGAGTTGAGTAAAAAAATAAATTTCAACACTGCTTTTTTCTATACCAAAGGAAAAGGTTTTTATGAACAGTATAAAGCCGATGAGGAATACACCAATTATAATTTATCCAATACCGGTAATTCAGATTTTATCCGCCAGTTGTGGTTAGACAACGGTTACTACGGAAATATTTTCTCCCTGCAATACAAGGATGATAAATCACAAACAACCTTGGGTGGTGCAATAACCAAATACGATGGCCATCATTTTGGAGAAATAACCTGGGCTTCCAATGGATTACCTACTCCCACGCATCGCTGGTATGATCATGAAGCTGATAAAAATGATCTTACCCTGTATCTTAAAGAACAATATGCGATCTGCAAAAACTGGAACCTGTTTGCAGATGTTCAATACAGGCATGTTCGATACAGTATAGATGGTTTCAGGGATAATCCAACCTTATCCATCAATAATCAATTCGATTTTATTAATCCAAAGGCTGGTATCAGTTATAATAAGAATGGGTGGAAAGGATACATTTCTTATAGTATCGCCAATAAAGAACCGAACCGGGATGATTTTGAAGCCGGCACTACTCAACAACCCAAAGCCGAAAAATTAGGAGATGCGGAATTAGGAATTGAAAGAACGACCAGTAAATACAATTTGTCTGCTGTTTTATACTACATGAATTATAAAGATCAATTAGTACTAACCGGAAAGATCAATGATGTGGGCGCCTACACAAGAACAAATATTCCGGAGAGTTACCGTGCAGGCATAGAATTGCAGGCGGGTATAAAACCCCTTTCCTGGTTCAATGCATCAGCTAACCTGGCACTAAGCAAAAACAAAGTAAAAAACTTTGCAGAGTTTATTGATGATTACGACAACGGTAGTCAAAAACTGAATACCTACAACTCAACCGATATTGCTTATTCGCCAACTATAGTAGGTGCAGCAAGCCTGAATTTTCTTCCTGTCCCTGATTTTGAAATTAGTTTATTGAGTAAATATGTGGGTGATCAATATCTTGACAATACACAAGATAAGAGCCGCAGGTTGAATGCATTTTATGTGCAGGATGCAAGGATAATCTATACTTTCAAAAACAAATGGCTGAATGAATTAAATATAGTCGGCCAGGTGAATAACCTCTTTGATAAAAAATATGAGCCTAATGGGTACACGTACAGCTATATCTATGGTGGCCAGCAAACAACAGAGAATTACTATTTCCCTATGGCTGGAAGGAATTTTATGGTGGGAGTGAATATAAAGTTGTAAGACGGAAGTTCTGAGTCAGGAGTCGATAGTCTTGTGATTATCGACTCCTGACTTTCGACTATTTATTAAACTTCTCCTGCCAGGCCAGCATGCCACCGGTCAGGTTCTTGGTATTTTTAAAACCGAGTGCATCGAGAAACATGCAAGCCTGACCGCTACGGTTTCCACTACGACAATAAACAATCAATTCCTGTTCTTTCAGCTCTTCTATTTCATCGATCTGCATGGTTTGTACTTTACCTAATGGAATTAAGGTGCCGCCGATATTGAACTCTGCGTTTTCATGGGGTTCTCTTACATCAATGATATTGATCTTTTCTCCGGCATCCAGCCGGCTCTTTAATTCTTCTACAGAAATGTTTTGCATATAAACCTTTAATTATTGGGGCAAAGGTACATTAGTTGAATCGGTTACAGGTTTTTCAGCCTGTATCCAGAGGTCAATAGTTTGACCAGTTCTAATGCGTTGTATTTTTTTTTCGTCGTTGAAACGCTCAGGATTTTGTTTTCCAACAAAAGCACTCATGGTATCTTCTACAGCGCCTAAAACCGGGGTCGCTCCTACCACTAAGCCATTTGCTTCCAATAATGCTTTTGCCTGGCCGAACGTTAAACCTACCAGGTCAGGAACAGCAAACTCTTCCGTACCAACACCTGAACCTAATATAAATGAGATTTTACTTCCCATCCTGATCTTAGTTCCGGCACTAATAGTTTCTCCGTTATATAAAATCTCAAGTACGGCATCCTTGGCAAAATTGGAACGATAACTCGTATCTCCCAGTTTGAGCCCTGAGTTGTGGAGGATCATTTCAGCATTGCGAAAGCTATAATCTTTCAGGTTAGGCATTTCTATCATCGGGGGCACAGCTCTGTTAATGGTGAGGTAAACAGTTCTGTTCACCTTTACAATTTCATCTGCTTCCGGAAATTGTTTCAGTACAATATTCGGCTTCGAAGTATCCGTGTAAATAGAATCCTGTATTTCAATTTCAAACCCGGCTTTCTCCAGGATTTTCTCTGCCTCTGCCAGGGTTTTACCCATTACCTGGGGAACTGTCTTTGAACTGTTATGGTGAGTTAGCCAATTAAGTGATAATACAAAAACAAAGAAAATTCCAAGAGCTAATACAATACCTGCGAGTATATTAACCCATAAAGGACGATGTGTGATGAATTTCAGCATGTTTAAAATTTCAAGATGATCAGCTAATAGCTTCTTCAACCAATTTAGTATAAAACTCCTTCAGGCTCCAGCCCATTGC
>DASVOE010000087.1:0-55904 GCA_036383515.1 Chitinophagaceae bacterium | reverse complement strand
GGAAACACAAACTTATTGCCACCCAGCATAAGATCCTCCTTTTTGTCTCCATTTATGTCTACGATCTCCACCGCATTCACACTTGACAACTGCACCCACAATGGCAATACTTCTATCCTGAATTTACCATCTCCCTCATTGATCGCTATAATCGATTTACAGTAGTTGAATAGCTTTTGCTGAGATCCCGCTATCAGTTCTTTACTGAATAGTTCCTGGATAGTTTTTTTTGCATATTCACTATGCCGAAGGTTTTGTTTTTTTAGTCCCGGAAATTGTTCGGTGATCTCCCGTTTTAAGAATACCGGCACATCCCTCTGCTCCCATGTCCGCGTCAGGAATTGATCCATTGTACCACTTTTATCAAAGTCATTTAACCACAGTTTCACCGGCTGGTTTTTGTCCGGGTGCAGGTAAAAGTTTTCTCCAATGTTACCTAGTACCAGGTCCATTTTGCCATCTCCATTTATATCGCCTGCTTTCAGTGTCTGCCACCATCCATATAGTTGTTCAAGACCTGTGTTTTTTAGCTCTTCCAGTTTGTTTTGTTGCCGGTTGTATTGGTATATCACCGGTGTCATCCATTCTCCGCAAAGGATCAGTTCCTTTTTCCCATCACCGGTTATATCTGCCCACCCGGCCCCGGTGATCATTCCGCTGCTACCCAGTTGTGCATTTAGTTTTTGCGTCACATCGGTAAAGTGTCCCTGTCCGTCATTGTTGTACACGTAACTCTGCGGGGTTACACCATAGTTGTAGGGTACACTCCGGCTGCCCACATACAGGTCCTCATCGCCATCTTCATCATAGTCATAGCTGGCAGCTACCGATATGTTCATGTCATTGTTGGGAAACGATTGGATATCGATGCTGAAGTTGCCCTTCCCATCATTTTTGTATAACCGGTGCTGAGAAGTCCGGCTTCCCTTTTCCATGTTGTTGCCACCTGCACCTATGTACAGATCCTTGTCCCCATCTTTATCCGCATCAAAGAATAGTACCGCCACATCTTCAAAGTCCGCATACATCGAAAAGTCTTTTTGCTCTTTTTTTATAAGTTTCCCTTCCCCTGTCTGTATGTAGAGTTGGCCACTCTGTCCTTTGCCGCCACCGATGTACAGGTCTTCCAGTCCATCTCCATTTACATCGGCCACTCCAGCCTGCGGGCCCTCTCTTGATAGTAAGGCCGGCAGGTTTCTTTCATAGTAGAAGTCGATGTAGTCATCTTCCTGGTGTTTTTCCAGCATTATCCCTGTTGTATCCAGTAATGTCGCTATTGCTTTTTGTGCTTCATACCCCAGCGGACCTGTTTGCTCCGGTTGTTGCAGTTCATGCGTTTTGTTTACCATCATGTCATAGTAACGGTTGTAACTCCGGTCTGGCCAGATCACTTCCAGGGAGTCTATTTTATCTATTTTACCCAATCCTATTACCTGTTTATAATCCACACTCGATTGAAAGCCCCGGCTCGGTACCAACTCACGGTAGTATACCGATGCTCCCGCATACACCTTTATCTTACTCCCTATTGCATAGCCGTTGCTCCCTTTACCCTTCAGTTTTATCCCTATATAGTTGTTATCCGTCTGCTCGCGGCTGTTGTTGCGATACACAAACGCTAATTGGTTCTCGTTGTTGATCACCAAGTCTAAGTCCCCATCATTGTCTAAGTCCCCATAAGCGGCTCCATTAGAAAAAGATGGCTTCATAAAACCCCAGGCCTCACCTGCATCCGAAAAACCAAGGTTACCATTATTTCTAAATGCTTTATTAGGCATCGGGAAAATGGGAATATTTTTTAGAACAGAATCTATGCTTTGCTTTTGCCCGGAGATCACCATGTTCTTTACAATGTCATTGGCAAAAAATTCCATGAAATCAAGATTGGTAACATCATGATTGATACCATTGCAAACAAATATATCGTTGAGACCATCATTGTCCGCATCAAAAAACAGCGCTCCCCAGCTCCAGTCGGTTGCAGATACTCCGCTATAATTAGCTGTTTCTAAAAACTCTCCATTATTATTATTGATCATCAGGCAATTCTTCATAAACTGCCTGTACAGTCCTACTTTGACCCGGGTATTATAAAGATCAATATTGTCAAAAGCGCCTAGAGTTTTTAACCGGTAGTCATCACCGGGAAGCATGTCTGTAGTAAATATATCAGGGTATCCATCATTATTAATGTCTGCAATGTCTGCGCCCATAGACGAAAAGCTGTTTTGTTCGATGCAGTTTTCCAGCTCATCTTTAAACGTCCCGTCCTTCTGATTGATGTAGAGATAATCCCTTTCATACGAATCATTAGCTATATACACATCAGGATAGCCATCATTATTGATATCACCCGCAGAAACACCGAGGCCAAAGCTGATCAAAGTCCCATGAATACCGCTTTGCTTTGTTACTTCCACAAAATGATTGGTATCATTACGGAATAAATGATCTCCACCACCTTTTAAAAAATCAGCTACAGGCCAATCCGCTTCCGGTAAATCCCGTTTATTTTCATACCCCAGGTTATTGATGGGCATAGGGCTGTTATTGATCATAAAACAATCGAGATCACCATCCAGGTCATAGTCAAAAAAAGAAACCTGGGTAGTATAAGCCACTATGTCAAGGCCATATTTGGCAGCTTGTTCTGTAAAAGTCAGGTCCTTATTATTAATGTATAGTTTGTTTCTGCGATTGCCGTTCACCATGTGACCTGAATTGCAAACATAGATATCCAGCCAGCCGTCATTGTTGATATCTGCCATCACTGCCCCCGTACTCCACATACTATCCTGTCGCATACCACTACCTGCTGTAATATCCTCAAACTTTAAATTCCCTTTATTCAGGTAAAGTTTGTTCTCTTCCATGTTACTGGTCAGCAACACATCGCATAATCCATCGTTATTAATATCACCAATGGCTACGCCACCACCATTGTAATAATTGCGGAAATAAAAACTATTCTCAAGAGAATCATCAACTACTTTATTCTCAAAATTTATTCCCGTGTCATTTAATAAAGCAAATAAGGGTTCTTTTCCCTTAGGTTTACAGGCAACAAATGAGAGAAGAAAAAACAAAAAGAGTAATATACACGATGCCGGCAAGCGTTTCATCATTACAAAGAAAGTAAGTTTCAAATTTACCATATTTTACTTGCAGCAGGTAACCGGATCTCTGGTTAATAATAATTAAACATAAAAGAAAAAAGCCATTAGAAAATGGCTTTTTTGAATTGCTAACTGCTTGCTCGAAAAATTCTTATTAATATCCGGGATTTTGAACCAGATTTGGATTTACAGCCAAAAATCTGTTCGGTATTGGGAATAATATATACTTGCTATCACTCGTATAGTTTTTCTCCTGGAATGGTGCAAGATATTTGCCGAAACGAATCATATCCTGTCTTCTCCAGCTTTCAAGATATAATTCTCTTGCTCTTTCATCAAGTAGCTGATCTAATGTGACTGCTCCTAATGCACTTGCAGCTCTTGAAGAAAGTGTACGTATGTAATTAACCAATGCTAAAGGAGTACTTCCATATACACCTGCAACAGTTCCCGTGCCTCCTCTTAAGATTGCTTCAGCTTTCATTAATAAAACATCAGCCAGCCTGAAATAAACATAGTCATTATCAACATTTCCACCACCATCGTTAACAAAATCAATTGGATACTTATAAGCCCTGATACCTGTAACTTCAAGATTGGTTCCCACCTCTACACTCTTGACTGCCGCAGTAAAAGCAAGTGGCGCCCCGGTTCTGTCTTTTAAGGGCTGATCATTACTTAAATTATACTGTTGACCCAGGAAAAATCCTACAGTAGTTCTATTACCAGGGTTTGTTGGAGAGGATGGTGTGGGATAGTTTACACCTCTTCTTTTATCGCCAGCTTCAAATTTTCCATAAAAATCTGATAAAGTAGAAAATCCATTCCAGCCACCGGGGTTTTGGTTATAGTGCATAGTAGAATGCCACCTTGATCTTATATTGCCTGCTTGTACGCCACCTTTATTTTCTGCTGTCCAAATATTTTCAGCACCTATAGTAGTGTTGGTTGGGGCAAAATTGTCAAAGTAGCTAGGAGTAAAACTGTAGCCTCCTGAGGTAATAATTTGATCGGCCAAACTAATTACCTGGTTCATATCGGCCGCTGCAAACGCAGGTGCCAGTCTTGATGCATTAGAGGCCCAAACACCTTTATTAAGATAGCATTTCATTAATAAAGCCCTTGCTGCATTTTTATTGGCAGTAGCTGCCGGTCCATTCGGAAGATTAGGTAATATAGTATTCAACTCTGAAATAATAAAAGTTAACGCATCAGCACCTGTCCTAACTCTTGATGGGCTAAGTACGCTTTCGCCGGGATCACGGTAATTTACCTGGCCCCATCCATCTAACAACAGCATATCTACAAATGCCCTGATAAATCTTGCTTCAGCTGCCTGCTGTGTCGAAGGATTATACCTTAAAATATCTGTAGCCGCAAAATCTATACTGTTCAAATCTTTAAATTCTTCAACTATTCTCAGGTTTTCTCCATCATATTTTTGAGCATGTAATACTCTCCATACTCCATTGTCATCCCAATCCGGGCCACGGGTTGGCCCGATCAATGCATCTGTCGTCATTTCCCAAAGACAATAAGTGCGGGTTTGATCCTGGAAAGGAGTTTGCATGGAGTTATAAAGACCGGCAAGCAATGCTGTAACATTTGCAGAACTTCCACCTGATGCACCACCCCCAAGCTGCTCATCCTGAAGTCTGATATCAAGCTTAGTACAACTCAGTGATACAACCGAGAATGTGATAAGCATTATTAAAAATTTATACGCCATATTAATATTTTTTAAATTTTTATAATGAAAAATTAAGGCCTATAGAGATTGTTCTTGCACTTGGGTAGGGCTGATATTCAAATCCTACAGAAGGAACAAAATTGGCCCCTTTGTTTACATTCACTTCCGGATCAAATCCTGAGAATTTCGTGATTACAAATAAATTTTGCCCTGTAACATACAGATTAGCTCCTTTAAAAGTTTTACCTATATTTCCTAATGCATAATTCAGCGTAGCGTTGCTCATCTTTACATAATTTCCTTTCTCGATAAACCTTGATGATGAAGTTACCGGGTTAGCAAAAGATTCTTTTACCGGGTCTCTTAATACAGAAAGGGCAATATTTCTTCCTCCATTAATATTACCCACATTGATTGTGTTGTTCAATGTGTTGTTATAAATAGACTGTCCGAAGGCTCCATTCATATTTATTGTCAAGCTTAGTTTTGTATATCTTAATGTAGTACTCAATCCTAAAATTGTTTTGGGGTTAGGATTACCTACATAATAAAATGTATTCCCGTCATCCTGGTAGGTGGCCAAACCAGTTGCTTTGTCCATACCCAAAAACTTGCGGGTATAAAACGCATTTATTGGAAGACCATTCTGAATGGTTTGAACTAAAGTTCCGCTAACACCCTGACCGTTTAATTCACCAGTATAGATTGGCGCAACTAATCCATCCACGTTATTTTCATTGAATGCTACATTTACACCAAAATCCCAACCGAGTTCTTTTTGATTAATAATAGTGGCATTTACAGAAAGTTCAACGCCACTATTTTGCACAAAACCATCCAGGTTTTTCCACAATACAGCCCCACTTCCAGGTCCGTTCGGATCACCTGTAACAGGGAATAAAAGGTCCGTGGTTTTCTTATTATAATAATCTATTGTCAGGTTGACTCTGTTATTAAGAATTGACCCATCAAGTCCTATATTATACTGCCTGTCGGATTGCCATTTCAAACTTTCATTCTTATAGTTTACAAGACCTGCTGATGCACCGTTGGAACCAAAGCGGATTCTTTCAACTGCAGAGCCTGAAGGAAATTCCTGGTTACCGGTTTTACCCCAGCCTGCGCGCAGTTTCAATGAATTTATTGATCTTACTTTGAAGAAGTCCTCTTTAGTGATATTCCAGGCTGCTGCAAATGATGGGAAATAACCATATTTATTGTCCGCACCAAATTTTGTAGAACCATCGGCACGGAAAGTCCCAGTCAGTAAATATTTGTCTTTATAATTAAATATTGCCCTTGCAAAATAGGACTGCAATTCATTAATAGGATTATAATAAGAATAGATATTATAGGTAGTTCTATCACCATATTGAATATAGTTAGTATAGTCTATTCCAAATTGGCCAAAACCACCGGCAGGCCCATTTGCACTTTCGCCACTACCACTGCTTTTAAATTTCAAATACTCGTAACCAATAACTGCATTTAAATTTAAATTTGTCCCAATCTTTTTATCTGCGGAAAGTGTATGTGTAAGCTGCTGAGTAATTAATTCACTATTAGCAATATTTGCAAAACCAACACCTGTAAATGTAGAGGTAGCAGACAGGTTGGTATTTTGGTTTCTCATTGTTCTCCTGTTACCAGTTCCGTAATTAATACTATAGAGCAATTTATATTCCAGCCAGCTGGTCAGTTTGAAGTAAGGAGCAATGCTTGCCAGCACTGTAGTTACTTTGGCTTTATCATTAATCGCATCAGAGACATTTAGCGGGTTGAAAATAGAATTACCTCCTACGTTTACTGTTGAATCGCCAACCTTTAAAGGCTGAGTAGGATTCCAGGTCAATGCCATACCAATTATATTATTACCTGCACCGGCATTATTGGATATAGGTGCAATATTTTCAATATAATGACTTGGCACTATATTAATATCCAGTCCTAATTTTTTGCTTTCCAGAAATTTAAAATTGGCATTGAGATTAGCAGTGTATTTTTTGATACCTGATTTAAGAACAATGCCTTGCTGGTTTAATGCATTAAGAGATAAACGATATCTTCCTGCATCATTTCCCCCGCTTATAGCAACGCTATAATTTTGTACAGAAGCGTTTCTCAAAATAGCATCAAGGGCATCTACATTTCCTCCTTTGTCTAATGTAGCACTTACTCCATAATAAGATAAAGCTTCTCTGAACTGCGAAGCATTTAGTACTTCAATTTTTTTCATAAGTGAAGAAACCCCAAAAGAAACTCCTGCTTCAATTCTTGGCTCACCGGATTTTCCTCTTTTAGTAGTTATAAGAACCACTCCGTATGCACCTCTTGAACCATAAATTGCAGTGGCAGATGCATCTTTTAAAACATCAATTGAAGTGATATCGCCAGGATTAAGGAAATTTAAAGGATTGCTGGCAGGGTTGCTTCCACCAAATCCTATATCACCCACACCAGGTCTTGGGGAACTTCCATCAAGAGGTACTCCATCTACAACAAACAAAGGCTGTCCGGTACCGGTTACAGTTGAATTACCCCTGATTTTAATTGTTGAAGCACCGCCCGGCTGCCCACTATTATTTAATATTTGTACACCAGCAACTTTTCCCTGTATCAGCTGGTCAGCCGATGCAAAGGTTCCTTTATTAAAATCTTTTTCTTTTACTGATCCAACTGAACCAGTCAAATCCTTTTTTCTCGCTGTACCATAACCCGTCACTACTATTTCATTCAGGTTAGCACCTGCATTCGGAACAAATGAAACATTTACTGAAGTTTGCCCCGTTATCGAAATTTCCTGGGTATCGTACCCTACTGAAGAAATAACTAACGTGGTCACATTAGGTCCTACATTGATACTGAAAGTACCATCTGCCTTTGTAGAAGTACCTGTTTTTGTGCCTTTGGGTTGAACTGAGGCACCCACCACGGGCGACCCATCTTTGGAGTCTGTGATCTTACCAGTAATTGTTTTATCCTGTGCAGAAGCGACCTGCACGATTAAAACAAATAAGGTGCAGAAAAGTGCAGAAAGCAGTGTTTTTGCAGACATAAGCAATCGGTTTTAGAAGTTATTATCGGTGTGTTATTCTATAATTCATACGGCGACATCTTTTTAAAGATATCTGCCTCAGGGCTGAAGAAGGGTAGATGGCTTCCGGCTTTAATTAACTCAATTCCTTTGTTTTACAGGGCACATTTATTTTATAAACTGCTGCTCACCACTAAAACATTGTTAAAAAATTCGAACCTGTTATAAATGTATACTTAAATATATGTACGTAAAACACTTGTGTAAAGAATTACCACGCTAAAAGCAACCGCAAACATTTCCGCAAATGTTTTCGGTGGAAAAAATAATCTCTCATTTTTTAAGAATAGCTACATTCTCATGGGACAAAGCCCAACTTTAAAAAAATCCTCACTGAACTTAGCTTAGAATATCAACAGCATCCAGCGCTTTGAAGAATCATCCTCGTATTTCTGAGTAATGCCAATAAGGGTTTTGTCTTAGCATCAAAGTCCGGTCCTATTTTTACATGAATGATGAGATACTGATAGAGCGATGAAAGCTTTGAATCGTTCATCTTTATCTAAAGAATGATGGAAGACTCTTTTTAAACGCCAGCGAAGTCTTTTATACTTTTTCTTTTATATTGTTTTTTAAGACTATATAGTTTGCCGGGACGATGTGATAAATTAGTCTCCATTTCATTCAAATCCTGCAACCAATCTTTGATAGCGATCTTTTTCCTGAAGTTTCTCCGGTCGAGTTTAATTCCTAAAATAGCCTCATATACTTCCTGCAATTCACGCAAGGAAAATTTATCCTGTAATAAATTAAAAGCAACAGGATGTTCAATGATCTGTTCCTGTAACTGGCGAAGGCAGGTATTTAAAATTAACCGGTGATCGAATGCCAGGCTTTTAATATCATTTACCGTATGCCAGTGAAGTTCGTTTTGATCCAGTTTTAATTTATGATGACGGATATCAATAAGTGAGTAGTAGGCAGTAGTAACAACTCTTCCGGAGGGATGACGACCGATGCTCCCAAACGTATGCACCTGGTCAAGAAATACATCCTCCATTCCTGTTCGATTTTGTAATACCCGGTAAGGAGCACTGTCAAGGTCTTCATCAGGACGAACCAAATCTCCCAGTAATGAATACAGTCCCGAAAATTCTTCCAGGTCCGATTTGATTAGCAACACCTTCAACTCCTTATTTTCATAACCAAAGATCACACAGTCAACAGAAAGTGCAATATTGAAATAATCAAGATGGCTTATTTTTTCCAGTTCGGCCGTTTTTAATTGAAGTGATTTTGCCATTAGTCATTTGTTTTTAAAACCAGCCATGTATTACAATAATTTCCGGCAGGCAAATTATTGATTTTATCACTAAGTGTTTGCGGATGTTTCTTCTTTATTAAGATATTCGAAAAAATGATGTCCACTTTGTTAAGTAATTCAACCTCTACCTTTGTGACCCTGGCATTCAAATCTATAGTATGCTGAGTGGTCATTGACTTTAATGCCCAGTTGCTAACTTTACCGTAACAGGTTTTATATGTATTCAAAAGAAACAACTACTGCATTACAGAAGCTAACAACCGAATTGCTAAAAAAGCAAGCTGCCGGAAGCATTACTAAGAAAGAGATCACTCATATCGCTGACATTCTCCGTTTTCACGAATACAGGTATTATATTCTGAACGATCCTCTTATTGCAGATTATGAATATGATCAGTTGTACAAAGCATTGGAAAAACTGGAAATCGATAATCCTTCCCTCGTCACTCCTGATTCACCTACGCAACGGGTAGCCAAAGGATTAACCAAAGATTTCCCAACTGCTCATCATCTTGTTCCCATGTTATCATTGGACAATTCATATAACAATGATGACCTGGTAGATTTTGACAGAAAAGCACGGGAACTTACCGGGCTGAAAGAAATAGAGTATTGCGTAGAACCTAAATTTGATGGAGGTAGCATTTCTCTTATCTATGAAGATGACCTGCTGCTTCGTGGAGCGACAAGAGGAGATGGCGTAGAAGGCGATGAAATAACGACCAACATAAAACAAATACGATCACTCCCCTTATCTGCTAAGTTTTCTAAATATGGTTTGCAAACGGTAGAGATAAGAGGTGAAGTATTAATTAATAAAAACAATTTTGCCCGGTATAATCAACAATTAACTGAGCAGGGTTTACAACCGTTGGCTAATCCCCGTAATGCAGCTGCGGGAACATTGCGAATAAAAGATCCGGCGGAAGTAGCCAAAAGAATGCTGGAGGCATTTGTCTATCACATCAGCTATTATACGTTGATAAAAGGTAAAAAAGTGCCGCAAGAGTTAACTACTCATAGCGGCTCCCTGCAATTGTTGTGGGATCTTGGCTTTCGAAGCCCGCAAAAAGAAAAAAAAGTTTTCAAAGGAATAGAACCGGTAATAAAATTTTGTAATGAATTTGAATTGAAACGGGATGACTTACCTTATGAAATAGATGGAATGGTCATTAAAGTAAATGAATTGGCACTGCAGGATAAAATGGGCATGACCTCTCACCATCCACGCTGGGCTATCGCTTGTAAATTTAAAGCCCGGCAAGCCACCAGTAAATTACTGAATGTAGAATTCCAGGTGGGAAGAACCGGATCTATTACCCCTGTAGCCAAAATACAACCGGTACCGATCGGCGGAGTAACGGTTTCCTCTATTTCATTATTCAATGAAGAAGTGATCAGGGAAAAAGATCTCATGATCGGTGATGCAGTACTGGTAGAGCGGGCAGGTGATGTGATCCCTTATATCGTTAAATCATTACCAGAAGTAAGAACAGGTAGTGAAAAGAAAATTCATTTCCCCAAAGTATGTCCTGTTTGCCAGAGCAAACTGTTCAAAGAAGAGGAAGAAGCTGTTTGGCGTTGTATCAATATTGAATGCCCGGCCCAGGTAGTTGAACGTATGATTCATTTTGTAAGTAAAGATGCCATGGATATCCGTGGCTTTGGCGACGCCAATGTCCGCAAGTTTTATGAACTGGGATTATTAAAAGACATTCCCGGTATTTACCAGTTGGATTTTGATCAGATCGCACAACAGGAAGGATTTAAAGAAAAGTCAATCCAGAATTTAAAATCGGCGATAGAGAACTCAAGACAACAGCCCTTACATCGCCTGATCTTTGCACTGGGGATCCGGTTTGTGGGTGAAACCACTGCCAAGACATTGGCGCAGGCCGTTAATCATTTACTGGATTTCAAAAAATTCTCGTTAGAAGATCTCCAAAGCCTCGACGATGTAGGCCCCAAAGTGGCCGGAAGTATCCATCATTTTTTCAGCAATACATCCAATATTGAAATGCTGGAAGAATTGGAAAAGCTCGGGCTTCAATTAAGAAATCAAAAGAAAGAGCTGGCCTCATCCGGGAATCTCACCGGCCTCACTTTCTTATTTACTGGCACTATGCCCACTTTAAAACGAAGTGACGCTGAAGCTATGGTGGAAGAATATGGCGGACAAATTCTTAGCGGGGTAAGCACCAAACTTAATTACCTGGTGGTAGGTGAGGATGCCGGAAGCAAATTGGAAAAAGCAAAAAAGATCAATACGGTTAAGATCATCTCGGAAAATGAATTTTTGAAGATGATCAGCAAAAAATAATATTGGAGTCACCTTTATTATGTTCTAACTTAGTAGAAGTTCATTCACTGCACTGATAACCCCCGGCGTACCGTCGTTATTAACTGCAACCGCTCCCTGGCCAAAATTTTTTTTATGATTAAAAAATTAGCCGGTGAAGTCTGGAAGCCATTAATCTTTTCCGGATGGAGGCAACTCCGAAATAAATATGCTGTGTCCAACTTTGGACGCATTGCCAGTTATAAAAACGAAGTTCTAAAAGATGGAAAATTGCTTGGTGGTTCATTAACTACCGGTTATAAAACACTTAACCTGCACCGGCCCAACAACAAAGGAACTTTATATATCCACAGGGAAATGGCAAAGATCTTTTTAAAAAACTCTTCCCCCCAAAAAAAGTATGTCATCCATCTCAATCATAATAAGCTGGACAACCATATTAAAAACCTGCAATGGGCGACATTGGAAAAAATGATCGGGCACCAGCAGAACAGCCCGGCCAAAATTGCTTATAAAGAAAAACAGGCTACCCGGCCCCGGGGACTTAAATTATCTGCTGCGCAAGTGAGAAAGATCAAAACTATTCTTAAAAAGAAAAAACGTGATGTCACTATTAAACAGCTGGCCCAAAAATATAACATCAGCGAAATGACAATCTACCGTATCAAAAGCGGTGAGAACTGGGCGAGAGTATAGCGTTAGTTAATTTTTTTCATTCATTCAACTCAAGCAGCTATCCTATCTTTAGCAGAAATTTCATAAAGTATGCTGCAATCTTCAACCATTAAATTTCTGAAAGATTTAAAGAAGAATAACAACAAACCATGGTTTGATGCACACCGCAATCAATATGAAGAAGCCAGGAATGATTTTGCAGGGTTTATCCAGTCAGTAATAGATAAACATGGCAACAATGATCCTTCGATTAAAACATTGGTTGCAAAAGATTGTATGTTTCGCATTAACCGCGACATCCGTTTTTCAAAAGATAAAACGCCTTATAAATCCAATTTCGGAGCCAGCATTAATAAAGGCGGAAAGAAATCAATGCTGGCTGGTTATTATTTTCACCTGGAACCGGGACGATCTTTTGCAGGTGGTGGCGTCTGGATGCCCATGCCAGATGATCTGAAAAAACTCAGACAGGAAATCGATTACAACCTGGCCGATTTCAAAAAGATCATCACTTCAAAAAAATTCAAATCAGTATATGGTGAGCTTGACAGAAGTGCGGAATATGTGTTAAGCCGTGTTCCGAAAGGCTATGAGCCTAACAATCCTGCTGCAGAATACCTGAAACTGAAAAGCTATATCACCATGATCAGCATGAAAGATGTGGATCTTACGTCAAAAAACCTCGTAAAAAATACAGTAACAGCCTTCGAGGCTTTAAAGCCCCTAATCATTTTTTTGAATCATGCAATAGAGGGCTGATGTTTTCACAATTTTACTTGCCTGTAAAACGTTAAAGGAAAAATTAATGTGTCAAAGGGCATTATGTTTGTTCATTATCCTATTCTAAAAACTACCCTTTATGAAAAAAAATTTACCCCTTTTTACGGTCATCATTTTTGCTATTATTCTTTCACCCGCCTGTAGCCGAAAGAATTACTACACCAATTCTTTTTTTGATCAGCAAACACAAAATCACAAAACGATTGCTGTGTTGCCAGCCGAAATGGTATTCACCGGAAAGCAGCCCAAAGAACTGACTGAAGAAGATATCAACAAAATTGAAGAAGAAGAAAGTCGTTCATTCCAGATGGCACTTTACAGCAGCATTCTCCGGTATGCTAATAATAACCGATACTATATGTTTGTAAATGTGCAGGACATCGGTAAAACGGAGAATACACTTAAAGAAAATAATATCTCCATCCGGGATTCATGGAGAATGGATGATAAAAAACTGGCTGAGCTGCTCGGTGTGGATGCTGTTGTGAAAATGCAGATCACCAAAAAAAGATACATGAGTGATAAAGCTTCGTATGGTGTTTCAGTAGCACGATCTGTTATCAGCCAAACTCCTATATCCGGAAGAATTCCTATACCCGGCAACCTGGGAAAAACTGAAGACATATCCGCTTACTGCCGTGTAGCGAGTAATAATGTAACACTCTGGAATAATCATTACAAAGGTTCAGCCGATTGGGATAATCCTTCAAATGTCATCATTGAAAACATCACGAATAGTTTTGGAATAAATTTCCCGTACAAAAGAAGATATTAAAAAAGCAATCCCACAAAGACCTCAAAGTGTACAAAGACAATCTTTGTAAGCTTCGAATCTTTGTGGGAAATTTTTGAACAGGTTTTTCTTATAATAACCCTTTACTATTTAAATACTCTGCAATCTGCACCGCATTAGTAGCAGCTCCTTTACGAAGATTATCACTCACCACCCACATGTTTAAGGTATTGGGTTGGCTTTCATCTCTTCGCAGTCTTCCTACAAACACCTCATCTTTTTCATGCGCATTCATCGGCATAGGATAATGCTGGTTGGCCAGGTCATCTTCTACTACTACCCCTGGCGCTGCCTGAAGAATAGATCTTACTTCAAACAAATCAAAATCTTTTGCAAACTCTACATTAACAGCTTCGCTATGCCCGCCCACAACAGGAATGCGAACAGTAGTAGCAGTTACCCGGATAGAATCATCCCGCATGATCTTACAGGTTTCTTTTACCATTTTCATTTCCTCTTTGGTATATCCATTTTCAAGAAATACATCTATCTGTGGAATTACATTCAGGTCGATCGGATATTTATACGCTCTTTCACCTGCTACACCTTGTCTTTCATTCATTAACTGTGTTACAGCTTTCACACCCGTTCCCGTTACACTCTGGTAAGTAGAAACAACAATCCTTTTAATACCATATTTTTTATGCAAAGGAGCTAACGCTACCACCATTTGTATGGTAGAACAATTGGGATTGGCAATGATCTTATCTTTTTTTGTAAGTACATCAGCATTGATCTCGGGAACCACTAATGGTTTGGTGGGGTCCATTCGCCAGGCTGAAGAGTTATCTATAACAGTTATGCCGGCTGCGGCAAATTGGGGCGCCCATTCCAATGAAGTACTGCCACCGGCAGAAAAAATAGCTACAGCAGGCTTTGCAGCAATTGCATCCGTCATGCTTACAATAGTATATTTCTTTCCCTTGAATTCGATCTGTTTACCAACTGATCTTTCTGATGCGACGGGAATTAAATCAGTTACGGGGAAATTTCTTTCTTCCAATACCTGGAGCATTTTAGTACCCACCAATCCGGTAGCACCTACGACTGCAACTTTCATTTTACATTTTGTTTTTTAAGAGTTATTCGATCTGGTTAAAAATTTATTGTCAGGCATTAAAAAAGCCTTCCTGTAAGGAAGGCCTGCTGATCTTTTATGTTGTTACATACATAACGCTGCAAACCTTCCTCAGGAATGTTTCTTCGTGCGTTTTGTATGTTTCATTATTATCATAACGGGTGCAAAAATAGGCGGCGAAACAGTTAGCCCCAAATATTCGTCCATATATTTTAGGGTTATTCATTTATTAACCCGGTTTACTTATCTTGGAAGGAATGAACCTTATCAAATACCTGCTCATTTTCTTATTGCATACACCCGTTTGTTTGCAAGCGCAAAACAGGTATGCGGTTGTGATTGATGAAGTGATGGCCGATCCCACTCCCCAAATAGGACTGCCCACCAATGAATGGATTGAATTAAAAAACACAACAACTACAGCTATCAATTTACAAAACTGGCGCATCGGTGATGCTACGGGTCAAAGTGGACCATTACCTAATTTTAGTTTACAACCGGATAGTTTCGTGATTATTTGTACGGGCAGTGCAGCCGCTGCAATGGCTGCGTTTGGCACTACTATTTCCGTTACCAGTTTTCCTTCCCTGGACAATGATGGAGACCAGCTTTTTTTAAAAGCAGCTAATGGTATGACGATCCATGCGATAAGTTATACTTCGGGTTGGTATCAAAACGAAGTAAAGAAAGATGGTGGATGGACATTGGAAATGATAGATACCAAAAACCCCTGCACCGGTAGCAGCAACTGGAAAGCCAGCATCCATACAAATGGTGGCACACCGGGTAAGAAAAATTCTATTGATGCCATACATGCGGATGCCACGCCGCCACAACTTAAAAGCGCTTACACAACAGATAACACCACGATCATTTTAGTTTTTGATGAGCCTCTTGATAGTTTATCGGGTGCTACAGTAAGTAACTACACTGCTGATGGTGGATTAACTTTTACCAGTGCGGCTGCTATTGGACCACTATTTAACCAGGTACAATTAAAAACGAATGCTGCACTAACCGCCAACACCGTTTATACCATTACGGCAAACAATACCAAAGATTGTAAAGGCAATAGCATTGGCAGCGCCAATAAGGTAAAAGTGGGTTTACCTGCTGACGCCCTTGCCGGTGAATGGATCATCAATGAAATTTTATTTAATCCCCGGTCCAATGGCTTTGATTTTGTAGAATTATATAATAACAGCAATAAAATAGTTGATGCGGCAAAACTCTATATTGCTAATCGCAATAATAGCGGTGCAATCAGTTCGATAAAAGTATTAAGCAGTACACCACATTATATTTTTCCCGGTGATTATATCGTTATAACAGAAGATGCTGCTAATCTTGCTGTGAATTATCTCGTACAAAACCCGGACAAGGTATTAGAAGTGGCTTCGCTTCCTTCTTTTCCTGATGATGAAGGGATCGTGGTGATATTGAATTTCCAGGGAATAGTAGTAGAGGAAGTAAAATACAAAGATGACTGGCATTTTAAATTAATTGATAATGCCGAAGGCGTTTCGCTGGAAAGGATAGATCCTGCAGGGACGTCACAGGATAAAACAAATTGGCATAGCGCCGCCTCAACAGCCAGCTATGGAACACCGACCTATAAAAATTCTCAATACAAACAAACAGAAAGTATCAATGCATCTATTGCCGTAACACCAAAAATTTTCTCACCTGATAATGATGGGTTGGATGATATGGCGACGATTCAATACCAGCTAACCGAGCCCGGCTATATAGCCAACATAACCATTTTTGATGCAGCAGGAAGACCCGTCCGAAGTTTGGTGCGGAATGGAATATTAGGATCAACAGGGTACTGGAACTGGGATGGCCTCAACGATAAAGGAGCCAAACTTCCGGTAGGTGTATATATCATTTTTACAGAGATATTTAATTTACAAGGTAAAAAGGATCAATATAAAAACACCGTCGTACTGGCCCGCAAATTTTAGGTCTTTTCTACTCACGGTAAGCAGGGTGCTGTTTGCAGTAGCACGATTTGGCATAATAATTAATAATAGTAAACAGACACCTGATTACTCAACATAAAATCTATATGTATGGCTTCAAAATTCTTAACAGGGCTGGCAGCAGGAATAGTGGTAGGTATTTTATTTGCCCCCGAGAAAGGAACAGAAACGAGGAAAAAAATTGCCGAAGCAGGAAATAATCTGAAGGATAAGTTTGATGAGTTAATAGCTAAGCTAAATTGTGAAATTGATGATATGGCTGCAGAAGCGGATGATTTTGCCAGTAAAGCAAAGTCACAATTTAAATAACCACTGTCAGTAACAAAATACCAGGCTTACTCCTTGTGTTTTTTAGGATCGGCAACCTCAAAGCAATGACAAGCGGCGGTAGTGTATCAGTTTCAAAACTTATCAGGTATTTTTTATTTCACGCAAAGGCACAAAGAAAATAAGTCGCTAAGATACAGTCTTTTCGTCTTGGATTACTTAGCGGCTTTGCGTGAAAAATTCAAACTAGTACACTTCCCAAGCGGCCAAAGATTTGTACATTGCAACAATGGCCAGTAAGTTACGGATCTTCACTAAAGGGGTTTTTATTTCCATCAATATTGCCGTAGTATTTTTTTTCCTGCTGGCATGCTTAGCCCCTTACCTGAACCCGCAAAAATGGTGGTTCGTTTCTATGTTTGGCCTGGGATTTCCTTTTTTACTTTTCATTGTCATCTTCTTTTTTTTAACCTGGCTGGTTTTAAAAAAGAAGTTCGCTTTGTTCTCTGCGATTGCTTTATTGCTTGGATACAAAAGTATCGGTGTGTTCTTTGCCTTTCATGATACAGGCAAGTTCTCCTATACCAAGCCGCCTGCTACAATCAGGGTGGTAAGCTGGAATGTGGCCCGGTTCGTAGAAATGAAAAGGAATAATAATAAAGGAAGCCAGACCAGGCTGAAGATGATGCAAATGATCAAAGAACAAAATGCTGATATTCTTTGCCTGCAGGAATTCTTTCATTCATTAGACTCGACTTATTACCCCAACATTGATTATATATGCAACAATTATAATTATCCCTACTGGTTCTATTCGCATGATATAGATGGCGATAAACATTTTACCGGAAGTATTATTTTTTCCCGCTTTCCCATCATCGACAGTGGTTTGATCCGCTATCCCCGGCCTACCTTACCGGATGCACTGATGCATGCTGATATAAAAGTGAATAATGATACCATCCGGGTATATACCACGCACCTGCAATCGCTGCAATTTGGCAAAGATGATTACCAGCGGATCGAACAAATAAAAGATGCCGATGATGGCATGGTCACCAATTCAAAAACTATTTTTTCAAAAGTAAAAACCGGAATGTCCAATCGCAGTATACAGGCTAATATCATTGCCCAGGTGCTGGGCGATTCACCTTTCCCGGTGCTTTTATGTGGCGATCTGAACGATGTGCCCAATTCTTACACTTATTTCACAGTGAGAGGAGATATGCAGGATGCTTTTTTAAAAAAGGGATTCGGGGTCGGCCGCACCTTTTCTGCCTTATCGCCCACGCTTCGTATTGATTATATTTTTGCGGACGATCATTTTGCCGTCCGGCAGTTCAATCGCATTGTAAAACGATATTCGGATCATTATATGCTGGTGTCCGACCTTGAATTGAAAAAATAGCCGGGAAAACCTATCTTTGAAATGATGAACATTTTATTCCTCCATACGTGTAGCTGTTGTTGTTGTCCTGAATTGACAGCATAAATATTACTTTTGCCGCATTCCGGCGATTTCCATAAATAATTTTCATTTTCTAAAATAGTTGAGCAGCATTACCGAACGATGAACGGAGCGTCGCAACAAAGATCATAGTAGTACTGCAGCTTGTTCAAAAAAAATGATATGAGCGATTTAAAAATTTATAATTCCTATACCCGGCAGAAAGAAGTTTTTTCACCTATTACTCCCGGGCATGTGGGTATGTATGTATGCGGACCTACCGTAAGTGGTGAAAGCCATCTCGGGCATGCACGACCTTATATCACTTTTGACCTGGTATTTCGCTACCTGCAATACCTCGGTTATAAGATTCGCTATGTCCGCAATATTACAGATGCCGGGCATTTTGAAGAAGAAGGAAGGGAAGCAGAAGATAAAATTTCGAAGAAAGCTGTATTGGAAAAACTGGAGCCGATGGAACTGGTGCAGAAGTATACCAACCTGTATCATTGGGCGATGGCCGAATTCAATACGATTCCGCCAACGATTGAGCCAACAGCAACCGGGCATATCGTAGAACAGATCGGGATGATAGAGCAACTGATAAAAGCCGGTTATGCGTATGAAGTAAATGGCTCTGTATATTTTGATGTAAAAAAATATGCTGCCTCGCATGAATATGGTAAACTGAGTGGCCGTGTGATTGATGATCTTTTGGAAACAACAAGAGAGCTGGAGGGACAGGAAGAAAAAAGAGACAGGGCCGATTTTGCTTTGTGGAAAAATGCGGCGCCTGAACATATCATGCGCTGGCAAAGTCCGTGGGGAGTTGGTTTTCCCGGCTGGCATATTGAATGTTCCGCGATGGCGACAAAGTACCTGGGTGCCCAATTTGATATTCATGGTGGCGGTATGGATCTGTTATTCCCGCATCATGAAAGTGAGATGGCGCAAAGCACCATCTGCAATCATACGGCACCTGTACGTTATTGGATGCATAATAATATGATCACCATTAATGGCCGTAAGATGGGCAAGAGCTATAATAATGTGATCAAGCTGACAGAGCTGTTTAGTGGTGATCATCCGTTGCTCGAAAAAGCGTTTCACCCGATGACGATCCGGTTTTTTATTTTGCAAACACATTACCGGAGCCCGCTTGATTTTAGTAATGATGCATTGGTTGCCTCGGAAAAAGGGTTGAAACGATTGTGGGAAGGGTATGAGAATTTAGGAAAGCTAGGAGCCGGGACTCGGGACCCGATAGCTATCGGGCCGGGAGTTGATGACGAACTTGAATCAAAAGTAAAAAAGCTATTGAATGAGTTCGATGAATTTATGAATGATGATTTCAGTACAGCGAAAGTATTGGCCAATATGTTTGAGCTGGTGCCGGTGATCAATTCTATGAAAGATAAAATAATTCCGGTAGCAGCCTTATCGAAAACAACACTGGAGCTACTGCAATCGAAATTCAAAATTTGGCTGGAAGATATTTTTGGGTTAAAAGGTGTATCAGAAGCAGATAATGTGAAACTGCAGGGAGTAATGCAATTGCTGATCGATATCCGGAAAGAAGCGAAGAGCAAAAAAGATTTCGCCACTTCGGATAAGATAAGAAATCAGCTGGGGCAGTTAGGCATCACATTGAAGGATGAAAAGGGTGGTGAAATGAGCTGGAGCATAGAGTGAGAAAAATGTGTGAAGGATAGAATTGTATGCGATGCAAAAAAATTATTGGTTGATATAAAATAGATGGGGATATGGAATATATAATACACCTCGGCAAAGACAAGAAGTTAAAAAAACTTGTTGAATCAGGAGAGCCGCATCAGTTAAAGAAGCGAAAGAACATTTGCATCTATCTCTGTGCTTCCATTATGAGCCAGCAGCTTTCTACCAAAGTCGCTGATGTGATCTATAAACGATTTATCAATTTATATGGCGGCAAAGAACCAACGCCCCGGCAAATTATTGAGACTCCTTCTGAAACTTTAAGAAGTATCGGGCTCAGTAATGCCAAAGTGAGTTATGTAAAAAATGTAGCACAGTTTGAAATCGATTTCGGAATGGATCATAAGAAGCTGCATAAGATGAATAACGAAGAAGTGATCGGCTACCTGACACCAATAAAAGGAGTTGGGAGATGGACGGTAGAGATGTTACTGATGTTTGCATTGGGCAGGGAAGATGTTTTTGCTATTGATGACCTTGGCATTCAGAATGCGATGATCGGTTTGTATAAACTGGACAGGGCCGATAAAAAGAAATTCAAAGAAGATCTGCTAAAGATTTCTGCAAAATGGTCGCCCTACAGAACCTATGCCTGTCTGCATTTGTGGAGATGGAAGGATAATACGCCGGTAGTGAAGAAGGCGAGGCCGAAGGAGAAGATTAAATAATCTTATAGTTTTCTGCTTCATATCTGGCTTTCCAATGTTTAAAATAATCTAAGATTACTTTATCAATGTTGTTTCTATCGGCATCTGGCCAATACCATTGAACGTTTGAATTCTCTAGATCATCCTTAGCCCAGTATAAAAGATAGAAATCTTGATATTCTTTTTGATAATCAATTTCCTCATACATATCTTTCAACAGGCGTAACACAATAAAAAGATGGTTTTTACCATTGAGTACTTCACTAACAAGATAATAAGTATAATTTCTGATTACTTCTTCTTGTTTTGAATAATCAAGATTAAGTTCTTTAAATACCTTGTCAGTAAGATCTTGTAAGTAAAACTGGTTGTATGGTTTTTCGATGCCTGCAAGTATTCGAAGATGTTCAGAGTCAAATCCAGTAGTCAACATATCAATAGCCCACTCCGCCCATTTTTCGTCCACGCTTCTATGGAGCGATTTCAATGCAAGTATCTTATATGTAGAATCGATAAACTCCATTTATTAAATAATTACTTTCTTCATTTTCTTCAGCCACAAATCATCAACCTTGGCCCCTAATCCCACTTCCTCCGGCACTTTCACCACACCATTCTTTTCATATAGAATACCACCTGTTACCGGATCTTCTTTAAACATCAATGCCGTATCAAAATCAAAATGCTCAATCAACGGATCACACAATGAGAAATGAGCAAAGGCTGTCATCGCCAGTCGTGATTCCATAAATGCCCCTACCTGCAGGTGCATTTGTTTTTTCCGGGCCTGTTCTACAATTTTTAATGCTTTGAATATTCCCCCGGCCTTACCCAATTTGATATTTAGATAATCACAGGCATCCATATTGATCAATCTTTCCGCATCATGTTCATCACCACAACTTTCATCCGCCATAATGGGTATCGGGCTTGCTTTTTTTATCTTAGGCAGGTTCATAAAATCCCAGCGGGCAATCGGCTCTTCGCAATGCTGGATGTTCAACGGAGCCAGGGCATTCAATGTTTCAATGGCTTCATCAAAGCCCCAGCCCTGGTTGGCATCTATACGCAAGGGGATTTCATTACCCACTGCTTCTCTTATCCCTTTCATTCTTTCAACATCTGTCTTCCCGTTCTTTCCTAATTTAACTTTGATGGCAGGGTATCCCTGCTCTTTTATTTTTACGGCATCGATCGCCATTTGCTTTGGTTCACCAATACTCACCGTATAATCAGTAATGATCGTTTTATTATTTGCACCGCCTAAAAATTTATATAAAGGTTCTCCTGTATGCTGCGCAGCGATATCATACAGCGCTATATCAAAGGCACTCTTGATACTATTGTTGCCGTAGATCAGTTTATCCATATCTGCTACCCGGTCTGCAATGTCCAGCGCATTCTTTCCTTTGAATAATTTCGCAAAATACTGTCCTACGATAAAACAGGTATCCATGCTTTCTCCATTAATGCTCATAAAAGGGCTGCACTCACCAAAACCGGTGATGCCCTCTTTAGTCCGGATCACTACGACCACATTCTCTGCATTATAAATCGGACCCAGAGAAATCACAAAAGGCTCCTTCAGGGGAATAAATAATTTGTATAGCTCTACCTGTTGTATAATAAGTTGACGCATAGTTTATCAATAAAGCGATAAAGATACTACGGCTCACTATAAGAACTGCGCTGCTATTGAAAACAATCCTGTTGCTCCTCCTCTGGCTTTGTTTTTGACATATCATACCAAAACCTTCCTGAAAACGTTTACCATTATAATGATCACTATGAAAAATATACTGACCGTTCTTTCGTTCCTGCTTTTACTAACAGCCTGTAAGAAAAAAATTGATGAACTGCCTGCCCCTACACAAACCGGGGCCAATACATTTGGTGCTAAAGTAGACGGAAGTTTTTTTGTGCCGCAGGGTTTCGGATCTTTTCCGGCGAATAATATACTGGAGGCGCATTGGGGTACTGACCGTGATCTTTATATCAATGCCCGCAACTTCGCTTCTTCGCCCAACGAAAAAGAGTTTGAATTATATATTAAAAGCGTAAGAACACCCGGTGTCTATCCGCTTAATACAACTACCTCAGGCTATCCTTCCAGGATTGGCAGCTATGGTTATTATGTAAAAAGAAATATTACCCCGCAAAATGAATGGATCACCTCTTCGCAATATACCGGCACCATAACCATTACCAAAGTAGATACCGTCAACCAGGTTGTTGCCGGCACTTTCGAGTTCACTGCTATTAATCTTTATAACACGCCACAAGCTATATCTGTAACAGAAGGGAGATTTGATGTAAAACCAAATTGATCGTTCGTGTTAGTTGAATAAAATACGAATGCCCGCATTCAACATACCTACTAAAGGTGCATTGTCATTGACAAAAAGAAATTTACTGGGATAATCAGACGCTGGTATCCAGGCACGACCTTCCATATAAAAATAAATATCACCGCCCAAGGGTATCTCGTAACCTAACCCGAGATCAAAGGTGAGTCGCTTAAAATTGGCTTTCCCGCTTCTTACGGGAACATAATAATCATTCGTATCGATTGCAACAGAGTGAGTGTTCTCGATTCTTCCGAATAATAAACCAAAACCTGCATAGCCATAAAGATTCCATCCTTCTTCATTATCAAATGTTCCCTTAAGATATTTTTTCCACCCGGTTGAAAAATGCTTTAGCCCCATTATCGCATTATTTGTGTAAACGATCTGCTGTGGTAAAGTAGCCGGTGATTTTGCAGTGGCTGTTACTTTGTTACTAAAGTCGCCATTGGTGTAATAGGAAAGCCACAGATAAATTCCGTCTTTAGGAGTGAAATTGAAATGTCCCTGGAGTGTATGTCCGAACGCCCAGTATTGTTGTTCCTTTTTAAAACTTCGTTGTGCTCCGAGGTCTGTAGAAAGACTAAATACCGGGAACTGTGAACTGGCATCTTGTGCTATAAAGAAAGTAAGAGCTAGTAAATATAGTTTGACAGGGTTTCGCAATTGAATTATTTATAAAACGAATTTATCTTATTATTTGACAATGCCAATCATTTTTGAAACAGGTGAATAATAAAAAAAGCGTTGACTTGTATGCCAACGCTTAAAGATAAATCTTGTTATTAATTATTTCATCAGTTTCAATTCTTTGATAATGTTAGTGGCTCCGCCCAATTTATCAATGCACCACAATACATAACGGATATCAACATTGATCGTGCGGTTCAGGTCTTTGTCAAACGCCAGTTTATGACTCAGCGCTTCATAGTTGCCATCGAATGCAAGGCCGATCAGTTCGCCTTTACTATTTAATACCGGCGAACCCGAGTTGCCACCGGTAATATCATTGGTAGTAATAAAACCAATCACCAGGTCTTTCCGGGTAGGGTCCATGTATTGCCCAAAATCTTTTTTCTTCAGCAGCTCTATTTGCCGGGCAGGCAGATCAAATTCATAATCCCCGGGTTTATATTTTTCTAAAATCCCTTTTGATGTAGTTACATAATCATAGAAAACGGCATCCCGCGGGCGATAAGATTTTACAGCGCCGTAGCTCACCCTCATCGTAAACGTAGCATCGGGATACATCATTTTTGCTTTTGCCGGATCCATTTCCATAATCCCTTTCAGGTATAATCTTCCATACTCTGCATTTTTAGCAGTGAACTGCTGAAAATAAGGAAGGTATTTGCCGGTATAATTAGTATAAAAAGCAGACACATACGCAAAGGCAGGATCGTTCTGCAAGGTGTTGGCATCCGGGTTAGCAAGGAAAGCATTCCATTTTGCATCATCCAGTAGCATCGTTTTACTGAAAATATCCGCTGCATATTTTTTATAGGTTGCATCATCATTCAGAGGTCCATAAGTGTTTTTTAAATTACCATAAAAACCTACAGGATGCTGATCCTTCACGATATCCTCATAAAACGTTCTTGTAATGGCTGCCACAATGTTTTGATCAGATACTTTATTTTCTTCTTCCAGGAAAGATTTGCGTTGCTGGTTAGCTGCATCCAGGGCTTTCTTTATATCGGCCTGTGTAGAACTTGTTTTTACCATTGCCGCTTCTAATTGTAATAAGCTGGAAGCAAATGCCATCAGGGGCGAACCCAAAATTCCTTCATTGATATACTGGCGGTGTTTGGTATAAGGTCTCCATGTATCATAGGCTTTACCCCAGTCGGCAAAAAGATTTTGATATTCCGATTTCCCTTTTGCCCATGCATTGAATTTTTCTTCGGCTTTTTTCTTTTGACCCAACACATCATACTTCAACAGCTGTTTGGTTTCACCATCATAAAATTTCCAGTAGTTAGCGATACCGGCATACGAAGAAGCCAGTTGTAGTTTAACCGCCGGATCTTTTTTCATTTCTTCAAACATATATTTCAACCTTATGTCACGCAGCTTTACCAGTGCAGGATTATTAATATCAGTAGCTATTGAAATACCATACGAACTTTCATAGCGGTTGGTGCTGCCCGGATAACCCCAGATCATCGCAAAATCACCATCTTTCAGCGGCTTTATGGATACCGGCAAATACCATTTAGGTTTCATCGGTTTATTATCTGCTGCATATTTTGCCGGTTTGCCCTCGGGATCAGTATACACCCTGAATACAGAAAAGTCGCCGGTATGACGGGGCCATTCCCAGTTATCCGTATCGCCACCAAACTTACCAACACTCTCCGGCGGAGCTCCTACCAGGCGAATATCACTGAAGCGCTGGTACACAAAAGCCATGAACTGGTTTCCTTTAAATAAGGAGCTTACTCTTACCTCGATACTCTGAGAAGCGTCACTCATTCTTTTATTGATATTAGCAAGAATGGCCGCCTGGCGCTGCACTCTTTCGGTGCCACTCAATCCTTTTAATGAATCAAGAACGAGTGCCGTTACATCGTCAATCCGCAGCAGGAATTGTATCGTTAACGTGGTAGGAATTTCTTCTCCTCTATTTTTCGCATAAAAACCATTTTGCAGGTAGTTATTGTCTACAGTACTTGCATTGGCAATCGCATCATACCCGCAGTGGTGGTTAGTGAAGATCAATCCTTCAGCACTTACGATCTCGCCGGTGCACCCTCCTCCAAAAATGATGATCGCATCTTTAAGTGAAGCCTTATTAATATTATACAATTGATCGTTGGTCAGTTTCAATCCTTTTTTCACCATATCATTATACACCTGCTGACCTAATAAAAGTGGTAGCCACATTCCCTCATCGGCAAAAGACCTGGCAATAAGGGAAAGGAATAATACAATTGTTAAAAGAAATTTTTTCATACCTGAAAATTTAGTGAACAAACCTAGTATAAAAAATAAGTGCCGCCAAAAACAACAATTCAGGGTAGTGTATCAGTTTCAAAATTTATCAGGTACTTTTTATCTCAGGCAAAGGGGAACACGGATGACACGGATCAGATGGATTTACACAGATATATCCGTTCAATCAGTGTCATCCGTGTTCCCAGTTTTTCATTTTCAAACTGGTACACTACCCAATTCAGTTATATACTATTTAAGAAGCGAAGTTGGTATCAAAAACCTGTATTTTCCTGTGGGGAGTTATCGTTTCCTGTTCAACATTTTATTAAATGGCTTCTGATAGCGGCAGGCAAAAAGAAATTATTTTACTTCTTCATTCAATACTTTCCAGAGCAGGTCTTTTAATTGCACCAGCCCTTTATTCGTAAGAGAGGAGATAAAAAGGTGAGGGATATCAGCAGGCAATTCTTTTTCAATAGCTGCTTTTAATTCGTCATCCAGCATATCACTTTTGCTGATGGCAATGATGAATTGCTTGTGCAAAAGATCGGGATTATATTTTTCAAGTTCATTAACGAGTATATCATATTCTTTCCGGTGGCCATCGCTGTCGGCAGGAATTAAAAACAACAGCGCTGAATTCCTTTCAATATGACGAAGGAAGCGGTGACCCAATCCCTTTCCTTCCGCTGCTCCTTCAATGATACCCGGCAGATCGGCTATGCAAAAACTTTTGCCATCGCGGTATTCTACCATGCCGAGATTGGGAACAATAGTGGTGAATGCATAATCAGCGATCTTAGGTTTGGCCGCTGTGATAACCGAAAGCAATGTTGATTTACCGGCATTGGGAAAACCAACCAATCCCACATCTGCCAGCACTTTTAGTTCAAGCACTTTCCATGCTTCTTTGCCGGGCAACCCGGGTTGTGCGTATTCAGGTGCCTGGTTAGTGGGTGTGGCAAACTGGGCATTCCCTAACCCACCTTTTCCACCTTCTATCCATATCACTTCCTGTCCATCTTCTAATATTTCCACTTCCTGCAGATCGGTTTCTTCATCTCTTGCAATGGTACCCAAGGGCACTTCAATGATTATGTCTTTACCGGCTCTTCCTGAACTATTATTGCCACTGCCGCCTTCACCATTTTCTGCCAGCACATTTTTATAATACCGCAGGTGAAGTAGTGTCCAGAGATTTTTATTGCCTTTTAAAATAATATGAGCTCCACGGCCGCCATCACCCCCATCCGGACCACCCATGGCAGTAAATTTGTTACGCATAAAGTGCCTGCTGCCGGCCCCACCATGTCCGCTGCGGCAAAATATCCTGATCTGATCAACAAAGTTGCTTTTTTCCAAAACTCTACCTTTATGTGAATTGCAAATATATTCTTTAACTAACCAAACCTTCCGTATGAAATTATTTATGTTATTGCTGGCTGTACCTGTGTTGATGAGCGAAACCTGTAAGAATAAAAAAGCAGGTCCCAACGCCATCAATGATATTCCCTCCTGTATTCAGCAAAAGATAGATTCCATAAAAACACAACCCCGCTGGAATCCTCCGGCAGAAGTAAATGAGTATAGTTATAATGGCAAACGGGTATTTTTATTCAGCAGTGATTGCTGCGATTTTTATAATACACTTTTAGACACTGCCTGCAATTATATGTGTGCACCAAATGGTGGTTTAACAGGGAAAGGAGATGGTAAATGTCCCGATTTTGATCAAACAGCCAAACATATAAGGCTGGTATGGAAAGACCCGAGAGAAAAGTAAGTTAGCTTACTCTCCGTTCATTCATGGAAAATAATTTTATTAACAGGCAACGGTACAGTAATACTGATTTTTGTACCATTACCGGGAGTACTGGTTATTTGTAAATTTCCATTCAGCATTAACACTCTTTCTTTCATTCCTAATAATCCCAGTGTTTTTTTATTATCTGATTCGCTTACATCAAACCCTTTCCCATTATCATGAACCGTTAACAGCAGCTGCCCGTTTTTTAATTGCAAGTCTGCATATACATTAGAAGCTTCTGCATGACGGGCAATATTGGTTAATGATTCCTGGTAGAGACGGAATAAACCTGTAGCGATATCCGGATCAACTTCCAATAAAGGAATATTGGTTTTAAATTCAACAGGAATCAAAAACCGTTTTTCAAATTCTTTGGTTTGCCATTCCAATGCAGCAATCAATCCCAGGTTATCGAGGATACTGGGCCGGAGCTCGGAAGCAATTTTACGGATAGTACGTACAGCTGAATCGAGCAGCATCGTCATTTCGGTAAGCTTCTCTTCTATAGGCATTGCGTTTTTAGTGCCCGCCATTTTTTTCCAGATCCAGGCCACGTCCATTTTTAACCCGGTAATATGTTGCCCTAATTCATCATGCACTTCACGGGCAATTCGCTTTTGTTCCTCTTCTCTTACCTGCTGCAGGTGAGAGGCCAGTTGACGCAGCTGCTCATGTGATTGTTTTAGTTGTTCTTCTGCTTGTTTTCGCTCTGTAATATCCTGGATAAAGGAGCAAAAAAATTCATTCCCATTTTCTTTTACGGGAATGATAGCCAGTTCAACCGGGAATTCTTCACCATTCTTTTTAATCGCTGTGATCTCTATCATTTTCCGAAGCATCGATCCTTTTCCCGTTTTAATATAATGATCCAGTCCTTTCTTATGAAAATCACGATACTGACGGGGCACAATGGTGTCGGCTAATGTACGGCCAATGACCTCCTCCTTCTCCCAGCCAAATGTCTTTTCTGCCTGGGGGTTCCAGAAGATGATCTTGCCTTCCATATCCATACAAACAATGGCATTCAGCGCAGAGCTCATGATGAGCCGGTTGATCTCTTCGCTTTGCCGCAGGGCTTCTTCTATCTTTAACCGTTCAGATACATCATTAGCTAAAACAAGACGGGCCGGCTTTCCATCATAATAGGTATCATGAGCAACGATCTCCACATCTATTACGGCTCCATTCTTTTTTTGGTGACGCCAGATACCAGCATTATATATTCCCGGTTGCATTTCATTTATACTTAACATGAACCGGTCCTGTTCCTCAGGCGGACGGATCTCTTTTGCACTCATGCTAAGAAATTCTTCCCTTGAATAACCATAATGTTTGACGGCTGATTCATTCACGGCAATAAATTTCCTATCGGGCATGGCAAGCATCCACATGGGCATGGGATTACTTTCAAAAAGAAACCTGTATTTCTGTTCTTCGGTCTTCAACAGTGCTTCCGCTTTTTTTCTTTCCGAAATATCCCGGATAAAAACAGACAATCCATCCGGCGATGGGTAAATGTGATTTTCCTGCCAGAGATCAAGTGTTCTAAAATAGTCTGTATTACAAATGTATTGTTGCTGAGCCATGGCTGTGACAAATGCATGATAGGTAGCAGAGCCTACAGCATCAGGAAATTCATCCCAGATATTTTTACCGATAAGCGAAGCAGGGTCACGGTGTGTTAACTCGCCAATTCGTTTGTTGGTATACGTGTAACAAAAATTTTTATCCAGGGCTATAAAGCCATCTGTAATTCTTTCAAAAATATTGGTGAGCTGGGCGGTTTTTGTACTTACCTGTTCTTCCAACTCCCGGTTAAGCTCTTCCAGGTGTTGTTCATACCTCCTTGTATTGATGGTCGCCTCCTGTTGCAGTCGCACTTGCCGGGTCACATCTTCTACCTGGTGAATAATCGCTGTTACGTTGCCGGCATCATTTACCACGGGTGTGTTGACAGGTTGCCAGAATCTTTCTTCAAAACTTCCGTCCGGTGTTCTTATATCATATTTCTGAATGGCCATCGTATGTGAAATACGATGTTCTAATGTATAGTAAAGTGAAGCTTTTAAATTATTTACACCTGTTGCATGAGGGTCTGCAGGATTATCCGGAAATACAGTAAAAAGGTACTGTCCAATAATAATTTCCCGCTTTGTATTGGTAGCAGCGAGATAGGCATCACTAACGGCAATTATAAAAAGATCGGGAGACAACACTAAATTCAACGCTGGCGCTGTTTCAAAAAAATGTTTAAAATCTTTATTGTTCAACTCCTGCATACCTGATCATATAATCCGGGGTAATATTTAATAACTACGAATATCATTAACCCCGGGTTTCGTTATTTATCTGTTTATAAAAAATATCACAACATCTAAAAAGGTGGGGAAAATAAAAAGAACAGTTATCCAGAAACTATAAAATGATGCTGTTGAATAAAGTTCGTTTAAACAGCTGAACTAAAAAAAGCTTTTCTTTTTATAAGCATTTGCTCTTATTAAATGAAAAGGGAACGTGTCTGCAGTAGTAAGGGTCGATAAACAAAAGCGTTCTGAGATTCAGAACGCTTTTATGTTATTCTTATTATTTTATTGCACCACAAGTTTGTTGCTGAAAACAGTCTTGCTGTCTTTATTAATAATTTTTACAAGGTAAAACCCTTTAATAGCAGCAGCATTGAGTTGTACTGATTCAACCTGGTCTTCGCCCATTACACTTACAACACGCTGTACCACCTGTCTTCCCATTACATCCGTTACCTGGATGGTGTAGTCACCGGCTTCCAGTTTGGTGAATTGAATGGCAAACCGGTTATTGGTTACCGGGTTGGGATATAGCTGTACTTTATTTTCAACAAGGGATGCATCGGGAATAATCCGGGAAGCAATTTCAGCAGTTGTTTTTTTGGGTTTCGCAGTATTTAAAATATTGCTGTTGGCCATATCAGAACTGCGCCACCCGGCAGTAAGCGGATATGAAGTAGCTGCCAGCGTTTTTGCATCTACCAGATAATAATTTCTGGCATCTATTGCACTGCTGATCAAAATATGGTTGTCCTCTGTCACCACTGCCCCATTCGTAGTAAAATTAGCCGGCACACCGGAAATCACTCCTAAGTGAGTGGCCACTTTTGTTTCAATATTTACTTTAAAGACATGATTACGGGCAGAGAAAACATAGAGGTTGCCTTCGTTATCAGCAATCATATCACCACCAAAACTGCTGCAGGAGCTATGAATGGACACACCTTTACTTTCAGGATTATCCGCCAGCATTCCGAGATCAACGATATTCAATTTTTTACCGGTTGAAAATTTAATAAGATGGGCTCCATCGTTTGTCATTGCATAACCATTTCCATCATCTGCGATCACCATGCGGGTAATGATATTACCCTGGTCAGGTGATTTTTTTGTCATGCCGGTAAACTCCTGTGAAGTCACATAATATGCCTTCATTGTTTTCAGGTCAATATATCGCAACTGGTCAATGAACATAGGTGTATACCAAAGACGGTTATTTTTTCTATCATACGCCATGGCAGCTACTCCACTGCTAAAAGCTGGTTGCAGGTTATAGCCACGGTTTTTTTCGGTAGAAAAAGCGGTGATCTCTTTTTTGGTGATAGCATCAAAGGCCACTTGTTTGGCATCGGTACCATTTAATAAAACATCACTGAATAGCCCGTTACGAAGATTTAGTTTTCGCAGAAAACTCCAGTTGGCACCATCCTGCTGCACATCGGTGACAGCATAAGCAAAACGATCGGTCTGACTTTGAGCAAGGGTAGTAAGTAAAACGGATCCCAGTAACAGGGATGATAAGCGTAAACTTTTTTTCATACACTAAGGTTTTGTATTTGCAATGAGATGATAGGGACAATTAAGTTACATAAAATAGCCCTCCTTAAAAAAAGAAATTTGACAAAAGGCAATCCTTTTTTATTTCTCAAAAGGTTTGTAACCAGCAGCCTGGAGAGGGCGGTCTTGGGGAATTTTTCGAAGAGGTTCACAGGGTTTCAAACTACGGATACAATCTGCCGGCAATTGCTGATACAAACGGGTACCCTCTGTTTTCCAGGCCATCATTTCATCACTTACCTGCTTAATGATATGGCCGGGATTTCCCACTATTAAACTGCGTGCAGGAATTTTTTCGCCTTCTTTTATAAATGATAAAACACCGACAATACTTTCATCGCCCAGTTCTGCATTATCCATGATCACGGCATTCATCCCTACCAAACAATTTTTGCCGATCATTGCTCCATGAATGATAGCACCATGTCCTATATGCGATCCTTCTTTTAATATAACTGTTACACCCGGAAACATGTGAACGGTACAATTCTCCTGCACATTGCAACCATCCTCAATAATGATCTGGCCCCAATCGCCCCGTAAGGCAGCACCGGGACCGATATAACAATCTTTACCAATGATCACATTACCCGTGACAGCAGCCTGCGGATGAATGAAAGATGTTTCATCTATAACCGGTTTATACCCGTTGAATTCATAGATCATCTTATAGCAGGTTTTTATTAGTTCTGAAACAGGTGCCCTTAAAAAGAGCGACTACATGATCTTTCTGGTTGGTAATCGTAATATGATAAAGACCCGTACTCTTTCCATTGTGCAATTCTTTTGCTTCAGCGATTAACACATCATCTACATGCACAGGTTTGGTAAAATTGATCGCTGTGTCTAATGCTACTGATAAATTATTCCGGTTGTTACAGGCAAACGCAAAAGCGCTGTCGGCTAAAGAAAAAGCAATGCCCCCATGAACGATACCAAAACCATTGATCATTTCCGGCCGCACTGTCATTTTAATTTTACTATAGCCTTCCTTTACCTGCAGCACTTCAATTCCCAACCATTGAGAAAAGAGGTCATGTTTCATCATATGTGCTACCACGTTACCGGCTAACTGATCTTTTTCGTTATGCATGGAAATTGAAAATTGATAATTAATATTTATTCACCTGTAAAAAGAGGTTTTCTTTTCTCCAGGAATGCAGCCACGCCTTCTTTATAATCTTTTGTTTGTGCGGCCCGTTGCTGAAACACGTCTTCATCCTGCAATTGTTCATCTAATGTTGTAGTGAATGACAATTGCAAAATTTGTTTGGTATACGCTAAACCTTTGGTAGGCATCTGCGCCAGGTATTCAGCAATTGCTAAAGCATTCTCTCCAAAATTTTCATCCGGAAAAACTTTATAGATCATTCCCATTCTTTCTGCATCGGTAGCAGCAACTTTTTCGCCCAGCATCATTAATGCCGAAGCTTTTTGCCAGCCTATCAGTCTTGGTAAAATATGAGTGCCTCCGCTATCAGGTATCAATCCAATTTTTGAAAAGGCTTGTATAAAGGAAGCCGCCTGCGTTGCAACGACTACATCACAACCCAGGGCAATATTGGCACCGGCTCCGGCTGCTACGCCATTAATGGCTGCCACTACAGGTTTTTCTAATTTTCTTATTCGTGTAATAATTGGATTATAATGCTCACTCAATATTTTACCCATACCCGGACCGTTAGGGTCTGCTGCTTCAGCAAGATCCTGCCCGGCACTAAAGGCTTTACCGGCACCCGTGATAAAAACACAACGCACTTCTTTGTCTTTGCATTTATCCAACGCGTCCTGCAACAGCAACGCCATTTCCCTGTTAAAAGAATTGAGTTTATCCGGGCGATTCAGGGTGATAAAGCCAATAGCATTTTTAATTTCAAGCAGAATGGAAGACATGAACTGAATATTTGAAAACGAAGATACTTATCTCTCAATGACACTTAAAATAATCAAACGGCTCCTGGCAATCATCGCATTGGTACAAAGCTTTACAGGCAGTAGAACCAAACTCACTGACACGGTGTGTATGATAAGAGTTACAGTGCGGACATTGTATAGCTTCATTCACCATAAATAAATCATTATTGCAAACCTGCTGCCTTGGATTGGGAGGCGTAATGCCGTATTCTTTCAATTTTCTTTTTCCTTCTTCCGTCATCCAGTCTGTTGTCCATGCGGGAGAAAGAACAGTAGTGATCTTTATGTTTTTAAAACCCTCTTCTGTCAATGCCAGTTTAATATGCATGGCGATAATATCCATTGCCGGGCAACCTGTATAGGTAGGAGTGATGACAATCTCCGTTTCACTCTCGCTATATTTCACTTCTCTTACGATACCTAAGTCAGTAATAGTAAGTACAGGAACTTCAGGGTCGACTATTGTTTCTAATAATGACCAGACTTGCTTTTGCTTTTCTGCCGATGAAAAAGTTTCAATACTCATATTCTTCAAAAGCCCCTTCAGGGGGGGTTGGGGTTTTACCATTCAGCTCCCGGGTAAGTTCTTTGCAGGTATTGCAGTTCTGTTAATATATAGCCTAAATATTCGGTGTGTTTTCCTTCTTTACCACCGGTTTGCATAAATGTATTTACAGGAACGGGCAGGCCCGCTTCATCAAATACTTCTTTTATTTTCATAAGCGCTTCGTTCTTTATTAACGAAATATCAATGCCTGCTTCTAATTCATACGCTGCCGGTTCAAATAGTTCTTCTCTATAGCACCATAATCCATCTATTGCTTTCAGCATGCGGTTATGACTTTCTTCTGTTCCATCACCTAATCTTATCACCCATTCGCTGCTCCAGCGAAGATGATAGGTAACTTCTTTTAATGCTTTGGCGGCAATAGCCGCCAGTTGCTCATCAGGATGATGCTGCATTTGCTGGTATAGCAGGTATTGATAGTTGCTGAATAAAAACTGCTTTAAAATGGTTTGCGCCCAATCGCCATTCGGTTGCTCTACCAATAAACAATTTTTAAATTCTCTTTCTGTTCTTAAATAACATAAGGAATCTTCTGTAGCACTAATGGATGGATGGGTTGATTGGTTAATCAGTGTAGCAGCATATTGATAAAAGTTCCTGGCCTGTCCAATAAGATCAAGTGATATATTGGTGATAGCAATATCCTGCTCCAGCACAGGCCCATGACCGCACCATTCTGCATTGCGCTGGCCAAGTATCAATACATTATCTGCCAGGTGTAAAACAAAAGCCTCCTTAAATCCCTCTTTCGGAGGGGTTTTTAAAGATGCTAAAGTTTGAATTTTTTTTTCCATAATCGGAGTTTACATACCCCCTTCGGAGAGGTTTGGAAGAGCTTTACATATGTCCTACTTCATCCGGCAGATCATAAAAGGTGGGATGACGATAAACTTTATCAACTGCAGGTTCATATAATTCACCAGCTTCTTCGGGATTGGAAGCTGTAATGTATTTACTTTCTACAACCCAGATGCTCACTCCTTCCATCCTTCTTGTATAAACATCTCTTGCATTTTCAATCGCCATTTGTGCATCGGCTGCATGCAGGCTGCCTACATGCTTATGATCAAGTCCTTGTTTGCTGCGGATAAAAACTTCCCATAACGGCCAGTCGGCCCCTTCACCCCCCGGAGGGGGGATGTAGGAAAAGTTTTTTGCTTCGTTTCCTCCAGTTTTATCTTCTGGTATGTCTCCGTAATAGAATTTTTTAATGAAGCTGTTCATCATAATTTTTTAATTATTGATCAGGCTGCCTCCTGTTTTTCTTTTCTTTTTGCTGCATGAACCGTTGCTGCTTCTCTCACCCATTCCCCATCTTCCCAGGCTTTTTTTCTTGCTTCCAGCCGCTGTTTATTACAAGGTCCGTTGCCCTTTACTACATTCCAGAATTCGGTCCAGTCAATTTCACCAAAATCATAATGCTTTGTCTGCTCATTCCATTTCAACATAGGATCGGGCAATGTCATACCTAAAACTTTTACCTGTTCTGCACACATATCTACAAATTGCTGGCGCAACTCGTCATTTGTTTTTCTTTTGATCTTCCATTTCATACTTTGGTCGCTGTTGGTGCTTTCCGAGTCTTTTGGACCAAACATCATCAGCGATGGCCACCACCAGCGGTTGATCGCATCCTGGCACATGGCTTTTTGTTCGGGTGTTCCTTTACTTAATGTCAATAAACTTTCGAAACCCTGCCGTTGATGAAAGCTTTCTTCTTTACAAATCCTTACCATCGCTCTTGCATAAGGACCATAGGAAGTACGGCAAAGCATTACCTGGTTTAAAATGGCAGCGCCATCTACCAGCCAGCCAATGGCGCCCATATCCGCCCATGTCAGGCTAGGATAATTAAAAATGGAAGAATATTTTGCTTTGCCGCTATGCAGGTCGTTGATCATTTCTTCACGTGACATACCCAATGTTTCAGCCGCACAATATAAATAAAGACCATGCCCTGCTTCATCCTGCACTTTAGCAATGAGGATGGCTTTTCGTTTCAAAGATGGAGCTCTTGAGATCCAATTACCTTCTGGCAGCATGCCGACTATTTCACTATGTGCATGCTGGCTTATCTGGCGGATATTGGTTTTCCGGTAGGCGTCCGGCATCCAGTCCTTTGGCTCTATTTTTATTTCTTTATCAATCTTATCCTGGAATATTTTTTCAAAATCAGGAACAGCCATATATGATAATTTTAAAGTCCTCCTCTAGCAAAACTGAGGAGAACGAAGCAAATTTAATAAAACTAACAGCTGTTTGGAGACATTTGTGGCAACTACGTATGATTATGACAAAGCAGGAGGGGCGCCGGTCAAAAATCGAATAGCTTTGAAATAGACTCGTTCAAGCCCTTACTTAGTTCATTAATTGTCCGTAAAGTGATATTGAATTGCCCTTTTTCGATCTTCGCTATTTTGCTGGCATCTAAGGCGCAATTATAAGCAACATCCCATAAGGAAAGACCCTTATCCATTCTTACTTTCTTAATGCTTTTGCCAAATTTCTTCTTTAGGCTATTTAAATCTTGTTCTGCCATCACCGGTAAGTTGGTAGTTTTCTTAAAACATTCTTTGGCCATATATGACCAAAGCAGGAAAAAAGCTGTAGTTTCAGGTAAACCTTCCGCATGAGTCTATACGACCAAAATGAGAATTTTTACAGCAAACCATATCGCCTGACTGAAGACCAGAAGAAACAACCTTTAAAGATTATTGACGATTTTTTTGATAATATCAGGCTGCATGAAGTAAGAAAGGCTATTGATACCTTGTTAAAAGTTGCTTTGACTACCGATAATGATGAATTTTCCGAACCGGGCCAGAGGGCAAGTGTTATGTTCTTTTGTCAGCAGTTGGAGGAATTAATAGAAGCAGCATATCTTCTCCAATCAAACCAGGACGAATAGACCAGGTTCATGGTTTATTCAAAATCCTGGTGGCCGAGACAATGCCTGCGTCAACGTGTTCTATAGTCTCTTCATTTTGCCCTGACTCATTTATAAACCAGCTTTGTTCAGCTCATTTTATATCAAAATCAACTATTACTTTTTCTGTTTTGGGATGCGATTGACAAGTAAGAATATAACCTTGTTCAACTTCTTCCTGCTCCAGTCCCCAATGCACATCCATTTCAACCTCACCTTCAAGTAGCCTGGCTTTGCAGGTGCAGCAAACACCGCCTTTGCAGGCAAAGGGAAGATCGGCTCCCTGTTGCAAAGCTGCATCCAGTATTGTTATGTCGCTGGTCAATGATAAATCAAAATCAAAGGAACGGCCGTCGAGTTTTATAGTGATCTTACTCTTTGGTCCGCTATCATCAGTGGACTTTCGAACAGAAACAAGCGATTGCTTTTGACTCGGGGTCGTAAATAATTCAAAATGTATTTTCTTTTGTTCTATCCCTGCTGCTTCCAAAAAAGCCTTTACACAAAAGATCATTTCTTCGGGTCCGCAAACAAAGAATTCATCTCCTGTTTTATAATTGATCAATTTGCCAAGTTCAACAAGTTTTGTTGCATCGATCCTTCCAAAATTGATAGTAGCATCTGTTTTTTCGCGGCTTAGGATATGAATAAGTTTGAACCGGTTCATATATTTATTCTTCAGCCCTTCCAGTTCTTCAAAGAAAATAATAGAGCTGCGGCTCCTGTTACCATATACTAATGTGAAACTGCTATCCGGTTCAACAGCCAGGGTGGTTTTGATCAACGATAAAACAGGAGTGATGCCACTGCCTGCTGCAAATGCTATATAGTTTTTCTTATGTGAAGAATCTAGTTCTGTATAGAATTTGCCAACTGGTTGCATTACTTCCAGTGAATCGCCCTTTTTTAAATTTTCATTGGCGAATGTAGAAAATAATCCGTCTTCGACTTTTTTAATGGCCACCCTCCATTCATTGTCCAATGGTGAACTGCAAATGGAATAAGTACGACGCACTTCCTCTCCATTGATAGTAGACCGCATGGTAAGGCTTTGCCCCTGGTTAAATTTGAAATCATCTTTCAATTCATCAGGAATTTCAAATACTACTGATACACATGAGGGGGTTTCTCTCCGTATTTCTTTAATGCGAAGCGGATGAAAATGAATGGACATGATTCAACTTTGTTTTCGTAAACCATCGATCATGATCATCACCATATTGTCTTCCAGTTCCTTTGCATTGATCTTGGCGGTACTTCTATGCCAGCTTTCAATGCCACTTACGGCATGCAACATGATGAGCACCGAGGTAGGTGCGTCGATATTACGTATTTCGTTTTTACTGATCCCTTCTTCAATGATAGAAGCAAATTTTTTACGGTAATTGCGGCGCTGGGTCTGAAAGTTGGAGAGATACGGTTCTTCCAGGTGTTTCCATTCCCGGTCGCTTACATACACCTCTTCATAATTCTCTACCATCTGCTGGATATGAAACCGCAATAATGTTTCTACTTTGGAAATAGATTTAGGATGAGATACTTCCAGTGTCTCCATATTCATATTAAAGCGGTTGGCGACATCAAAACAAATGGCTTCTAGGATCTCATTCTTGGAGCGGATATGATTATACAAACTGGCGGCTTCAATGCCAACTGATTCTGCCAGGTCCCGCATAGAGGTGGCGGCGAAACCTTTTTCCCTGAACATGGCAGCTGCCTTGCGTAAGATCAGCTCTTTCTTCGATGCTTTTTTTCGTGGTGTTTTGGCCATGCCCAAAGATAAATAGTATTCATTCAAATAAAATAGCCGATATCGTTTAAGGGAGGTTAAATAAGTGAGTTTTCTCCATCAATGATATTAGTAATTGCAGTAGGTTTGCACGCCTTAAGTAAAACCTCAAACCCTGAAGAGGCTTTACATGTTATGGGGCTATTAATAAACCTCCCCTTTAACTGAAATGGGGAAAAATTAAATTCTTATGTCTTTAATCACAGTCGGTACTATGGCTTTTGATGCTATTGAAACTCCTTTTGGAAAAACCGATAAAATCATAGGTGGTTCTGCTATGTATGTGGCGTATGCTGCCAGCAATTTTGTAAAGCCCATTCAGCAGATATCTATTGTTGGCTATGATTTTCCCAACGAAGAAATGGAGGAATTGAAAAAAAGAGGGGTGCAACTGGAAGGCGTTGAAATTGTGCCGGACAAAAAATCATTTTTCTGGAGTGGCCGCTATCATGAGGATATGAATACCCGGGATACGCTGGTTACTGATCTGAATGTGTTAGCTGATTTTGACCCTAAAGTTCCCGATAGTTACCAGGGTGCAGCGTTTTTAATGTTGGGTAACCTGGCGCCCGCTACACAATTGAATGTGATAAAGCAGTTGAAAACCCGTCCGAAGCTGATCGTGATGGATACCATGAATTTCTGGATGGAAATAGCCATGCCCGACCTTGAAAAAGTATTGAAACATGTGGACCTGTTAATGGTAAACGATGCTGAAGCAAGACAACTGACAGGACAATTTTCCCTGGTAAAGGCTGCCAAAAGTATTTTAGGCATGGGTCCCAAATACCTGATCATTAAAAAGGGAGAACATGGGGCCTTGTTGTTTCATGGTGATGAGGTTTTCTTTGCACCGGCCCTACCGCTTGAAGATGTATTTGATCCTACTGGAGCTGGCGATACATTTGCCGGCGGCTTTATTGGTCATTTGGCCAAAACAGGGGATATCTCTTTTGAAAATATGAAGCGGGCTATCATTGTAGGTTCTGCGATGGCCAGTTTTTGTGTAGAAAAATTCGGCGCTACCCGTTTAAAAGAAATAAGTAAAAATGATATCAACAGGAGGATAGAACAGTTTAAAGAGTTGGTGAGTTTTGAGATCGAGTTGGTGTAAAGACATGTTTACAGCTCTTCCTGGCTGGCTCTTTTCAGCAATTCTTTTTCTTCTTCTGTCAAAAAGGAATAACCTTTTTGATTGATCTTATCCAGGATGTCATCAATCCGCTGCTGCGTAATGTTGGGCGTTTTTTTATACGGATGGGCAGAAGATTTATAAAACAACTCTTCTTTTATATCTCTTCCTTTCTTAGGCTTATCCGGGTTAAAGAGGTTGATAAACCAATCATAAAAGTTATTCATCCATTCACTCCAATCATATCCCCTGCGTAGCATCAGCATAAAAATAAAACCCATCAACGCCCCACCCAGGTGTGCAATATGACCACCGGGATTATTATAAGGAATAGTTGCCAGGTCAATGATAAGATAGATAACGGTCAATACCCATAAGGGTATGCCGCCATTCAGCATCGGGAAGATGCGAAAACCCGGCGCTACCATTGTAGTGACTACCGCAATAGCCATGATACCCGCCGATGCCCCCAATGCAACTGATACCGGCGCCTGTGCCTGTAAACCGGGCAAAAGATTATATGCTAAAAGATAACATAGTGCTCCCGCCAGGCCTCCATAAATAAAGACAGGAAATATTTTTTTATTGCCTGTCAGGTCCTGCATGATATAGCCAAAGCCCCAGAGCCAAAGCATATTGCCAAGTATGTGCAATACCTCAACATGCACAAACATATGCGTTAAGATGGTCCATGGTCGGGAAGCCAGTGCATTCAGATCAGCGGGCAGCACCACCCATTTTAAAATCCTTTCATGGAAAAGTGCATTTGCTTGTCCATCTTCACGATATAGAAAAGTGTAGAATACATTAATAAAAGCGAAGATCGTAAACACCACCAGGTTCACGATAAGCAGCATCGTCAAAGCATTATTGCTTTGTCCGAATGATATGCGTTTCCTGAATTCTCGTTGGGGGTATGCCATAACTCACGTTGTCAGACTGTAAATTTAAGCCAAGCGATCAAAAGAGAAAAGGAGATGAAAGAGAAATACATGTTTACTTTTTTATCTCTTTGAAAAATAAGAGGTCTTTTACCAGTGAAACCTCTTTTCCATTTTCTCTGTTTCAACGCTTAGCTTTAGTATAACGATTTGCGATTGGTTTTGTTCCAATATAATACAATAATAAAGCCGGTTATAGCCCCACCGAGATGGGCAAAGTGGGCTACATTATCACCTCCCATGCTTGCAAAACCACCGAACAGATCAAGAGCCGCTAACCCAAGCATGGCCCATTTAGCTTTTACCGGGATTGGAATAAACATTATATACAATTCTGTATTGGGAAACAGGTAAGCAAAAGCGGCAAAGATTCCCATAACGGCACCTGATGCACCAACAGCCGGAGCACCCTGTCCTAAAAAATATTGCATCCCAAGATGGGCCACTGCTGCACCAACTCCGCAGGCCAGGTAAAAGAAAAGAAATCGCTTGGCGCCCCACACATTTTCTAATATTCTGCCAAACATAAAAAGGCCGAACATATTGAAAAGGATATGATAAAACACAATATGGGACTGAAATTCGTTGATATATTGATACGATGAATGCGCAAACATATGCGTAGCGATCTGGTAAGGTTTGAACATTTCATCGCCGATAGGAAATAAAGCTATTTTGCTGGTCAGGAACATGGTCAGCACTCCATCCTGTTTATCATAAATTAACTGGGCGATCCAAACCAGTACATTAATAATGATCAGGTTCTTTACAATCGGAGGAAAGCCACTGGGCCGGGTGAACTTGAAATTACTCATGGGGTAAAATTACTTGTTATTGATTTGCTGTTACCAATCGTATTACGCTTTAACTATTTCTCAATTTCAGCTGCACCACATTTTCAATATGCAATGTATGCGGAAACATATCTACGGGTTGAATTTTAGTGACCGCATATTTTTCATCCAGCAAGGCAAGGTCTCTTGCCTGCGTGGCCGGATTGCAACTTACATAAACAACAACAGGCGCTGCGATCTCCAGTATTTTTCTCACCAGCTTTTCATGCATGCCTGCCCGTGGCGGATCGGTAATAATTACATCAGGTTTGCCATGCACTGCAAAAAAATCATCGTTGCAGATAGTGATCACATCACCCGCATAAAATTCAGCGTCCGTTAAATTATTCAATAATGCATTTTCCCTGGCATCTTCAATGGCGGCAGCAATCATTTCCACCCCAACGATCTTTTTTGCCAGCTTACTTACAAAAATGCCGATACTGCCGGTGCCGCAATACAGGTCATACACAATTTCTTTACCTGTTAGTTCGGCAAACTCCCTCGCTACAGTATATAACCTCTCGCCTTGCTTTGTATTGGTTTGAAAAAAAGATTTAGGCCCGATCTTGAATGAAAAATCTTCCAGCTTTTCTATCACATGCCCTTTTCCAAACCAGGTCATCGGTTTAAGGTCGTGGAGACTATCATTCATTTTGGTATTAATGGTATATAAGAGTGTAGTGATCTCCGGGAAGTGTTGCAGCAGATGATCCAATAATGCTTTTCGCTTAGGTTCATTTTCTTCTCCAAAAACAATATTGATCATCAGTTCACCCGTAGTGCACAATCTAACCTGCATGGTTCGCAATAACCCCACATGATTACGGATATCATAAAAGGAATAATTGTTCCGGAGAGCAAAATCCTTAATCGCTAACCGTATTGCATTCGTGGGTTCACCCTGCAGGTAACAGGTTTTGATATCAACGATCTTATCAAAAAATCCTTTGGCGTGAAAGCCGAGGACGGACGCCCTCCCGCCCCCCGAAGGGGGGACTTGCGAAGACTCCGGTAATGTAGAAAGTTCTTTTTTATCTGAGTCTCCAATAAGTTGGTCGTGTGGTTGGACAAGCCTCGTCTTCGCGGAGCTAGAGGGGACAGGCTTCTCCTTTGTATACTCTTTTGTTCCAAACGTGTATTCAATCTTATTCCGGTAGTATTTTGTTTCGTAAGCGCCCAGTATCGGCATCATTACAGGCAGTGTTATCTTGCCAATACGCTGCAGGTTGTCTTTCACCTGGCGTTGTTTATACTCTAATTGTTGATGATAGGGCAACATCTGCCACTGGCAACCACCACATACTCCAAAATGCTGGCAAAAGGGCTGCACTCTTTCAGCAGAATAGGAGTGAAAATGAATAGGCCATCCTTCCGCCCAGTCTTTTTTATTCTTACCCAGTTGCACATCCACTACATCCCCGGGCACTGTGTTTTCAATGAAAATCACTTTACCATCTACCCTGGCCAGGCTTTTTCCTTCAGCGGCATAGTCTTCCACCAGCAGCTTTTGGAGTATTATATTTTCTTTTTTTCTTCGCACGGCGCAAATTTAGCCCCAACTTCATAAGGGGGCTAATAAATATGGGTATTCATACTTTTTCCCGGGCAGGCAACGTTTTATGCAGCACTTGCCTCTATCCTGCTGTTTCATTTACCTGTTTGGGAAGAACGGGTTTTCAATAACTTTACTGGCTTATTCTGACTCATGAAAAAATTGATCCTTCTTTTAAGTTTTTTACCCGGCATCGCTGCTATGTCCCAACCGGCTTACGAGATCAACGTGACATTTAAGCCTTTTAAAAATCAATACATCTATCTCGGTCATTATTTTGGCAAACAATATCCCATTATTGATTCTGCCAAACTCGATGCCAATAGCCAGGCCGTTTTTAAAGGCAGTAAACCCTTGCCCGGTGGCATCTACCTCATTGGCTATCCCAATAAGGCCGGTTTCTTTGAAATGTTAATTGATAAGCAGCAAAAATTTTCGGTAGTGGCTGATACCGTCACCATTAAAAATGGAATTGCTTTTCAGCATTCACCTGATAATACGTTATTCAACGCTTACCAGCAGTATATGCTGAACCAGGGAAAGGCCATTAACGACACCCGGCAACAATTAAAAACAGTCACCACTGCAAAAGACTCTGCAAGGATCAATAAAGAACTGGTAAAGCTAGATAGCCTGGTAGCTCAGTATCGTAAAAGTCTTATCAAAAAAAATCCTGACAATATACTCTCTGCTTTATTGATCGCTATGCGTGAACCAGTGCTGCCGCTGCAATGGCAACATCCAAAAAATAAGCATGACTCACTCAATGCCTATTATTATTTCAGAGATCATTTTTGGGATGGTGTCAATTTCTGGGATGGCCGGTTGGCGTACACGACATTTTTTGAACAGAAGCTGGATAAATATTTAAATGAACTGATGGTACCCAATGCCGATTCGGTTAATAAAGAAATTGACCGAATGATGGGATATGCGATCATCAACGAAGAAATGACAAAAATGCTGCTGCTGAAATTTGTGAACCGTTATCTCAATCAAAAATACATGTGGGAAGACGCCATCTTCGTTCACCTGTTTGAAAAATACTTTGCTCAAAAGGACTATGCCTGGCTTACACCTGCAGGCCGCAAGATGATCACTGACAGGGCCTATAGTTTAATGGCCAATATCATGGGCACAGCTGCCGCTGAAATTAATTTGCCCGATACTACCGGCATGATGCGTTCGCTGTATGCAGATGCTGCGAAATACACTATTGTTTGCTTTTGGGATCCTACCTGCGGACACTGTAAAGAAGTGATCCCTAAAATAGATTCTTTATACGAGGCAAAATGGAAGGCTGTTGGTTTGAAAGTATATTCTGTAGCCAGGGAAACTGATGGCACTAAAGCGGACTGGCTAAAATTTATCGGGGAACACCAGATTGGTGAATGGACCAATGTGTATTATTCCAAAGAGCAGGAAAAAAAATTAGTAGAGGCCGGCATACCGGGTTATTCACAGCTATATGATGTGCAGAGCTTTCCTACATTATATTTGCTGGATAAAGACAAACGTATTGTTGCCAAAAAACTGACCTGGCAACAAATTGACGAAGTGTTGCAGGTAAAAATGAACGGTCAGTAATCAACCACCAGAAAATTCAACACTTATGAATAAAAAATCACTGCTAGTGATCGTTGCAGTCCTTGCATCCTGCACTATTTTTTCTCAAACCTTGTTTACCTACGGCAATTATTCAGTAACAGCTCCGGAATTTTTGAGAGCTTATGCTAAAAACAATACACAGGTTGTTACCAACAAAACCAAAGCGATGAAAGACTACCTTGATCTTTACATCAATTCAAGATTAAAGATCAGGGAGGCGTATGAAAGAGGATATGATACATTGCCACAAATAAAAATGGAAGTAGAGAACCTGCGCAACCAGATCATTGAAAGTTATATGAGTGACCCGGAAACGATGGACCGGTTGGTAAAAGAAGCTTTCCATCGCAGCCAGAAGGATATTCATACAGGACTTATATTTATCAGTACAGCTGACGTTGATACTTCTACAGCACTTACTCTCGCCAATTCAGTTTATGATCGCTTGCAAAAAGGAGAAGATTTTTTTAAAGTCGCTGCCCAATCGTCACAGGCGCCCGGTGCTGCTGCCAATAAAGGTGATATCGGGTGGATCACTGCATTTACACTTCCCTATACATTTGAAAATGCTGTACATGCTTTAGCACCCGGCAAAAACTCACCGGTTGTCCGCACAAGGTCCGGTTATTATATTTTTAAGAACCTGGGCGAAAGAAAGGCATTGGGTAAAATGAAAGCCAAACAAATTTTACTCGCTATTCCCCCAGGCACTGATGAGGCAGGAAAAAAATTGCTTGCTAAAAAAGCAGATTCATTGTATAAACGAATTATGGCAGGTGAAAGTTTTGATAAACTGGCTATGGCCTTCAGCAATGATTATATGACATCAGTTACCGGTGGCAGCATGCCCGACTTTGGTGTCGGTCAGTATGAAAACGATTTTGAATCAAAGGTTTGGGCGCTGACTAAAAACAATATGGTAACGAAGCCATTCCTGACATCACATGGCTATCATATTGTAAAAAGAATAAGTATCGTGCCGGTTTCAACGGATCCTGCAAATAAATATTTTGAACAGGAACTAAAACGAAAGATCAATGCAGACCAACGCTGGAAAATATCGCGGGAAATAATACACAACAAAGTGATCAAACAAGCCGGTTATAAGACTTCAGGATATGATATGAATGCATTAATAGCATTTACAGATAGCACCCTGGACCGTTTACCATTAGGTATAGGCCGTTCTATAAAATCCGATTCACCCTTATTCACTATTGGTGATACAACAGCAAGAGTTGCTGACTGGATCACTTACGCACAGGCATTCCGGTATAAAACAGATGGTTCAGGCCGTAAGCCTTATCCTGAAGTAATGGATGATTTTATTCATAATATCTCATCGCAATATTACCGTGACCACTTGGAATCATTCAATGAAGAGTTCCGCTACCAGATGAATGAATTCAAAGATGGCAACCTGTTTTTCGAGATCATGCAACAGGAAATATGGAACAGGGCACACACTGATTCAGCCGAACTGCTTTCCTTATACCAAACCAATCAAAAAAAATATGTGTGGGGTAAAAGTGCTGATGCAGTCGTTTTTTTCTGTTCTGATCAGCAGGTAGCAAAAACAATATATGACCAGTTGAAAAAAAATCCGGCAAAATGGAAAACGCTTTCCGAAGCCTTTATAGAAAAAGTAGTGGCTGATTCAGCCCGGTATGAATGGTCGCAGCTTCCGGATAAAAATAAATCGATCCCGGTAAACGGTATGGTCACTGCACCTGTGGTGAATGCTACCGACAATACAGCATCATTTGCCTATATTATCAAAACCTATGCTCAACCCTCACAACGAACGTTTGCCGAAGCAAAGGGTTTAGTGATCAACGATTATCAGAATTTACTCGAAGAACAATGGATAAAGAAATTAAAAGAGAAATACCCGGTGGTTATTGATCAGAAGGTGCTGGACGATATTACGAAATAGATGGGATTGAGGGATTGGGAATTTGGTAAACCACTCCGATGAAATTACAAAGGCTATAAAGAGTTGGAATGTTACATACAAGCAAGATTGCCCGTATTTGCATCTCTAATTTAATCAAAGCGTAATTACAAATCCTAATTCCTGCCTTCTATAACTCCTTTACTACATTCGCAATTACATGCGGTTTACCTAAGGTATAATAATGTAATACCGGCACCCCGTTCTTTTTAAGGTCTTTCGATTGATGTAATAACCACTCTGTTCCCACCTGTTCTACTTCTTCATCTGTTTTGCATTTCAGCATTTCATTAGAAAGATCAGCAGGCAGATCAATATGGAATGTTTTAGGAAGTATCGTCAATTGTTTTTTGGAATACACCGGTTTTAATCCTGGTATAATAGGAACAGTGATGCCCATATCCCTGCAGGCTTTTACAAAAGCATAATATTTTGCATTATCAAAAAACATTTGGGTGATAATGTAATCGGCCCCGTTATCAATTTTGGCTTTCAGGTAGCGCAGGTCCGTTTCCATATTGGGTGCTTCGAAATGTTTTTCAGGATAACCAGCTACGCCAATGCAGAATTCTGTTTTTTGTGTTCCTTTCAGGTCATCTTCAAGATAAATACCGGCATTCAGGTTTATCACCTGTTGCAAAAGATCGCTGGCATATTTATGACCATCTGGTTCTGGTTCAAAAGCCGTTTCATTTTTAGCCGCATCTCCCCGGAGCACCAGCACATTATCAATCCCGAGATAACGGAGATTGATCAACGCATCTTCTGTTTCATTCACACTAAACCCACCACAGATCAGGTGAGGCACAGTGTCCACTGTATATTTATTCATGATGGCAGCACAGATGCTTTCAGTGCCGGGTCTTTTGCGGATAACCACTTTTTCAAAACTCCCATCCACTCTTTTCTTGAACACATGTTCACTACGATGATACGTAACGTTGATAAACGAGGGCTTGAATTCCATTAACGGATCGAGATGCTTGTAAAGCGCTTCAATGCCTTTGCCTTTTAAAGGAGGCAGCACTTCAAATGATACGAGAGTATCTTTTGCCTGTTTGATATGATCTATAACCTTCATAATATAAAAGTGTGCAAACTTACAGCAGGAATGGCGCATATGCAAAAAGACATTGAACGGGCAACGGGTGTTTGTTAAAACAAAGCAACTGCAAAGGCTTATTGTGGATGAACCCTTATTTTTGCCCCTATGTCTCTTATCATTCAAACCAGGGATCTTGTAAAAAAATATGGCAACCGGACTGTTGTCAACCATGTTTCATTTGATGTGAACCAGGGTGAGATCGTTGGCCTGCTGGGGCCCAATGGTGCAGGTAAGACCACATCCTTTTACCAGGTAGTGGGATTGGTAAAGCCGGATATGGGTGAAGTGTTTCTTGGAGAGCAGAACATTACCCAACTGCCAATGTATAAAAGAGCCCAGCTCGGTATTGGATACCTGCCACAGGAAGCCTCCATTTTTCGTAAACTGAGTGTGGAAGATAATATCAAGGCCATACTGGAAATGACAAAACTTTCCCGTGATGAGCAAAGAGAAAAACTGGAAACGTTGCTGGATGAATTTCGTCTGCATCATGTAAGAAAAAGCAATGGCGATGTGCTGAGTGGCGGTGAAAGAAGAAGAACAGAGATTGCCAGGGCTCTTGCTGTTGATCCTAAATTCATTTTATTGGATGAACCTTTTGCCGGTATTGATCCTATTGCTGTAGAAGATATACAAGCCATCGTAGCAAAATTGAAATACAAAAACATCGGTATCCTGATAACCGATCATAATGTAACAGAAACCTTATCCATCTGCGACAGGGCTTATTTGCTGATCGAAGGAAAGATTTTTAAACACGGTACTGCAGAAGAGCTGGCAGCAGATGAGGATGTGCGCCGTTTATATCTTGGAAGAAATTTTGAATTGAGACGTAAGGACTATTTACATGAGGAAGCTTCAAAGGCAGGCAATTCTTTCCTGTCAAAATAAGAGCTGCCTGTTCAATAAAATATCGTTGCTGCGCAGGAATCCAACCATTTTCACTCCTTTTATTTTCCTGAATTTTTGCCTGTATTTTAGCTGCATGAATTATAGGTCACTTCCAAAAATTGAACTGCACCTGCATCTTGATTGTTGTCTTAGTTATAAGATAGTGCAACAATTGAAGCCCGAAATTTCGTTGGAGGAATACCAGCAATCATTTATTGCTCCGCCAAAATGCACTGACCTTGCCGATTATATTTCCCGTGCTGTGAAAGGAATTGATCTGATGCAAAGCAAAGAAGAATTGCGACTCGTTACACTGGATCTCTTTGAGCAGCTGTCAGCCGATAATGTGATCTATGCTGAAATGCGGTTTGCTCCATTGCAACATATTTTTAAAGGACTGACTGCTGCAGAAGTTGTACAGGCAGTAAATGATGCTGTTGAAGAAGGTATCCAAACAACGGGAGTGGAAGCCCGGATCATACTTTGCACACTTCGACATTATTCAGCAGCCCAAAGTATGGAAACAGTGAAACTCGTAGAACAGTTTAAAGGAACGCATGTTTCCGGGTTTGACATTGCAGCTGATGAGGCAGGTTTTCCGATCAACAATCATATAGAAGCATTTCAATTCGCAAAAACAAATAACATTCATTGCACGGCGCATGCCGGGGAAGCAAAGGGAGCTGAAAGTGTCTGGGAGACCCTGCAGCATTTTCATCCTTCCCGTATAGGTCATGGTGTAAGAAGTGCAGAAGATAAAAAACTACTTTTCTTTTTAAAAGAACAAAATATACATCTTGAGGTTTGCCCCAGCAGTAATATCCAGGTGAATGTTTTTGATACCATACAAGATCATGCAGCTGATAAAATTTACAGGGCTGGTGTATCCATGAGCATTAATACCGATGCCCGCACGATAACTCCCGTAACACTATCCGGTGAATACGAATTAATGGAAACCATTTTTAACTGGGAAAAAGAACATTTTTTAAAATGCAACCTCGAAGCGGTTAAACATGCTTTTTGTGACTACTCTTTGAAAGAAAGGCTCAGCAAAAAAATAATAGCAGCCTGTAATGCAGCATAAGCCCTGATTTTTTAATTTCCCGGAGCAGTTAGCTTCAAATGATTTATTTTGGCAGAGAATGAAACTACTCAGTCCTGCCATATCATCACTTGCCCGTATGCGGCTCTGGCGTATAGAAGCCTGGAGAAATAATCCCCTGGATGCCCAGCGTGAAGTATTGCAGGACCTTGTTACTTCCGCACAATACACCGAATTTGGAAGGAAGTATCATTTCAATGAGTTGTTTACTGTAAGAGCATTCAAACAGGCAATTCCTATTCATGAGTATGATGACCTGAAACCCTATATCGAACGCATCATGCAGGGAGAGCAGAATATATTATGGAACACACCTATTTATTGGTTTGCCAAAAGCAGCGGCACCACCAGCGATAAAAGTAAATTCATTCCGATCAGTGAAGAGAGTCTCGAAGATTGTCATTTTAAAGCAGCGAAGGATGTGCTCACCATGTATTACCAGTTTCACCCCGAATCAGAATTATTAACGGGGAAAGGACTGGTGTTGGGAGGTAGTCACAATATCAATCCCATGAATAACGAGGCGCAGTATGGCGATCTCAGCGCTGTGTTATTGCAAAACACTCCGTTCTGGGGACATTGGTTGCGAACACCTGATCTCAGTATTGCCCTTATGGATGAATGGGAAAGCAAGATTGAAAAACTTGCCGGCAGTACTATCAAAGAGAATGTGACTTCTATTTCCGGTGTTCCTACCTGGACATTGGTTTTATTTAAAAGAATATTGGACATTACCGGTAAGAAAACGATGAGTGAGGTATGGCCTTCGCTTGAATTATACATGCATGGTGGTGTTTCTTTCACACCCTATAAAGAACAATTTCAAAAGATCATTGGCAAAAAAATCAATTACCTGGAGATGTACAATGCCAGTGAAGGTTTTTTTGCTGCGCAGGATATACCGGGACAGGAGGGCATGTTGCTGTTTACCGATCATGGTATTTTCATGGAGTTTATGCCGGTGAGTGAGTATGGTAAAAAAGATCCGCAAACCATCAGCCTGCAGGATGTAGAGCTGGAGAAAAATTATGCACTCATCATAAGTACCAATGGTGGCCTATGGAGATATTTGTTGGGAGACACTATACAATTTACTTCTCTGCAACCTTATCGTATCAGGGTCTCCGGCCGGCTCAAACATTATATCAATGCGTTTGGCGAGGAAGTGATCGTTGATAATTCTGATAAAGCTATCGCCATCGCTTCTGAAAAAACAAATGCAATCGTGAATGATTATACGGCCGCACCCATTTATTTTTCCGATAATGCAAATGGCGCTCATGAATGGCTGATCGAATTTGAAAAAGAACCTGCCAATCTTGATGACTTTACAAAAGAACTTGACAAAGCACTAAAAAGCATCAACAGTGATTATGAGGCCAAGCGGTATAAGGATATTGCCCTGCGTCTTCCTTTGCTGCACTCATTACCAAAAGGGACGTTTACCGAATGGCTCCGCAACAAAGGCAAGCTAGGCGGTCAGCATAAAGTGCCCCGATTGAGTAATGAAAGAAAATATGTAGAGGAGATATTGGCAATGAGATAAACTGTTTTGTATGCAAATAAAAAAATGGTTGTTAAGTTATGTTGGTTTTCTTTTTTGTTTCCCTTCTTTTTCCCAAAAAAATCTTCGGCTTATAGACTGTCCTGTAGTGTTAAAAGACTCGCTTTCATTTACACTTCAAATACCTGCCGGTTACAAGATGAGCGTAGCCGCAGAAATAACAGGTCGCCCCCGTTTTTTTGCCAAAAGTTTCGACGGCCGTTTATTCATCACCGATATGTATGACAGGAGTGATAATAAAAACGGAAGAGTATTGATACTGCAAAACTGGAATGAACAGGAAAAAAAATTTGACAGCGTTACTACTTTTTTACAAGGGCTTCATAATCCTAACCAGGTTGTTTTTTACAGCGTAGATGGTCATCATTATATCTATGTAGCAGAAACAGGAAAGCTCTCTTATTATGTATATACTCCGGGCGAAAATCAATTATTATCAGCCGCTATAACAATTGCGACTTTTCCTGACTATGGTTTGAACTATAAATACGGCGGCTGGCATCTTACCCGTAGTATGGCTTTTTATGACAATAAAATATATGTCAGCGTGGGCAGCAGTTGTGATGCCTGTATTGAAAAAGAAAATGAAATAAGGGCTGCAATCGTTGAAATGGATGCCAATGGTAACAATCAACGCATTTTTGCAAGAGGGTTGCGCAATGCGGTAGGAATAGAATGGGTGAATAACCGGCTCTGGGTAACCAATATGGGCAGAGATAATCTCGGTCCTGATAAACCGGAAGATCTTTTACACACAGTTGAACCCAATGGTTATTATGGCTGGCCTTATTATATACAATTTCAACAACAAATATTGGCTGATCACCATTTTGAAGATTCAGCCAAAGCAGCTTATGTAAAAAAACCACCTGTTGCTCCCTGGGCATTTAAAGCGCATTCAGCTCCATTGGGTTTTGCTCACTTAAAAGGATTTGCCGATCCGCTTTTCAACAATTCTTTTCTTGTAGCCTTGCATGGAAGTACCAGTGTATGGCGACAAAGAGGAAATGCAGTCGTTCAGATGATGGCCGATGGTTCTTACCGTGAAATTGTCACCGGTTTCCTGCAGGGAAAAACAGAGGATAAAAGATTTGGGCGGCCCTGTGATGTATTTCAGTGGAACGAAACATCCTTTTTTATCAGTGACGATAAGAATGGTGTAATTTATTACGTGTGGAAAGAAAACTAAACTTGTCAATACAAGGTCATCTGCAATAATTTTCTTTCTTTTGCCCCTGAATAAATTATCGTTGTATGAAATTATTAGAAAATAAAGTAGCGATCATTACCGGTGCAGCCAGGGGGATTGGCGAAGGCATTGCGTTAAAATTTGCAGAGCAGGGAGCCGCTGTTGCTTTTACGTATGTAAGTGATGGCAGCGCTGAAAAAGCAGCGGCACTCGAAGAAAGATTAAAAGCGTTGGGTGTAAAAGCCAAAGCTTATAAAAGTAATGCCGGTGATTTTGCACAATGCGAAACCTTTGTCAATGATGTATTGAAAGAATTTGGAACAGTAGATATCTGTGTGAACAATGCTGGTATCTCAAAAGATAATTTGTTGCTGCGCATGAGTGCTGATCAGTGGGATGAAGTGATCAAGGTTAACCTGAACAGTGTTTTTTATATGACCAAGCAGGTGATCAAACCCATGATGAAAGCAAGAAGCGGTTCTATTATTAATATGAGTTCCATCATTGGCGAAATGGGAAACGCAGGTCAAACCAGTTATGCAGCCAGTAAGGCCGGGATCATTGGCTTTACAAAATCAGTAGCCAAAGAATTGGGGAGCCGCAATATCCGTTGCAACGCCATTGCGCCGGGTTTTGTAGAAACAGATATGACCAGTTATTTAAAAGAGGGTGAAGCGGGTGATAAATACAGGGCGGGGATTCCATTAGGCCGTTTTGCTACCGCGGAAGACATTGCCAATGTTACGTTGTTTCTTGCCTCAGACATGGGCTCTTATATTACCGGACAAACGATCAGTGTGTGTGGAGGGTTGAATATCTGACCCTGTTTTTAAGCCATGAATCTGCAAGGCATATAATTTTTTATGTTTATAAAAAGTATAGCGAGCTTGATTAAATGCTATTACAAGACCCTTTTCTCCATTTAAAAAACCCCTTCGGATAAAGTAACCATACACAAATGCCCAAAAGGGATTAACAATAATTTTAAACCAATTTGTTTTTTTACCAGCAAAATAATAGGATTCAGCTACGATGGTGCTGAACCTTTCATTTTGTAATACATGCCCCTCTTTTGATGAATAAGAATAATGCAATATTTCGCCCGGCAATTGCTTAACAGCAATAGTTTTACTAAAAACTATCTTATCATGCGGATCTAACCCACCCCACGCAGCTACCCGTTTGTCGAACAACCTTATTTTTCTATCCGGGTACCAGGCGCCATAACGAATGAAATGGCCACAGTAATTCGTGCAACGTTTCATTTTATACGCTCCGTATGTAAAAGTTTTTTTGGCTTCGCCTATTGCAGTCTGTAATGATGCATCAAGCTGTTCATCGGCATCAATACTCAGAATATAATTGTGTGTTGCTTTTTCAATAGCCTTATTCTTTTGCGCTATATAACCCTGAAAGGTTGACTGAAATACCTTAGCGCCTTTCTGCAAGGCTATCGCAATAGTGCTGTCAGAAGAAAATGAATCCAGCACTATTATTTCATCAGCTATTGATTGAACAGAATCAATACAGCTTCCAATATTTTTTTCCTCGTTATACGTAATAATGACAACTGATAATTTTTCCATCGCACTTCATTTTTGCAGCAAACTAATTTATTGAGGTTTTCAAAATTGCAATTAAACAATATGGTTAATATTTCTGCTTTCTGCAGCCACAGGTTATCTTTATGGCTTCCTTCTAAAAATTATTTATGCCTGTTCGTGATAAATTATTTTTCATAACTATTATTTTTTTTATATGCAGTCTTTTTTTGCCTTCACTGCAGACCTTGAATTTTATTAGCGTCGTAGCCGTAATTATAGTTTCTATCAGCTACTCTTCTTTTAAAGACAAACTACAACTGCTGTCGCAACGCCGTTATATTATATGGATGACGGTCTTTTTCATCCTCCTCATCCTAAGCCTTTTTCTTTCATCCAATCAAAAAGCTGGTTTCCGTTATCTCGATTCTAGATTACCGCTGATCTATTTTCCACTAAGCCTTGGTCTTATTCATTTGAAAAAAGATGTTCGTGATAAAATATTATTGAGTATTGCCATCCTGGTAACTATTGTCGTTTCAATTTGTCTTGGATATGGAATATATCGTTCCGTAACATTTCAAAACACCGCCTTCCTCTACAACGATTCCTTAAGTGAACCAATAACAGGACAGCAATCCATTTATATATCTCTTCTCGTTAACCTTGCCATTTATATTTTTAGCTGGTTTTTATTTTATAAGAAACAACTCAGGTATAAACCGCTGCTGGTGCTGGCAATACTTTTCCTGTTCATCATTAGTTTTTTATTAGCCAGCAGGAACCTGATGCTGGTATTATACGCTTCTACACTCGGATTCTCGTTTTACTATATTATCAAACAGGAAAAATACCTGGAAGGAGCTACGCTTATTATGGGTCTTTTGATCGGTGTATTTCTAGTTTTCAAATTTTTTCCAAAAACAATTAACAGGTTTAAAGAACTTTCTTACACACAGTTTCAATTTCAGCAAACCGGGCCGGAAAGCCATTACAACATGGCCGTGGACACCGGTCAGTGGAACGGTGCCAATACCCGCCTGGCTGTTTGGCAATGTGGCTGGCAATTATTTAAGCAGGCTCCTTTATGGGGCGTACATCTCGGTGATAAAAAAGCTAAACTGATGGAAGTATACCGTGAAAAGAATTTTCAGTTTGCTATACGAACAGAAAAGAATCTACACAACAATTATTTCGATATAGCAGTAAGCCTGGGTCTTGCCGGGCTTGTTCTTTTCCTGGTTGGATGGATTCTTCTCCCGATCCGCAAGGCCTGGCGACACAGAGATGGCTTAGCCTTGTTAATCATGCTAACTTTTGCTATTGCCATGATTACCGAAAATTATTTCGACAGAAGCCTGGGCAGCATGCTGTTTGGTTTTTTTATACCTTTTTTACTCAGCGATAAAACTTCAAAGAGCTAATACCAGTGTTACTGGTTATCTTCTACATACATTTTTATAGCGGTCTC
>DASVOE010000086.1:0-7709 GCA_036383515.1 Chitinophagaceae bacterium | reverse complement strand
GCATGAAAGATCCACACCACATTATTCTTTGCAGCATTTAGTTTTCCATGCGTAGTATAAGCCAGGTGATAACCCGGAAGGGTTACACCTGACTCTAATGTAAAAGGATGATTACTATTAAATATTGATTCCATTATTTATCCTACTAATTCTTTCGAAAATACTGCGGCAAATGCCTGTTCAAAATCTGCTTTGATATCATCTATATGTTCAATGCCGGCGCTGATACGTACCAGGTTGGGTAATACACCAGATGCTTCTCTTTCTTTATCACTTAATTGTTCATGTGTAGTAGAAGCAGGATGTATCGCAAGGGTTTTTGCATCACCCACATTGGCAAGGTGGCTTACTAATTTTAAAGAGTCGATAAACTTGCGCCCGTTCTCAATACCACCTTTGATACCAAATTGTAATACGCCACCAAAGCCATTGGTCAAGTATTTCTTTGCCAGCTCATGATAAGGACTGTTTTTCAAACCGGGATACCAGACAAATTCAACCTGGTCATTTTCTTCCAACCATTGTGCTAATGCCAATGCATTGTCCACCTGGCGTTGCACCCGAAGGCTCAGTGTTTCTAATCCCTGGAGATTAAGAAATGAATTGAACGGACTTTGCGAAGAACCGTAGTCTCTCAGGCCTTCCACTCTTGCACGAATGATGAACGCAATATTGGGTAAACCCAGCGGATTGTTGTAACCAAATACTTCCCAGAATTTCAAACCATGATAACCTTCACTGGGTTCAGTGAATTGCGGGAACTTGCCATTACCCCAGTTATAATTACCACCATCAATGATCACACCACCGATAGATGTGCCATGCCCATTGATCCATTTAGTAGTTGAGTTTACTACAATGTTGGCGCCCCATTCCAGTGGCTTAAATAAATAACCACCGGCACCAAACGTATTATCTACTACTAATGGCAGATCATATTCCTTTGCCAGGGCTACAAATTTTTCAAAGTCAGGAATGTTCAACCGGGGATTACCGATCGTTTCAAGGTAAATAGCTTTGGTGTTCTTGTCAATATGCGGAACAAAACTTTCTACATTATCGCCATCAGCAAAACGGGCTTCAATGCCCAGGCGTTTGAAAGTAACTTTAAACTGGTTGTAAGTGCCTCCATATAAGTAAGAGGTAGAGATAAAATTATCTCCTGCTTGTAAAATATTACTCAGTGCAAGGAACTGTGCTGCCTGCCCTGAGCCAGTAGCTAATGCTGCTACGCCGCCTTCGAGTGCAGCGATACGCTGTTCAAACACATCGGTGGTAGGGTTCATGATACGGGTATAGATATTACCAAACTGGCGAAGGCCAAAAAGGTTAGCCGCATGTTCGGTATTATCAAACGCATACGAAGTAGTTTGATAAATAGGAACGGCTCTTGATTTGGTAGTAGGGTCAATTTGCTGACCTGCATGGAGCTGGAGTGTTTCAAAACGATAGTTACTCATAACACAAGTTTTAAATGTTTTTAAATTTTACGGGATCCAAAATTGATGATGCTACTAATACCAGGAAATAACCAAAGAGGGTAGAGGAAGTATGTCTTACGACATGCAATAACAGCAACAACAGCCGCCATGCGGAAAGCTGTAGAAGAAGGTTGCTTGTATTGTTGTTCGCATAATTACTTTATAAAAGTAGTAGCCTTTTTTGAAATCCTTTTTTTTCAATTGTTAATTTTTTGTTTTTGGAAAATGTTGCGATTATAGTTGTAAGTAACAGTAAACTAAAGCCTGTTCCAACTGGATTTGATCAGGCTGGCCTTTTTGTTGAGGCGTTACGGGTTTTTGTTGATTGATCCCGCTCTGCCAGTTGGAAGAATAGGGGTCTGTTTGGGTTGATTTTTTTTTTGCTCATCTTTTTAATTTTTAGGCCCTGGTTGCAGTAGCAGCACAGGGCAATGATGAATGATTGATTAAACAGTTATCAAAAAAGACTACCGGGGGCAGGAACAAAAAAGCTCACCCGATAAATCAGATGAGCTTTTAAATATTGTAAGAAGATATTTTCGAAGCATTAATCTGACTTATCTGTCCCGATCGTTATCGGGATGGAATTGGCACCTTTCCTCACTTCGTTCGAAATAACAAAGTAAGAGAGGTTGTCAAGGCTTCAAAGGGCCATTACCCTCAGCCTTTCTTGATAAGTATCCCGATATCTATCGGGAGTAAAAGAACTGGTGCAAAGAAAGAATCCAATATGGTATTTTCCAAATATAATTTAATAAAAGTAGCCTAACAGGTGTTTGGGATCGGTAAATAACGCAGATCAACAAGGAATTTCAAGGGGGCAGATTTCTTTGCAGCCAATCCGTTTGTGAACGGGCAGCCTGCTCGGTAGTTACTTTTTTAGCGATTTTTTCTTGGGCATTTTGAATGGCTTTGCTGATCATCACATGCTCAATGGCTGCATCCTCACTCATCCCCAGCTGCTTCATCATGGCAATGATCTTGTCGCCACCAAAATGTTTGAATAAGGGTTCATCCAAAGCTGACCATACGATTACTTGTTGCAGGTTTAATTTTTGATAGATGGCATTTTCTTTTTCGTGTAAGGGATAATGCTCGGCAAATACAATCGTCTTGCCAGTTATAATTGAAGGAGATAGTTCTCTTGTCATGGCAAGACAATTCGCCTGTATGTTTTCCTGGATGAAAAGAGATTCTATTTTAGCGTAAGTGTCCTCAAACCAGGAAATATAAAGAATGTCATTATTCTTTCTCCATTCTTTAGTAAAGGATTCCAGTTTTGCATTTTCATTCATCCATATACGATCGGTAACTCTTGTGCCCGCTTCTTTCTTTTTAAACAAATTGAACATGGTAAAGATTTGTGCAGCTAAAATAAGAAAGAGGTTGCCAAAGCAACCTCTTTTCCGTCCGAGAACCCGAAACACTATAATTGTTACTGATTAGCCATTACTGTAGTAGTCTCAACTTTTGTACCAGTATAAGTCCAGGCTTTCACTGGTTTTACTTTTGTTTTTGTCTTATTGCTCTTTGTTTTAGTCGTTACTTCAGCTACTGGTTGTTCAGTTGCGGCTGCTGTAAAAACTAACATAGGATCTTCAACATTATAAGGTTTGCCGATTACCATATTCAGGTTGCCTGTTTCTTTATCAAAAACCAAGGTTCCTTCCGCAACATCTTTTCCATCCTCTGTTTTCTGGGCAGGGATCTTATAAGTAGAAGGTGATTTTCTCAGGTAAGCTTTGATCTTTCCCTGTGGAATACCTTCGATCCAAACAATACCTTTATTAGCCGGATCCATCGTAACTGTTACAGATGCTGCATCAGCATTTACTGTAGAATTATATTGACCCAGCACAGGAAAAATTTGTTCAGTGGTCATGGATGCACGGGCGGGGATCATCTGGTCCTTATACTTTGCGTTGATAGAATCAACGGTAGGGTTTTTCTTTGCATCCCAGGTAGTTGTAGTAGTTGGGCTTGCAGGTGTAGTGGGAGTCGTTGGCTCCTGGGCATTGGCGGTTACAAACGCCATAGACAAAGCAAAGCCACCCATCATTAATATGGTCTTTTTCATAATACTTATTATTTATTGATTGAATTGGTACTTCGGCCTACTCTTTCAAAATACTGTGCCAAAAAGAGTATTTGTGGATAATTGCGGGATACATTTTTTTACTTGCATGCAACCACAGATAGTTAAAATAACTTTTTACTTCCCTGATTGTTTGATACACGGAGACGAGTGTATAAGCTGGAACCTTTATGAATCAGTATCTTCGCTGTCCTTTTAATTATGGCAAAAGAAACAGGCAACGGAACAATATCTTCTATACAGGAAGCTGAGGCGATCGAAGTATATGGAGCCCGGGTGCACAACCTGAAGAACATTGATATTGCTATTCCCAAAAATAAATTGGTAGTGATCACCGGTATCAGCGGCAGTGGCAAATCATCACTGGCCTTTGATACGATATATTCTGAAGGGCAACGCCGCTATATGGAAACATTCGGTGCTTATGCCCGCCAGTTCATTGGCGATATGGAAAGACCTGATGTAGATAAGATCACCGGTTTGTCACCTGTCATTTCAATTGAGCAAAAGACCACTAACAAAAATCCACGTTCAACGGTTGGAACTATCACTGAAGTGTATGATTTTTTAAGGTTGTTGTTTGCCAGAGTGGGTGAAGCTTATTCTTACAACACGGGTAAGAAGATGGTGAAGTGGAGCGAAGAAGAAATTGTAGAAAATATTTTTACTAAATACAGTAACAGGAAAATCAGCTTACTGGCGCCCCTTGTTCGGGGTCGTAAAGGTCATTACCGGGAGTTGTTTGAAGATGTGCGGAAAAAAGGTTTTTTAAAAGTAAGAGTGGATGGTGAAGTCAAGGACCTGGTGCCGAAAATGCAGGTGGATCGTTATAAGATCCATGATATAGAACTGGTGGTGGATCGTTTGCAGGTAAACGATGATATGAAAGCAAGGTTAAGCCAGAGTGTGCAGCAAACATTAAAGTTGGGTAAGGACCTGCTGTTTTTACTGGTAAATGAAAAGGAACAAGTCACGCAGTATAGCAAACAATTGATGTGCGAGGACACAGGCATAAGTTACGAAGAGCCCTCCCCCAATGCTTTTTCATTTAACTCACCCTATGGCGCCTGCCCGGTATGCCGGGGATTGGGTACTACCTTTCATGTGAATATGGAAGCAGTGCTTCCTGATCTTTCGCTAAGCATCAGTGAAGGCGGCATCGCCCCATTGGGTGAAGAAAGAGATGCTTACGTATTCAGACAGGTGCAGGAAATAGCGAAGAAGAACAAGATTTCACTCAAAGCTGCAGTAAAAGAGTTGCCCAAAAAATCATTGAATCTTTTATTGTACGGAAACGAAGAAGGCCTCGAAGCAGAAATTGATTATGAGAATATCAGTTTTGACCCGCAGGCACCTTACGAGGGAATTGTGAATATGCTGAAGCGATGGTTTAATAACGGTTACAGCGAAAGCTTGCGGGAATGGGCGGAAGGATATATGCAATTAAAACCCTGCGAAAATTGTGACGGCACCCGGTTAAAGAAAGAAAGTTTATGGTTTAAAATAGCAGGCCGGAATATTTCCGAGCTCAGCAATATGAACCTTGATAATTTATATGCATGGTTTGATGGAATTGAGTTACGCATTGATAACAGGCAAAAAGCCATTGGAAAAGATGTATTGAAAGAGATCAGGGAACGTTTGCAGTTCCTGCTCGATGTAGGTCTTACTTATCTTACACTGAATCGTTCTTCCAAATCATTAAGCGGCGGCGAATCGCAGCGTATCCGTTTGGCTACACAGATCGGATCGCAATTACAGGGCATTACTTATATTCTTGATGAACCATCTATTGGGTTACACCAGCGGGACAATCATCGGCTGATAGAAGCCCTGAAAAACCTCCGGGATATAGGCAATAGCGTTTTGGTGGTAGAACATGATAAAGACATTATGCTGGCTGCCGATTATTTAATTGATATAGGTCCTAAGGCAGGTTATCATGGTGGAAGAGTGGTTGCGCAGGGTATACCACAGGATTTATTGAAACTGGATACACTGACTTCCGGTTACCTGAATGGTCTTCATAAAATTGCTGTGCCGGCGGAAAGAAGAAAAGGGAGTGGCAAGTTCCTGGAATTAAAAGGAACAAAAGGGAATAACCTGCAAAGTGTGGATACTAAATTTCCACTGGGAAAATTTATTGTTGTTTCAGGGGTGAGTGGCAGTGGTAAATCGACATTGATCAATGAAACACTGTATCCTATCCTGTCCAAACATGCGTATGGTTCTAAGATGATGCCGCTCGAATACAAATCAATCAAAGGACTGGAACATATTGATAAAGTAATTGAGATAGACCAGTCGCCGATTGGCAGAACACCGCGGAGTAACCCGGCGACGTATTGCGGTTTCTTCACTGAGATAAGAACGTTGTTTGCTTCCATACCCGAGGCAAAGATCAGGGGTTATAATGCAGGCCGGTTTTCATTTAATGTAAAAAGTGGTCGCTGTGATGTGTGTGAAGGCGGGGGAATGAGAGTTATTGAAATGAATTTTTTACCCGATGTGTATGTGCATTGTGAAAAATGCAATGGTAAAAGATATAACCGGGAAACACTGGAGATCCGTTACAAAGGAAAATCGATCGCTGATGTGCTGAACATGACAGTAGAAGAAGCGGTGGAATTTTTCCAGGCGGTTCCTTATATCTACCGGAAAATAAAGGTGCTGGAAGAAGTAGGATTGGGTTATATCACACTAGGGCAATCAGCAGTAACGCTAAGTGGGGGAGAAGCACAGCGGGTAAAACTGGCGACGGAACTATCTAAAAGAGATACCGGCAAAACATTTTATATTTTGGATGAACCTACTACCGGTCTTCATTTTGAAGATATACAGCACTTGCTGGACGTGTTAAATAAACTGGTGGAAAGAGGCAATACGGTTCTGGTCATTGAGCATAATATGGATGTGATCAAGGTAGCCGATCATATTATTGATCTCGGTCCTGAAGGAGGTGATGGTGGAGGAAAAATATTGTTTGAAGGAACACCGGAAGAGCTAATAAAATGTAAGCAGAGTTATACTGCAGAATTTTTGAAAGCTGAACTTTAAGCCACTTCTTGTGAATTTTCATAAGTTCAGTGAGTGGAATGACAAGATAGAAGAAGATAGTTATAGTCAATAAGCAAACATCCTCGTGAGAGGATGTTTGCTTATAAATGCGTTTTAGTAGTTCAGGGGATGGGTGGTTTTTTGTTATCCGGTAGTTTTATTAAGCCCATGAGCCATCCTATACCGGCAAGCCCGGCAATAAAACAAAGCCATAACCCAAATCCCGAACCAACACCAATCCCCGTACCGTTAATCCGGAAAAAAAAGAGAAGTGCTCCAATAGCTATAGCCGCAAAAGATGCGAGAGCAATTTTTTTGAACGTGTCATCAAACGTTTTCGTTTTATCACCCATAAAGCAGACAGCAACTACTCCAATTACACCTAAGAAAGATAAAAGACCCCAGCTCCTGAATCCATTAACGGAACCAAAAAAAGGTAAGGTCATCCAGGGAAGGATAAGTGAGAGAAGGGCAACACCTGCAACAATAAGCGAATAAAGCTTTTGTTTGTGAAAATTCATTTGTTCCATGATTAGTTCGGTTGAATTGGTTTGGCCTACTCGTTTGGCTTTTCGGCATTCGCCCCTGGAACAAGATTGCTTAACTCCTTTCCAGGTCTGTCTTCCTAAAGTAGGACTCTTTTTTAAAAATAACGCCGAAGCCGACCTGTATTTTTAAACGGGTTAGTAACAACAGCGATTGAGATATAAAGAGAGTTAAATAAAGAGTAGATAAAAAGTGGGATAGCAAAATCCCGCAGCAAAGGCAGGAAGTGATTGTAGAAATCTATTTCTGGGTCCAGAGTACCTGGTTTTTCACCCGGATACCGGATTAAAACAATTTCCCTGCTCTGCGGGTTTTTAGTTATGGCAATGTAAAAAGAACTCAAATAATGGGGCCATTATGGGTAGCCTGGAAATATCAGTTTGTAAAAAGTCCAATAAGCGTGGCAAAGGGTGTTTAATAAAATTTATACTACAAATGAGAGTACCAATAGAGAACGGATCAGGTTTGTCAACCAGGGTATCAGATTTTATTAAGCCCTCTGCCGCTTATCGGAACAGCGTTTATAAAAA
>DASVOE010000085.1:0-38183 GCA_036383515.1 Chitinophagaceae bacterium | reverse complement strand
TAATAAAGGTAGATTGTTTTTTTCCTATCTTCAACGCATGACAGGAAAACCAAAGCTCCGGCTGTTTGATCTTACGATGATCGTTGTTGGATTAGTGATCGGGATGGGAATATTCAGAACATCTTCTGATGCTGCCAATGCGGCTATTACACCCTCCGTTTTTTTTATTGCCTGGGTAGCAGGTGGCATGATCGCTTTATGCGGTGCATTGACGTATGCAGAAATAGGCTCCCGGTTTCCCATTACAGGTGGATATTATAAAGTTTTTGCAGAATGCTATCATCCTTCCGTTGCTTTTGCCATTAATTGCATTATTCTTATTTCCAACGCAGCTTCTATGTCGGGAGTAGCATTGGTGGGAAGTGAATATATTTCCCAGGTTATTTTTAAAATTGAACCGGATAATACAACCAGGGCATTGATCGCTATGGTACCCATCATAATTTTTTATGGCGTCAACCTTATGGGATTACGCATGAGCTCTACTGCCCAGAATATTTTAATGATCATCAAGATCGGGATGCTCGTCGTTCTGATCAGCTCTATCTTTTTTATAACAGGTGATGCCAATGCAGCCCCGGGTTTTATAAAAGAATTTACTACCATGGATTATATCCGCTCCTTTGGTATTGCATTGATCGCTGTTTCATTTACCTATGGAGGCTACCAGCAAACGATCAATTTTGGCGAAGAAGTGCATGAGCCCCGAAAAACAATTCCTAAAGGAATTTTTATTGGAATTATCATTATTATTTCACTTTACCTGGCGGTAAGCTATGCCTATTATAATGCTATTGGTTTTGAAAGCCTGAAAACTTCCAGGGGTATTGCCTCGATCGTGGTAGAAAAAATGTTTGGCCCAACCGGAAGGACGGCGGCATCCATTCTTTTATTTGTTGCGGTGCTGGCTTATGTGAACGTTTTACTCTTAAGCAACCCCCGGGTGATGTATGCCATGAGCAAGGACGGCATTTTACCGAAAATGTTTCAGAAAAGAGAAGAAAAAAAGGATGTACTAACGGTTAGTCTTACTGTGTTTGCTGCAATGGGCATTATTGTTTTGTTCTTTGCTAAAACTTTCAATGAAATATTAGGGTTTACTATTTTTCTGGATTCCATCGGCATGGCGACTTCGGCCGCCACTATTTTTATTTTGCGGAAAAGAACAAAGCATCTGGATGGAACAGGTATTTATAAAATGCGACTATTCCCACTACTGCCTTTGATCTTTATTGCGGCTTATATTTTTGTGGGTACTTCCATCGCTTTTGATACGCCGAAGCTGGCATTAATCGGAACGGTAGTATTTGCAGCTTTCCTGGTCCTTTATTTTGTAGTAACGGGATTAAAATCGAAAAACAATGTCTCTTCCCAATGATCTCTCCTATATAATTAATGAGCTGGGTGAAGACAGGGAAAATTATTTCAATGCGGTAGCTCCTCCCATCATTCAGACAAGCAATTTTGTTTTTAAAAAAGTAGAAGACCTCACAAAGGCGTTTGAAGATGAGATGGGGAGCTATTTATATAGCCGTGGTTTAAATCCTACCGTTGACATTCTCCGGAAAAAATTAGCGGCCTTGGATGGCGCTGAAGATTGTCTTGTATTTAATAATGGGGCAGCAGCTATTTTCGCCGGCATACTTGCCAATGTAAAAGCCGGTGATCATATTGTTTCTGTAAAAGCTCCTTATACATGGGCGCAGAGAATGTTTGACGTGATTCTTCCGAGATTCGGTATCACTACTACTTATATTGATGGAACAAAAATAGAGAACTGGCAAGATGCTGCCCGGACCAATACAAGTTTCTTTTATCTTGAATCACCCAATAGCTGGGATTTTGCATTGCAGCCTATTAGGGAAGTCGCTGCTTTTGCCCGATCAAAAAATATCATCACGTTAATTGATAATAGTTACTGCACGCCTGTTTACCAGAACGTAATTGATATGGGAATAGACATGGCGATGCAAACAGCTACCAAATATATCGGCGGGCATAGCGATACATTAGGTGGAGTATTGAGTGGCACACATGCGATGATGAAAAAAATTTTCAACAGTGAATACCTGAATATTGGAAGTGGCATTCAACCTTTCAATGCCTGGCTATTGATAAGGGGACTAAGAACATTACCGGCAAGGCTGGATCGCATCAGCCGTACTTCACAGCAGGTATTAAAATTTTTAAAACAACATCCCAACGTAGAGGGTGTGATCTTTCCGTTAGATGAATCCTTTCCGCAATATCAACTGGCGACGCAGCAAATGAAAGGAGCCTGTGGTTTGATGACCATTATTTTAAAAACGAGAAAGAGAAATTCCATTGTTAAATTCTGCGAATCATTAAGACATATCATGATGGCAGTGAGCTGGGGCGGACATGAAAGCCTCGTGATCCCGAAATCTGCCGGCATACCTGTCAATGATTTTAACCCTGATAACCGGGAGCATCGTTATGTCCGGTTATATGTGGGATTGGAAGAACCGGGATACCTTATCGGTGACCTGGAGCAGGCTTTGGCCTCAATGGATTAATTTAAGTCTCTTTTATAAAAAATCATATCCCTGCCTTATCAATTCATTTATTTTTGTCAAATGATGCTACGATGTATAAAACTGTCTGCACTTTTATTGCTATGTGCTTCGTCATTTGCACAGGAGAAATGGGACCTGCGAAAATGTGTGGAGTATGCTCTTCAAAATAATATTTCTGTAAAGCAAGCCGATCTGCAAATTCGATTTGCCCAGCTCGAATTACAGCAAAGTAAACTGGCCTTATATCCTTCAGCTAATTACAGCAGTAGTTTGGGATATAGTTCCGGACGAAACCAGGATCCCACTACTTTCAGCCTGATCACCACAGGTTACTTATTCAATAATCATTCACTACAGGCCAGCGCTGATATTTTTAACTGGTTCAGCAAAAAAAATACAATTGCGGCAAAAGACCTTAGTTTGAAAGCAACGGAAGCGGGTTTGGAAAAGGCTCAAAATGATGTAGCCTTAAATGTAGCTGTTGCGTATTTACAGGTTTTATTAGCAAGAGAGCAAGTAAACCTTGCTAAGCTACAGGTAGCGCAATCAATGTCGCAGTTAGAAAGTACCCGCAAACAGGTAGAGGCTGGTAAATTACCGGAATTAAATGCCGCCAATCTTGAATCGGTAGTTGCTACAGACAGCTCATCCCTCATTACGGCTGAAACAACAGCTATGCAATCATTACTCCAGATGAAAGCATTATTGAACCTGGATGCAGCTGCTTCATTTGATATTACTACTCCGCCAGTAGCATTGATACCAGTGGAGAATCTTGCAGACCTGCAGCCCGATGCAGTATATAATTTAGCCATTGCAAATTTGCCCCAGCAAAAAGCCGATGTATTTAATTTAAAGTCTGCCTTAAAATCGGTGCAGGCTGCAAAGGGTTCCATGTATCCTACCTTTTCTATATTTGGTAGCCTCGGTAGTTCTTTTAATAATAAAGCAAAGGAGATCAAATCAAAAACACAGTTGAATTCACCCATTGGTAATGTTACAGTAAGTGGTACGCCTTACCAGGTATTTCCTTTGTCGCCGTTTGATGTTTACACCTATGGGAAAATGGGTTATTTTGACCAGGTAAATCAAAACTTCAGACAATCGATCGGGTTAAGTGTAAGTGTTCCTATTTTTAATGGAGGTAGTTTACGCACTGCATGGCAACGATCTAAATTGAATGTGCGGAGTGTAGAATTGCAAAAGGAACAAAACAGCCAGACCTTAAAACAGGATATTTATAAAGCATACAATGATGCCCTGGCGGCGGTGCAAAAATTTAATGCCAATAAAAGAGGAGTAGAGACATCGCAAAAAGCGTATGATTTTGCGACCAAAAGATATGAACTGGGCTTACTTTCCACGTATGACCTGATCACCACGCAAACTAACCTGCAACAGGCTAAGGTAAATATGGTATATGCAGAGTTTGATTATGTATTTAAATTGAAATTGCTTGAGTTTTATAAAGGACAGGGTTTGAAATTATAAAAGCCGCCCAATCCCTGAAGGAGGGCTTAAGAAGCATTCAGGATAAAAAAGAAAACTAAGTTTGGTAAATAAAATTTAATAATTAAAAAAATGACTTTCCGAAAAGATGGGGCTGCGCACAGATGGCCATTTTCTTTGAAGGAGGTCGGGATGAGGCCATGAATAAAAAATTAAAATGGACACTGATAATTCTTGCTGTATTGGCGGGATTTTTTGTGGCTGCTAAAACGATTGGTGGTAGTGGAGATAAAACCGAGAAGGTAGCAGTAGAAAAGGCAGCGAAGAGAACGATTATTGAAAGTGTAAATGCCAGTGGCAAAATATATCCCGAAGTGGAAGTGAAGATAAGTCCTGATATATCAGGACAGATCACCGAGCTGATGGTAGAAGAAGGCGATAGTGTAACCAAAGGAAAAGTATTAGCCAGGATCTATGCAGATATTTATGCATTGCAACGGGATGAAGCAGCTTCAAGAGTAAGCCAGTCTGCAGCAACAGTGGACAATAGTAAAGCATCGCTGGACGCTTTGAAAGCAAACCTGCAATTGGCGCAACAAACCTATGATCGTAATAAACAATTATATGATCAGAAAATAATTTCTAAAGCGGAACTGGAACAATTTGAAACAACGTTGAGTTCTGCCAGAGCCAATTATAATGCAGCAGAAGAAAATATTAAAGCCCTTCAGGCGGGTGTGCGGACTTCGCAGACAGGATTGTCAAAAGCGAATAAAGATCTGAGTCGTACAACCATTGTAGCACCCATGGACGGTGTGATCTCTTCTTTGAAGGTGAAGAAAGGAGAAAGTGTTTCTGGTAATAGTTTTAATGTGGGTACCGAGATGATGACGGTAGCCAACATGAGTGTGCTGGAAGTAAGGGTGGACGTGGGAGAAAATGATATTGTAAAAATAAAGATTGGTGATTCGGCTGATGTGCAGGTAGATGCTTATAATAACCGTAAGTTTAAAGGAGTAGTTACCAAAATAGCCAGCAGCACTTCCGGGAATGCCTTGTCATCAGCTACTTCTAACGATGTCACCAATTACGAAGTAAGAATAAGGCTGGATAAGAGTTCATATAGCGACCTGGCGGATAAAACTTTTCCCTTTCGCCCGGGTATGAATGCCAGTGCTGATATCAAAACGGAGCGGCATGATAATGTGTTGGTGGTACCGATCACCGCTGTGAACGCAAGATTAAAAGGGAGTGATAAAATATTGGCGGATAAAAAGAAAGAAGACAAAAAAAGTAAGGGAGAAGAAGATAATGTAGAAACAACTGCTTCTACTGACGATGAGCAGGAAGAAGTAGTATTTGTATTGCAGGCAGATGGTACTGTAAAAAAAGTGGTGGTAACATCGGGTATTCAGGACATCAACTATATTGAAGTATTAAGTGGATTAAAACCCGGTGATGAGGTGGTGATAGGTCCGTATACGGCCATCAGTAAAACATTGAAGGATGGCGCAAAAGTAAAAGTGGTAACTAAGGATAAGTTGTTTGAAAAGTAAAAAGATTTGAGGTAATAGTTATGGGCTATGAGTTTTTCTTATAACCCGCAACTCCTAACTCGCAACTCATAACTTCTAACGCATGCGATTTGGTATCATCGGGAGCGGCAGTTGGGCTACAGCACTGGCAAAAGTTTTGACAGATAAAGGTCATGCTATCAACTGGTGGATAAGGAATGCTGATACGATCTCCTATATTGAGAAAAGAAAACATAACCCGCATTATCTCAGCTCCGCCAATTTTGATGTTTCGTTATTAACTATGTCACCCCACATTGCTACGGTGATAAAAAATTCTGATGTGTTGGTAGCGGCTGTTCCTTCTGCTTATATTCAGCAAAGTCTTGCCTCATTAACGGAAGAAGACTGGAAGGGAAAGAAAGTGGTATCTGCTATTAAAGGATTATTACCGGAGAAAAATATTTTATTGAATTATTACCTGCAACAGGAATTTGGGTTGCCCCTCGAAGATTATTTTGCAGTGTTGGGTCCTTGTCATGCAGAAGAGGTAGCAGCGGAGAAACTCTCTTATCTTACTATTTCCGGGACAGATATTACCACTGCATCGGTGATTGCTTCACATTTCAGCACCGATTATATTAATACGATCATTAATCATGATATACTGGGAGTGCAATATGCTGCTGTATTAAAGAATATTTATGCGTTGGGCGCCGGTATTGCACATGGCCTTGACTATGGCGATAATTTTTTAAGTGTTTATATCGCTAATGCGGCGGATGAAATGGCGAGCTTTTTAAAAGAATTCGGGGCTGAACATATCACCGTAGGTGACCATGACGGCGAGGATCCTGTTACTCATCGTAAAACCCCTAACTATGCCGCTTCCGTATATCTGGGAGACCTGCTGGTCACCTGTTATTCCTTATATAGTCGTAACAGGAGCTTTGGCAATATGATCGGCAAAGGTTATTCTGTAAAGGCGGCCCAATTGGAAATGAACATGGTGGCCGAAGGTTATAATGCGGCAAAATGTATTAACAATATAAATAGTTCGGTGCAGGCAACGATACCGATAGCAGATACGGTCTATAAAATATTATGGGAAGGTGTTAAACCTTCAGACGGATTTAAACGGATTGAGCAGGTGCTGGTCTGAGAAGACAACGAACAGAACAGTTGAATTGGTAAACAAAAAAATATACCCTATGCCATTCTCGTACCATGGATTCGGACCCACTGCCATACTCATTATGGTAGTTTGCCTGGCCCTAAACCAGCTTTATAATTACTGGCGGCAACATCAAAAGCTATAGCTTCTGCGAGCTCAACGTTAAATAGTGATGCAATTTTTTCTGCTCCATTGATGTTACTGATTGTATACTGAATGTACTGGTCTGCTGTATACAAAAAACTAGAAAAATAAGTCAGCAGCAATCCCATCTGCTAATAATTTCCCTTCTTTTGTGAGCACCAATGAATTATTTTTTAAGCTCATCAGGCCTGAATCAATAAACTTTTTGCTTTTCTGCAACAGCTCTTTATTTACATTCTCCCGTAAACTATTAAGGATATCTAAATTCAATCCTTCAGTAGTTCGTAACGATGTCATGATGTATTCGTTCATTTGCTGCACTGGGGTGAGCTCTTCTTTTTCAAACGAAAGAACTCCTTTGCCGAGAGATTCAATGTAAATATTGTTATTGGCAATATTCCATTGACGGGAAGAGCCATTGAATGAGTGGGCTGATGGGCCAAGGCCAAGGTATTTTTTTCCCTGCCAGTAAGACGAATTGTGCCGGCTTCGCCAACCCGGCTTTGCAAAATTGGAAATTTCATAATGCTCATAACCTGCTTCCTCCATCCATTCCATGAGCAATAAAAATTGTTCTGATTGTTTATCAGGATTTACGTTCTGTGTTTTATGTTGTTCAATCATTTTATGCAAAGGCGTTTTTGGTTCTACAGTCAATGCATAACAGGAGAGATGTGGTATGTTTAAGGCAATGGCAGTTTTTACATTATGCTCCCATTTTTCATTTGATAATTGTGGAGTGCCATAAATCAGGTCTATAGTTATATTATCAAAATACTGCTTAGCCAATTGCAAACTCTCTGTTGCCTGGTTAGCATTATGTGCCCGGTTCATCCATTGGAGATCTTCTTCATAAAAACTTTGTACGCCGACGCTGAGCCTGTTGATACCGCTATCCTTCCAACTCTTCAATTTATCTTCTGTAATATCATCAGGGTTTGCTTCCAGGGTTATTTCGGCATCACGGGAAACTGCAAAGACTTTTCTAAAAAGATCAATCTGTGATCTTATTTCTTCTATTTCTAATAAGGAGGGGGTACCACCGCCGAAATAGATGGTCTCCACTATTTCGTTATCTATATATTCCTTTCGAAGTTCAGTTTCCTTCAATAAAGCAGTTACCAGTTCGTTCTTATACCGGAGTGATGTGGAGAAATGAAAATTGCAATAATGGCAAGCTTGTTTACAAAAAGGGATATGAATATAAATACCAGCCACAGATTTGTGATTTAATGAATAATTTAGCTGTCAATATCCCGGCGAAAGGCCACATGACAAAATTTAAACTGCAAATATCGGTTCTTCTGCTTTTGTGGCTGCGTACAGATATTGCTGCGCAAAACAATTACACCCTCCGGTTGCAGGGTGTAGATAAAGATTCAACTACGCTGGTTTCTGAAATAGGTATTCAAACTTCGTTTGCTTCCCGTAATGCCTGTGTACAATACATTAATACACTTCCTGGTTATCTTCAGTCAAAAGGATATGTAACGGCTTCAATTGATAGCCTCCGCTATGATTCCTTATCTGCGCAATTAATTTTGTTTACAGGCGATGTATACCGGTGGGCGCAATTGGATGCGACCGAAGTGGAACCTTCCTTACGTGAAGCAGTGGGCTGGCGGGAAAAATTATTTACAAACAGACCCATGGATTTTGGAGAAGTAGCTGTTTGGCAAAACAAATTTTTGAACTACCTGGAGAATAATGGGTATCCTTTTGCTAAAATATATTTAGATAGTTTGCAACTCAATGCTGATAAAGTGCGGGCCCGGTTGAAAGTGGAGAAAGGCCCTTCGTATAAAATTGATAGTATAAGAATGTATGGCAATGCCAAAATCGCCAATATTTATTTGCAACGCTACCTCGATATTTCTAATGGGAGCTTGTATAATAAAGAAAAACTATTGCGTGTAGGAAAAAAAATAAGAGAGCTGCCCTATATCGAAGAAGAGCAACCTTCTAACCTTACTTTATTGGGTACAGGCTCAGTACTGAATCTTTACCTAAAGCAAAAGAAAAGTAGCCAGGTAAATGTGTTGATCGGATTTCTGCCTAATAATGACCAGCTTTCATCAAAAAAATTATTGCTGACCGGCGAAGCCAATATCAATCTTAAAAACGCATTAGGTTCAGGAGAAACGATTGGATTGAACTGGCAACAGCTGCAGGTAAAATCTCCCCGCTTGAACCTTATTTTTCAATATCCCTATTTATTCAACTCACCGTTGGGATTCGACTTTGCATTTGATATTTTCCGGAAGGACAGCACCTTTGTAAATATTAATCTCCAGGCAGGTGCCCAGTATGTTCTAAATACAAACCAATCAGGTAAGCTTTTTATTCAGCGATTTCAGACAATTGTAAATGGAATGAACACCAGTTATATCCTGCAAAATCGGCGACTTACAGATGAGGCAGATGTTAGTTCTGTTAACGTGGGGGTGGATTATGAATTCAATAATACCAACTACAGGCTGAATCCAAGAAAAGGGAGCGAATTCCGCATCATTACATCAGCAGGTACCAAAAAAATAAAAAGAAACAACCAGGTGCTGGATTTAAAAGATCCGGGTGATCCAACATTTGATTTTGGAATATTATATGATACTATCAAATTGAATACATACCAGTTTCGGGTAAGAGCTACTGCAGCCAACTATCTGCCTATAGGCAGGCAAAGTACTGTAAAGACTGCTTTAAATGCAGGTATATTTCAAAGCGGTAATGTTTTCAGGAATGAATTATTTCAATTGGGAGGGTATAAACTTCTCAGGGGGTTTGATGAAGAAAGCCAATACCTTTCGCAGTTTGCCATTGCTACCGTGGAATACAGGTACCTGGTGGGTCAGAACTCTTTTTTCTATGTGCTGGGAGATGGAGGCTGGGGAAGAAATAATAGCCAGAACAGTAAAGTAAATTACACTTATTTTGGAACGGGGATTGGTTTAGCTTTTGAAACAAAGGCTGGCGTTTTTAACCTGGCGTGGGCTGTAGGCAAGCGAAATGATACACAATTCAACCTGCGTCAATCGAAGATACATTTCGGGTTTGTCAATTATTTTTAAACTATGAGTGAAGACGGGTTCACTTCAATATTTTTGCAGCACAACCATTTTTAGTGAATCGTTTTTATTTATTCTTTATACCGCTTATTTTATTCTATTCTTTAACTGTTTCGGCACAGGTAGATACGCCATTAATAAATCAACCTTATTCCAACGACTCATTATACGTTCCGGACTCCATCGCTGTTAAAGATTCATCGTTACAAATTCAGATGGCCGATTCTTTTTCACGCAAGCCTTTTGTCCAAAAAGATAGTGGCTGGATGCTGAATCCATCAATTCCATTAAGTATTCAGGTGCTTCAGCATCATCCTTACCTGGGGTATAACAGTAAACCTGTTAGTATTCGCTCCAATCTCAAAAAAGTTGAAGGCAAGGAGACATTATTTTATGTATTGGTGGGATTGGTATTGTTGTTTGCATTGCTGCGAAATGCTTTCCCCAAATATTTTTCTGACCTGTTCAAGCTTTTCTTTCGCACCACGCTAAAGCAACGCCAGATCAGGGAGCAATTAATGCAGACCCCGCTGCCTTCTTTGCTCTTCAATGGCTTTTTCATTGTCAGCGGAGGATTGTATGCCGATTTCATGCTACTCCATTTCCAGCTCATTGAAAAAGAAGATTTCTGGCCATACTTTTTTTATTGTTCAACGGGGTTGTCCTGTATTTACCTGGTAAAATTTATAGGGCTTAAGGTGTTGGGTTGGATATTTAATCTTAGGAATGCGGCTGATTCCTATGTTTTTATTGTTTTTATCGTCAATAAAGTTATTGGGATATTCCTCCTTCCTTTTTTAATCTTATTGGCTTTTGTAGAAGGAACCGGATATACAGTTGCCCTTGTTTTGTCATGGGTTGGGGTTTGTGTTTTGTTTTTTTACCGGTTCATATTGACGTATGCTGCCGTTCGTAATCAGGTCAGGTTCAATATTTTTCATTTCTTTTTATACTTATGCGCTTTTGAAATAGCCCCCCTTTTGCTGATTTACAAGCTATTATTGGTTTTTTTTCAATAGAAACAACTTACCTTTGCGGACAACTTTAGCCGAACCGACTATGGTAAAAAATGGCGTTAACAAGGCCGAACTTCAGACCAAGGCAATAAATAAGATCCTGATTACCCAACCAAAGCCCGAAAGCGATAAGTCTCCTTATTTCGAGCTTGCAAGGAAGTACAGTTTGCAACTGGATTTCCAGGCGTTCATACGGCTGGAGGCCATTCCGGCACGGGATTTTCGCAAACAAAAGATCGAGATCCAGAATTATACCGGCGTCATTTTCACGAGCAGGAATGCTATTGACCATTTTTTTCGCACCTGCGAAGAAATGAAAGTTAACGTCTCCCAGGATACAAAATACTTCTGCATTACCGAAGCAGTGGCATTATACCTTCAAAAGTTTATTCTTTACCGCAAACGCAAAGTGTTTTATGGTGCCGATGGCACTAATAAAAGCATGTTTGATGTGATCAATAAGCACAAGAGTAACGAGAAGTTCCTGTATGTATGTTCAGAAAACCAGCAGGACAACGAGATCGTTAACTGGCTTAAAAATAATAATTGTGAACATGCCCTCGCATTCATGTACAGGAGCGTTAGCAGCGATGTAAAAGAATTGCTCACCGAAAACGAATATGATATTATGTGTTTCTTTACCCCCAGCGGTGTAAAGAGCCTGTTTGATAATCTACCTAAATTCAAACAAAATGGTACGGTGATCGGGGCCTTTGGAAGCAATACTTCAAAAGCTGTGGAAGAAGCCGGACTTAAATTAGAGATTAAAGCTCCACAACCCCAGGCCCCAAGTATGGTAGCTGCACTGGAGCAATATCTTCTAACGATACTCAGAAAAAAATAAAGGCCAAACGAATTATTGAAAAAGGACACTGCAAGGCAGTGTCCTTTTTTTATTTCATCAGTTTATTCAACGAACTTTAGATCCCAATTTTATATAATGCCGGCACATACCAATGACCTCATTCATGAAACAAGTCCCTATCTTTTACAACATGCTCATAATCCTGTAAACTGGTACCCCTGGAATGAGGATATATTGAGAAAAGCCCAGCAGGAAAATAAACCCATTTTGGTAAGTATTGGTTATTCTGCCTGTCATTGGTGTCATGTGATGGAAAGGGAAAGCTTTGAGGACGAGCCAACGGCCGCCATAATGAATGAGCATTTTATTAATATTAAAATTGACCGGGAGGAAAGACCCGACCTGGATCATATTTATATGGATGCCGTGCAAGCGATGACGGGAAGTGGGGGATGGCCTTTAAACGTTTTTCTTACTCCGGAAGGAAAACCTTTTTATGGGGGCACCTATTTTCCTCCTCAAAAAGCATTTAACCGCCCTTCCTGGCAGGATGTGTTGATCAGCGTTTCCCAGGCATTCACAGAGAAAAGAAATGAAATTGATGCCCAGGCGGAAAACCTGATTGCACATTTAATGCAAGCCAATTCTTTTGGTTTACAAAAATCAACTGGTGATGAACAGCTTTTCACAAAAGAAAAACTCGCCACAGCTTTTGAAAATATCATGAAGACGGCTGATAAGGAATGGGGTGGTTTTGGAAAGGCTCCCAAGTTTCCTCAAACATTTACTATCCAGTTTTTGCTTAGATATTATGCCGCAACAAAAACGGAAGAAGCACTTGTCCAGGCTCTCTTAAGTCTTGATAAAATGATTGAAGGCGGTATCTATGACCAGGTAGGCGGAGGGTTTGCACGATACTCTACGGATACGGAATGGCTGGCCCCGCATTTTGAAAAAATGTTGTACGATAATGCCCTGCTTATTTCAGTATTAAGCGAAGCTTACCAGCTATCAAAAAAGGAACGATATAAGGAAGTAATAGATGAAACCATGGAGTTTGTGCAAAGAGAAATGTCACATCCTGGAAAAGGATTTTATGCTGCTTTAGATGCCGATAGCGAGGGGGAGGAAGGTAAATTTTATGTATGGGATTATGAGGAAGTGAAGCAGCTGCTTGATAAAGAAGCAAATATTTTATGCGATTATTTTGATATTACTCCGGGTGGCAATTGGGAGGAGAAAAACATTCCAAGAGTTAAAGAAACAGGGGAAAGTTTTGCACAAAGAAATAATATTTCCATTACTGTATTAAAGGAGTTAATTGAAAAAGGAAAGAAGAAATTATTATATGAAAGAAACAAAAGAGTTCACCCGGGGTTGGACGATAAGATTATACTTGGATGGAATGCTTTGATGAATACTGCTGCCAGTAAGGCGTATGGGGCAACGGGTAATGAAAAGTACAAGCAACTGGCTATTGGGAACATGGTTTTTTTATTACAACAGTTCCGTGTGGATGATGCAGAAGAATTATTTCACACCTGGAAACAGGAAAAGGGAAAGTACCCCGCTTTTCTTGATGACTATGCATATTTGATCCAGTCCCTGATCCATTTACAGGAAATAACGGCTGATCCTGTATGGCTTGAAAAAGCAAACGCCATTACTTCGTTTGTGGTTGATAATTTCAGCGAGGAGGACACCGGATTCTTCTTTTATACCAAAAAGGACCAGGCAGATATTATAGTTCGTAAAAAAGAAGTATATGATGGTGCTGTTCCCTCAGGCAATGCTGTAATGGCCTATAATTTACACCAGCTCTCCATTTTATCAGCTCAACCAGAATTTAAAAAATTGGCATTGAATATGACCTCGTCTTTGGGAAATGCGGTTATAAAATATCCTGGTTCGTTTGGCATATGGGCATCGTTAATCCTGGAAATGGCAACTGGTACCAGGGAAATAGCGATTACAGGATTAAACTATCAACCCATATTAAAGGAGGTTTTGGCGGCTTATATTCCTCAACGAGTTTTAATGGCAGCAAATAAACCGGCAAACCTTGCGTTATTGCATGAGAAGCCGATTGAAAAAGAAACGAATATCTGGTTGTGCCAGAATTATAGTTGTCAGAAGCCAGTTCAGTCTGTTCAGCAGCTTATAACCCTGATAGACAGGGAAGAAGCAGTTAATTAATTTTTAGTTAATACAATAAAACTATATTGACAATCGTTAGAGATTTTACTTCGTAAAAACCAGTTTGAATTGAAAAAAATAAACCATAACGTTGTGCAACCAAACAGGTCAAAACATTATTTTTGTCCAATACCCTTTAAGTGCATGAAAATGAAAAACTCAACCTATTACACCTTCCTTGCAGTCGTGTGTATTACCCTAATGTCAAGCTGTGGCATACTAGGAGGAAAGAAAAACAAAGGCGGCAGCCTTCCTAATGATGGACAGGTGCATGGTATTGCCCCGGGAAGTCGTTATGTACTGCCTAAACCTCCGGGAATGGTCTATATACCTCAGGGTACATTCCATATGGGGCCAAGTGATGAAGATCCTGCTTACTCTTTCAGTTCCCGCAATCGTGCCATATCCATAAGTGGATTCTGGATGGATGCGACAGAAATCACCAATAACGAGTATCGTCAATTCGTTTATTGGGTTCGTGACTCAGTAGCTGCCCGCAAACTGGGGGGCAATTACATAAAGGCCGGAGCAGACGGTAACGAGTATGTGAATTGGGAGAAAATGAAAACCCTGAAATGGAGTGATCCAAAAGTAGTAGAAGAACTGGGTCAGACTGATATGATCCTGGCGCCAGAAGACAGGATATTTGGTAAAAAAGAAATTGATCAGACAAAACTTATCTATCACTCAGAAACTTTTGATCTGAAAGAAGCTGCCAAAAGAGAAAATGCTGGCAAGCCCCGTTCAAAATTTCTTTTAAAGAAAGACACGCCTATTTATCCTGATACACTGGTTTGGATCCGTGACTTCTCTTATTCCTATAATGAGCCGATGACCAAACGTTATTTCTCTCACCCATCATTTGGAAATTACCCGGTGGTTGGTGTTAACTGGAAACAGGCTACAGCTTTTTGCGAATGGAGAACTCACTATTTAAATACTTTCCTGGATACCAAGAAAAGGCCACAGGAATCTGACTTCCGCCTGCCTACAGAAGCTCAATGGGAGTATGCAGCCCGTGGCGGACGTTCACAAACAATGTTCCCCTGGGGTAACTATTACCTGAGAAATAAAAAAGGATGTCTCATGGCTAACTTCAAACCAGGCCGTGGTAACTACCCTGAAGATGGCGGTTTCTATACTGTTCGTGCCGATGCTTACTGGCCTAATGATTATGGTCTGTATTGTATGTCAGGTAATGTTGCTGAATGGACTTCTACAATTTATTATGAGGGACGCAACAATTTCCAGCATGATATGAACCCTGATGTTCGCTGGAATGCCAAAGATGATGATCCCCCTTTGATGAAACGTAAAATAATCCGTGGTGGTAGCTGGAAAGATGTAGGTTATTACCTGCAAAATGGTACGAGCACTTACGAATACCAGGATTCCACTAAATCTTACATTGGATTCCGTTGCGTAATTGATTTACCAGCAGCTCCTCAAAAAGGTAAGCGTAGATAAAAATTATTCTAAGAGGTCGCTGTCTGCGACCTCTTTTTATACAATTTTCTTTTTATTATTCCGTTTACTTAATGTATCCGTTAAAATTTAATAAACTATAAAAACGAACCCGTATGATGTTCTTTAAAACACACAGAGGCCAGGTAGTCCTCAATTTTATCTTCGCATTCTTCGCAGCTATTGTAATCTTAGGTGCTTTGTTCAAAATTCGTCACTGGCCTGCGGCCGATGAAATGATCACAGCCGGATTATTAGCGGAGGTAATTGTATTCTTAGTGATGGCCTTACTTGTGCCTCCTCCTGAAGAACCACATTGGCAGCGTTATTTCCCAGATATCAATAAGCACCCTGACCTGGAGCCAGATTTCAAACCAACTCCTCTTACTTTACCAGGTGCTTCAAGTGGTAACCCTGCTTTGAATAAGCTGGAAGATATGCTGAAAGATGCTGATATCACTCCTGCTAACCTGGGTCGCCTTGGTGACAACTTTAAAAAATTAGGAACTACAGTAGATAAAATGTCTGACATTACTGATGTAGTAGCTGCAACTGGAGATTATACAGCTAAAACAAAAGAAGCGTCTGTTGCATTAGGACAAATGAAAGATGCTTATGTTGGCGCTGCCAGCAGCATCCAGCACTTTAATGCTGCTGCTGATGGTACAAAACAGTTTCATGAGCAGGTGCAGGTATTGACCAAAAACCTGGGTTCATTAAATACTATTTACGAATTAGAATTACAGGATACTAATAATCACCTGAAAGCAATGAACCAATTCTATGGCAACCTGGTGAATGCATCACAAGCTATGGAAGGCAGTGTTACTGATGCCAAAAAAGCACATGAACAAATTGGTCTGTTGGCTAATAACCTGGGCCGCCTGAACAATATTTATGGTAATATGCTCAGTGCAATGCAGGGTCGCAACTAAACTAAATTTAAACTAACAGTACAAGGTTTCGTTTTTTTAAAATTCCGATATCCGTATCCGTGATTTTTGAAAAGTCACCATTACTAAAATTAAAAACCATTACTCGTCATGTCACTACCACGGGAACCCCGGCAAAAAATGATCAATATGATGTATCTGGTGCTAACAGCTTTGTTAGCGCTGAATGTATCTGCTGAGATTTTGAATGCCTTTAAAACGGTAAACTCAAGTTTGGAGAATACCAATAAAACCGTCAATGCGTCGACGGCTACTATAATGAAATCCTTGAATGATAAAGCCCTTGATCCTGTTACTAAAGTAAAAGCAGAAGTATGGCTTCCTAAAGCCAACCAGGTGCAGGGATATGCCAAAGAGGTATATGGTTATATCCAGGGATTGAAGGATGAGATCCTGACAAAAGCAGGAGGCAACCCCAATGACCCTACAAAAAGTTATAAGGATGATAACCTGGATATTCCTACCCGTATCCTGATTGATAAAGGTGCCGGAAAGATGTTACTGCAGAAACTTACAGAATTTAAAACAAACGTTCTAACCAAGGTTGATTCATCTATTGGCGAAGAATTTAAAAATTCATTGCCGATTAATCTTGAGAAACCAAAGAAGAGCGATAAATCATGGGAATATACATACTTCCACATGGTGCCTACAGTAGCGGCTCTCACCATTTTAAGCAAATTTCAAAATGATGTGAAGACATCTGAGAATAGAGTTGTACAGTTTTGCCATAATAAAGTAGGAGAGGTGGTTGTGATTTTTGATACTTATAAAGCTATTGTAGGTCAAAATTCAACTTACCTTATGCCTGGGCAGGATTTAGAAATTACAGCTGGTGTTGGAGCTTTCAGTAAAAAAGCTTTGCCTTCAGTAAGTATCGGAAACCAATCTATTATAGTTGGTGAAGAAGGTACTGCTACTGCCAAAATGCCAAGTGGTGGAATGGGTAAACATAGTGTTCCTGTAAGAATAACCTATACCGACCAGGATGGTAAGCTTCAAACAATTGAAAGACTTGTTGATTATACAGTAGGTCAATCAAACGCTTCCATCGCCCTTGATAAAATGAATGTTCTTTATATTGGTGTTGATAATCCACTCACCATTGCTGCTAGCGGCGGTGGCGATGATAAAGTAAACGCAACCATCAATAATGGTACATTAACAAGAGCAGGCGGTGGTAAATGGATTGCCCGTGTAAGTAAAGTGGATGATAATACCATTGTAACGGTTACTGTTGACGGTAAAGTAGCCGGGGCCTCTCAGTTCAGGGTTCGTACCATTCCGGAAGCACAAGCTTATGTAGGTGGTAAGCCAGCTGGAAGTGAAATGTCTGCCGGTGCTTTTAAAGCACAGCCCGGGGTAGCAGCTGGTATTAAGAATTTCCCTTTTCAGTTAGAATATGAAGTGGTAAGCTTCAACTTTACCTGTGACACAGATGATGATATTGTTTCTGTTCCATCTACTGGTGCCATGTTTACCGGAGCAGTAAGAAGAGCAATTGATCAACATGTAAAGGCGGGCAGAATGGTTACTCTTGATAACATCAAGGTAAGAGGTCCTGATGGCCGTGTTACGCCTGCACCTGGTTTGTACTATTACATTAATTAAATAGTGGTTGACATGAAATATATTTTGTTTAAATCAAGCCTGTTATTATTTGCTGCTGTTCTTATAGTGAACGAAGCAGATGCTCAACGCAGACCCAGCAGAAGAGGGGGTGCACAACCTGCAGCAGGAAATCCCCAGCAGCAAACAAATAACAATCAGAAGCCAGCCGGTTATGATCCTTATGGCGGCTTACCTATTACAGTTGATACTTCTGGTGTTTCCGATAATACAGTACGTAAGTCATTGCGCCAGGATAATGCTTTTGATAAAAGTGGTTTAACCGCCCGTACACCGCTCCAATACGAGCATCTTCGCTGGGATGATGCCCTTTTTGCAGAGAAGGTTTGGAGAGAACTAGACCTTCGTGAAAAGATGAATCAATCCTTCCGTTATGAAGGTACTGATGATAATGGTAGCCAGTTATTTGTTGATATGTTATTAAAGGCCGTGAACAGCGGAGAGGTAACTGCATTTGCTGATGACAGATTTAGTATACCAATGGCCATCACAGATGTGCAACAACTGACCGTTGGTAACGCTGATACAGTTGCAGTAACTGATATCAAAGATGTAGATAAGATTGTTGGTTATAAAGTGACCCGGTCCAGCTTTAATGCTAAAAGTGTAACTAAGCTTAGAATAAAAGAAGAGTGGGTATTTGACAGAGAGGCCAGCCGCATGTTTGTTCGAATTTTAGGTATTGCTGCTTTAAAAACAGAATATATTCCGAACACTACCAAAGAAAGAGGTACTTCCGCAATGTTCTGGGTTTATTATCCTGACCTGCGCCCTATGCTGGCGAAGGCTGAGGTATATAATCCAAAGAACATGGGACAAAGCCGGATGACATGGGAGGAACTATTCGAAAGCCGGATGTTCAGTAGCTATATCGTTAAATCCACTATGGATAACGCTTCTAATAAAAACATCAGGAATGTTATTAAAGACCCTATCCTTGCCTTACTGGAAGGGGATAATATCAAAGACAAAATCTTCAATTACGAACAGGATCTCTGGTCTTATTAATAAAAAGATAAGCGTTTAAAATACTTAAAAAAGCCCCTCAAACAGGGGCTTTTTTAATGTCAAAGACTTTTGCAATAAAATGCTGAAAAAAAGTTTCAAAAAAAGTAAAACTCCTATAGGAAGATTGGATAATTGTCGTATTTTCGTTACGGTTTTTCATAGGATATTGGATTTTAAAAACGGGGCTGGATTTCTATCCTGGCCCCATTTTTTTGCCTTTTACTCACCGGCAAAAATTAACCAGGTTTGGTTTCTTTTTTGAAATATTCCAAAACAAGCTTTGCCTTTGCTTTACCGATCAGGACAGCCAATTCTTCTTCCGATCGCAGCTTTACATTTTTTACCGATTTCAATTCTTTTAATAATATATCGGCAGTGGCTTTTCCAATACCGGGAATACCCTCCAGTTCGTTTTTAAAAGTACCCTTGCTTCGCTGGTTGCGATGAAAACTTATACCGAAACGATGTACTTCATCCCTAATTCTACGCACCAGTTTTAAGCTAGCGCTATTCATCGATAATTTTACTGATTCCTGGTCACCTGAAAAGAATATTTCTTCTTCATTTTTGGCCAGCCCGATTAAAGTTGTTTTACCAATTGCATCAAGCTCTTTTAAGGCTTCAATAGCAGCGCTTAGCTGACCCTTCCCTCCATCAATGATCACTAACTGGGGCAACGGTTCGTTTTCAGATAAAAGCCTTTTATAACGCCTGTAAACAGCTTCTTTCATGGTGGCAAAATCATTTATCCCTGATACGGTCTTTACATTAAAATGCCGGTAATCCTTTTTACTCGGTTCCCCGTTTTTAAAGCAAACCATGGCTGAGACCGGATAACTGCCCTGGAAATTAGAGTTGTCAAAACATTCAATATGTAAGGGCAGCTTATTTAGCTGCAGGTCCGCCTGGAGTTGTTGCAATAAAGCAAGTTTGTCGGCATTTTTTATACCCAGCTTCAGTCTTTCTTTAACTCTTAATTCGTCTATATAATAATTGACGTTCTTCTCTGATAGCTCCAGCAATTTTTTTCTGTCGCCTCCCTTTGGGATCGTGATAGTAAGATTATGTTGAGGAAATTCTATAGCAAAAGGAACAACGATTTCAGGTGCATCACTATTGAAGGTATCCCTGAGCTGGGCTACCGAAAAACTTAATATCTCTTCAGCGGCTTCATCCAGGTGCGTTTCAACTTTATTGGTTTGTGTTTGTACAATGGTTCCATTACGTACCATCAGGTAGTTGACATAGGCAGTATCCTTTTCTTTTACCAAAGAAAAAACATCCATATCACCTGCTTTAGCATTTGCTATAACAGACCTGGATTGGTAGTTTTCCAAGTAGTCAATCTTTTTTCTTATCAGTTCTGCTTTTTCAAAAGCCAGGTTGGAAACATGCTCCTTCATTTCTTCTTTAAAATGACGGATAACAGGTGCCAGATCCCCTTTTAATAAATTTTTTAAAAGAACTAAATTTTCATGATAATCCTCTGCTGTTTGTAATCCTTCGCAGGGTCCCTTACAGTTTCCTAAATGATATTCAAGACATACTTTAAATTTTCCTTTTTCTATATTTTGCCGGGACAGGTTTAATGAGCAATTGCGCAGCTGTATCGTTTGCTTAATAAACTCAAGCAGTTCTCTTACTCTTTTTACAGATGTATAAGGACCGAGGTATTCTGAACCGTCTTTAATCACCCGGCGGGTTAAAAAGACCCTCGGGAAACTTTCATTTTTGATTACGATAAACGGGTAACTTTTATCATCCTTGAGGTTAATATTGAATTTCGGCTGAAACTGTTTGATCAGCGAGTTTTCAAGCAGGAAGGCATCCTGTTCAGAATTAACGATAGTGAATTCTATACGACTGATACGTTGAACAAGTTCATGCGTTTTATAGCTGGTAAAGGTTTTGGTAAAATAGGAGCTAACTCTTTTCCGTATACTTTTTGCTTTTCCTACATATAGCAATTCATCTCCGTTGCCAAAATATTTATAAATACCCGGCTGGTTAGGGATGGTAGAGGCAATATGTTGAAATTCGGCCGCTGTCATTGATCCGTGGGTTCATTCCAGATAATTTTGGTAGTGTTGGTGGTTTCTGACTTGCCGGGCAATTGTTTGATAGTCGTGATCTGGAAACTTTTATCAGCCTGCCACAGCATTTTCTTCTCTACTGAACTATCTTTTGAATTGAGAAGATAGTCGATGATAATGTTATTTATTTTACTTTCCCCGCCGGAGGGGTCTGGTGTTACTATCAGTTCCTGGCGCTGAATAATTTCCTTGCCCGGGTTAACCGGGAGACTTACTATTATGGCCCGCCCCAGCATATCATCATAAATTACTTCCTCCTTATACCGGCCGGTATAGCTTTTATCTGTAAGATCTGGTAAATGAAGAAAGTCAGCAGCAAGTTTTCTGAACTCTTCCCTCGGATGATAAAAAGTATCTACACGGTTGCTATCAACGTAATTAAGTTGCAGTATAGCAAATAGTGATGTATCAACATGTGCTACCTGGGTTTTAATGAAGGGAAGTATAGGAAACCCGGGATCTTTTGTTTCACCCGTTGGTTTTTTATGACCGCAGGCAATGATAAAAAAGGCACATGCCAGCAATAGTGACTGTTTTTTTTTCATGCGCAAATTTAATTCAAAGGTGTTATTAATAAACATCCCGGTAATCGTATTTGATACCGGGACGTTTATTAAGCAAAGCGAGCAGTTAGTATCGGCTACTTGTTAAGCATTACGCCGACCTTCAAACCAAAATCAAAAAGATTTTCTTTAACCGGGTATTGGTCCCGGAAACTGGATCGTATCTGGTAACGAATCTGCGGGCCAATTTGCCAATTATAATTTTTAGTGGAATAACCAACCAAAGCTTCAAACCCGGTATTAAAATTCAAGCGTCGAAGAATACTTTTCGGTACTTCCATGTAATTTTTAAAATCAGTAGAAACGAGGTAAGCCTTGTCACTTATAACATAAGTTGGTTGAATAGTAGAGGCAATCGAAAAACTCGTTTTTTTACCTTGAGAAAGTTTGAGTTCTATACCCAGCGGAGCTGATGCAGAATAATAAAGATTTTGAAGCCAATTAGCATTACTTCCGGTACGGGTACGATATGTTGTTTCTCTTGAAATGGAATTTATACCTGGATTAGCATCTAAAGCAATGGTAGCAATCTCGGATGGTGATGAGTAAGCCCTGATATCATATCGTGTAACATTAAATTGCAAACCTGCTTTCAATTTTAATGTTCTGGTGATCGGGTATTTAGCGCTAAGACCTAATTCCAGGCCAATATCTGGTTTATGTGTAACTACATTTTTAAGATCAACATAATATGCAGAATAATTAGGAACACTTCCTACAGCAGCTGCATCTCTTAAAAAGGCTTTGTTCTCTGACAATTTGCGATAACTAACAGTAGGGGCAAGATAAAATTGCAGGGATACCCTCTTTTTTAAATCAGTTATTTTAAAAGAATTAACCACACTTTCAATCGTCCAGGGATAAATAATATCAGCGCTTGTGAACTCCTTTTTAATAACCTCCAGGTCAGCAGCAGCAGTTTTATCAATGCTTATTTCTTCAACACTCGTTGGTTTATCAACCGATGCAATCCAGGCATCTCGATCTATTAGATGCAAAGGGCTAACAACAAACGAGGTTGCCTGAAGTTTTTGCTCCGAAAAATTTGCCCGATTGGTAATAGCCCTGGTAGTTGTAATCGCTATTAAATCAGGACCATTTTCTAAACTTGTTGCTTTAGCAGGCTGGTCTGTAAAAACATCTGTGGAAGGAAAACTGTGAAAAGGAATTGAGCTCTTAGCTATAGGTTCAGCTACATTATTATTCACAACTATTGGAGAATGGTTGGTGCCGGAAACAATTGGCTGCGAATTTTTAATTTCCCGAACTCTATTTTTCAATGTAATCGGAACTGAAGTTTTAAGGTCTTTATTAACGGGTGTGGTAATCATCACCCAGGTAACACCGGCGCCAGTCAATAGTAATAAGAGGCCAAGGCTTAGGCCATACCATTTGCGACGGGTATGTAATGCTTTGTCAACACCAGCCCACACTTTTTCGGATGGGAACATGCGGTATTGATCAGCATTTTGTTTTACAAACTGCTCAAAATCTCTGTTATTTAAATTACTCTCCATAACCAGTCAGCGATTTAGGATACGAACCAAATTTATCTCTGGCCAACGGCGACTAACCAATCTGCCTGTTTTGCTTTTTGTAAAATTCTTTTTCTTACTAATATGTCTTCAAGCATTGCTCTTGCTCTTGTGTACTGGCTCCGGCTTGTGCTTTCTTCTATATCCAGCATATCTGCTATTTCCCGATGACTATATCCTTCTACTGCATATAGGTTTAAAACGGTACGATAACCCATTGGTAACAACCTTATACATTCTACCACTTGTTTAGCCTGGATAATGGCAGGCACACTGTCTTCCCTCACCTGTATACCGGTAGCATGTATTATATCCACACTTTCATTGAACTTTTTGTTCTTCTTCAGGATATTGATGCAGGTATGAACTACAATCCTTCTGATCCATCCTTCAAACGCTCCCCTGTTCTCGAACGTATGCATTTGTAAAAAGACCTTGATAAATCCTTCCTGCAGCATATCTTCTGCATCCTCCCGGTTGTGAGCAAAGCGATAACAAACTGCCAGCATTTTAGGGCTATACCTGTTGTATAGTTCCCGCTGGGCAATGGTATCATTATTCAAACAACCTTTTAAGATGGCGTCCTCGGTCATAATTTCCCTTTGGTTGCCTGTAATTTAGACAATTTTCACATACGGATGCTGCACGGGATTGTAAAATTTCCGGGCCTGGCATGAAAATAAAAGGGCGAAAGCCGGCGCTTTCACCCTGAAATATTTTCGCAATGATTTTTTAAAAATTAGCTCTTAATGCTACAATGATATTGCGACCCGGTGCAGAAAAGCCTGATGCGAAATAACGATAGTTTCGATTAAGTATGTTTTCAACTCCTGCCTGCAGCAAAAGATACTTGCCAATAGGATGGCTTCCTCTCCAGTTAAGTGTCAACCATGATGGCATACCATCAGCAGTAGCATATTGTCCATTATCTTCTCCATTGGGATTATAATCTTTTAATCTTTTCCATCCATTAAACAATGCATAGAGCTCAGTGTTCCATTCTTTATACTGATAATTTACCGACGATTTTCCAAACAATGGAGCTATATGATCCAAAGAAGTTTTTGTTCCATTATCGTTTTTAAAACGACCATACGTATAACTCACCGTATTATCAAACGAAAAGCTTTTAGTGAAATCAATTTTTAGTCTTGCATTGAAACCCATTATGTAAGCTTTTTTGATATTTTGATTGGCAAACACTGCCGACTTTACGCCATTATAAATTATAGAATCCGCACCATTTAATTTAAACGGAGCCGGTGAAATTGCATTTCTGAATAAAGTATAAAATCCTGTTACTTCAAACCTGACTTTCTCTTTTATCGTTTGTATAAAACCAAGGTCAACATTATAAGTATACTCCGGTTTAATGCCCGCATTAGGAATGATAACCCTGCGGGTAGCAGTACTTGATTCAAACACCCGGGCCAGGTCATCCACATTCGGTGCCCTGAATCCAGAAGAAAGATTGACAGTAACACGCTGACCAATCGAAGGCATATACACCAGGCCAACATTCCCTGTAACTGCAAACGGATTTTGTCGCATATCCGTTACTGGCAAATTAAAGAACGAGTTGTCTATAATTGTAGAGTGCAGGCTGATCGCTTGCAAACGGATGCCATCGTTCAAAACCAATTTATCACCTTTGAATTTTAACAGATGCTGGGCAAACAAACCAAAGTAATTCATCTTATTGTTATCGGGATAACGTGTGTCAAGCTTCGAAGCAGCGCCGTTTGTCAGGTTGATTCGGGTAGCTCTTGATTTTATATCATTAAGTTGTCCATCGAACCCGATTATTAATTCATTTCTTTTCCAAAGCTTTCGTCCGTCAATATTGAAGGCGGCTACCTTTACTTTTTCTGTGCGACTATCAAACCTGTCGAAGCGTTGATATTCTCTTTGCTGGCGACTTTCTTCAATATCCTGGTAGTTGAGGCTGACTTTAAACTCATCCAGGAAACCGAATTGTTTTACATTAAGTTCATACGCTCCGAGCAATCTCTTTTGAGGTCCATAATACCATTCTGCATAGCGGAGCGTAGTGCCGGTTACTGCATTAAAGTATCGTTTATCCTGCAGCCGGTCATACCGCGGTATATCACCTGAATTTGACAATTGAAAATTTAGCAGGTGAGTTATTTTTTCTTTTTGTTTAAATAATATTTTCTGTATGATGTCTAATTGCTTGTAGGCAGAATATTTTTGCACCCGGCTATCTGGATTGACCACTACATGATCTACTCCACCCGTGGTAACAATAATAGAATCACGACGACCAAAGCCAGGATATTTATCAGGATAACGGGCACCCATTTTCATGTCTCTGAAATCGCTGAAATTATAAGATTGAAGCCAGGCTAATTTTTTTCCGCCCAAACTAATATCGAAATGCCCGGTTTTTTCATCATTGGAAGAGCTGTACCGGGCCATGGCTGATCCCGTTGTCAACCGTTTATTACTGGCAGATAGCTTTGGTGACTTACTTCGAAAACTAACCACTCCACCCAATGCATCACTACCATAAATGGTTGAAGAAGGGCCTTGTAATACTTCGGCACTTTCAAGCATATTCTGATCAACCGTAATAACATTTTGCAAATGCCCGGCCCTGTAAATGGCATTATTAAGACGGATGCCATCTACTACCAGCAATACCCTGCTGGCTTCAAAACCCCGGATAACAGGACTGCTTCCTCCCTGCTGACTTTTTTGCACAAATATATTCCCTGTGTTGATCAACATATCCCCGGCATTCTGGGCATTATATTTTGCAATGGCTTTGCTTGTTATGACATCAATCTTTTGGGCGATATTTTTTTTCTTTTCGGCAAATTTGTTGGAATAAACAATCACTTCATCCATGCTTTTTTCTGTGGTATCCGACTGGCTGAATGACATAATAGTCACGCATAGCAATGCTGAAAGCATTGTAAACTTTCTCATTATAAATAAATGATTTTGGTTAAAACTATCTTTGTCGAAAAGCGAAGAGGCAACTATCAAACTTGAGGTGGAGGGGTAAGAACGATCTTACAAGGTGAACAAAGTGCAGGTATAGGAATTAGAGATAAGGTCTTCGCAATTAAAAGCTCTATATTCTCATCACCTTCAGTTTCAAAAAAGAAATTTTGAAGTGTTTGAAAAAAATCAGATAACAATCGACTGTCGTTTGAAGATCTTTTTTGCCATTCCCGGTCCAGTTTTATTTCTAGTGCAGTTTCATTCTCATCATACAAGCCTGTAAAAGTGATGATGCCGTTTTTATGACGGCTCGTTTTAATGTCAAACAATTTTCCATTCACCCATATTTCTTCACCCTTTTCTATCCAGTTGATTTCATTATCGGGAATGCAGATAGTATAAGGTGGAATATTTTCTTCCAATTTTTCCTTCATCCGGTGACGGATATTTTGTTGCTGTATACAAAAAAGCAAAACAAATAACCAGGGAATACATCCCACCGCCATGAACAGTAAAGCAGTTATATTTTTGTTTGCTTTCGTCACATTTTAAATTCCACCAGGCTCTTTTATTTTTTTGGACGTTTCAGGCTATCAATAGGGTATTGGGCCTCCATTGTTTTCATAACGCCACCCGCCCAGTCAATAATTTTATTTTTTTCTGCATCCGTAAGTATAGCCTCTTTATGTATCCAGGTATAGGAATTAAGAGGCATTTCTCCTTTTTTTACCTGTTCTATTACTTCTTCCATTTTATGATACTGGTAGCGGAGAGACCTGTTTGTATACTCATCAAAGTTCACTCCTTTTTTTCCGTCTTTTACATGATTATCCATCCACCAGTCAACTGGTTGAATTTTTGCATACCAGGGATATTTTGTGTTATTGCTATGGCAATCTAAACAAGCTTTGGACAAAATAGGTTTCACATCATCAGGTATCGCATGTATGTTCCCGATAAAATTAGGCTGCAAACCTTCTGCTTTGTTTTTTGCAGGATGAATAAATTGAATAATTACAAGTACTACTAGCAAAAACAATAATATCTTTTTTAGCATAGATGGATGGGTTTATAAATAAAATTAAAGTTTATTGATTAAAATTTCACCTGACATTTCTTTGGGTATCGGCAAATTCATCATGGTCAGAATAGTGGGAGCGATGTCACCCAGTTTTCCGGGTCTTATTACTCCTTTCCATTCTTTATCTATTATGAAAAGTGGAACAGGGTTCAGCGTATGTGCTGTATTGGGCGAGCCATCTTCATTGATCATGTAATCCGAATTGCCATGATCGGCTGTAAGAAAGATGGTATAACCATTTTTCAAACCGGCAGTAACTACTTTTTCTACACATGTATCTACAGTTTCTACTGCTTTAATAGCTGCTGACCAAATACCCGTATGACCCACCATATCTGCATTGGCAAAATTGAGACAGATAAAATCGGCTGTTTTGTTTTCGATCTCTGCTACTATAGCATCCGTCACTTCAAAAGCACTCATCTCGGGTTTCAAATCGTAAGTAGCTACCTTGGGCGACTGGATCATGATCCTTTTTTCTCCATCAAAAGGTTTTTCACGACCTCCGCTGAAAAAGAAACTGACGTGTGGGTATTTTTCTGTTTCTGCTATCCGTATTTGTTTTAAGCCTTGCTGTTGTAATATCTCGCCAAGCGTATTGTTCAAATTATCTGTATCAAAAATTACATGAACATCCTTGTAAGTTTTATCATACTCTGTCATGGTGGTATAATGCAACGACAGTTTTTTCATCTTGAATTCAGGGAAATCCAATTGTGTTAAGACCTGGGTGATCTCACGGCAGCGATCGGTACGGAAATTAAAACATAAAGCCACGTCTCCATCTTTTATAATAGCGAGTGGCTGTTGTGCTTCATCAACAATAACAGTTGGAAGGATAAACTCATCCGTAATATTTTTAGTATAAGATTTTTCAACAGCTTCTATGGCATCTGTCGCCTTCTCTCCAATGCCATTTACTAATGCATCATAGGCGAGCTTTACTCTTTCCCAGCGTTTATCCCTGTCCATAGCATAGTATCGGCCAGATACAGAAGCTATCTTTCCAACCGAAGCATTTAAATGCGCCTGTAATTCGGTTATAAATTCTAAGCCGCTTTTGGGGTCGCAATCCCGGCCATCTGTAAAAGCATGAATAAATACATTATTAAGTCCTTGTTCTTTACAGGTATCTATTATTGCTTTCAGGTGATTAATATGAGAGTGGACTCCACCGTTACTAACGAGGCCTAATAAATGAAGCGGCTTATTATTTTCTTTCGCAAACCGGATGGAAGCAAGTAAGGCTTCTCTTTTGGCAAATGAACCATCTCTTACAGCTACATTTATTCGCTGCAGTTCCTGGTAAACCACTCTGCCGGCGCCAAGGTTTAAATGACCTACTTCGGAATTGCCCATCTGTCCATCTGGCAGGCCAACAGCCTCGCCACAGGTAATTAAGGTCGTATTAGGGTATTTTGTATAAAGTGAACGGGTAAAAGGCGTATTTGCATGCTGGATAGCATCTGCTGATGCAACTCTCCCTAACCCCCACCCGTCCATGATGACGAGAATAACTTTTTTTTGTGACATTTTTTTTTAACAAGTTTCAGTTTAGTATAATTCCATTATTCTCAGGGAACAATGCGCTGTAAATCTACATCCAAATCACCTATTTGCCACCCTTATAGCGGAAAGCTGCCCGTTTTTACTATTTTAGTACCCGATATAAGGCCATAATACTGTGGCATGTTTTTAGATTAAAACACCTGTGAAAACCTCTTATTATGAAATCTATATTTACATCATTCATGCTTACGTCTGTTCTGTTGCTTTCTTCTGTTAAGCAAAGCAATATAGATGAGGTTATCGGCGCTATTCGTTCCGGTAATGCTTCAGAGCTTTCAAAGTATTTTGATGACAATGTTGAACTGACCCTGCCTGATAAAAGTGATAACTATAGCAAGGCGCAGGCTCAGGTGATCGTTAAAGATTTTTTTACTAATAATAAAGTAAAAGGATTTGACCTGAAACACAAGAGCGGTGATACACCAGGCGGGCATTTTTGCATCGGTACCTTGCAAACGAGTGCTGGTAATTTCCGTACCAATGTCTTTATGAAAATAAAAGCTGGTAAAGAAGTGGTGAAAGAGATCCGCTTCCAGGCAATTGAATAAAAAGTAATTTCAAAATATAACAGGCGAAGCCTTCCACAAACGGGAGGCTTTTTTATTTGTGTTGCCCGGTCTCCATTCAAACAGGACGAATCAGTATTTTTGAGGCTATGAATTTTGATGAACAACTGCGGCACCTCGTTGATGAAGCATTAAAAGAAGATACAGGTGATGGTGATCATTCAACCCTCTCTTCTATTCCTGCAGAAGCAAAAGGCAGCGCTGTTCTAAAAATTAAACAGGACGGCATACTGGCAGGAATGATGGTAGCAGAAAAAATATTTCGTTACAAAGAACCGTCTTCCCTATTTACACCTTTTAAAAAGGATGGCGATGAAATGAAGTATGGCGAAAAAGCGTTTGAGGTGGCAACTTCGGTCCATACTATACTTCAATGCGAAAGACTGGTGCTGAATTGTATGCAACGGATGAGCGGTATTGCCACACTGACTAAACAATACACGGATAAGTTAAAGGGGTATAAAACTAAATTGCTGGATACCCGAAAGACAACTCCCAATTTCCGTTTACTCGAAAAAGAAGCTGTAAGGATCGGTGGTGGGGTGAACCATCGGTTTGGACTGTATGATATGATCATGCTAAAAGATAATCATATTGATTATTGCGGAGGAATTGAAAAGGCTATTGAAAAGGCAAGCGAATATGCGCAATCAAAAAAACCGGGATTAAAAATAGAAGTGGAAACAAGAAGCGTTGAAGATGTAAAAAAAGTAATAGCGGTGGGTAAAGGAAAGGTATTCCGTATTATGCTGGATAATTTTAAACCACAACAAATAAAAGAAGCGGTGGACTTGATAAGAGAAGATTTTGAAACGGAAGCCAGTGGTGGCATCAATTTGGAAAACATAGAAGAGTATGCAAAAACCGGTGTTGATTATGTAAGCGTAGGGGCATTGATACACCAGGCACAAAGTTTAGACCTTAGTTTAAAAGCAGTAATTGTTTGAAGCATGTCAAAGAAAAATAAACCCGATAGCCGGGGATTTGTTTACAGCACAGATCCCAATTTTTCTTTTGAAGAAGAACAGTCAAGTGCTGAAACACTGCCACCAGCCCTGCAGAAATTAAAGGTTCGCCTGGATACAAAACACCGGGCTGGCAAGGCAGTAACATTGGTGGAAGGATTTACAGGAAAATCAGCAGACCTGGAAGAGTTAGGCAAAAAATTAAAATCCTTTTGTGGCACCGGTGGCTCGGCGAAGGATGGAGAGATCATCGTGCAGGGCGATCAGCGGGAAAAAATAGTGCAATGGTTATTGAAGAATGGGTATAAACAGGCCAGGAAATTATAGAAGCAAATTGATACCCGAAGCGTTGTTGATTAAGGTCTATTTTATTGCAATTCCTTCTTTCATAGTTGCTAAAACAATTTCCCAATTATCAGTTTTAAATCCTCTTTCTTTTTTTAACTGAATTGCTTTTGACATCCAGCTTATGGCTTCATCTTTATTTCCGGTTTTATAGAGAAGGCAGGCATAAATATCCCTGGCCTCGGCGCTTGAGAAAAATTCATTAGCCCTGGCGGCCCATTGTAGTGCCTTTTGAAGAAAAGTTGGGTTAGTGGTATAATTATAAAAATTCCAGGCGGCATTATTTAGTTGCCGGGAATATGCTTGAGCAAGCGAAGAAATGCGTACCTGTTTTCTATAGGTAACCGAATTGCCATTGATTACTTTTTCCGGAGTTTGCTTTGACAACAGCATTTTTGTGTAAGCCGAATCCTTTGACTTTATTGAATCAGGTGCCACGGTCATATAATAAGTATCATAATAAGTGATAGCTCTTTGCAGGTAATTAATGGTGTCGTGAGTGCCTTCATAAAAAATAAGCACATAATAATTATAAGATTTATTACCGGATGGTGAAAGAGGAGTATAAGTTGATTTTGCAAAAGCCGCAACCCGGTAAGCAAACCCTATATTTTTTTCATGAATAGCCTTCTGTATTGATTTGTACAATATGCGATTATTAATTCCAACTCTTGACGGTTGACTTAATGTATACCACGCCTTATTAAACACCGGCTGGTTTTTTCTTAATATTTTATCTGCCGGACTGTCCAAAACAGGGTCCATCTGTGCAATAAATAGAAGTGTATGGACTGATTGTAAAGAATCAGCTGGAAGCAGGGAAACATACTCATCCAGCAGGGAATCAGTGGAAAGATTAAGTGATCTTCTTAAAATCAACAATTGTTCTATAATAAGCGGACTTTTATTCCCCTTCTTAAATTCTTTTTCAAAATCGCTCACCCGTAATCCTTCCCCAGCTTTTGTAAGTGCTATATCTATCTCTTTAAGATAAGCCGATGCCATTGTAGTTGTGCGTGGATACGTATGGATCAAAACGCCATCAGAACTTATAAATAAAGAGCCAAACCCTTTACTCTTATTAAATAATGCTGCAACAATATCTCTATCCGGATGATCGGCATCTATTTTTAAAGAAATAAATCCCTGCTCCAATTGATCAGCTAGTTTTTTATCTTCAAAAGCTTTGTCTGCAACTTCATTGCACTGGTCACATGTTTCAGATTCAAATTGAATAAATATCATACGACCAGACTCCTTTGCCATTTGCAATGTTGAAGAATAAGAGCCGGATGAAAAATTGACCTGTGACAAACAGGAGAGTGTAATGTGTAAAAAGAATAAGGTTGAGGTAAATATTTTCATTCTTAAAAATAATAATTATCCTACAAATCCCACCTTTCTATGGCTGCCATCACAATAAGGTTTATTGCCAGAAGTTCCGCACCTGCATAAGGCAACAGTTCCTGTTTTTGTTTCTTCCTTACCATCGCTATGAATGATCAGGCACTCAGATTGAATGAGATAAGGCCCGTTGGCCGACACTTTAATTTGGGTAATATGTGCTGACTCAGCAACAATTTTATCTTCCGTCTCATCTGCGGGCGCATCTACATTCATGTAATAGCTTAATGCACCGCTGGGACATTTCCTTACTTGTTCAATAATTCTTTCTGTAGACGCACCCTCCATTTTAACCCACGGTTTCTCTTTTGGATTAAATACATCAATCAGCCCTTTCCAACAGAGCGTAGAATGGATACAAATCTTCGGTTTCCAAACCACCGTTACTTCATCGTTGGTATATTTAAAAGTTTCTTTTGCCATAGTACGGGTCGTGGTTAATAGTTCATTGATGATACAATTTACACCTTCATTTCCTGAAAAGAAAAAGTGACTTACTATTGGAAGTCACCTTTCGTGTTAGCTATTTGCAATCAGCAAACTTATTGTCCCTGCGCCAGGCTATATGCTTTCTTATCTCCCCACATATTCAGCAATTCAAACGAGCATATCTTGAAATTACCGCTCATGCTTACATAAAGTCCAATTACATCCTGCTGGTTCAATGGTTCGTCACCAATACTTTCAAAACGAACGTTATACTGGTTCACCAGGTTGGTGTATACAGAACCCGTAGGCCATACCTGTGTGCCGCGGTTACTAATATTAATAAGATTGAATTTTACACCTGCATGCCGTTTACATTTTTCTGCAATTGCAACTGGCTGTTCATCGCTTTCAATAAACAGGTCAACACCTACAATGGTTTCATGGATGCCTTCTTTTGACACCATCATTGAATTCATCTCTAATTTCAATGGAGCAGGTGTGCCGGGTTTGTTGGCAATAATTTCTCTTGCACCTACTTCAGGCATTTTACCAAAATTGCTGATGATGGCATCGGCAAATTGGGTAGTGTTTACAGCGGGTTTGGTTTTATCACCGAAGTCGCCGGTATGTGTTCCGTTTTCTAATGTATACAATAATGCATTTTCAATGATTGCTGCATTTTCGGTAAGACCAACATGACGGAGCATAGCAAGTCCACTCAATAATAAAGCTGTGGGGTTAGCAATATTTTTTCCGGCAATATCAGGTGCGGTGCCATGTACTGCTTCAAAGATGGAAATATGATCACCAATATTGGCAGATGGTGCAAACCCCAATCCTCCTACTAACCCGGCACAGAGATCAGAAACGATATCACCCTGAAGGTTGGTGAGCACTAATACATCAAACAGATCAGGCCGGGTTACTAGTTTCATGCAGAGGTCATCTACAATAATATCATCTGATTTTAGTTCCGGATATTCTTTTGCGACTTCCTGGAAACATTCGAGGAATAAGCCATCCGTAATTTTCATGATGTTGGCTTTATGAACACAGGTAATGCGCTTTGCCTTTTTTTGTTTCGCCATTTCAAATGCATAACGAATCACCTGCATGCTTCCGGGGCGGGTAATAAATCGACGGCTTAGCGCTACATCATGTGTCAACATATGCTCAATGCCGCCGTAGGTATCTTCAATATTTTCTCTTACTACGGTGATGTCAATAGGGATTCCCGCTTTACTAAAAACGGTATCTACCCCATGCAGTGTTCTGAAATCTCTTTTATTGGCAAACGTATTCCATGTTTTGCGTGCTGTTACATTTATACTTTTTACACCTTTGCCTTTTGGTGTTTCCATAGGGCCTTTAAAAAGCAAGCCAAGAGTTTCGATGGTTTGTTTTGCTTCCGGCGTCATACCATTATTAAAGCCTTTGTCAAATACCCATTTTCCCATTTCTACCATTTCGTATTCCAATGGAACTTTACCGGCATTAAATATCTTAATAACGGCCTCCATGATCTCCGGGCCTATGCCATCTCCTTTGGCTACAGCTATCTTCATATATTAATTGAATTGAAAGTAAACTTCCCGAATATCGCAAAAATACGTGTTGCTACTGAACTGGGGGTTAGTTGCGCTTGCTTTCAGGTTTTTCTTTATTTTTACTAAAATTGAAATGCATGAGCAGTATGATATCTGAAGGGGTTAAGGTATCCGTTGAAACTTTTTATCAACCTGATTACAGCAACCCGCTGCAATCGGAGTTCATGTTTGCTTATCGTATCAACATAGAGAATAACAATTCATTCCCCATAAAGTTACATCGCCGCCACTGGAAAATATTTGACAGCAATGGAAGCTATCGCGATGTGGAAGGTGAAGGAGTTGTAGGCGTGCAGCCAATCTTAAAACCCGGCGAAAAATATCAGTATGTAAGCGGTTGCAATCTTCGCACCGAGATGGGCCGTATGCATGGTACGTATGAAATGGAAAATATTCACAGCAAAAAATTCTTCGAAGTCAATATTCCTTCTTTTGAGATGATCGTTCCGATGAAGAATAATTAACGCCCCCTGTCCCCCGAAGGGGGAACTTAGATTGCATAGACTCTATCGGATTGTAAAATACAGGAAAGAAGAAAGATACTTTCTGTATAAGATTTTCAGTATTGATGAGTAAAGAATTGAACGACGAAGTGTGCGACGCAACGAAGATGCCATGAAAAACTATAGCCGGAAAAAAATTAAAACAACTGAAATAGGAAATAATAAAAACTGAAAATGAAACTTCGGTCTAAGTTCCCCCTTCGGGGGACAGGGGGCCTATCTTCCTCGTCCTTTCCTTCATTAAAGCAATTGCCTGTTCCCTTGATTGAAACATGTTGTTATTAATGTTGACGAGATTATCGGCAAGTTTATCATACCGTTTCGTAAGCAACCACGTAAAAATGTGGAGATAATGAATGCCGTCAAACACAATGGCTTTGTTGTTCGCAAATTCATCCTTGCGCTTTAAGAACTCAGCCGGCATTTCTGTGTAATGCATACCCGGGCGCAAATGATGAATAATATGATATCCATCATTCCAGCAGATTTTATTATAAGGAGTATTGATACAGTTGATAGAGTTGGTATAAAGATTATCAGGGTTAGTGGCATCAATAAAAGCATGTTGTGTCCAGTTGCCCAGCATCATCACCAGCCTTGCAAACAACAGTGGAATTATAAAAACAACCAGCGTGGCTTTCAGGTTCACAAAACACATAAGGATACAAAAAGCGATATATGTATACTCACCAACGGTCAGGCGCTGATACATTTTCTTTCTTTTCCTGTGATAGAGATATAAAATAGTATTCTTAACACCAACGGCAATGAATTTAAAAAAATACGCCAGGAAATGCTTCAGGCTGTCACGTTGATAAGCCATCGTACTGCTGGTATCTTCGGGCATATTATTTTCAATATGGTGCATACCGATATGATGACTGAAATAACCTTCCGGTGCATGACCAAATAAAGGACAAACGATCCAGGTGATATAAGTGTGTATCCACTGGTAGGGCTTTTTAAAACACTTGCGATGGCAAATGCAATGCAGCATCAATCCAAATCGCCCCTTAAAATATAATTGTGATACATAGAAATACGGAATAGCAACAGCCCACCATCCCCATCCTTTTAATAAAGGAGTAAATAAAACAATAGCAACAGGAATGATCAGTAAATGTATCCGGGTAAGCAGGTAAATAAAAGGAAGATCTCTCTTATCATTCATCATGTGCAGCCAAAACCTGTCGTATGTATTGTATTTCTCCTTAGGAGTATATACAGGGTCAGTAAGTGCAGCGAGTGTCTTCATAATCTTTTACTGGTAAAATTTAACAGGCAGGCTGTATGTTATACCTGCAATATACCACATTAGCACCGGGACTAAAAAGCCTGTTTAATACATGCATTACTTGGGCTTATATTTTGCCTCGTCAAGTATTTTTTTAGCCGGTGTATTCATCACATCTTCAGGTTTCATGCCAGAGTTGGCCGCTGCAAATTTTTGTACAATTTGCCAGCCTATCCATTGCCCGATATTGCCTGGTGAAAGTTCCTGCGAAAGACCCTGGGTGAAAGGTCCTTCTCCAATATAAGTTTGAATAACGGTGGGGTTGACAGAATACAGATCTTTCTCGGTTTTGATAAGATAATTCCATATCAACCCTTCGTTCTTATTGCACCAGTCCAATTGCTGTTGGGTATAACCTGTTTTAATGGAGTCCGCTGTTCCTGGTAAAAACTTATCCAGCAGCCACCACTGTTTTCCTTTTTCGATCATTCGTTCGATAAGAGGTTTGCCGCTACTGTTATCCGGGAAAAGATCATCCACGATCAGTTGCATACCATCACTGATAATATATTCTTTACTGAACCGGTGACTGCGATATTCCGGAGCTACGTTCTCGATAAAAAAAGGATCTCTATAAATGGAAAAGCTGTTACCTAAGTAAAATTGAAGACTGATTCCCAAAAAACCAGGGGCCAGGAAATCGGGAGTAGGACCATTTTTACTTTGCGCCATAGCATCCACAGGACCGACAATGGTAATAAGGTTTGGCGTTTTATATTGGGGGAAATAATATTTTACAAAACGAAATGCTTTTTCAAAACCTTTCTGAATGTGATCTGTATTACTGAAAACATCGTTGACCGTATCCCGGATAGGCTGACTCAATGCCAGGAATTGCTTTACACCAGCAAGTGTAGAAGCACTATCAAGACCAAGAATATTTTGCAGGAAAATGGGAGTGAGTAAGGGATACTTTTCATACAACTGGTTAAGACCGGCTAATACATTGTTAGAGTCAATCGCAAAAAAGTCTTTATCAAAGCGCTCAAGCTTTACTTCTACTTTAATACCTGACACATCAGGACTATTTTTTTTATTGTCGTTGCACGACAAAACGAAAAAGACAATGAATAAGAAAAGCCCGGTTTTTTTCATAGACATGGTAAACGTTGCTGGTATAAAAATGTTGTTAGCGAAGATAATGAGAGGAACACGGATGACACAGATTTAACGGATTTTCACAGAAAAATAATTAATAAGCAAGAAACCCATGCGTTAAGATTGTTCGATCGCATAAAAATTCCGTTTGGATCCGCCCATCCTGCACCAATCATATCTTCCGGATTTTATGGACACACAATCGTAAATTTGTGCCATGAAAATTGCACTGGCACAGCAGAATTATCATATTGGAAATTTTGAAGACAATACCCGGAAGATCATTGAAGGTATAGAGTGGGCGAAACAGCAGGGAGCTGATCTTGTAATGTTTTCCGAACTATGTGTGTGTGGCTACCCGCCCAGGGATTTTTTAGAGTTTGATGACTTTATCAACAAATGTTATAATGCTGTTGATGCTATTAAACAACATGCAGATACCATTGCTGTATTGATCGGTGCCCCAGACCGAAATCCCGTGAAAGAAGGGAAAGATCTGTTTAACGCTGCTTATTTTTTATACGAAAAAGAAGTAAAGGCCATTGCCCATAAAACCTGCCTGCCCAATTATGATATATTTGATGAATACCGCTATTTTGAACCGGCATATAGCTGGGATATAATTGAATTCAAAGGAAAGAAACTGGCTATCACCATTTGTGAAGATATCTGGAACCTCGGCGACAACCCGCTTTATCGCAATTGCCCGATGGATGAGTTAATGAAGCAACAACCCGATATCATGCTGAATATATCTGCTTCACCATTTGATTACACGCATGTTGAGGATAGAAAAGCCATTGTAAAACTGAATACAACCAAGTATAAATTACCCATGCTTTATTGTAATTGCGTGGGTAGCCAGACGGAGATCGTTTTTGATGGCGCTTCTTTGGTGTTTGATAAAAATGCCAACTTGATAAAACAGTTGCCGTTGTTTAAAGAAGCAATGGAGATTTTTGACCTGAAGGATGATGGCACTTTCACACAGCCCATCATGGCTGTTGCAAATGATTTACCCAATGCAGAATTTAATCCTGCTGAGCTGGATCATCAATTATGTACAGCTGAAATTTACGATGGCATCGTAATGGCTATCAAAGATTATTTTACTAAAATGGGTTTTACCAAAGCTATTTTGGGAAGCAGCGGTGGTATTGACAGCGCTGTTACCCTGGTATTGGCCTGCGAAGCATTAGGCAAAGAA
>DASVOE010000084.1:0-10173 GCA_036383515.1 Chitinophagaceae bacterium | reverse complement strand
CTGGCAAATGATAAAAGAAATTCATCCCATCAGGGTCCGGGAAGAAATAAAACAGTTGCCCGTAGAGAAATATGATCTCATATTAAATGATTTTGATTACATCACGTCGGCCGCCTGTGCAAGAAAAAAGATGCCTTCAATTCATTTTGGTCACCAGGCTAGTTTCTTATCTCCGGCCACCCCCCGTCCTGCTAAAAAAAGCAGGGCAGGAGAATGGCTATTGAAGCAATATGTAAAAGCAACGCAGCAGGTAGGTCTTCATTTTGAATCGTATGATGATTTCATATTCGGAGCTGTGGTAAAAAAAGAAATCTGCAATGCAGTGCCCACTGATAAAAATTATATCACGGTTTATCTTCCCTCGTATTGCGAACCGGAATTGATAAAAATATTCCAGGCATTTCCGGCATTCCGGTTTGAAATATTTTCGAGACAATCATCCACCATCCGGCAGGAAAAGAATATGACATTCCTCCCGGTTAATAAACAATTGTTCAATAACAGCCTTATTCATTGCAGCGGTCTCATCAGCGGTGGCGGTTTTGAAACACCGGCGGAAGCTTTACAACTGGGTAAAAAATTCATGGCCATACCTATCCGGGGCCAGTATGAACAGCAATGCAATGCAGCTGCATTAAAGCAGCTTGGAATAACTACGCTGCCGGATATTGATGAATATTTTAGCACTCATTTTTATAACTGGATCAATAACGCCCCGGCTATCCAGAAAGATTATAGCAACACGATCCCGCAGTGCCTCGATCATATTTTTAATTTGTCTGAAACCAATACAGTAGCCTCTGCTCTCTTCGAAGAAGTTTAATACTCAATTCTTTTACCGGTGTAAATAAAAAAACCACCAGGGCCTTTTCGGTAAATACCGGAATCGCCTGGTGGTACTGCATGAGAAATTTTCCCGATAGTAACGATTACTAACACATCTGGAATGCTATGGGACGATGGATGGAAAGAGCTGGTGCAAAGATGAAAGCGATTTGTTATCGAACTATTAGGGCGAGGTTATCTTACTATTAAATGCAAAACGTTCCGCCAGTGCGGAACGCTGCATATAGAAAATAACAAGGAAGATGATATCGATTAATTATAATTAAATTTTGTCCATCCTTTCCACCAGCTGGACAATGGGCCTGAAGGAGCGACAGCCCCGCGGAAACTAAGCGGCTGACCAGGCGCAACAGAACCCGGGTCTGTTTTATCAAAGAAGGTGTCGCCATTAAATTTAGGGTCACTGAACAGGTCATTCCTGTAAGTGAGTGGGCTGGATGTCATTATACCCAACACTTTTGCATTACCGTTTCCTGCCGCAAACGGTGTTGGGTCTGGTGCAGTATAGCTATAAGGGTTAACCAGCTTTACATCTGTATTGTTTGCAAGGAAATCATTGTTATAAAACGAATTGCCAAACCATGTTCCAAAAGCTGCATCGTTGGTTATTGTTGCACCCGCTGTGCCGGAAAATTTGGTGTTTTGCGCTGTACCGGAAATGGTAATATTTCTTAACCGGATAGTGCTGTCTTCAATATCTAATGCAGTAGATGTTCCTGTGGTTGCATCTATTTCAATACCTACCGGCCAACCCATGATGATCGTATTGAAAATAGAAATACCGGTATTTCTTCTGATATGAGCTGCACCACGAAACAGTGAGTTACCAATGTTCTGTGTGGTTGCTCTTGGGCCAATAGCAGTTACGTTACTGAAAATAGCAGTTGTTTTTGGTGTAGCTGTTGTGCCAGACGCATCATTATCGCTTTCAAACGCTTCCGATTTTGAACCATCTGCCAGCAGTGAATCACGGATAATTAAACCGAATTGAACTTTTCCGGTATAACCCAGGTCCGTATCAAAATCATCATCTAATGTTTTATAAGCGATCAGGAATTTACAATTTACTGTTCCACCGAACCATTCAAAAGCATCATCTTTTGCATACACAGTTTGTACATGATCAATAACTGTTTTACTACCTACACCAGCCATTGTTAAGCTGTTGATTTCTTTATCAGGCTGAAATGCATAACCAGCATATTCAATACGGATATACTGCAACACACCTGAACTATCAGTTGACACAGGAGCTGGCACCACTGCATCACCAGAACCAGCAAGACCATCACCAAATGAATTGTCTATACCACCTTCTACCTGGTAAAGACCTTGTTTTGATTGAAATGCAGAGTTGATCGGTGCTTTGCCGCAAAGTACAATTCCACCCCAATCACCTGATTGTGGATTAGGAGAAGAGGAAGTAAAAAGGATCGGGCTATCTGATGTTCCAGACGCTACCAGTTTAGAACCACGGGTAATAATTAATGCTGCTACATCTGTGCCGCCATACGATCCTTTAATAGTTGTTCCGGCTTGTATAGTCATGGTATGGTTTCCTACCATATAGACCAGTCCCTGTAAAATGTATGTATTTTCTTTTTTCAACAAAGTATCAGCATTGATACGGCCTTTCAGGTAAATAGTTTGGCCTGTTGTTGTCCCACCACCACCAGGAACTTGAATGATTATGGGTTCACCGTCTGTTTCAATTTTTCTACAGCCCATTGTTGCAACAGAAACTAGAGCGGCCACGTAAAAAATATACTTTTTCATTTTATTTGTTTATAACGTTTAGTAGTTTATAATGAATAGTTGAATGTGATACTATAGTTGGTTCCCAGTTTCCTGGTAAAGCGGAGTGCATCTATGTTTTTATCATAGCTTTTGTTGTCATCCGCATTTTGATAGAAAGTTTGTGTTTGATTTAAAATGTCGGCAACATTCAGTCTCAGCTCTGCTTTCTTTTTCAATATTTTCTTAGCTATTTGAAAATCAAGTAATGGCCTGGATGCCTCGTATACATCTGGTGCGCCACCGATAGCAATAGAGCTTGTCCCAATTACATAGATACGTTTGCCAATCTGGTTAAAAAGCAATGTTGCGTTCAATCCTGCTTTTTCTAAATCATACAATAACCCGATGTTCAATACATAAGGCGATTGTCCCTGCATCGGCCTGTCCAGCTTGAAGGAAGAACTTTTTACCTTGCTATTAATATAAGAGGTGTTGGCCTGGAAAGTAAAATTCTTAAGAGCGTTTGCGAAGTCAAGTTTTTTCCTGATCTCCAATTCTACACCATAGGTTGTTGCACTTTCTGCATTTACATAAGAAAAAGTGCTGGCGCCACCAGACTGCTCATCCAATAACTGTTCGATAGGGTTTTTGAAATATTTATAGAACACGCCTGCTGTAAATACTTCTCCTGCTCTTGGATAAATTTCGTACCGGATATCAGCGTTAGAAACTTTTGTTCTTTTTAAAAGAGGATTACCCTGTACCGATGCATTCAGTTCAAAATCATAAATGTTCAGCTTTGCCAGTTCTCTCAACTCGGGTCTGATGACCGTTTGTGATGCGGATACACGAAGATTTGATTTAGCATTCATTTTATAGGTAGCATTCAATCCGGGTAAGAAATCAGTTACCTGTGTATGACTAAATCTATCATCCCATTTTTTTACGCTGCCTACCAGTTGATCATAATTTTCAATCCTTAAGCCCCACACCACACGAAATGCAGAAGAGAATTGATTATCAAATTGCAAAAAACCTGCATTTAAAATTGTATTGGCTAAATAGCGGTTGTTCTTGTTTTTGATCGCATCAAAACCAAGCATATTATCATTTTCGCCATCTCCAAAATTTTGCGGGGCAAAGATCTTGTCGGCCGGAAGTTGCTTTAATGTTTCGTTATTACCCGCCAGGTAGATCGCAAAGAACTGACCATCGTACAAACGATCTTTTATTTGCAACATATAACCACCTTTCACCGCTTGTTTTTGGTTAAGCCAATTGAAATTGTAGGTAAGATCGCCACCTGCAGTATATGTATAATCGCTCAGGTTTTGATAGATTCTGCTACCATTCTGCTGGGAGAGTGTTCTGCTGATAATGTTTTTATACGGATCGCTGCTGTTTAATTTTTTTGAATACAGGATACGACGCTGATCAGGGATATAACCATCTAAAATATTAAAGGCCCCATACCATTTAAACTTAAGCGGATTGCTGATGCTGTGTTCACCGCTAACCTGTGTTGTAAAGAAAGTGTTTTGTTTAAATGTAAACTCTGATCCCTTCAGCTCTTCATCTCTTCCAATATCATAACCTTTTCTTTGTGTTACAGAGTTGGGGTTATTTACATTGATGATAGATTTTACCGAAACCCTGTTTTTAGGGTTTAACTGGATGGATAAACTTCCCAATGCCCCGGCTGTTACTTCCTGTAAATATTTATCATCATCATAGCTTGACTCGATGTTGGGTGTTGCACCGCCAAAACTGTTTCTCCTGTTCAATAATTTTTGATACCTGTTGCTCTTATTATATAAAAGACCAAATGTGCCTCCCACTGTTTTGCCTAAAAATTTTGTGTTGAAACCACCATTGGCCTGGAATGAAATATTCAATGGCGCATTTGACACTACTGGTGCCCATGAATTTCTCAACTGTTTGCCAATAGCTGCTTTTTCTGCATGTGATGAAAGGTCAAATTCAGATTTTTTGGTGTAAGAGGATGGCAACGCCCTTGTTCCGTCATCAAATCCTAACCAATCTGTTTTGCCACCTTGTCCATCCTTATAAAAATCTTTGCCGACTGTCTGGCTGTTAAATCCGGTACCGATCTGTACATTAAAAAATCCTTTGGAAGGAATATCTTTTGTGTTCACTTGAATCAATCCTCCTGCCCATTCGCCCGGGTATTCCGGAACAAATGCTTTGTTGATGATGATATTATCAATCATAGGAGCGGGAATCAAATCAAATGAAAACGTTTTTCTATCAGGCTCTGTACTTGTTAATAATATACCGTTCAGCATTGCCTGGTTGTATCTATCTGCCAAACCACGAACAATAATAAAACGACCTTCCTGTATGCTTGCACCAGGAGTACGTTTCAATACTTCACCTGTATTTTTATCCGGTGAGCGGCGTATTGCTTCGGCAGAAATAACAGAAGCCACCGTGTTGGTATTTTTTTGAAACGAGATAAGTGAAGCAGCTGTCTCACGACGGGCATTGGAGCGATTGGCACTTACCACTACATTTTCGCCGGAAGTTGCTTTTACTTCAAGCACAATATTGAGTTCGTTCACTTGCCCGCTGAACACTTCAACATCAGTTATCTGTTTAGTGTTATAACCAACGGCCGAAAATCCAATTTCATATTTTTTACCAACACCCAGGTTCAACGAAAATCTTCCTTCGCCATCTGAAGTAGCTCCGCCACCGCCAACGATTTTTACGCTAACCCCTGTAAGAGGTTCATTTTTTTCATTTAAGATTTTGCCGGAGAGCTTTACTGATTGAGAGTAAGCCAGTGAAAAGAAAGAGAGTAATAGGGTGGTCATCAACATTCGTAACCGGAGATTCATATCAGTCATTTGCCGGCAAAGGACGGCTTACAAGATTACCCGCATGTTACTCCATTGTTAACCAATTGTCACCTCAATGTTACCGCAATGTTAACTGGCTTTCAGAACCTGAATTGAAGCCTGCAGGTCAGAATATTATCCTTCAGGTCACTTGTATAATCGCTTAACTGGGTAGACTCATTGTTTACAAAATCATAATAGAGAATAAGCTTGGTTTGAGGATTTAAATAATAAGCATATCCAATTCCTAAAGTGGAAAATTTAATATCCGCAATGGTAAGGTTAGTTCCGGCTTTACCTATATCCCGCTTTTCTGTTTTAATATTAGGATCGTACCAGTCATATTTAATCATGAGCTGGTGTTTATTATTGACAATGTTTTGTAAAAAGAGCAGGAATGCCCCATTGAAATGTCTTACATACGTTGGAACAGGATTGCCATTTGAAGTGGGGAGTGTGCCGGGGTTGCTGGTAGAGCCGGAGGTTCCGGGTTGGGTGCCAAACCAGTATTCCGCTCTCCACTCTGTTTCACCCCAGCCATGATGGAGTTTGAATTGCAGATCAGCTCCATAATAATGACGGGGTGATGATTTGCCAAGATTACGAACAGCTGAATCCACTACAAAGATTTTATCTCCGTTGCTGGCAGTGCCGCTTTCATAAACATACTTTGTTCCATTTTTCCATCCCCCACGTAATAATGATAAACCACCCGTAATATCAAACTTTCCAACGATATAAGGCCGCTTGATGGAAAAACGGGAAATAGCGTCTTTATGACTATCAAAATCAGTAGAACCCGATAATCCCTGGCCATTAAAAAAACCGAGATCGAATTTGAGGTGTGAAAATTTGTGATTTTTTTCCTGGGACTCGAAAGAACCCATGATACCAAGATCTCTTTCGCTGGGCATTAATATTTGTGACATACGACCTCTTTCAGGAGTTTCCCTAAAAGCAGAAGAAAGGTTTACCTCATATCCAAACGGACGGGCAAACAAACCCGTTGTAACAGAAAAGACGTTTTTATTGGTTTCAAATAATTTTAAGAACATATCTCGTACTACAACGCCTCTTTCCGTTGCATCAATCTGGAATGAAAACAGGGCCTGGGGAAATTGGGTTTTGGAAGGAAGTAAATAATCGAGCCTTATCCTGGCCCTTCGCAACATAAAACGGCTTTTTGATAAAGAAGAAAAATTACCCCCGCTGAATGAAGCAGCCCCTTCGGATTGAGCGAGCTGGAACTGTGGCTGGATATATCCTGTAATGCGCAAGTTCTCAAATCGTTTAATAACGGGGCGAACCGTATCTTTTATAAAAAAGGAAGAGTCAATATCGGCCAGGTATCGTTGAGCTTTTACCCCAGGCAGAAATGAAAAGGCCACTATCAAAAAGAGGAGACTTAACCTAAACTTTATCATTCGATAATACTGTTTTAATATTCCGGTAATATGCGCCGCAATTTAGTGCTTTATAAAATGCGTGTTACTTCAGTATTAATGAATAGTTACCTCTATATTAAATAATTATTAACTCTCCCTTCTTCCTGCCCCTGCTTATCGTCAACCCGGTAATTTCGCACCCAGCAAAAGAGTAACTATATGAATTCATTTTTAAAGATCTTCCTTCCAAAAAACAAAGTGTTTTACGACCTGTTTGAAAACGTGGCCGGCAACGTGGCCAAAATGGGAACACTGATGAAAGAAATAGTTAGCGAGTCTGATTTTGACAAGAGAGCGTCTCTTATTGCTCAGTTAGAGGACCTGGAGCATGCCAATGATGAACTTACACATAGTGTGTTCACCGAACTGGGCCGCAACTTTATCACTCCCTTCGACAGGGAAGACATCCACTACCTTGCCTCTGCTCTCGACGACATTGCAGATTATATTTATGCGGCTGGTAAAAAAATTAATTTTTACCGGGTTAATCCCAATGATATCGGTATGCAGAAATTCGCTGAGCTCATTGAGCAGGGTGCACAACAGGTGGAGATCGCTGTAAAGGAACTTCGCAACATGAAGAATATGCGGAATATCACTGAAGCCCTGGTGAAAATAAACAGCATCGAAAACCAGGCAGATGATATTTTTGATATGAGTATTGAAAGGTTATTTGCAACCGAACCTGACGCCAAGGAAGTGATCAAAAAAAGAGAGATCTACCAGGTGATGGAGATCGTTACCGATAAATGTGAAGATGCCAGTAACGTGATCGAATCCATCATTATCAAGTATGCTTAATCTCTCTTACAATTAACCTTGTATGACCCCATTTCTTATTGTCATTATTGCTTTAGCACTGATCTTTGATTACATCAATGGCTTTCACGACGCAGCTAATTCCATTGCTACTGTTGTTTCCACAAAAGTCCTGACACCTTTCCAGGCTGTATTATGGGCTGCCCTTTTCAATTCGGTAGCTTTTTTTATTTTTAAAGATCATGGCGTTGCAGATACAGTGGCCAAAACAGTAAAGCCCGATCATATCGAAAGCGGGCAAATGATGGTTGTTATTTTTTCAGGGTTGATCGCCGCTATTTTATGGAATCTTCTTACCTGGTGGTTAGGTATACCTTCCTCTTCTTCTCATACACTGATAGGTGGTTTTGCAGGTGCAGCTATTGCAAATGGAGGTTTTAGTGCTATTAATTCTTCCATCGTTATTAAAACCGCCAGCTTTATTATCATGGCCCCGCTGATCGGGATGGTCATGGCCTTTATAATGTCTCTCTGGTTTCTCAATTCATTTAAAAAAGGATGGACATCCAAGATATTTGGCGTAGCCATTCTTATTCTTGTCGCCATGTTCCTGTATTATAACCTGGAGACAAGGCCGGAAAAACTCGTATCCCATTACGAAAGCTATGTGATGAAAGTGATTTTCTATTCCAAAAATTTCAAATGGATATTACTGGCCTTTATACTTTCCGTCATGGCCATATTTTCACTTTACCTGAGCTCTTTAAATACGCACCGTGCTAATCAGTGGTTCAAACGGCTTCAGTTAGTTTCCTCTGCAGCCTTCAGTATCGGTCACGGTGGTAATGATGCGCAAAAAGTTATGGGTATTATCACTGCGGCGCTTATTGCGGGCGGTACTATACAGGAATTTAGTCAAATGCCAACCTGGGTTCCGATTGCCTGTTATGCAGCCATTGGTTTTGGTACCATGAGTGGTGGCTGGAAGATCGTAAAAACAATGGGTACAAAAATCACCAAGGTCACTCCTTTTGAAGGAGTAGCTGCAGAAACAGCCGGAGCTGTTACTTTATTTGTGACCGAGGCCCTGAAAATACCTGTCAGTACCACACATACAATTACCGGGGCGATAATGGGTGTAGGCGCCACCAAACGTCTTTCCGCTGTTCGCTGGGGTATTACCATCAACCTGATCTGGGCATGGATATTAACCATACCGGTAAGTGGATTACTCGCTGCTGGTATTTACTCTATTGCCCGTTTATTCTTTTAAAAAAGCACCCTTTTTCTATTACTCTCCCTGTATTGAAAAAAAATCCGGAATTTCGCCCCACTTATTATGGCAACAATACTAGTTACAGGCGGATGCGGCTATATCGGTTCGCACACAATCGTTGATTTGATAAAAAATGGGTATGATGTTATTTCCGTAGATAACAACTCGAGATCCAATCCCAGGATGTTTGATGGCGTCGAAAGTATAGTGGGTAAAAAAGTAAAGAATTATAAGGTTGATCTCTGCAATTTTGATGACACGTTTGCCATTTTCCAGGAAAACGATATCCAGGGGATCATCCATTTTGCGGCTTATAAATCCGTAGGCGAGTCGGTTGAAAAACCCCTGATGTATTTTGAGAATAACCTCAATTCATTGATCAACCTGTTGAAATGTGTACAGGAATTTGAAACTCCTTATTTCGTTTTTTCTTCTTCCTGTACCGTTTACGGAAATCCTGAACAGATCCCGGTAACTGAAGCTACCCCTCCCAAACCCGCTGAATCACCGTATGGTTACACCAAGCAAATGGGCGAGCAGATCATTAATGAGTTTGCAAAAAGTTCGGGCACTCAAACCATTTTACTGAGATATTTCAATCCTGTTGGGGCACATTCTTCTATTAAAATTGGTGAACTGCCTATTGGTAAACCACAAAACCTGGTGCCTGCCATTACGCAAACTGCCATTGGCAAATTGAATAAAATGTTTGTGCATGGCAATGATTATGATACCCGTGATGGAAGCTGTCTCCGCGACTTTATTCATGTGAGTGATATTGCTCATGCCCATACTTTATCGATACAATACCTGGAACAGGAAAAGAATACCGGGCTTTGCGAAGTGTTTAATTTAGGCAGCGGAAATGGTGTTACGGTGCTGGAAGCTATCCATGCATTTGAAAAAGTAAGCGGTGTAAAACTAAATTATGAGATAGGTCCCCGCCGACCCGGCGATGTGATCGCTATTTATGCTAATAATGAACTTGCCCGGAACCTCCTGGGCTGGGAACTTCAATATTCGTTAGACGATATGATGCGGACAGCCTGGGAATGGGAACAGCGGTTAAAAGCTGATGATACGATATTCAGCGGAAAACCAGTAGAGCTTAATTAGTAAATATAATTGCATCTTAACTTACATTTGCCGCATCTAAAAATCAATCATGCTGAAAGACATTCAATCTACCGGTAATAAAGATACCCGCAGTGGTTTTGGTGATGGCATCGTAGAAGCTGGCCGCAAAAAT
>DASVOE010000083.1:0-11319 GCA_036383515.1 Chitinophagaceae bacterium | reverse complement strand
CGCCCTTTTGAAAACCTGAGCTAAAACCCTTTTTAAAACTAAAATTCAGGTTATGAAAAAACTCAACACCCTGCTTCACAATGTGGATGTACAGGGCAACCTGGTTACGGTAGCTATTTTCGCCGTACTCATTGTTGTCAGCATCATCACATGGGGTAAATAATTTTACCCGGTGAATTAATTAACCCACAGGATTGCTACTGCAGTCCAGACAAAGTACTGCCCGTGCAAGCGGGCATTTTATTTACAACTATTCTTGGGTCACAATTGAGACAACAATTGCAGCTACTTAGAAGAAGATTTATTTCTACCTGCTGGAATCTTGCCAATAGGATAAGGTACAAATAGCGTATCAAAACTATTTATATAAAAAATCCTATCTTGACCCTAAACCGATATATGTTTAAATCTTATTCGTTTATAATTGCCGTTATTCTTATTCCCTTGTTTTTTACCGGTTGCGTCTCAACAAAAAAGATAGATGCCTACGTTGCCGGTCAATTCAATAATCAACTGCCAAAACCAGATAAAAAAAATGATAGTAGTATTTCAATTAAATCATCCATTCCTTCCGATCCGAATATAATTTCAGTAACAGAAAAAAAATCAAAAAACCTGCCTCTTATTCTTTATTGGAAATATGATTACCGGCATACAACTACGCTAAACTCTTCAATCGGGGTAAACTATTTCAGAAAAGCAATCTATCAGCAAGCCGGTAAATTGAAACAAAAATTGAATGGCCAACAACTCGAATTGAATGTGGAGCAAATTCCCAGCAGCTTTGCAATTGTTGATAAAGGTCATATCATACTTCTGTTTATTCATTTGTATAAGCTTTATGTAGAACCCGATTCAAAAGATTTAATTGTTTCTTACAGGGTCTTACAAAACGGAAGCGAAACAAAATCCGGTAAAATAACTGTCAGTAATATTGAAAGGAACAGGGGCATCAGGTTTGCCCAATCATGGAAGTCATCCACCTCAGAATTTCTTGCACAATACAATCCTGATATTACCGAAATGGCGAAAACAGTTGTAAATAAACTTGTACTTGAGTTGTAATAATTCCGCCAACCGGACTTGCCATTGGAGATTCGATAGTGTATCAGTTTGAATTTTTCACGCAAAGACGCTAAATAATTCAAGACGCAAAGACTGTACCCTTAACGACTTATTTTCTTTGCGCCTTAGCGTGAAATAAAAAGTACCTGATAAATTTTGAAACTGGTGCACTACCCAGCAAACTGCATAACAAGCCAATTTCTATAAGTTTGTATTTTTAATCCCTGAACAAGGAAAAGCGGAATACTATTTATGCTCTATTTAGCCGGTATAATTATAACATTCTTCCTGGCCATTCTTTTAACCGGTAAGCGAAATAAAACACGGGCTGACAGGATTTTGATCGTATGGCTTTGTGCGATCGCCTTTCATTTGCTTTTATTTTATCTTTTCATCACCGGCCAGATTTACAATTACCCTGCTCTGTTGGGGATTCATCCTCCCTACCCGCTTATTCATGGTCCCTTCCTGTTTTTATATACGGCAGAGTTGACCCGTCAGTATCCAAAAAAAAGAATGACCTGGCTGCTTCACTTTCTTCCGGTAATAATTCTATACCTGTTTATCATCCCTTTTTTCAGTTTGTCTTCAGCTGAAAAAATAAATGTTTACAGGAATAAGGGAGCCGGCTACGAACCATTAATACAGGTTTGTGTGATTAGTATTGCCGTTTCAGGAATTGCTTATGTAACTGCTTCCCTGTTTTTATTGCGCAGGTACAGGATGTCAATCGAAGATGAATTTTCAAACATTGAAAAAATTAATCTTGCCTGGCTCAGGTATTTGATTTATGGTATCGCAGCCATCTGGATAGTTGTAATTTTCGGGAACGACTCCATTGTATTTGGTGCCGCTGTGCTGTTTGTATTTTTTTTAGGCTATTTTGGGATCAGGCAGACTGGCATTTTTACTTTAGTACATCCACAAAGTCATCAACTGCAAACTTTACCAGCAGAAGAAATGCCAAAGGAATCCAACGCCCCATTCTACCAGGAAGCACCAGGTGAAGAAGCTAATAAACCAGAGATAGCTCCTATCTCTCCCAAAATAAAATATGAAAAATCGGGATTGGGTGAAGAGCAGGCCACTAAGATGTATAAATTGCTTGCTGGGTGTATGACAGATCAAAAACCTTTTGTCGATTCAGAAATTACGCTTGCGGCCCTGGCCAGGACCCTGGAAGTACACCCCAACCACCTGTCGCAGGTCATTAATAGTTACGAGGGCAAAAATTTTTATGACTATATAAATTTTCACCGGGTAGAAGAATTTAAAAAACTGGCCCCGCTGCCTGACAACAGAAATTACACCTTACTTTCTTTGGCTTATGAATGCGGCTTTAATTCCAAAACCTCCTTCAACAGGAATTTTAAAAAAGTAACCGGCATTTCTCCTTCGGAATATCTTCAGCAACTTCATATCTCTTTAAAATAAGATTCACTGCTCCTGTATCCCCGGTTCATCGCACAGGCAATTTGATATTCAAAAACTTATAAAGCCTGTTTTTTTAGAAACCTTTATAGGTTCATCTTATAGGATGGAGCAGATGAAACATTTTTCAGGCCGAGTTTTGCGCCTCAAATCATTAAAACATTAAACCATGAAAAAAGCAAAACTCTGCATTCCATTATTGATTTGTTTGATCAGTTTATGGAGTTGCACAAAAGAAAATCGTATTACTGAAGAGGGCAACCTCGTACCTAAAACAGTGGAGCAGGATCCCACTCTCCCCTCCATTTCCGTCAACGGCAGCATATTTCATGCTGAAACTTTTGGAAACCCTGATAGCGCTATGATAATTGTATTGCACGGCGGTCCCGGCTCCGATTATCGTTACTTGCTCAACTGTAAAGCATTTGCCAGCCAGGGCTATTATGTAGTTTTTTATGACCAGCGTGGTTCGGGGTTATCAAAACGTCATCCTAAATCTTCTTACAGTATTCAGGTGATGCTGGATGATTTAAATGGGGTAATAGCGCATTACAGGAAGTCACCTGCTCAGAAAGTTTTTCTGTTGGGACATTCATGGGGTGCTATACTGGCTACAGCATTTATTGATAAATATCCGGCAGTTATCAGCGGCGCAATTTTAGGAGAACCGGGCGGTTTTACCTGGAGTGATATTGAAGGATATGTCACCCGTTCAAGGGATATAAAGATCACCAGCGAACTCGTTAATGATTTTTTGTATTCCGACCAGTTTATTACGGGCAAAAGAGATGAGCATGCCATTCTAGATTATAAGTATGCACTGTTATCTGTTGCCGATGGTGATAAAGATAACCCGGTGGGTAATGAAGGAGCACTTCCCTTTTGGCGGAGCGGCGCTGTGGTGAACCAGGCTCTGTTCGAACTCGGTGATGAAGAAAAACCCAACTGGACCACTCATTTAAACCAGTACCATACGAAAGTTTTATTTGTCTACAGCGAACGAAACAAAGCTTATGGTCAGGCTTATGCACAAAAAGTATCATCGGCTTATCCCAATGTGCAATTGTTTAAAGTAAATGGCACAGGGCATGATATGATTTCTTTCCCAACCGGCTGGAGTAATTTTTACCCGGTAGCATTAACTTATTTAAACTCTTTAAAATAAAATTTCAATGAAAAGAATTAAAATATATATAGCGTTCGCACTATCGTTAAGTATATCAGCCAATGCCTTTTCTCAAAGTATAAACTGGAAAAGCCTGGATAAAGAACAAAAGCATATAATAAATATAAACGCTGGTGCGGAATATGGGTTAACAGCTGGAGCGGGATATGGTTACCAGTTAAAATCAAAAATGCCTATAGTATTAAACGTTGAACATTCTTTTCCGGCCGGGAAAAGGTTGATGGATGATTTTAAAACTAAAATCGGCGGATACATCCGGTTGTACGAGATAAATAATTTCCAGTTCAGCGCCAAAATACAGGGCGTATTCAGGCGGTATGAAAATTCATTTGCCAGTCTTTTAAATTTTGGAAGTGATATGACGGGTATTGCCGGGTATTATAAACCGAAATGGTTTATTGCTGGTGAAGCAGGTTTTGATAAAGCCATTGTCACGCATTTCAAGCATACGGCAGCCTATAAACAAAATTTTCCTTCTGTAAAGGATGGCTGGTATGAACCGTCAACCGGTGGTAATTTCTATTATGGATTGCAAACAGGGTTTTCTTTCAGGCAAAATGATATTTACCTGAAAGCCGGGAAGCTGGTGTCGCAGGATTTTTCTACAACTCCGTTATTCCCGTTTTACCTGCAGATCGGTTACAATATCAGGTTAAAATAAAGAATGCTCAATTATCCTTCTCGTTGTCCTGAGCTTATAGCTCAGGACATTTTTTTGAAATATTAAATGTTATATTCCTTGCCGACTCGTTTAGTAAATAAGGATCCGAATATAAAACCAGCGGCAAGCCCTCCAAGATGGGCACTATTATCAACGCCCTTAGATAAAAACCCCATTAATAAGCTGTAGCCTGCTGTACAAGCCAGGAGAACAAGCATGAATTTTTTTAAAGATATATCGAACCTATTGAAAACAATCATGGATAAAAGTATTCCGTATAAACCAAAAATAGCCCCTGATGCTCCTACGGCCACAACAGGTTTATCATGCCACCATAAGCTGATCAACCCAGCTGCAATTCCTGACAATAGGTAAGCGAAAAAAAATCTTTTTGTACCAAGATATGATTCTAAAAATATTCCTGCCAGATAAAGGCTCACCATGTTCATAAGCAAATGCAAAATGCCGTCATGTAAAAACATGCCTGTAATCAATCTCCACCATTCTCCTTTTTGTATTCCTGGTTCATAAAGAGCACCCATTGGAATAAGATCACGGGTAAGAAATTGAACAAAGCCGAATCCTTTTAAAACCATAATTATAAAAATCAAAACATTTAATGCAATGAGGGCCGGGGTAGCAATAAAACCATGTCTTGGTTTAAGTATACTGTATGCAGCAGTTAGCTCCCGTATCAAATATGATTTATTCGTGGAAGTAAAACTTATGGCTTTTTGTTCATGAAGGCCCGGGATAACAATCATTATAAACCATATAAAAGCACCAATTCCAAATGATAGAAAAATGTAGCCAAGTTTATTGCCATTTCTTTCTTCGAAGGGTTCGTCTATATACTTCAATATTACAATAGCTGATTTTCGCTTGTATAAGCCACTATTTTCAGCAGCGACTACAAAATTATCTCTGTCTTCGGTATTAGCGATCCTTTCCAAATACCTAAAATGGATCGATTCTTCATCGAAACTTTTGAAACTTTTTTCCCAAAACCTTTCCCAATCATATTTGCGTTCAAAATCTGAAATATTACTGGAAACATGTTTATGATATTTCACTGACAAGAAGGCATGTGGAGATCGTAACGTATCAGCTAAACCGGCAGTGAAAGGTATCACTACGTAAATATCAAAGTTCAAATATTGATTATTCTTGCCACTATATGTAATTCCCGACTCAATACCAATCTTGTCTTTATTTAAAACATAAGAATTAAGTGAATAATATTTTGTTGCTGGTTTTTGAGAAATTTCTTCTATTGAATTAAGTATAGTTAATTTGCCTGTTGCTGAATCAAGATAGGTTAAAGTAATAACTGCCGGCACACAAAAAACTGCACTCCCAACTATGTAATACAATCCCCTGATCCGGCCATTATCTTTATCAAGTTTTAGAAGATGAACTCTTGGTCTTATGAAAAGTAAAATTGAAATAAATGATAGCCCCGCCGGAATCCAATATTGGACAATATCTACTTTTAAAGGGATAAGATTTAATTGAATGTAAAAAAGCCAATACAAAAAAGCATAAGTAATTACAAAAAAGATACTTAGCAAAATTAAAGGGAGAAAAATAAGGTTTGTTTTTGCTGTTGTTTGGTTCGCCATTTCTAAAAATAGTGTTTTACATTAAAATAAAAACAACTCGTATAAAGAGAAAATATGACGATTTCTTCAATATAACTCTGTACACTGGATTTCCGTCTTTGATATCTGTCCCTTACTAACAATCAATTATTGGATGTGACTGCGCAACTGCAAATTGCAGCAAACGTTCTCTCAATTCATTCTCCGCTGCTCCTCTTCCGAAGCGGTAGAATGGTTACGCTTGCTATTCAGTTTATTGTTACCGAAATTATGGGTGTAAGTGAGTTTATAGGTGCGTTGATTGAAACGGATTTTAAATTTTACGTAAATATTTTCTTCAGGGATGTCGCTGACGGATCTGAAAAAACCGTTGGCAAAAATATCCGATACCGCAAACCGCAGCTTGTCATTTTTTTCGCCAAACATTTTTTGTAGCCCAACGTTTAAAATACTTACTCCCTGGAAAATACTTGCACCGAATAATCTTTTTGACTGGTAAAAGCCGGAAAGCTCAATACTATAATTTTTCGGAAGTGTAAAACTGTTGGAACTGTAACCACTGAAATTTTTCTGTTCAACACTGAAAGGACCGTTTTTGAAAAAAGCATTCACCTGCTGCCAGGTGCCCTGCAGGTTGTTTTGCATATTCCACCATTTTGTTATCGTGAATGGAAGTGAGAGGCTAAGATTTACAGTCTTAATGTTGTCGAGGTTTTCTGAAACAAAAAGTTGCTTATTGTTCTTGTCTACTTTGGGTTGAAAATTGGCAATGGACTGATCTTCGAAAGTATAAGAAGCCGACAGTACAAATTTATTCAGCAGGTAATCGGTTTTGAAGATATCGGAAAAAGCAGGTTGTAAACCACTATTACCAGAAAAGAAAGTATAAGGATCGATAAAGATCACAAAAGGCGCCATATCCTTAAATGTAGGCCGTGTAATGCGCCGGCTATAGGATACGTTGAAAGAATTGTTGTCATTTATTTTCTGCGACATAAACAGGCTGGGAAACCATCTTCCATATTTACGATCTACAATATTCTTTTGCGTCTCACTTCCGAGATTAGAAGTAGTGTATTCATACCGCAGCCCTAATTTTAAACTTGTTTTTTCGCTGGCCGTAATGGTAAAAGCTGAGTAAGCGGCGGCAATATTTTCTTTTAAATTATACCTGGCTGTGTATTCAGGATTTTTTACCCAGTTGTTCTGGTTCCATGTTTCAACGGATACATCATTGGTAAATCTTGATACGGCTATTTTAAGACCGGCTTCTGCATTTACTTTCTTACCCAGCTTACGGGTATAATCTGTTTTCGCTACCCATATTTTTAACGGGGTTAGCTTGCCGCTGCGGGTCTGTTCTGCACCAAGAGGCATACCATTGCCGTTAAAATAGCTGTTGACATACTCATTGGGATTATTATCCTTGTAGTAGAGATAATCCAGGTCAGCAGTAATCGTTTCTCCTTCGGCTATCGTGTGAGCCAAATTGATATTGCCCATTATATGTTTCCAATGATTTAGTTCCTTATTTACTACGGAAACCATTGTATCCTGCACATTATTTTTAACAACCGATAAAGAGTTGTAGGATTTCATTTTCCACTTGGTATCATAGCCTCCTATTAAAACGCCTATTACCGTTTTGGGAGTAACCTGGACATCCATCCCCAATCTTGCATGCTGGGCTCCATCTTCCGGGTGCCGGTGTGCATCTGTATAATTTTCAGTGGTCACACCATTGGTAAGAGTTCTCCGATAATTGATCGCCTGCTGTTCCTGGTTATTCCACGTAAACGAATAATCGCCAAACAGGTTGACCTTTTTATTCCGGTAATTAAAGTTAACAGCCCCGGCAGGTGTATATCCTTTTCCATAGCCCATCGTGAGTGAATATGAACCGTTGAATCCCTTGTTAGGATTATTGACCAGCACAATATTGATAAACCCGGCATTGCCTTCTGCATCGAAATTAGCAGGTGGTGTTGTGATCAGTTCTATCCGGTCAATGTTGGAGGCATTCATACCCGAAAGCATTTGTAATACAGCATCGGCAGGTATGCGGCTTATTTTACCATTAATCATTATAACTACGCCTTCTTTACCATTAAGACCAATGGAATTGCTTTGTTTATTTACAATCACTCCCGGCGACTTTTCCAAAACTTCCAGTGCGGTTCCGCCTGCGGAAGTAATGCTGTTTTTGACATTGATCACCATGCGGTCGATCTTTTGTTCAAACAATGGCTTACGGGAAACAAGGGTAACAACAGACAGTTCTTTATCGTTATTATTTAGATTAATAACACCTGTATTCAGGTCTTCGTTAGCAACATTTATTACCTGGCTGTAATAAGGTTTAAAATCAGCAAAGGAAGAGCTGACAATGTAGCGGCCTGCATCTATCTTCTCAAAATTAAAATTACCGGCAGCATCAGTGATAATGCCTTTTACTAAAATTGAATCACTGGAACGTAACAACAATACATTAGCGCCGATAATAGCTTTATGGTTTACGTCTTTTACAGTTCCGTAAACTCTTGATTGGGCAAACAGAACTGTGGTTGCAAATACTGTAAATAAAATACAACAAATGACATTAGGGATATAAAATCTCATAGTATGTAGGTTAGTTCAAATGGTAGCTAAAAACTAGTAGGGCACGAAGCAGGTACGGAAAAGAATACAAGATTACAAATATATCAGGAAAATATATTTGCTAATCATTTGTAATTTTTTAGCTCAGTTTGAGCCATAGCCTAAACAATTTACCCGGTCGTGAGGCCGGGTAATGAATGAGACGTATTCAACAATTATTCAGTTATTTCACCGCTTTAACCTGGAAACTATACCCATTTCCGACAGGAACTCTTTTACCGGCAACTAATGGTATCAGGTTTCCCTGAACCCGAACGATAACGTCATTTGGTGGAGCTTTTTCAAAATGAACTTTTATGGGAATTAATACTGTTTGACCCGGCTCCAAAATCAGCTTGCTACTTTTTAATAATTTAGATTTCCGGATAGTGGAAGAGTCTAATTTCAAACCTCTTTGAAGTTCCTCTTTACGTGGAATTTGGAGTTTCCAGTCAGCAGGCAGATCGTTTTGATTAAATGAAATGTCCAGTTCCGCAGCCACATTTAAAAAATTTGTAGCAGCCACATTCAAAAGACCTCCCTCTACAATAGTGGTTGTATTAAAATTGTGACAGGCAATATTACTCGATCTTCTTACCACGGTTGTTAATGGCATATCATTTTGATGCTTTACGACTGCACCAACACACCAATGACGTTCACCCCATGAATTAGTACCAACGGGAGTAACCCAGGAAAAAGTTACATCTCTGCCGCCCGGAGGGACATTTACCGTTGTAGTGCCAATAAGCGTAGAAGTAAGACTGGGAAATTCAAGCGTGATACGGGGATCCGTATAATATGCTTCAACAGTTACATTATTTACGGGCCCTCCGCTGCTATTATTTACCCGAACATGCAAGGTCACTGTAGCACCCTGGTTCAAAACAGCAGGAACTGTCCAGATATCAGGACTTTCCCATGTATACCCTGTTGAAGGTTCTGCACCAGTATCACCGGTATTATCCCTGATCCATACTTGTGGTCTTGCAGCATCATGAATAAGCGCAACAGCGGCCGGATAATTTTCTTCAGCACACGGAAGTATTTCTGAAGCCGGAGGACAAAAACCTCCATCACCGACGGGTCGGATCTCTGGAGTAAAAGCAGCCGACCTGTGTTGGTTCCATATATAATCGGTTGTTTCGCCGGATGAAGTGTACCAGATGTTTTCCGAATAAACATGACCATGCACAGATTGAATAAGCCCGATATTTCTTTGTGCTATACTTCTTAATGTTGGCTCTCCCGGTGGATCAGTTGTACTATAGGCCCATGGTCTCAGGTATAATTCAGAATAGCTGTGATAACTCACAAGTGTTTTAAGATTAGCCAATCCATTTACAAAATCTCTGAGTATTTGTGTTTCCCTTTCGCTGAATGCAGCTGTACCGTGGTATGTATCATAAGAAGTAACATTAGAAGAACCGCTAAGCAATCCCCATTGATATCCCCAGTTACGGTTAATATCAACACCAAAGGTTCCGTCTCCGTTATCTCTGCGATTTTTTCTCCACATTCTTGGACTTGCAGGGTCTGCACAGGAACCACCGGTATGTGTATATGCGTAACCTTCAGGATTACATACAGGAACAATCCATAGCTGAATTCTATCCAGGTCATTTCTTAAAGCAGTATTAGTGGAATATTGAGCAAGCAATTTATCAGCTATATATAATACTGTTTCTACAGTTATCCACTCGCGGGCATGCATTAAAGACATATATACTACATCTCCTTTGGCAGGATCGTTTACTGCCGGAGTACTGGAAATTTTTAAAACACGGATGGGTTTTCCGGGCATACCCGGGCTACCGGTAGTAGTTCCTATGGTTTGAATACGTGTGAGGGAAGGATAGGTGGATGCCAGTGTGTTAATGGCAGCATCTACCTGCGCCGGAGTTCTGAAGTTTGTATAGGAAAGTATCTGGCTATACAATTCAATGCTAAGCAAGCAGTACATCATTATAAAAAATGATTTCATGGTGAATGGCTTTAATAGTTAGATGGTATGATTATTATTTGCGGGTTACCGTGAATCCCATTTTGCGTATAAGCTCTATTTGATTATCAAAAGCTCCGGCATGTATGACATAAGAGTTGCCTTTGGTTTCCACATGATAAATATCCACCCCCGTTTCGTTTACCTTTTGAATATCAGCCTGCGTATTTACAACGATCTCTACTTTTCTTGGGCGGGGTTCTTTTTCAAGTTTTTTAAGTTTGTAACCCATTTTCTCCACTTGTTTTAATTGTTCAAGTGTGCCACGTATAACCCAGTAGTTTTCTTCTTTATTAAGAATTATTATCCCTTTTTTTTGCAATTCTTCAGTTCTGGATTCTTCAGGAACTTTTTTATTGATGGTTATCTCTGCATATTTATAATATAGCTGCATAAGATCTTCTTTCTTTATCGTGTAACCTAGTTCAGTTAATTGTGCATCCAGGCCTTTGCTACCAGCAAAGTAAAAAAGCCGGTTATCCTTTACCTGTTGTATTTCTATTTTTAATTCCTGCTGCAGAAGCGCTGCTTCATCTGCATCCCCGATTTGAATACTTTGAACCGGCCGTTTGTCAGGCGGGTCAAGCGGAAATTTTCCTCTTTTACAGGCTGGTTGCAATACTGCTACAGCTATAATAAGTAGTGCGAAGAGTATTGTTTTCATATCTACAATTTTAATATTTCAGGATTTCAATGTATAAAATCGGGTAGACTTCCATGTAAGGCACGGGAAATT